>CAZNTE010000047.1:0-3402 GCA_964575895.1 uncultured Tissierellaceae bacterium | reverse complement strand
CTTCCGGACCTGACGAGGTTCATGAGTTTCCGTTGCGTGGGACCCAACCGTCAACACTACTTGTCTAAGGCAGACCCCACAATATGAAGCCGAGAATGGGAATTCAATCCTGCTATAGCGGGTTGCAGGTTACAGGGCACCGCTACCTCCCCATCTAGCACGGTAATGGCGGAGAGAGAGGGATTCGAACCCTCGAGACGCTATTAACGCCTACACGATTTCCAGTCGTGCGCCTTCGACCAGCTCAGCCATCTCTCCATATCTCATAGAACTATATTATAGAATAAAATGTTAACTATGTCAATGACAGCTATTTATCTGAGCATATCACTGCTAAAAAATTGCATAAAACAATTATTAAGGGGTATTTACTATAACAACTTGATATTAAGGAGGATAAGTTTATGAAGAAAGTTTATATTGAGTATTGTACATCTTGAGGATATTTAGGAAGAGCAGTTGCTCTGGCAGAGAATGTATTAAATAAGCATAAGAATAATGTGGGCGAAGTTATAATACAGCCTTCTTCAGGTGGGGTATTTGAAGTAAAAGTAGATGATAACTTGTTGTTTTCTAAAAAAGAGTTAAATAGATTTCCAGAAGATGGAGAAGCTGAGAACTTAATATCTGAATTATTATAGGGCCAACTGGCCCTTTTTAGTTTTTATAGTGTTATTAAACTACTTTTTTGATATAATAAGGTATACTACGGAGTTAGGATGATGAATATGTATCAAGCATTATATAGAAAATTTAGACCTAAAACATTTGATGAATTATTAGGTCAGGAACATATAACCACAATACTTAAGAATCAAGTATCCAAGGGTAATATTGGTCATGCTTACTTATTTTCTGGAACTAGGGGTACTGGAAAAACATCTGCAGCTAAGGTTTTCTCAAGGGCAGTTAACTGTCTGGACCCTATAGAGGGGAATCCCTGCAATAAGTGTGAGATTTGTAGAGGAATACTAGACGAGTCCATTATGGATGTTATTGAGATGGATGCAGCTAGTAACAGAAAAATTGAAGACATCAGAGAACTTAAGGAAAAGGTAATTTATCCTCCATCAAAAGCTAAATACAAGGTATATATAATAGATGAGGTTCATATGCTTACTAATGAAGCATTTAATGCCTTATTAAAAACTCTAGAAGAGCCTCCAAAACATCTATTATTTTTACTCGCAACAACAGAGCCTGAAAGATTACCACACACTATTCTTTCAAGGTGCCAAAGATTTGATTTTAAAAGATTAAAGAGTAAAGAGATCATTGATAATATGGTGAAAATTGCAGATAGTATGAGTTTGAATATTGAAAAGAAGGTATTTGATTTAATAGCTAAGAACTCTGATGGAGCTATGAGGGATGCATTAAGTTTGCTGGATCAATGCATATCATATAATGATAAAGAAATTACATATGATGATGCTATAAAGATACTTGGAATTGCTGATAATTCATTATTGTTCAAGATGTGTGATTCAATTATATATAATGATATGGAATCAAGCATAAAAATGGTGAATCATATAATACAAGAAGGTAAAGATATTTCTCAATTTCTTAAGGACACAATACATCACTATAGAAATTTGATGATAGTTAAAACATCGGATAATCCTGATTCCCTAATAGACTGGGGTGAAATTGTTGATTATCAAGAACAAAGCAGAAATATTTCACTACCCCTGATTCTAAGAAGTCTGAACATATTAACTGAAGCTGAGCATTCAATGAAGTGGAGTACACAACCAAAGATTATATTTGAAATGGCAGTAATAAGATTGGTTAATTTGACAGAGGAGTTGACTTTAGAAGAAAGAGTAAGGAAACTGGAAGAGGGAATAACTACAAAACCTGTTTCAAGTACAAAACAAATAGTAGAAGTACCAAAGGATATTAAAACCAATAAAGAACCTTTACAAAAAGTAGAAGAGAGAAAAGAAGAATTAAAAACATCTATTATTAATGAAATGTCTAGTAATAGTAGTGAAGATTTAAACTTTGAGAATGTCAAGAAATCTTGGCCAAAGGTTATGCAGCTAATTAAATCAAGAAAAATCAATATTTACGCGCTGGCAATGGAAGGCGAGTTAGAAAAAATTGAGCATAATAGGGTAACCTTATCTTATAAAGATGGTTTTGAATTCCATAAAGATGCAGTTAGCTCTCCACAAAACAAATCGTTTTTAGAGGGACTACTAAGTGAATTCTATGGTCAAAGTATTGAACTAATGGTTATTATGAAAAGTTGTCTAAATTCACAAATAAGTGAATCTAATAAAGCAAATAATAACAATGAAGACCCAACAAAAGAGGTTTTAGACTTTTTTGGTGAAGGCATTGTTGAGATAAAATAAGGAGGTAATTAAAAATGGCAAGAGGTGGATACCCAGGAATGGGTGGAAATATGAATAATATGATGAAACAAATGCAGAAAATGCAAAAGAAAATGGAAGAACTCCAAGCACAAATTGATGCAACAGAGATTGAAGCTACAGCAGGTGGTGGTGCAATTAAAGTTGTAGTTAATGGAAAAAAAGAAGTTCTAGATATTGAAATTGACCCATCAGTAGTAGATCCTGAAGATGTAGAAATGTTACAGGATTTAGTTATGGCAGCAGTTAATGAAGCCCTTAGAAAGGCAGAAGATTTTTCTGCAAATGAAATGAAGAAAGTCACTGGAGGCATGAATATCCCAGGCCTGTAAGATAGGGAGGAAATATTATGGATTATTATGCCTTACCAATTGCAAATCTAATAGATCAGTTTTCAAAGCTTCCAGGAATAGGAAGAAAGTCTGCTCAAAGATTGGCATATCATGTACTAGATATGGATAAGCAAGAAGTAGAAAAGTTAGCTTCGGCAATAATTGAAGCTAAAGATAAGATAAACTTCTGTGAGGTTTGTGGCAATCTAACAGATAAGAATATCTGCCATATTTGTAAGAATGATTCCAGGGATAAAGCTCTTATCTGTGTAGTTGAAGGACCTAGAGACATTATTGCCATGGAAAAAAGCAAGGAATACAAGGGGTTATATCATGTATTACATGGTGTAATTTCACCCATGGAAAATATGGGGCCACAAGATATAAGAATAAAGGAGCTACTAAATCGTTTAGGTTCTGATGAAGTAAAGGAAGTAGTCGTTGCAACTAATCCTACTGTAGAAGGAGAAGCAACAGCACTATTTATATCTAAGCTAATAAAGCCACTGGGAGTAAAAGTTACAAGGATAGCTCATGGCATACCAGTTGGTGGAGACTTGGAGTATTTTGATGAAATTACATTGGCACGTGCTATGGACAACAGAAGAGAGATGTAGTTACTGTAGATTAATTTGTAAATTAATAATTAAGTTTGTCCATTTACAATAAAGTTTGTCCAAAATAAG
>CAZNTE010000046.1:0-5020 GCA_964575895.1 uncultured Tissierellaceae bacterium | reverse complement strand
GGCATAAAATCAAACGAGCTATCGCTCATCTATATGCAACTGCCTGTCGCACAAATAAAGGTGGCAGATAATCTGCCACCAAATTCTTATACAATATTCATTATACTTTTATTTACTTATACCTATTCTTCCACTGGTTTCATGGTTGGGAAGAATAGAATATCTCTAATACTTGGTTGGTTTGTATAAAGTATTATCATTCTGTCAATTCCTATTCCCAGTCCTCCAGTAGGTGGCAAGCCCACTTCTATAGCATTGATAAAATCATTGTCCATTGGATGAGCTTCATCATCTCCTGAGTCTTTTTGTTTAACTTGTTCCTCAAATCTCTCTCTTTGGTCAATAGGATCGTTTAACTCAGAGAAAGCATTAGCTAATTCCCAAGTATTAATAAATGCTTCAAATCTATTTGTTATTCTTGGATCATCTGGATTTCTCTTTGCTAAAGGTGAAATTTCAACAGGATGACCTGTTATGAAAATCGGTTGAATTAGATGTTTTTCAACAAATTCCTCAAACATTTCAGATATAATGTGACCCCTAGTCTTATTCTTATCTACTTCTAATCCTTTTGCTTTTGCAATAGCTCTAGCCTCTTCATCAGATTCGATTTGACCAAAATCTACTCCAGTATACTTCTTAACAGCTTCAGTCATATCCATTCTTTGCCATGGTGGAGTAAGATTTATTTCTGTCCCTTGGTAGTTTATTACCTTAGTTCCCAATGCCTTTTCAGCCACATATGCGAATAACTCTTCTGTTAAAGTCATCATTTCTTCGTAGTCAACATAAGCCTGGTATAATTCAATGTTAGTAAATTCTGGATTGTGTTTTGGACTCATTCCTTCATTTCTAAACATTCTTCCCATTTCATAAACCTTTTCAAATCCACCTACTATAAGTCTTTTTAAGTACAATTCATTAGCAATTCTAAGATACATGTCTATATCTAAAGCATTATGATGGGTTGCAAATGGTCTAGCATTAGCTCCACCTGCAATTGGACTTAAAATTGGTGTTTCAACTTCAAGAAAATCCTTATTGTCTAAGTATTCTCTGACAGCTTTTATCATCTTTGTTCTTAATATAAAAGTATCCTTAACTTCTGGGTTTACAATCAAATCCACATATCTTTGTCTATATCTCAAGTCTTGATCTTTCAAACCATGGAATTTATCTGGGAGAATTTGCAATGATTTGGTCATTAATAGAATTTTTTCAGCCCTTATGGATATCTCACCTGTCTTAGTCTTGAATACTTTACCACTTACACCAATTATATCTCCAAGATCTAAGAATGAAAGATCTTCATACTCATCCTCGCCAATAACATCCTGTTTAGCAAATATCTGGATTCTTCCTTTAGAATCCTGTAAGTCCATAAAACTAACCTTACCGTGTCCTCTTCTTGTCATAATCCTTCCAGCAACTGTAACCTCTTGATTTTCCAATTGCTCAAAATCATCTTTAATTTGGGTACTATAATGAGTGAAATCAAATTTTTCTACAAGGAAAGGGTTTTTGCCTTTTTCAATAAGCTTGGATAGCTTATCCCTTCTAATTAATAGCATTTCATTTAAACTTTGTTCTCCACTTTGCATAATGTCCCCTCCTTGAATTATCTTGTTATTCTGATTACCTTGTATTTTAAAACTCCATCTGGTACTAAAACATCTATTACATCGCCGGCTTTACTTCCAAGTAATGCCTTTCCCACTGGAGATTCATTGGAAATCTTCCCCTCATAAGGGTTAGCCTCTGCAGAACCAACAATTGTATATTCCATTTCTTCTTCATATTCCACATCTAAAACAGCTACTTTTGATCCAACACCAACAACATCAGTTGTTATATCATCCTCGTCTATTAATTTAGCATTTCTAAGAATAGCTTCTAATTTAGCTATCCTCTCTTCAAGTTTAGCTTGCTCGTTCTTTGCTTGATCATACTCAGAGTTCTCACTAATATCACCAAAGGCTAAGGCTTGCTTAATTCTTTCAGCAACTTCCTTCCTCTTAACGATTTTAGATTCTTCCAGCTCTAGTTCCACTTTCTTTAAACCCTCCGGGGTTAAAAAAACATCTTTTTCAGTCATTCAACTCTCTCCTTCATAAATTAATAGGGCAAGCCCTGATATTATCTGTATTTCAAGGGTTTTACTACCCATTTGTATGTCATGTTTTCCTTATTGTATGCAACATATTATAATCAAGGCTACCTTTATTGTCAAGTATTATAGGATTTTACTAAGTTTGTATTTGTACTCAAGTAATAGTTCTATAATTTCACTCTTATCTTTCATGGTATTTATCCTGTTCTTGACCTCATTGGATTCTCTCATGCCCTTTAAATACCAAGCTAGTTGTTTTCTCATTTCCCTAACACCCATAGAATCACCTTTAAAGCTGCATTCCAATTCCAAATGTCTGATGGCCATAGAGATTACTTCATCGTAGCCTGGAGCTTCATTTTTCTTTCCATTAATTAATTCAAGACTTCTTTTGAATATCCATGGATTACCCATAACTCCTCTTCCTATGGCTACTCCATCACAATTAGTCATATCCATCATTCTAATAACATCATCAGGAGTGAACACATCACCATTTCCAATAACAGGAATTTTAACAGAGTCCTTAACTTTTTTAATATAATCCCAATTTGCCGATCCAGCATAAAACATATCTCTTGTTCTACCATGAACAGTTACTGCGCTAACACCAGCTTGTTCAGCCATTCCAGCAATTTGTACTCCATTAATATTGTCCTTGTCCCATCCCATCCTAATTTTAACTGTTACTGGTTTATTTGATGCCTTAACAACACTTTCAATTACTTTATTGGCTAATTTGGGATCCTTCATAAGTGCCGAACCATCACCATTTTTTACAATCTTTGGTGCAGGACACCCCATGTTTATATCGATGATATCAAAATCATCCCTTGAATTTAATTTCTTCCTGACGACCTCTTCCATTATATAAGGATCTGAACCAAATATCTGAAGAGCTACAGGTCTTTCTCCCTCTTCTATGGCAGTCAATTCATGGGTTTTTTCATCATTATAGTACATTCCTTTGGCACTTACCATTTCACTTACAACTAACCCTGCCCCCATCTCCTTACATATTAATCTAAAAGGCAGATCTGTAACTCCTGCCATAGGAGCTAGAATCAAGTTGTTTTCTAACTTTATATTGCCGATTTTCATTTAAACCACACACTCCATAACAAAAGTAAGTAGCTTTAGCCACTTACTTGTTTCTTTCATATATAATCCTAAGTCCTTCCAAGGTCAAGAATTTATCATTATACTGAATGTACTTACTCTCACTGGCAATTAATGTTGAAAAACCACCAGTTGCTACAACTTTTACTTCTTCTTTTCTTACTCCCATTTCTTCCATCATTCTTTCAATAATGGAGTCAACCATACCAATATATCCATAAACCAGTCCTGATTGTATGCTTCCTATTGTATTTCTAGCTATTACCTTTTCTGGCTTGACTATTTCAACCTTTGGTAGTTTTGCCGTTCTTAAAAATAATGCTTCAGCTGATATTTTAATACCTGGTGTTATAACTCCACCCAGGTATTCTCCTTCTTTATTGACATAGCAGAAAGTATTAGCGGTACCAAAATCAACAATTATAACTGGTCCACCATATTTCTCGTATGCTGCTACAGCATTTACTATCCTATCTGCACCCACTTCCTTAGGATTATCATACTTAATATTCATTCCAGTTTTGACTCCTGGACCAATTACTATGGGGTCCTTCTTAAAATATCTCTGACTCATGGCTGGAAGAGTATGCATAAGTGTTGGTACAACTGATGAAATTATAATATCATCAACACTATGTCTATCTATCCTATGATAATTAAACATTTGATCAAAGAGAAGACCATATTCATCAGATGTCTTTTCCTTATCAGTTGAGATCCTCCAATCATATTTAAGTATTTTACCTTCATATGCACCAAATACGATATTTGTATTCCCTACATCTATTACTAATAACAAATTGTCACCTTCTATCCTATTTTCTCTTCTTCAATGCACTTACAACACTTGTAACTATAATTACTGCTATTATTGACTCTGGAATTCCATTTGTAACTCCAATTCCAAAGATTACTTTTCTTGCAAATTCTACATCCTGCCCTATTGCCATTACAAACCTCTCAGCATATAGTAGATAGATCATACTAAGTACCAATACTGTATTTGTAAGAGTTCCAATTACAGCTGCCACAACAGTATCCAAAGACTTATCTTTGAGCTTTGTTGCTGTTATATAGACCATTCCAAATGTAACAAGCAATAAAACTACGTTTATTAATACCATCCAAATTGATGTAAATTCAACTATATTTGAGTATGTTCCTCTTACTAAATAATATATGATCCCTGCCCATATTACATATAATAAGTAGATGGTCTTTCTATTTCCTAACTTATTTAAAGCCTTGTAGGCATAGTAGGAGGTTATACCAATTAATATTCTTGGCAGTACCGATACCAATGGATTCAAGAATACAAAACTCACTGGTGTTGGTGCTGTAATTGCCTGGTATATACTAAACATACCAAAGATTAACCCCACTAAACCACCTACAATTGGTCCTTCCATAATAGCTCCTATAATTACTGGAATATGCATTATGGTAGCTCTTGTAGGTCCAACTGGGATAAATCCTAAAGGTGTCATACCCAGGACTACAGATATTGCTCCCAGGACACCAATTATGGTTAACTTTCTTACATTTACACTTTTTCTCTTCAATTTTTTCCCTCCGCTCAGGTTCCATATGGATACCGGTCGTATTTTTTTTGCTACTGAACTAACTTGTCCAACTCTAAAATAGATGTCGGCATTAACAGTATTATTATATAGATTAGTCCCCCTAGTTTCAACCTTTTTTCCAAAATAATACTAAAGATGTTAATTATAATACACATTATTTATCAAAATCTCTTGGTAAGAATACTCCTTCCTCTGTAGGTAGGAGATG
>CAZNTE010000045.1:0-5875 GCA_964575895.1 uncultured Tissierellaceae bacterium | reverse complement strand
ACAAGACTATGAATCAGGAATCTCCCACTTCTATAAGTGGCGAGAGTGTTCAAAAAGGGTTTTGGTTCTAGAAGAACAAATGAATTTTCATCTGCTTCTTCCCTAGCAACTTTTAATAATACTTCTCTTACCTTATCAGGATCTGATCCATAGGATGCTCCCACTGGAATAACTAGCCTCATTTCAAGAGATTCATAGGATCTATTTATGACATGTTCTTGAAGAAAATAAGAATTTGGTACTATTATTCTCTCATTATTTACTGATCGTATTATTGTGGCTCTCATATTTATCTTTTCCACATCTCCTACAATATTATTTACCACAACCCTATCTCCAATCTTTATAGGTCTTTCAAATAGGAGTATGATTCCTGAAATGAAGTTGGATGTTATATTCTGCAGTCCAAAACCAATACCAACACCAAGAAAGCCAGCAAATACAGCTAAAGATCCCATCTCAATTCTCAGGGCAGATATTGTAAACATAAATGCGGTTACCATTATTAAATAATGCAGCAATCTATTAAATGTATACTGTACTCCAATTTCAAGATTGTACTTTCTATACACACCTGGCAATAAATCCTTGGTTAATAATCTTGAAATATGATAAGCCAGTGTCAAAATTAAAAAACTTACAATTATTAGATTAAGATTAATAACAAAAGACCCAAATGATATTAAAATATAGAATAGCCATGCTTCATTTTGGTAGTAAATAAGTACAAATAGAATTAATATATAGATCGTAATCCAATTCCCTAGATTCTGTCTTTTAAATCTACTTTTTGTAATGTTATTTAGTATGGGTCTTACTAAAAAAATTCCTATCAAGAGAACCAGTGGAACAACATAATTATTTTTTATTATCTCCAGTATAGAATCCATAATGTCTCTCCTTTAATGTGACTTAATTCCATTTTAACCTAAATAAATACACTTATTCAAATTAAAGAATTCCCTATGTTAATATATACCTCAATACAAGAGTATTATGCCTTTAATTGATAAATAATAGTTAGTACTTATCTAGTAATTAAAACAAAAAAGAACTACCGACAATGAGAATAGCTTCTCACTATGGGTAGTTCTCGAGGGGAAGGTTAATGATATTTTAGTTGTTAAGTTATATCGTTAACATAATAACAATATATCATAATATATAAAGTCACACAACCTTTTTTAGAAAAATATTGAAACATTTAAATATCTAATATATTTCTTTTGTAATGTGTATATAGCATTCTTAGATTATCCATTTTCTTATAAACTTCTTTTTGTAAATCAGAGACTCTCTCATAGTCTTCACTCTTAATACTCTCTCTTATTGCTGTAAACAAGGATACTCTACTTAAGCTATCCTTCAAGAGCTCAACTCTCAAATCTCTAATAGCTAGCCAGTTGGAGATATCTAAGTCAGATGCATTACTTGGATCATGAAGAGCCTTGTATCCTCTTATTTCCTTGGAAAAATCAGGTAGAATCCTATGCTCAATTTCTGTAATCCATTTATTTAGTGCTGCAGATCTATAACTTTCCAGAATCGCCTCCCTAAAAACATTCCCTTGAGTGAGCACTTTCAATTTTTCAGGATAATAATCAAAAGCTGAAATATTTTCATAAACAGTCTGAGGAACTTTCCCAAAGTAATTGTCCCTTTGTTCATCAGTAAAATCATCAAATACATTTACTTCGCTTCTATAAGCCCTTCCTTTTTCTAGATAGATTCCACTATCTTCAGGAGCTTTGGATAGTTCTTTAAGCAAGGAATCCTCATCCCTATTCTCTGAAAACACATGGTCAATACCATCTGCCATACTCATAAGCATAGTAGCTATACATAAAAAAGTATTTGTGTGTGGATTTGGTGATCTTAATTCAAATCTAGTTGCCAAGGGGTTATTTTCATCTCTTATTAGACCTATAAGAATAGTTCTATTTCTTGAAGGAATCTCTATACTTCTTCCCAGGGAGGTAACTATACAAATAGGTGCTTCAAATCCTTTCTTTAACCTTTTAAAGGCTTCATTTGAAGATGTTATAAAGGGATTCATTATCTCATAGTTCTTGAGTATCCCCATAATTGATCCATATCCTATGGGGCTAAGAAAATGCTTCTTAGTTGGGTGGAAGAGATTAACACGTTTACCTGAATTCAGTTCTATGGCAACTCCAATATGAGTATGTTCACCACTTCCAGCTACACCAGGTATAGGTTTTGCCAAGAAGGTTACATCCATACCATTTTTTCTGAACTCTTCCTTTATAATCTTCTTAAGGAAGATTTCGTTATCTCCAGTATTTAAAGCGGTAGAATATTTCCAGTCAATCTCAAGCTGCTCCATGATTCCTGAAAAAGAACCATCTGCATGCATTCTAGCCTTAACTCCGCCTACTTCCTTGTGGCCCATTTCTGGCTCCATGCCATACTTTTCCATGAACAGTAATGTATTCTCTAGGGAAGTTCTAACTGGTCCTCTAGTCTTTGCCCAATACTGTTCATTTAACTCCTGGGAAGTTGATAATTCTTCCAAATCCCTTTCATCATTTGGAGTTCTAACCCAGAATTCCAATTCTGTTGCAGCGGTCACATGAACTCTTTTTATATCATCGACATCAAATCCATAATCTCTAGCCTTCTCGGGGTAGGTTCTTAGTAGAGATTCAATTCTTTTCTCAAAATATTCAACTGAGTTTTTTAGAATATACCTAGAGTCAACAGGTAGCCCATCATGATATAGAAAGCATGGTATTTTCAAACTTCCTATTGGTCTATTGGTTTCTTCATCAATGTTATCGTGATTGTAGTCCACAAACCAATTTGCCTCAAGGTCACTTTTCATATCTATTTTTGCATTGTCCAGGGATGCTATTTTAGGTAGGTAAACTGATGATCCATCAGTCTGAACTGCTATTCCTCCAAGGAACAGATCTAAGTCATCAAGAAACACTTTCACCGGTATTTTTTCTTCAGTCTCATGGCCGATTAAATCCACTCCACCTAGTGATACGAATTTAATCTGGGGATTAGAATTAAGTATATTAATTAAATCCTCTTTGTTGTGATTCTCTTTTGGAATTACATAACACATTTCACTTTTCATCATTCTCATCCCCCAAATATAAGATTTTTTTACTTCATTATTTTATTACTATACTCCGCTAATGTCAAGTTTTTTCAACGCAAGAAGAGAGGGCACTAAACTAGCCCTCTCTATATATCCAACTGTACTATTTGATCGTTAAGGAGGTCAAAATATATCATCTTGTTCCTTAGTATTTCTCCTCTGTTTAGTAGTACCTTTATAGCTTGAGATACTTCATAGGATGCAATAAGCATAGGTGTAAAGGAAGGATTGCCTAAAGTGGTTTCCACCCCTTTCACATTCTCATCTGGATATAGTCTAGACAGGGTCCTATCTCCAGGATAAACTACTGTAACCTGTCCATACCACCCTCCTATTGCTCCATGTACCAGGGGAATATCCAATTTTTCACACACATTCTGCAACATAATTCTACTGGGAATATTATCAACAGCATCTATAACAATATCTGCATCCTTAAGTAAGTCCATGGCATTCTGCTCATTAATTACAATTTCAAATGCCCCAATTATAATTTCAGAATTAATATCCTTTAACCCTTCTCTAACCACTCGAGCTTTAGGTAAGCCAATATTTGATTCTGTCGCAAATCTTTGCCTATTCAGGTTCGTCACTTCGAAAACATCTCCATCAATAATTATGAGTCTGCCAATGCCAATTCTGGTTAAAGCCTCGCAAATGTATCCTCCTAAACCACCAGCTCCAATAACTGCAACGGTCTTGTCCTTAAGTATCTTCTGTTCTTCATCTGAGATTAGGTTTTTGTTCCTTAAATATCTCCCATTTAATTCCACAAAAGTTCCTCCTATTACTTATACATCTCACTAATAACATTATCCATACCCTTTATATCCTCTAAAAATTCTTTAGACATCATACCAGTTATTGGATCCCAACCTAATTGATTGAAGAAATTCCTGCCTAGTAAGTCCACATCAACTTCAACATCCTTAAGTGGTCCATCCTTTAATGGTGGTTTTCCAACTGCTCTTTGAGTTAAAAACATATCCTTTGGTTGAATTCCTTCTCTTAAGTTAAATGCATGTCTTAATGCATAAATTCTTAGTCCAGTTCTTATTCTGTCATCCTTTTTAAACTCCATGCCGGTTACAGCTTCAATGTAGTCATCAATTATTCCTGGGTCAGTAATCCCAAATCTTGAAAATAAGCAAAAGCCTCCAACGTTTAGTATCTCTCTAGCTGCTGTTAGATCCACATCTTGTTCCCCAGTTCCTTCATAGTCATACTTTGGCTTAGTCTCTTTTCCACCCATTTGCAAGGAGCCAAGTCCACCCTTTACATGTCTACCAGGGGTTGGATCATATTGATAGGTTCTAGCAAGCCCTGGTGCATATCTTGGATCATGCATGGGCAGTTCTATTCCCGATGCAGTCTGTAAGAATTCTCCTCCCTTGCCAAAATACTTTGATGCATATAGGGATCCATTGGCTAGTACACTTCCAACTCCATCTCCATCAACCATTTTTTCTAGGATTTCAATGATTGCTTCCCCATTTCCCCAAGTAAGATCAACTCCATCAAGCTCTTCTTTTGATAAGACTCCCTCTTCATAGCATTCCATGGCCCAGGCGATTGTCATTCCAGCAGAAATGGTATCCATCCCGTATTTGTTACATAAATCATTAGCCTTTATTACAACATCCATATCACCACATAGTAAAGTTGACCCAAAGGCTGAGGATGTTTCATATTCTGGTCTTTCAGTTTGTCCTACAGGCCACTTTCCTTCATTTACTTCATATTCTGCACCACAGCCTAAGGGACAACTGGCACAGGCATATTTTTTGGTCCTATACTTATCCATGTTTCTAGCCCATAAAGCCTTGGCGTTTTCTTCCCCATAATCTATTACTCCAACGCCTTTCCAATTCATTACTGGACTATCTCCACTTAAGGCTGCACTTGGCGTGGAATTTCCCGTGCCATACTGACTAAATGCCTTGGTTGCTGGAAGCTCTTTCATGTTCTTTATAACAAGTTTATTAATTTCATTTAATCTTTCTTTATTATGAATTTTTACTTCACCTGTTCCCCTAACAAGTATAGCCTTAAGGTTTTTTGACCCCATTACAGCTCCTCCACCACCTCTTCCTGGAGCTCTATGCCCATCATTGATCGGACATGCCAATAGGGATAATCTCTCTCCAGATGGCCCAATAGCAATAATTTTAGCTTGAACCTCATTGTGCTTTTTCTTTAGCGCATCCCATACCTCTTTGGTATCCATTCCCCATATTTCAGAAGCATCCAGGATTTCAACCCTTCCTTCATTAATCCATATATATACAGGCTTATGAGACTTACCTGATATAAAGAGTGCATCAAACCCTGCTTTTTTGAGCTCAGGTCCAAAATATCCACCTGAGTTAGAATCATTCCATCCACCAGTAACTGGTGATTTATGTACCATGGTGAATCTTCCCCCATACATAGCCTTTGTAGCATTTGTAAGACCCGTTATAAATCCAAGTATGTTTTCTTCTCCCAAAGGATCAGCTCCAGATTTCATCCTATCATATAAAATCTTAGCCCCTATTCCATATCCACCTATGTAAAGATTAACCATTTCTTCAGTTAGTACTTCTTCTACTACCTCTCTAGTTGTTAAATTGATAAAAAGCATCCTACCATTATATCCATTCATTATCATCCCTCCTAAATTAGTTTATACCCTGTCTAAGTCATCCTAAATAATTGAGAATCTTGCATAATTGCATTCTCGGTTGAAATAAACAAAAACACCTC
>CAZNTE010000044.1:0-6591 GCA_964575895.1 uncultured Tissierellaceae bacterium | reverse complement strand
CCGTGGCTAGACTTTCACTAGCTAGATTAGTGCCATGCCTGGCACACATAAAAAATCCCTCGTCTCTATAGATATCATCTATAGGGACGAAGGATATTAATTCGTGGTACCACCCTAATTTGCAGCAAGCTGCCTTATCCCGGACTATCATCCGGTAGCCATGTAACGGTGGCAACCGTTATAACCTACTTGCTTACGCTTTGGGCTATACTGCTAGGAAACTAGTATTGAATACGTATTTGATACTGATTTTCACCAAACATCAGCTCTCTAGAAACAAATATAAGTATTTTTCTTTTCCTAATTGCTTTAACATATTAAAACTGATTATACAACCTAATTGAAATATAAGTCAACACTTATTTTTCAATTATTTTAAATATTTTGATTTAATAAAAAATTAAATGCAGAAATACTTTAGTATTAGTCCACCTTGAATAATGTGAAAATTACAGGAGAACTGGATCTACTTATTTTTACTTTTTGGTATTCATCTGCTTCTATGACATATAATGAAAATCCATCAACTCTCTTTTCTGCTGCTACTTTTATGGAACTAAGTTCAAAATCATTCTTGGAGAATAAAGTACAAACTGATGAGGCATTTAACTCAATCAAATCTCCTTCACTAAGAATCTGCATAGTTGCCTTACTTCCAGACTTAAGGATATAGTTATAATCCCTACAATCTATAGTATTCTTAGAAAATGTGATCCATCCCCCATCAAAGTATTCCACATCATACTCTTTTAAATCTCTATTGTATAACCCCTTGTGAAAAATCTTAAGGTTACCCTCCAAGGGAAGGATGTATCTTTGAAATCCTTCAAAATTTGAGAACTGGGATTCTGTGGATGTAAAAGTAGCTGATGATATTCTAAATAGAAAGTCGCGTTTTGAGAAATCAGATTCCTCAGGATATATGAATAACTGTGTAGTTTCTCCCCCTGCCCACTTGGTTGTTAAGAATTCTTCTTTTTTTATTATCTTTTCCTTCATATTTGCACCAATCCTTAATAGTTTTTAGGATATTAGTCTATTTTTAACTCTTTCATTGCAGTGTTGAATTCTTCAATTTTAATTTCATCTTTAACTAATGGTAAATTAGCATCAATATTTATAATACATCCATTAGTACCAACTTTAGCCAACTTATACCCTATTACCAGGTCAGATAGGCAGTTTGGATTAGTCTTTCCTTTAAGAAAAACTCCAATATCATAAACTCTTCTGCATAGTTTAGCATTTTCCATAGGAGCTGTTGCACCAACAATACCAGCATTAGCAATGGCTTTCTTTCTCAATTCTTTTTCTTCATCTGTTTCTTTTGGTAACTTATATGCATCAATTATTACTCCATAGGCATTGGCATCATCAACTATTCCTGAAAGTAGTTTTTCTCTAATTTCCTCTAGTTCATTAGCATATGCTAACTGCTCCTGTGCTGATAATCCATAGTCTTTCTTAGTAGATAGCTTACACACCATACCAATTAAGCCACATGCTAGGGCTCCAGATAAGGCTGATGCACTTCCTCCACCCACTGTAACATCATCAGTATCCATAATTAACTCCATAATATTCTTGTAGTCCATTCTTATCCTCCTCAGTTTATTAATTTAAAGTTTTCTAAATTCAAGGACTTGCTAAATAGCAAGCCCTTTTTTTATTGTTGGTCTAGTAATCTCTTTTCAAGTATTTGATCAATACCAAATCCTTCTATTTGAAGATAGTACTCAGCTACATCCAATAGAGATTTCATTGGAATAGTTCCAATTACTTCACTACCCACAACATTAACTCCATATCTTCTAGCTTCCATCTTCACCATTTCGAAGGCTTGATATACTGATGATTTTTCGTAGTTTACTAGGTTCATGGATACTTGAGTTTGATTTCTCTCTTCAAGCTTCAATCCAATAGCCTTTACATATCTTAATCCGCCACCTAAATGTCTGATTTTCTTAGCAATCTTATCAGCTATTTCAACATTTGGTGTATCAAGATTTATGTTAAATGCAACCAAAGGTACTCTTGCTCCTACAGCAGTTGCACCGCTTTTTGGGTTCATTTCATGTGGTCCAAAATCAGGAACCCAGTTTTCATCTTTAATTTTTTCAAAGAATCCTTCATACTGTCCTTTTCTTACTGATGCCAGGTTTCTTCTGTCTTCCTTAGTGCAAGCATCTTCATATAGATAAACAGGAATTCCCCAACTCCCTAATTCAGCTCCAACTTCCTTTGCAACCTCAACACACTCAGCAATAGTAACATTAGAAACTGGTGTAAAAGGAATAACATCAGTAGCTCCCATTCTTGGATGAGCACCTTCATGTTCCTCCATATTAATTAGTTCCGCAGCTTTCTTTGCAGTGTTTATTGCTGCTTCTTTAATAACTTCTGGTGATCCAATCATAGTTAGAACTGTTCTATTGTGGTCCTTATCTGATGAGTAGTCAAGAATAGTAATTCCTTCAATTTTTCTTGCCTCATCAACTATTTGTTCAACAACCGCTTCATTTCTACCTTCACTAAAATTTGGTACACATTCCATTAATTTTCTCATAACTACCTCCTGTTTTTAACTTACTTAATATTTTCAACAAAGGTTTTAATAAACCAAATTGTCTGTGGCTGATAAATAACATCAACTAAGAAAGCACCTACTATTGGTACAATCATCATTGCTTTTCTACTCATGCCATACTTTTCGTTTACAGCTGTCATATTAACAATGGCAGATGGTGTAGCTCCTAATCCATGGCCTGCAAGACCTGCCACCATAACTGCTGCATCGTAGTTTTTCCCAAGGATTCTGAAAACAACAAAGTATCCAAGTAAAGATAACATCAGAACTTGTGAAAAGACAACTATAGCAACTCCGCCAATTAGTCCCTGTAACTCCCAAAGTTTTAAAGTCATCAGTGCTAATGATAGGTATAAGCTTAGCATAACATTTCCAATTTCATCTACAAGAGCAAAATCAAATCTATACAGGTGAAGCTTTTCGTTAACATTTCTAAGAATAACCGCTACAAACATGGCTCCAACATATGATGGGAAGCCCATACCGATTAATGTACTGATCCATCCTGCTATAACCGTTCCAAAAGCCATACAAATTAAAATAGCTGATACATTCTTTATTATATCAAGATGACTTAGTTTCTTACCGGAGCTAACATTTATATCAGTTACTGATGTATCAAATGAAGAATCTTCTTCAGGCTTTAAGTTATACTTTTCAATAAGTCTTCTACCCAAAGGTCCACCTATTAAAACCGCTGAGATAAGTCCAAAGGTTGCAGCAGCAGCTCCAACTAGTGGTGCAACTTCATACCCCATTTCACCAAATGTATTTCCATAGGATAAAGCTGCTCCATGACCACCAATCATTGATATTGCACTGGCAAGTAATGCATATGGCGCTTCAAGACTAATAACTTTTGATATTGCTATACCCATAGTATTTTGTAGAATTGACACAACACCTGCAACTAACCAATATACAATAAGTAATTTTCCACCCTTAACTAGTAGCTTGTAGCTGGCACCAAGTCCAACTGTAGTAAAGAAAGCAAGCATAAATGCATTTTGGAATATATTTTCAAATGTAAAAGAAAATGTTCCTGTTAAATGACCAATCCAAGTAACAAACATAAATAAGAATCCGCCGATTACTGGAGCTGGTATACAGTATTTATCCAGTAATTTTACCTTGTTTTTAACAAAGTAACCAATAAGTAATAATGCCGCTGCGAAAGCTAATGTAACTGCTGAGTCAAGGCCAATTGTAGTAAGACCATCAATAATTTCAAATTTCATAATATCCTCCTCTTTTTAATCAGTAGTATTGCCAATATAAGGTTAACGCTTTCAACTACTCTCCTTCCTATATAAATTACTAGTTCAATAATAAGTTCAATAGTATTATATGCAAATTACAAGCCAAGTTTTAGACAAATTGTAAATCACTGAGTTTAGACATTTTAAATAAATCTATAATTTTAAATAATATTTTTTACAAAAAAACACCCTGCAAAATTTGCATGATGCAAATTTTGCAGGGTAACTCTTGTATATCTATTAAATTAATTTGCTTATTAAGGCTTTTCAACTCTTCCATCAGGATATTCAGCAAATCTTCCCATTTCTTTTGGTAAGACAACTTCGGCTTTTGGAAATGGCCACCCTCCAAATTGTGTCTCTTGGTAATCTTCATATGCCTGTCTTATTTCCTCTTTTGTGGTCATTACAAATGGTCCATATGCAAGAATAGGCTCATTTATAGGTTCTGATTCTAAGAGCAGTAACTTGACAGTATCACTGGAGTTGTTGGTTACTATTGTAGTTTCTGCTGCAGTTAGGAACATATACATCTTCATCTTTAATTCTTCCCCTAAAATAGATAAAACCCCATTAGAATAATTATATATTGATCTTTTTAGTGTGGATGATACTGCTGGCAATTCATACTCTGATCCTGGGTCCATTTCAATCAATTGAATTGAAAGCTTGTTATCCTTTTTATTTGCCCAGGAATCCTTAGTTGGTTTAACAGCAACCTTATCCATTAACTCTCCAGCGATAAGAGTAATCCTCACTTGTTTATTATCTTCTCCCAAGGATATTCTTGGAATATCTTCATTCCATAGCATCTTATAGTCAGGCTCAACCATCCTACTTTTATGATCAAGACTCAACCATACCTGAAATAGCTCCAGTGTATTTTCCTTATCTTCATTAAGCAAAGGGAACATCTCACAATGCTGCAATCCTTTACCAGCAGTCATCCATTGAACATCACCATTCCCATATCTTCCTCTAGATCCAAGACCATCTGTATGATCAACCATACCTTCTGTAACTATAGTCACAGTTTCAAAACCTCTGTGGGGATGAGCTGGAAAACCAGGTACATTTTCACCATAATACATCCTCCAATCAGCTTTTAGGTTAAATCCCTGATTCTCTTTCTTCATTAAGTAAGGCCCCATCTTTCCATTTCCCTTGGGAAAGTAGTCCAGATGATGCATAGAAGCAACAAATGGATTCTGTGTAGGCATTTGATGTTGATAATTTCCCTTTTCTAATATAGTCATACTATCACCTTTCCTTTGTTATAAAATGAATGTTTTAAATATTTCTGATCAATTTGTAAAAATATCTCTTAAGTAATTATATCATTAAATATGGCTTACCACTAATTAATCCTCCTATAACTTATATACTATACTTAAAAAATTTTGAAGCCCTTGTGTTTAACACAAAGGCTTCAGTATATTTATTAATCTGTTTTATTTGCTTCCTTTTTTAAATGTTTCAGCGACACTTATTACCCTCTTAGCTTGATACTTAACAGCAGCTTCAACATCCTCAATCATTTTACCATCTTGGTCTATAGAAACACTAGTACCATAAGGATTACCACCTGCCTGGAATACTACAGGATCAGTATATCCTGGTGTTACAACTAATGCTCCCCAGTGATACATCATTGTATATAGTGACAAAAGAGTTGCCTCCTGGCCACCGTGAGGATTTTGTGCTGATGTCATGGCACTAACTACTTTATTCACTGTTTTACCCTGTGCCCATAATCCACCAGTAGTATCCAGGAATTGCTTCATCTGAGATGCCATAACACCAAATCTAGTTGGTGTACTAAAGATTATTGCATCTGCCCACTCAATATCATCATTCTTAACAAGTGGTACATCTTTTGTAGATTCAACAAATTCCTTCCAAGCTGGGTTGCTGTCTATAACAGATTGTGGCGCTAACTCTTGAACCTTAACTAATCTTACCTCAGCTCCTAATTCCTTAGCTCCTTCTTCTGCCCATTTTGCCAATTGGTAGTTTGATCCACCCATACTATAATATACTACTGCTAATTTAACATTACTCATTTTAAATACACTCCTTTTATTTTGTTTTATATATATTAAGGATTATTAAATTATCCCTTTATTACTAATTAGTACTATAATATTAAAATATATGGCGAGGTTATTCCACGCCAGAACTCACTTTCTTTAAGAGATCTATTAATAGTTGTTTTTCTTCACTGGTCAAAGGACTTAATATTGCTCCAATATTTTCAACATGCTCGGGAAATATTTCCTCTATAATACCTATTCCCTTATTTGATATACCTATTAGACTTGCCCTTCCATCATTGGGGTCTGGGTGTCTAACAACGAATCCATCTTTTAAGAGATTATCTATTACTACTGTCATATTTCCACCGGTAGAAAGTGTCTTTTCTATGATATCACAAATTCTCAAATCACCCTTGTGATAAAGAACTTCTAGAACACCAAATTGTGCTAAAGTTAATCCCCCTTTCTTGATTGTTTTCAATTCTCTTTTTCGTACTGATTGAAAACTTCTGTTTAAGGCAATAACTGTTTTTAAATTTAAATCATTTTCTTTTCCATAACTTTTTTTATTATCCATGACCTAATTATATTACTAGTTAGTACTATTGTCAATAGGATTTGATAAAATATTTCTAATTAGTAGTATTTTTTTTAACTTAAATTGCAATAGCAAATTGAACTAATCATCAAACCTAATAAACTTAATCGT
>CAZNTE010000043.1:0-7391 GCA_964575895.1 uncultured Tissierellaceae bacterium | reverse complement strand
GTTGACGGTTGGGTCCCACGCAACGGAAACTCATGAACCTCGTCAGGTCCGGAAGGAAGCAGCGATAAGTGAAATTTTCCGTGTGCCGTGGGTAAGCCTGGCTCGAGCTAACTATTTAAGTAACGCTCGGAATAGGATAGCCAAAAATGGGTGCACGGCTACATAGAAGAACAGTCCTTATTTTTTAAGGACTGTTCTTTGTTTATCTTCTTCTTTTTTTGAGTAAATATATAGTAATTAGTTTATGAGTGGAGGAAGATTATGGATTACTTTAAAGAAGTATTAAATAAAATAGAAAATCATTCAAATAGGAAAAGAGTAGAAGATATGATTTCTTGGATATTTAAAAATTATCCTAAACTAGAACCTAAAATTGGTTGGAATCAACCCATGTTTACTGATCACGGAACTTACATTATAGGGTTTAGTTTTGCTAAAAAACACATGTCAATAGGTCCTGAAAAAGCAGCCTTAAGAAAATTCAAGGATAGAGCCTTGGAACTAGGTTATGAGCTATCTAAGGAAACCATAAAAGTTCCCTGGGACAAAGATCTTGATTTAGAATTTTTAGGCGACATAATTCAGTTTAATATTGACGATAAAGCTGAGTGTAAAACCTTCTGGAGACAATAGTGCAAGAAAGACACCACTTAAGGTGTCTTTCTTGTATCATATACTTGCTTTTAAATCGCCATTTTCCACTATGATATTTATTTCATCTCCATCCTTAACTCTACCTTCAATAATTAATTTACTAATAATAGTTTCTAGTTCTTTCTGAATGAATCTCTTAACTGGCCTTGCTCCATACTGAAGAGAATAAGATCTATAGAGAATTAATTCTTTAGCAGCACCAGAAACATTAACTTTTATATTTCTGTCTTTTAGCCTTCTTACAATATCATCAAGCTGTAGATCAATTATCATAAATATCTCATCTTTTTGTAGAGGTTTAAACATTACTACTTCATCAATTCTATTTAAAAACTCTGGTTTAAAGACTCTTTTCATCTCATTCATTACCAGAACTCTTGTAGATTCTTCAATTTCCCCATCTTCTGTCAAACCTTCTAATAACATAGCTGATCCAATATTTGAGGTCATTATAATCACTGTATTTTTAAAGTCAACAGTCCTTCCTTGGTTGTCTGTTAATCTTCCATCATCTAATACTTGAAGCAAGATATTAAAAACATCAGGATGTGCTTTTTCAATTTCATCAAACAATACAACACTATAGGGTTTTCTTCTCACAGCTTCTGTTAATTGTCCTCCTTCATCATATCCTACATATCCTGGAGGAGCACCTACTAATCTTGAAACTGAGTGTTTCTCCATATACTCACTCATATCTATTCTAATCAAATTCTTCTCATCATCAAATAGGCTCTGAGTTAGTGCCTTGGATAATTCTGTTTTACCTACTCCAGTTGGACCTAAGAATATAAAACTACCAATAGGCTTATTAATGTCCTTTAATCCAGCTCTTGCTCTAATAACAGCATCAACAACAGAATCCACTGCTTCATTTTGACCTATAACCCTCTTATGGAGGATATCACCAAGACTTAGTAGTTTATCTCTTTCAGTTGCCAACAACTTGGTTAGGGGGATACCAGTCCACTTAGATACAACCTGAGCTATTTCTTCTTCAGTTACTTCTTCCTTAAGCATCCTTTCCTTGTCCTTATCCTTTGTCTGAGCTTCAACTAATCTCTTTTCTAGTTCAACTAAAGTACCATACTTTAGTTTCGAAAGTTTTTCAAGATCGTACTTTCTCTCAGCATCTTCAATTTCCCTCTTAACTTTTTCTATATTCTCTTTGATTTCTTTTTCAGATAGGATGTCTTTCTTTTCTTCTTCCCATTGAGCTTTAAGGATATCCAAAGTCTCTTTTAGTTCTTGTAACTGAGCGTTGAGTTTTTCTAATCTTATTCTTGAGTTATCATCCTTCTCCTTACTAAGTGCAGCCTTTTCAATTTCAAGTTGAAGTACTTTTCTCCTAACCTCATCAATTTCTATTGGCATTGAATCTATCTCAGTTCGAATCATTGCTGAAGCTTCATCCATTAGGTCAATTGCTTTATCAGGTAGAAATCTATCTGATATATATCTGTCTGAAAGTGTGGCTGCAGCGATTACCGCATTATCAGAGATTCTAATTCCATGATGTATTTCATACTTTTCCTTTAATCCTCTTAATATGGAAATTGTATCCTCCACAGATGGTTCAGTCACTATTACTTTTTGAAATCTTCTCTCCAGTGCAGCATCCTTTTCTATATACTTTCTGTACTCATCCAAAGTTGTTGCACCGATGGTATGAAGTTCACCCCTTGCAAGCATGGGTTTTAATAAATTACCAGCATCCATGGAACCTTCAGCTCTTCCAGCCCCAACAATATTGTGGATTTCATCTATAAATAATAGTATCTTACCCTCAGATTTCTGTATCTCTGAAAGTACAGCTTTAAGCCTTTCTTCAAATTCACCTCTATATTTTGCCCCAGCTATAAGGGCTCCCATATCCAATGCAAATATTGTTTTCTCTTTTAAACCTTCTGGCACATCTCCATTGACGATTCTTTGGGCTAAACCCTCCACAATGGCTGTTTTCCCTACACCAGGATCTCCAATGAGCACTGGATTGTTCTTAGTTCTTCTTGATAAGATTCTTATAACATTTCTAATTTCTGGATCTCTTCCTATAACAGGATCAATTTTCCCCTTCCTAGCATCTTCAACTAAATCTCTGCCAAATCTATTTAAGGCTTCGTAAGTTTCCTCAGGATTATCAGAAGTAATAGTTTGACTTCCTCTGACCTTCATTAGGGCTTGGAGAAAATTATCTCTAGTAATATTAAAATCCTTTAGTATATCTTTTGTCGCTGTAGATCCTTTGTTTGTTATTAAACTTAGAAATAAGTGTTCAACTCCAATGTATTCATCTTTAAAATTCTTTGCCTCGATCTCAGATTCTTGAATAATTTTGGAATAATTTCTACCAGCATAAATGCTTCCACCTGATTGTTTTGGTAGTTTCTCTATGGACCTATTAATGGAAGATTTAAAGTTCTCCACTTGTACTTCCATGAGAGATAAAACTCTTGAAATAAGTCCCTCCTTATTGAGTGTCAAACCATATAGTAGGTGAATATCCGTCAACTCAGGATTTCCCATTTCAGTTGCAATATTTTGAGATTCCTGTATTGCCTCCATGCTCTTTTGAGTAAATTTACTATAATCCATTTTTTACTCCTCCTCTATCCCTTTCTTGGATTATAATCATTTAGTTCTTTTAATTTTTCATATAATTTAAGTTCTTCAATACTTAAACTGGGGGGATTGACTATGTGAATATCTAAATACAAATCTCCGCTATTTCCCTTAAGATCTTCATATCCTTTTTTTACTAATCTCATCCTCTTATTACCACTAGTCCCTTTTGGTATATCAACTTTAATCCTACCCCTTAAGGTTGATATTATTATCTTTTCACCTAAAGCTGCTTCCCATGGTAAAATTTCAACTCTTTGTGTTATATCAAGACCCTCTAAGCTTAAGCCCTCTTCGCTATGAAAATCTATCTTAAAGAGAATGTCTCCATCAATACCCCACTTATCTCCTTTAACCTTTATCTTCTTTCCAGGAGTTATTCCTTTGGGAATCTTAACTGTAATATTCTTTATGGAACCCCCAATATTTAATGAAACTTCCTTGTTGGATCCTTCGAAACCTTCCTTCATAGCTACAACTAAGTTAGTTTCATATGATTGCCTTTGAGGTTTAGCTTGTCTTCTACCTCCTCTTGCTCCACTAAATAAATCATTTATGTCAAATCCTCCCCCTCTTGATGATCCAAAAATCAAATTAAAGAAATCACTGAAATCACCTGCTCCATTTGAAGAGTATGAATAATTCCCACCGCCAAAATTTCCAAATTGAGAAGGGTCAAACTGTTGACCATTTGAGAATCCGTATTGGCCAAATTGATCATATTGTTTTCTCTTGGTTTCATCACTTAAGACCTCATAGGCTTCGCTTACCTCTTTAAACTTTTCCTGGGCAGCATTATCTCCTGGATTTAAATCGGGATGATACTTCTTTGCTAGTTTTCTATATACTTTTTTTATTTCATCTTGACTGGCAGATTTTTCAACTCCCAGTATTTTATAATAATCTTTATATTCCATAATCTCATCTCCAATATTTTGACCTTCTCTGACCTTTATTTAATTATATTAAATTTTTCTACAATTTTCAATATGTTATTACCCAAAGCAAAAAAAAGTATAACTTCCTCCTTGGGAAGTTATACTTTCAACTATTTAATATACTTATCTATTATGTTAATAATCTCTTCAATCTTTGCATCCCCTTGATCTTCTCCTTGAAGAATGGCATCTGCTACACAGGTTCTAATATGTCCATTTAGTACATCAATATTCGCCTTCTTCAGTAATCCAATTATGGAAAGGATCTGAGTTGAGATATCGACACAGTATCTGTCGTCTTCTATCATTCTGATTATTCCATCCACTTGGCCTCTTACTGTTTTTAATTTACTTAAAGCCGTCTCTTTCCCCTGGTTCATTTATCCACCTCTATTCTATGGTTACTACATCATAGCCTGCATCATCTACTACTTCCTTTAAAATATTATCATTTAAGTTTTCCCCAGCCACACTTACTTTTCCTGTTTTTAGGTCTACTAGTACTTGCGAAACACCTTCTACTGAACTTAATGCTTTCTTTACTGCCATTTCACAATGACCGCAACTCATACCTACTACATGTAATGTTTTTTCCATTATACTCTCTCCTTTATTCAAATTTTTTCAATCTTAATGAATTTGATACAACTGAAACTGAACTAAAAGCCATAGCTGCTCCGGCTATCATTGGGTTTAAAAAACCTAATGCAGCTACAGGTATTCCCACAGTATTGTAAAAGAAAGCCCAGAACAAGTTTTGCTTTATTGTTTTCATTGTCTTATGGCTCAGTCTTATAGCAGTTACAACTCCATTTAAATCTCCTCGCATTAGGGTTATATCAGCTGCTTCCATGGCTACATCAGTACCTGTACCTATTGCAAAACCAACATTAGCTGCAGCTAGAGCAGGAGCATCATTAATTCCATCTCCAACCATTCCAACATTTTTCCCTTCAGCTTTTAGTTCTTCCACCTTCGATGCCTTATTCTCTGGCAATACATCAGCTAGTACATTTTTTATACCCACCTGTTTTGCAATTGCATTAGCAGTTCTTTGATTGTCACCAGTTATCATATATACTTCAAGACCCATTGATTCTAATTTTTCTATAGCCTTTTGAGACGTTTCCTTGATTTGATCAGCTACGGCGATAATGGCCTCTAGTTTATTGTCTATTGCTACCATCATTGCTGTCTTTCCTTCATCTTCTAGCTCATTGACTTTTTCTTCTCCTATTGATATATCTATTGAATTTTCACTCATAAGTTTTCGATTTCCAATTAATACCTTCATCCCCTCAAAATCTGAGATTAGTCCCTTTCCAGGAATGGCTGAAAAACTATTTGCTTCGCTCAACTTTATTAGTTTATTTTGAGCTTTTTTAACAATTGCCTGTCCTAGTGGATGTTCAGATGTTTTTTCCACAGATGCTGCTATTCTTAGAACTTCATCTTCATCCAGTTCGCTTAGGAGCACAATATCTGTTACATCAGGTTCTCCTTTAGTGATTGTACCAGTTTTATCAAAGATTATTGTATCCATTTTATGGGTCTTCTCTAGGTGTTCTCCAGACTTTATTAATATACCATTTTCAGCACCTTTACCTGTTCCAACCATTATGGCAGTAGGTGTTGCAAGACCTAATGCACATGGACAAGCAATTACTAAAACTGCCACAGCGTTAATTAACCCAGAATTAACATCCCCCAGAAGTGCAAAAGCACCTATGGTTAAAAGGGCTATAACCAATACAATTGGTACAAAGATTCCAGATATCTTATCTGCCAATCTTTGAACTGGAGCTTTTGATCCTTGGGCATCTTCCACAAGTTTTATTATCTGGGAAAGAACGGTATCTTTGCCTATCTTTGTAGCTTCAAATTTAAAAGCACCATACTTATTAATCGTTGCCCCTATTACATTATCGCCTACCTTCTTATCAACAGGTATACTCTCACCAGTTATCATTGATTCATCCAGGGATGAGCTTCCATCCACCATTACTCCGTCTACTGGTACTCTCTCCCCAGGTTTTACAACAATAATATCCCCTATTACAAGATCTTCAATTGCCAAGTCCATTTCAACTCCATCTCTAATGACGGTGGCTGTTTTTGGCTGTAGACCCATTAGTTTCTTAATTGCTTCAGAGGTTTTACCCTTTGCAATGGCTTCAAATAGCTTGCCAAGTACGATCAGAGTTATAATTACTGCAGATGCTTCAAAGTAATATTCATGAACATGATTAAACAGATTATAGATACTAAAGAAGTATGCAGCACTGGTCCCAAGGGATACTAATACATCCATATTAGCTCCACCACCCCTTAGGGCATTATATGCTCCCTTGTAGAACCTATATCCAATTATAAACTGTACTGGAGTTGCCAATGCCCACTGAAAATATCCATTGGTTAAAATATTCATTTGACCAGCCATATGGAAAAACATAGCTGAAAACAGAGGTATTGTTAAAATCAATGAAACTATAAAAGAATATTTTAGAGACTTTATTTCTTTTTCTCTAAGTTCCTTCTCCCGATCAAGATTTGCTTCTTTTTCTATTTCGGCTCCATATCCTGTCTTTTCTATTACTGCAATTAATTGACTATCCTCTATTAGGCCGGTTGAAAATTCAACAGTTGCTTTATTATTAGATAAGTTAACATGTGCCTTTTCTACTCCCTCTATTTTATTAAGAGCTTTTTCAACTCTAGCAGAACAGGCTGCACATGTCATCCCTTGAACAAGTATTGTTCTTCTCTCCAAGGGGACTTCATAACCGGTTTTATGAATAGTGTCCACAAGATTTTTTTTAGTTAATTTTTCACTATCTATTACTATTGTAGCTTTGTTAGCTAGAAGGTTTACATTTACTTCCTGAACACCATCTAACTTGCCTAAAGATTTTTCAATTCTAGCAGAACAAGCTGCACAAGTCATTCCTTCTATATTAAGGGTTATCTTTTCTGAAGCCATAATATCATCCTTTCATTTATACTACCCCCTACCCCCGGGGCCTGTGGTTATATATTATCAACTTTTTTTAGATTTGTCAACATCCCCCATATTTATAAAGCTCCAAACTGAAAAAATACTTGCAATTTAGTAGGATTTATATTCCCAAGTTTGACAGTTGAAACAAAATAAAACCCTGAAACACATTGCAAATAGTG
>CAZNTE010000042.1:0-7404 GCA_964575895.1 uncultured Tissierellaceae bacterium | reverse complement strand
GGTAAAATATGAGTAATAAGGATCAAAAAGGATGAAAAAAGAGGATAAAAAGGGTTAAATAATGTAAACTATGGAAGAGAAAGTTGATAAGATTAATTATTAATTTACAATTACTGAGGAGATGAAGGAGTAAATGAGTGAACGAATGCTTAAAATTAAGGAATTTCCATCAAATTTTCTAAACAACACTAGGGAGATTAATATATATTTACCATCAAGCTATTTTGATGTCCCTGAAAAATCATACCCTGTGTTATATATGCATGATGGTCAGAATATTTTTGATGGTGAAAGAGCTTATGCAGGTGTGGGGTGGATGGTACATGAAGTGTGTGATTGGCTGGTTAATAAGGGAATGATTAGAGAACTTATAATTATTGGAATTGACAATATGCAAGAGGAAAGACTAAGTGAGTATGCTCATACTGATGGTAGATATAAAAGAGATAGAATTAAGGGGAAGGGAAAACTCTATGAAAGGTTTCTTATAGAGGAACTAAAGCCTTTTGTTGATTCAAGCTTAAGAACCTTACCCAACCCAGAAGATACGGGACTAATGGGATCATCAATGGGAGGATTAGTAACCTTTAATATAGGATTTTGCAATCCAGATGTGTTTGGAAAGTTAGGAATAATATCCCCTTCATTTTGGTGGGGTACAAGAACAAATATTCAGACTGTTAATAAGTACCAGGATACTATACTTAAAAGTCGAATGTGGATAGATATGGGAACGAAAGAAAGCTTTTTAGATAAGTCCTTTGATAGGGTAGTAGAGTGCATTCTAAGTAAATATGACCCTACAAAAGGAAATATTGAAGCCCATTGGATAATTGGTGCAGAGCACACTGAGTTCGATTGGCAAAGGAGAGTCCACTGGGCATTAATTCATTTGTTTGGACTTGAGTAATAGGTGAATAATTATTAATATTAGAATTTATTTAAATATGAGTGATCATTGATAATGGTTGCTCTTTTTTGTAAAATATTCTACTTCATTGATATCCTATGTATTTTATAGAAAGCAGGATGAGGATAAAATAAGTGTAATATACTAGGATTCTAATATTATTAATTATAAGAAGTGTTTAAAAAATTACCACATATGGGAAAAAGAAGTAAATAAATGGTAAAATGAGAGTAGGAATCATAGAATTAGGTTAAAGAGATAAAAATATGGGAAAATAGTATATAAAGATCTACCTATTCAACTAATTTGCAGCAAGTCGTTATTGAATAAAAATTTATGAAAGGAGCTATCTATGGATTTTAAGAAATTTGGAGATAAATATGTAATGAGATTAGATAAAGGGGAGAAAATAGTAGAAACTCTTAAGGAGTTTTGTACTGAACAGAATATAAAGCTAGGTTGGTTAAAAGGAATAGGTGCAGTAGGTGAAGCAACCATAGGATTGTTTGAAACCAGTATTAAGAAATATCATTCAGTGGAGTTAAAAGGAGATTTTGAAATAACAACCTTGTCAGGAAATATTTCTACTATGAATGGTGAAACATATTTACACCTTCACGTAAATTTAGGGGATAAGGATTACAAGATTTGGGGAGGACATTTTTCAAGAGGTATAATCAGTGCAACAGGAGAAATTTTAATAGAGTCTATAGAAGGAGAAGTTGATAGAAGTTTTAACGAGGAAGTAGGACTCAACTTATATAGATTTGATTAGAGCCTAAAGAGAGGGGAATATCAAATGAAGGGTTATATGGGAAAAGTTTTAATGGTTGATTTAACTTCTGGAAATATTTTCGAAGAAGATATACCAGATAAAATTTACGAGAATTTTTTATCAGGGGTTGGTCTTGGAGCATATTACCTCTACAAGAACATTCCTCCAAAAGCAGATCCTCTAGGACCAGATAATATATTAGGATTTGTTAGTGGACTATTAACCGGAACAGGGAGCGTAGTTACGGGAAGGTGGCTAGCAGTTGCCAAATCTCCCTTAACTGGGGGATGGGGGGACTCAAATTGTGGAGGTAATCTATCCCCAGCCATTAAACAATGTGGGTATGATGGAATATTCTTTAAGGGGATATCTGAGAAACCCGTGTATTTACATATTGATAAAAACGGACCAAGACTTTATGATGCATCTGACCTTTGGGGGAGAGATGCTGTTGAAACTGAGGAAATATTAATTGATAGACACAAAGACAAAAAGAAGTGCTCTGTTGCCTCTATAGGAGAAGCGGCAGAAAAACTATCTTTAATCTCCGGAATATCAAATGACAAAGGTAGAATGGCTGGAAGATCTGGACTTGGTGCAGTAATGGGTTCAAAGAAGTTAAAGGCTATTGTTCTGGATGGGGATAAAAAAATAGAAGGAAATGATAAAGAGGAAATAAAGAGAATAACAAAAGAATATGGCAACAAGGTAAAAAAAGCAAGTTTTCCTAATAAACTGAAAGGGAGTATGTTACCTACCATGAGTAGGGTGATGGATATGGGAAGCACTTACTCTCCATTAAATGGAATGATGAGTATTCCTATGATGAAAAGATGGGGGACTATATTTACAAACACCTTTGGATTGCCAAATGGGGATTGTCCAGTTAAAAACTGGGATGGGTCTATTAAGGATTTTGGTTATTCAAAATATAAGTATATGAATCCAGATATAATAATAAAAAGAGAAGAAAAAAAATATCATTGCTACTCTTGTGTTATAGGATGTGGAGGAATCTGCAATGTTTCAGATGTTACAAGGGGTAAGTTTAAAGAAACTCATAAACCAGAATATGAAACAGTAAATAGTTTTGGTGCTCTTCTTCTTAATAAGGATCTAGATAGTATCTACTATATAAATGAGATTATGAATAGGGGAACTATGGATACAATATCTGCAGGGAACACTATAGCCTATGCCATTGAGTGTTACGAGAATGGAATATTAACTGAGAAGGATACAGATGGTCTAAAATTAACCTGGGGTAATTCAGAAGCAATAGTGGCCTTAGCAAAGAAGATGATCAAAAGAGAAGGGTTGGGAGATGTTCTTGCAGATGGAGTTAAGAAAGCTGTTGAAAGTATAGGAAAAGACTCAGAAAAATATGCCATCAATGCTGGTGGTCAAGAACCAGGGATGCACGATCCAAGGTTAGACCCAATTCTAGGAATACACTTTTCTGCAGATCCAACACCGGGTAGACATACTGTTGGAGCAGGACAATATTACACATACATGAGGTTATGGGAACATGTATCATGGGCACCTAAGGTTAAAATGAGAACACCAAAAGAAAATAATTATGTCCCATCTAGTGAAGTAGCGATTAAGTCTGTAGCCAATAGCTGCATAAAGCAGATAGTAGATGGCTCAGGGGGTTGTCTATTTGCCATGATATCAGGATTAAGCAACTGGAGGTTATTTGATTACTTAAATGCTGCAACAGGATGGAATATAACACCAGATGATTATATGTTAATTGGTAAAAGGATGCAGACCCTAAGACAAATGTTTAACATAAGAGAAGGTATTGAACCAATGAGCTTTAAGATGCATGATAGAATAGCTGGGAATCCACCTTTAAAAGAAGGCCCCTTAGAAGGTAAAATCGTGCCAATAGAAGATATGATGAAGAATCACTGGGAGGCTTTTGGTTGGCACAAAGAATCTGGAAAACCACTAGAAGAAACCATAGCTGAATTAAATATTACCAATCTTTTAAATATATAGGTGTTGGATATGATTAAGGTTAGGGTATTTCCAGGACCATTTATTGATATTGAGCTACTGGATGAAGATGGATTTATTTTCCTAAGCGAAGGATCTACTATAAGGGACTTGTTAAAGATTTTAAGAATCCCAAAAATAATTTATTCCATAGGGCTATACACCTTAAACTACAATAAAGCATCTTTAAAAACAGTTCTAGAAAATGAAGATGAATTTAGTTTTATATCTCCAATCTCAGGGGGATAGAACCATTTAAACCCTCTGAAGATTAGGATTTTAGCAATTAAAAGATAGAATTATAGTGGTATTAAGTTGCTTAAAAGAAGATGATTGTATGAAAAAGGACTATTTAGACAAAAGATATATATTTTTCAGAGATTCTCAAAGGTGTTACTATTGCAATAAATTATTGAAGATAAAGCAAATAACTCTTGACCATTATCAACCCCGTTCATTAGGTGGAACAGATGATTATTTCAATTTAGTTACTTGCTGTAAAAGGTGCAACAAATTTAAGGGAAAGATTGTTCCCACTGATGCTGAAGTAATCCAACTCAAGCTCTTCAAAAGAGCTATTAGCGATTGTAAGATTATTTCACGAGTAAAAAATGTTAACCAAAAATCCCTTGAGCGAATGTTAAATTATACAACAAGTATTGAATGTAAGGGAGGTATTGCAGAAATTAGAGGGGATGACTTTACATTATACATTGAAAAGAACAAGGTAATTAGAGCAGATGGAAATACTCTAGAATATATTAATAGGAGCTTTAAAGATGAAAACTGAAACATCAACTTTCCAAAGAATCATGGAATTAATAGGGATAACTATAATTTTAGTTCTAATTTTTCATGTAATAACCTCTTATACAAGCCTGCCAGATAAGATTCCTGGGCATTTCAATGCCCAAGGAGAAATTACCAGATATGGAAGTAAGGCTGAAATACTTATAATGCCTATCTTTGGCATACTTATGTATATAGGATTAACTTTAATACAGATTAACCCTAAAGTATGGAGTGTTTCTTCAAGAGAAGATGTAGAAACTAAGGTTTATCATAATCTAAAAAGTATGATAATTTCTTTAAAAGTTCAATTGATTGGTTTCTTTCTATACATAGCATATAATCAAATAAAAGGAACAAATTTAAGTATTGATGCAACTATAATATTCATTTCAATTGTATTAATGACTTTAGTATTCTTTATCACTAGAGCATATAGGAAGAATTAGAACAAATATAACTTTGGGGGATAAAAATGCAAAGATGTGAGAAGTGTAAAAATAAATTTAAATATGGAGAAATTCTAAATTCTGTATGGAAAGGATACAAACCTATCAAATGTAGCCATTGTAAAACAAACCACAGCCCAATTACTTTAACAATAATAATAACTTCATTACTATTGGTTATGCCAGCTTTTTTTACAAAAGGAATAAATAATTACTTCAGTTCCACATTTAATAGTATTATTTTTTATATATTCTGGGTTGTTTTTTCTGTTGGTATATCTCCAATGATAATGAGATATACAATGACAAAGAAATCAAAATAGGGGGTTAAAAAATGTTAAAGGAGTTAGTGCTTAAGAATAGGACATATAGAAGGTTTTATCAGGAGGAAAAAGTTAGTAAGGAAGAGTTACTAGAACTAATCGATCTGGCCAGGATATCCTCATCTGCAGCTAATTTACAGCCATTAAAGTATATTTTATCAACAGAAAATGCCAAGAACGAAAAAGTTTTTAGTAATATAAAGTGGGCAGGGTACCTAAAGGACTGGAATGGTCCAGAAGAAGGAGAAAAACCAAGTGCTTATATTGTAATGTTATCTGATTCTGATATAAGCAAGAACATATTCTGGGATCATGGCATAGCAGTACAAAGCATATTATTAGGAGCAACTGAAAAAGGTTATGGAGGATGCCAGTTTGGTGCTATCGATAAAGTAGGATTAAAAAGAGAGCTAGAGATACCAGAAAAATATGAAATTGTTATGGTAATAGCCCTTGGGAAGCCAAAGGAAGTTGTGGTGTTGGAGGAATTGGATAAGAATAGAGGGATAAAGTACTATAGAGATGAAGATGGTGTTCACCATGTACCAAAGAGAAAATTAGAAGATCTTTTATTGGATATATAGGGGGCACATAATGAATAGAATTAATCTGATATGTCTTGGAGTTAGTAATATGGAAAGGTCAGTGAAGTTTTATAGAGATGGTCTAGGGTTTCAGACGACTGAGGATAAAGATAATCCTGAAATTATTTTCTTCAACAACCAAGGCTCGAAGCTAGAGTTATACCCAGTGGACTTATTGGCAGAAGATATTGATAAGTCTGATCCCCCAAAGGGAAGTGGCTTTTCAAGAATAACCTTAGCCTACAATGCCAAGAGTAAGGAAGAAGTGGACAGTATAATTCAAAAAGCAGAAAAAGCTGGTGGTGTAATTGCCAAACATCCTCAAATAGTATTCTGGGGAGGTTATTCAGGATACTTCAGCGATCCGGATGGATTCTATTGGGAGGTTGCCTATAGTGATAACTGGAAATTCGATGATGATGACATGTTAATTATAGATTGATAGATTTGAGGGGATGGATGTATGAAGAAGTTAATTATTCCAGACAGACTAAAAAAAGGAGATACTATTGCTACAATTAGCCTTTCTTGGGGTGGAGCTGGAGATAGAGAATTATTATTTAGATATGAGACCGGTAAAAAGAGACTAGAAGATATGGGCTTGAAGGTAATTGAAATGGAGAGTACATTAAAGGGGTCCTTATATGTGTATAATAACCCTAAAAAAAGGGCAGAAGACTTGATTGAGGCATTTAGAGATCCTAGCATAAAAGCAATTATTTCATGTATAGGTGGAGATGACAGTATCAGGCTCCTGCCATATATTGATTATGAGGTAATTAGGAATAATCCTAAGATATTTATGGGATATTCTGATTCAACTATAACCCATCTAATAATGTTTAAAGCAGGTGTTAGAAGTTATTATGGACCAAGTATTCTAGGGGAGTTTGGAGAAAACATAGAAATCTATCCTTATACATTGGACTACATAAAAAAGGTCTTTTTTGAAGGGGATAGCTTTGGCGATATAGAGGCTTCTGATTATTGGTCAGGTGAAAGAATAGAGTGGTTATATGAAAATAGAAACCTTAAAAAACTTATGCAAAATAATGAAGGCTATGAAGTTTTACAAGGAGAAGGAATTGTTGAAGGTCAGCTTTTAGGTGGTTGTATAGATGTTCTAGAAATGGCTAAGGGAACTGAGATCTGGCCAGATTTGGATGATTTTAATGGTGCAATTCTATTTCTAGAAACATCAGAGGAAACCATGTCTCCAGATAATCTCTTATACTCACTTAGAAACTTTGGTGCTCAGAAAATATTGGAAAGACTAAATGGTATTGTGTTTGGAAAACCCTATCAAAATAAGTATTATAAGGAGTACAAGGATGTAATCAAAAAGGCATTATTGGAATACGGTCTTGAAAATATACCTCTTATGTGTAACTTAAGTTTTGGTCATAATCAACCTATGCATATAATACCCTATGGTGCAAGAGCAAGGCTGGACTTAGATAATAAGAAATTTGGAATATATTAGAGGTGGATAAGTTACTCCACCTCTTTTTCGTGCGACAGGCAGTTGCATATAGATGAGCGATAGCTCGTTTGATTTTATGCCTAA
>CAZNTE010000041.1:0-7407 GCA_964575895.1 uncultured Tissierellaceae bacterium | reverse complement strand
AAGCCTTTTCAACGGCTTCAGCGATTATTTTACTATGTAAGTGTCAAACTCCCGAGAAAAATGAAACTTAGAAATAGAAAAGGTTCAACCCTAGCCCTTACAATTATTATATTTGCTGTATTAATGATATTTGCTACTTTCACCATGGGATTTATGGTTACCGAGAATAAGCAGTCTATTTATTATCAGAATAAGACTCAAGCTTATTATATTGCAAAGAGTGGAGCGGATATTATTGGGGAAGCACTTAACGAGAAATTATTATCCATAACAGATATAGATGAACATAATGATTACATTAAGCTCTATACTGGAGGAAAACCTGTATCAGTGGGTATTGATGGGATAGTAAATCTGACTGTAAATTTTGAAAGTATTAATGGGAATAATGTTTTAACTATTACAACAACTGCAAAGTATCCAAATAACGACAGTGGTGTTTTTCAGACCGTTAAGAAGGTAATATACAATAATAGAAGCCTAACTACATCAGAGTATTTTATTCCAAATTTAGATGGCAAACTATTTCAGTATTTAAATCAAGATCCAACATATTACCCAGAGGAAATTTTAAATGCTGAAGGACATGGAACTGGATATATTAGTGAGAATTATGTTTCCCAAGCACCACCTGACAAATCCCAACAATACAAAGATATGGAATGGCCATATCCTATGACTAGTTTTACAAATCCTGACCCGATAGCTAAAGAATGGACTATTAGTGGTACAAATTTTACTACAGTAAATAATACTACTATTGGAACATCTGGAACGTCAACTGATATCCATGTAGATGGCAGCCTTACCTTAAATGGGAATGTTACACTTTTAGGAGACGTAAATATATATGTAAAAGACTACCTTACTCTTAATTCTTCTACTAATATTATTGGAGATATAAATTCTTCAGTAGGAGATGATATTAGTAACAAAACATATAAATTAAACATTTATGTTTATGGTGAGAGTTTAGATGCTAATAGAAGTGTTTTTACCAATGGAGATATATCAAATTTCAAGTTAGTAGGGAATATTAATATCTTGCAAGGAGACGTTGATATACTTTTCAAGAAAGACTCTGAGATTGATGGAAGCCTGATATATCATGGGGATGAAAAATTTGAATTCAGTTCCGATGATAATGGGAAAAATAAGAACAGAATAATTGGAGGATCTATATTGGCACCACACGCTCATGTAAAACTTGGAATAGACACCACTAAGGTTGAAATGGCGATTGGAGGATTTGTTATATCTGATATGATTACAGTCTATGCTAATACATCTATTCAGAGTGAGGGATTTTATAGCCAATCAGGACAAGGGAACAAGATTATCCAAACAGAAATACCAAACGAATTTAGTACTTTATCAGATGAAGCTTATGGAAGTTATTATATAAATTCAAATTAATAGTGAGATAGGTGGTTGAATTGAAAAAAAGAGAGGGAATGACATTAATTGAAGTTGTTGTGTCTTTAGCATTTTAGGATTAATTGCAACAACAATGCTTAGTATTTTCAATACTGGATTAATTAATATAACTAGATCAGGTGTTAGGACAACAGCCAATGCTGAAAGTGAAGCTGTCATTAATTCTAGCTCTTACACTGATGTTGCGAATGTTGATATTGAGGTAACTATATTAGAAGATTTAGATACAGATTTAGTCATTAGCATTCCAGCAACAGAATATAAGGGTTCTGTAGTTGTGGAGTCCGGTTTAGTTGGAGATATGAGTGTTGAGATAAAAGCTTATAGGCATAACCCAACTAATTAGTATTAGGGGAGAATGATAATATGAAAAGAAGAAAAGGAATTACCTTAATTGAATTAGTATTAACTGTGGCTTTAGTTGGGCTTGTCACTCAAGTTGTTTATTCTGTTTTTTTTGCTGGAACAGCATCTTATAGTGTTAGCACAAACAAAGGATTTTCTCAACAAGATGTAAGACTTGTATCTGATTTTTTGAATAGAGAATTAAAGTACATTTCTGAGTTTACTGATACTCAATCTGACTTAGCTAATAATTATTATTCATTGAAAATAGAAGAGATTGACGGAAGTAATAGACTCATTAAATCTCATTATGAATATGATGATAAAGGTAATGAAGACCCAGCTGATGATGAACTTATAGTAACTCCAGTTAATTCTTTACTAGGTGATTGGGATAGCATTTTTATAACAAATATTGTCCCTGACCCAACTCAACCGTCGGTATATGATGAGACAAAGTTAGGTGTTAATATTTACAAAAGTTTAGATTCTTTTGGATTTGGAAAGACTAGTGGTAGTTATAATTTAGATATTGAGGTTTCTTTCTTGAATACAATTAATAATTTTAGGGAAATAAATGTTAATTTAGCAGATGGGGAGACTCTTTTCTACACTAAAACACAAGATACTGAAACAAAAAGAAATGTATTGATTTCAAGTATACCAATAGAAGAAGAAGATGATGATGATAGTACTGACACAACCCGATATAGTATTCAATTTGTTACTAACGAAACAAGTATTCCTGATTATTCCATTCCAGGCTTGATGAATGAGACAATCAATATAAGTGATTTAGGAGTTATTAATGGAAGAGAATTTATTGGATGGTATGAATCACCAGATTTTTCAGGTGCAAAATACTTGGATACTTACAAGATTAAAGGAAATGGATCTTTATATGCTCAGTGGGGTCAAATAATTGATTTGAATAAACCTAATGATATTATTTACGTTTCTAACAATAATGTTTTCCCACCCGGCAATGAAGGAGATGTTTTTAGTGTTGGGAATAATAATGGTAATACAAAAGTTAAATTACCTATTGTGTATAAAGTAGGATCAATTTTTGGAGTAAGTAAAGATTTAGAGATTACGATTAGTGGATGGACTGGTAGTACTAGTTTAATGGTAACTGATGATAATCAATATATATATATATTGAAGGAAACCCGATTCAAAATAAAGATTTAACTTATACTGTTAAAGTAACAGTTACAGAAAAAGATACCAATAAATCTATAGAATATAATTTCAAACTTCAAGCATAGCTTTTATTTATAATTTGGAGTATAGATTTATAAGCTTAATAATCACTATACAAATCAATCCCAATATGCTAAGATATACTCTTACATATTGGGATATTATTTTTTAAGGAGACAACATAAATGGAGTTATTAAAAGATAAAATGTTTATGAAGTCAATGCTAGCAATAGCTGTACCAGTAGCATTGCAGAACTTGATTTCATCATCATTGAACATGATAGACACATTAATGATAAGTAGTCTTGGTCAAGCAAGTATAGCTGCAGTTGGTCTTGCTAACCAAGTTTTTTTCTTGTATATATTGATAACCTTTGGAATTAATTCTGGATCCTCTATTTTCATTTCTCAATTTTGGGGGAAAGAAGATATTAAGGGGATTAAAAAAGTAATGGGTTTATCCATAACCTTAAGTTTTATTGCAGGTACAATTTTCACTATAGCAGCTTTTTTCTTCCCGAGCCAAATATTAGGCTTATTTATTAAGGAACAGGAAGTTATACAATTAGGGAGTAAGTATCTGAGGATTGTTTCCTTATCATATACTATAACAGCTATTTCATTTGCTTTTAGCATAGCTTTAAGAACTACAGGTAGGCCAGGTGTCCCTTTAAAAGTATCCATAATATCATTTGGAACTAATACTGTTCTTAATTATTTGCTTATCTTCGGTAAGTTTGGATTCCCTGAATTGGGAGTTGCAGGTGCTGCAATTGGAACCCTAAGTGCAAGAATAATAGAAATAGTTCTAATATTATATTCAATATATGGTACAAAGAGTATATTAGCAGCTAATATTAAGGAATTGATGAGTTGGCATAAGGATTTTTTAATAAAGTATCTTGGGACCATATACCCTGTAGTACTTACAGAGGGGTTCTGGGCACTAGGGCAAGTACTCTATGCTGCTGCATATGCAAGAATAGGAGAGGAAGCCACAGCAGCTGTACAGCTTACAAATACTATTCAAAACATATTCTTTGTCATAGTTAGAGGACTAGCTAATGCATGTGGTGTAATGGTTGGTTCAAAAGTAGGTGCTGGGGATGAAGAGACAGCATTTAATTATGCAATAAGATTTATTATATTATCCACATTATCAGGATTAATACTAGGAATCGTCATGGCATTAACACCAGACTTACTATTGAAGTTATTTAGAAACCTTGATCCCAATCTATATAATACTTCAAGAAGCTTATTGATAGTGATGGGGTTAACATTTGTAATACGAGTATATAATACAATAGCTATTGTTGGAGTACTCCGATCTGGTGGAGATACTAAAATAGCAATGAAGATAGATTTAAGTACTGTATGGTTAATCGGTGTACCACTGGCATTTATTGGAGCTTTAATTTTAAAGTGGCCAATCTATCTAGTTGTATTACTTGTAACCTTAGAGGAAGTTGTAAAAGCACTACTTGGGTTACCAATTATTAAATCGAAAAAATGGATAAAAAACTTAACCTAGTTGCTAGAAATAGCAACTTTTTCATTTGTTATTAGTAACTTTATTTGGGTAAATACCATGAAAAGGAGGATGTTTATATGGATAGAAAAATTAAAAGATATTTCATGGGTAGAAAAGCAAGAGATGGAGCAGGTGTATATTTATATAGAACATTTGGATATGATGAAATTCCAGACTTTGATCCGTTTTTAATGATGGACTTTTTTGACTCAAAGGATCCAAAAGACTACATAAAAGGATTTCCTTGGCACCCACATAGGGGGATTGAAACAGTTACATACTTAATACATGGTGAAATAGAGCATGGAGATAGTCTAGGCAATAAAGGAGTCATTAGGGATGGAGATTGTCAGTGGATGACCGCAGGATCTGGGATACTCCACCAGGAAATGCCACAAGCCAGTTCTCAGATGCTAGGAGTACAAGTTTGGTTAAATCTAGCAGCTAAGGATAAAATGACAGAGCCAAAGTATAGGGATATAACAAAAGATATGGTTCCTGTTTATGAGGGTAATAACTTTAGAGTACATATTGTAGCAGGGTCTTATGGTGACAAAATAGGTCCCATGGAAGCTATAGAAACAAAACCAAGTTTCTTTGATGTTGAGCTAGATAGCAATTCAGAGTTTGTTTATGAGTTGCCATATGACTTTAATGCATATGCATTTTTAGTAAGAGGGAAAGCTAACTTCAATGTGGACAAAGAAGAGTATATAAGTTATCCCAACGGTGTATTATTAGGAGAAGGCGATAGAATAGTCATTAATACGGGAGATGAAAAGGCCAGGTTCTTACTTCTTTCTGGTAGGAAGTTGAAAGAAAGTGTCGCATGGGGTGGTCCAATTGTCATGAACACAAAGGCAGAATTAAATCTTGCTTTTAAGGAATTGAATGAAGGGACATTTATTAAAAAGTAGAAAAGCAAGGGTATATCATATTTTGATATACTCTAATTTTTTATCTTGTACTTCTAGATATTCTAGTGTACATATTATAGAATATAGGTATTAAGTTAACTAAGGAGATAAGTATAATGGAGATTGGAAATATATATAAAGGACAAGTTATAGATTTTACACATGAAGGTAATGGAGTTATAAAGTATGATGGTTTTCCTATATTTGTTGAGGATGTTGTCATTGGTGACTTTATTGAATTTAAGTTGGTAGAGAAGAAGAAGAGCTTTGGTATTGGAGTAGTTAGTAGAATTATCGTACAATCAACTGATAGGGTTGAGTATAGTTTTGATACTAGTACTCTAGGTGGTGGCGTTCCCCTTATTAACTATAAGTACGATAAACAACTTGAGTGGAAGGAAAAAAAGGTTAAGCAAGACCTTCTAAGAATAGGTGGAATTGATGTTGAGGTTAGTAAAATTATTGGAATGAAGAGCCCATTTAGGTATAGAAATCACTCTCAAATTCCAGTAGGTGAGAAGGATGGTAAAGTTGTAATAGGTTATTATAAGGCAAAATCAAATGATATAATTCCCATTGATGAAGACTATTTGCAGCCAGAAATTGCGGATAGAATTATTGATACAGTTAAGGCATGGGTTATTGAATATGATATTCAAGTTTATAATAGGGAAAAGGAGTTAGGAGTTATTAAGCATCTAGGTATAAGAACCAATGAGAACAATGAAGCCATGCTAATACTAGTAACTGCATTTTCTAAAATACCATATAAGTATGAGTTGATTCATAAGTTAGTAAAGGAATGCCCGGGAGTTGTAAGCATTTATCAAAATATTAATCAAGAAAAAGGTAAATTCACCTATGGTAGAGAATATGTTCATCTATTTGGGCAAGAGCAATTAAGGGATTATATTGGAGATTTACAGTTTGATATATCTCCAGACTCATTTTTTCAAGTAAATAGATTACAGACTAGAGTCTTATATGAAATAGCAAAATCATTTTTAGAAGGTAAAACTGATGATGTTGTATTTGATATATATAGTGGGATAGGAACCATATCTTTATTCATCGCAAAGGATGTTAAGAAAGTCATTGGAATAGAAAGTGTAAAATCTGCAGTTGAGAACGCCAAGTCAAATTCTAAGAAAAACAACATTGATAATGTTGAATTCTACTTAGGAAAAGCTGAAATAGTATTTCCTAAGTTAATAGGAGAAAATAAGGCTAACAAAGTTATAGTAGACCCTCCAAGGAAAGGGTGTGAGCGGGAAGTCCTAGACGCCATAATAGAATTATCTCCTGAAAGAATAGTTTATGTTTCTTGTAATCCATCTACACTAGCTAGAGATATTAAGATATTAGATAGGAGTGGTTACGAGGTTACAAAAGTTCAACCAGTTGACATGTTTCCTCACTCAGCCCATTGTGAAGTGGTTTGTAAATTGATAAGGCTGTAAAATCTAGCAATATCAATAATTTAGGGAGTTTCAAGACATTGAATGGACAGATGACATTCAATGTTTTTTTTGTTCTCGGGAACATGTCCATTAAAAATATGGAGGCTATGGTGTGGAGAAATTGATTGATTTGGAGATGGATGAAATGTAAAGGTATTGGGTTTATTTGGAGTAACTTATGTAGTAGAATGGTTATAACAATAAAATTATAAGTAAGGAAAATATTATAAAAGGGATATATCAGAAATACTTACAATTATTTTTCCTGAAGGGAGATTTCTATGGAAGCTTATATAGGTATAAAATACCACGAAGATTATAGAAATAAAACAACAATAGATAAAATATCATTTATCCTTGAAAGCAAGGGTTATAAGACAGTTTGCATGGTAGGTAACATTAATACAGAATTTAAAAACCCATATAATGCACAGGAATTAATGAAATTAACATTTCTTAAATTGCAATAGCAAATTGAACTAATCATCAAACCTAATAAACTTAATC
>CAZNTE010000040.1:0-7638 GCA_964575895.1 uncultured Tissierellaceae bacterium | reverse complement strand
CAGATATTCATCTATGGGCTTTTTATATTAGTTCAATTTCATTTTACAATGAGTCTTTTTTAAAACTATTTAAATTAATGGAAATAAAAAGATGGTACAACTTGTACCATCTAGCACTTTTTAACTATCATAACTGTAGTCTTTGAATGTTGGATTACTTTATTAGAAACACTCCCTAATATTGCTCTGGAGAACATTCCAAGTCCACGACTTCCCATAACTATTATGTCAAAATCTCCCTCATCTGCAAAATTGATAATCTCTTCAGCTACATCACCAGTCTTATATACAGTGTTAACGATGATGTTGGATCCTTCGAACTCCTCCTGAGCTGATATTAACAATTGTTTACTCAGATCAATTCCATCCCTAACAGCATCAAATTTAAAGTCCATGTCTAAGTATCTAATGCTATCAATGACTGTTAGGATTGTAACTTCACACTCGCCATAAGCCATTGCAAGTTCCTTTGCTTCCTTAACTGCATTTTTTGAGCATTCTGAACCATCAATCGGTACTAGTATCTTTTTCATGGTGCACCCCCATAATAGTTAGTTCTTATATAAAGTATATACCCATAATTTGTTCTAATCCATAGAAAATACAAATTTCTTTTCGTATAACTATTAAAAATTACAAAAATTTGTTATCATTATACTAACAATTAAGAGGAGGGGAAGTACATGGAGTATAAATTTTTACACAGCTGTATAAGAGTTATGGATCTAGACAAGTCCTTAGCCTTCTACAAGGATGCTCTAGGTTTCCAAGAGACCAGAAGGAAGGATTATCCAGAGGATGAGTTTACATTGGTCTTCTTAAGCGATTCTAATAGGAATTTTGAGTTGGAGTTAACATACAACTATGACAGAGAAGTTCCCTATGAAATAGGGAATGGTTATAGCCATATAGCGGTTTCTGTGGATGATTTGGAATCATCTAGAGAAAGACATATAAATATGGGTTATGAAGCAACAGAGCTAATGGGTTTACCTGGAAGCCCACCAAGATATTATTTTATTACTGATCCAGATGGATATGAAATTGAGATAATCAGGGCTAAATAGCTCTGATTATTTTTAAAATGGGAGTAAACATGGACAAGAAAACGAAGATATACATATTGATGACACTAGCATCAATGTTCTGGGCAGGTGCATTTATTGCAGGGAAAATGGGGGTTAACCAGTTTCCTCCTTTTTCTATTTCCTTTTTTAGATTTTTATTTGCCACATCAATTATATTTCCCCTAATGATATTAAAAGAAGGGAGTAATTGGAAGCTTGAGAAACAATATTTGCCAAGAATATTTCTCCTTGGACTAATAGGAATGTTCGGTTACCATGTACTCTTCTTTACATCTCTTAAATTTACTACAGCTATAAACTCATCACTAATTGGATCTACAAACCCATTGATTACAGGCTTATTAGCATCAGTTTTCTTAAGAGAAAAAATAGGTATTAAAAGAGTATTTGCTTTTCTGTTGGCCTTAAGTGGGGTTTTTCTTACCTTAATTGGAGGAGACATCTTAAACATTTCACTATTTAAGGGAAACATTGGCGATCTGATAATGCTTCTAGCTGTCCTATGTTGGGCTGTATATTCTATTCTAAGCAAGTCAATTCTAGTTGAACTTAGTCCAATTAAGGTAACAGCCTATGCCTTTCTAGTATGTACAATTCTATTATTGCCATTTTTTATATATGAAAGACCATCATCTTATATTTCAAATATATCTATTAATGGATGGCTTGCAGTAATATATATGGCAGTTTTTCCATCTGTAATGGGATATTTGATTCAGCAGATGGCGATAAAGGAAATAGGACCAAGCTCTGCAGCAGTATTTATTAATCTGGTCCCAATATTTTCAATAATCCTATCAGTACTAATATTAAATGAGACAATAGGACCGATTAAATTAATTGGAGCAGGAATGGTGATTTTGGGAGTTTACTTAAATACAAGATTTTCAAGAGAAAAACAAGGGAGATGATTTAATGGATAAGTATATTGAAAAATACAAAAATGAAGTATTGCTGCTAAATGATTATATGGCGGATAATCCAGAAATTGGAGGAGAGGAAGTATTAGCTTCAAGGGGCATGGTTGATCTTCTTAGAAAATATGACATTCAGGTTGAGTATCCATTTAATAATATGGACACAGCATTTAGAGGGATAATTAACCCTCATATGGAAAGAAAGGCTGCAATTCTAGTTGAATATGATGCTTTAAGAGGAATTGGTCATGGTTGTGGGCATTGTGCCAGTGGAAGCATTAGTATTTTGGCAGCCCTTGTTTTAAATGAAATTAAAAATAAAATACCAGCACAAATTCACATCATAGGAACGCCTGATGAAGAGATGAGAGGTGGTAAAGTTCCTATGGTAAATGATGGGGTGTTTAATGAATTTGATTTTGCTATTATGATCCACATGAACAATATAAACGCCCTTTATTCTCAAACACTGGCTTTAGATGCATATGAAATTTGCTTTCATGGGAAACCTGCCCATGCAGCAAGTGCCCCTTGGGAGGGTAGAAATGCATTAAATGCCATGAGATTATTCTTCGATGCAACAGATATGATGAGACAACATGTTAAGGATGATGTTAGGATACATGGCTATATCCAAAATGGTGGGGATGCATCAAACACAGTGCCACATATGTCAAAGGCTGAAGTACTGGTTAGAGCCAAGGAAAGAGACTATTTAGATGATGTTAGTAGATGGGTTTTAGATTGTGCAAAAGCTGCAGCGCTTGCCACCAGAACAACCTATGAAGTTAAAGAAGTAGGGGAGAAGTACGATGGATTAAAAAGAAACTTACCTGGGGAGTTACAACTTAAGAAAATATATGAAGAACTAAATATCCCCTTAGTGGATATTAGTCACCTGGCAGGAGGTTCATCAGATATTGGAAATGTTAGTAGTGTCTGTCCAGCATTTCATCCATATATTAGCATTGGAGAAGATTATTCAGTGCATACAAAAGAGTTTGCAGGTGCTATGAAGGAGGAAAAAACCCATCAGGCTATTTTAGATGGAGGTAAAATCATTTCACAATTTATTGTTGATATGTACAATGATGCAGAACTGCTAAATGAGGTTAAAAATTACAAAGATAAGTAATTAACAGAAAAATCCCTCCAGATAAAAATTGGAGGGATTTTTCTGTTGCTTGCCTATTTAACTACATAAACGGAGGTATTTGCATGGGTTACAACCTTGTGTGATACTCCTCCAAGCAGAGCTCTTGTAAATACACCTAAGCCTCTACTTCCAATAACTATAAGGTCAAATTTGTTTTCTTCTGCCATTGCAATTATTTCATTGGCAATATCACCCATTCTATAAGTAGTCTTAACTGGGTAAGGGTAATCCTTCAAGTGCTCAACTGCAGTTTCTAGTAATTCTTGACCAGCTTCAATGCCTGCATTAATAAGGTCTTGTTTGAAGTCTATTCCTACATAGCGTCCACTGTCGATAACAGTTATTACAGTAAGCTCTGATTTATAAAATTCTCCAAGTTCCTTTGCCTTTAATAATGCCTTGATAGAACATTCAGAGCCATCAATTGGTATTAATATTTTACTCACTGGTTACACCTCCTAGTAATACACAGCTAAGATTGTTAATTAAATAATTTTCTTATTCATCATATACCCACATAAATCATTAATAACCTTCGTTAATATATTATTTAACGAAATCGAACCAATTTCTTATATACAAAAATAAAAATCCTCTGACCATGGGGTCAGAGGATATGATTTACTTAAGTTCATTCACATCAATGGAGTATTTTTTACCATCGATATTTAAATTAAGACTTCGAATTTCTGAAATGTTGAATTTTTCACTACTAATATGTTCTTTTATTTTTAAGAAGGTATCCTCGTAATCTTTATAGATAGTGGAAGCTTGGGCTAAGGATACTTCTCTAAAATTAATTTTACTACCTGGTCCCATTTGTGCCAATTTAGATAGATCTGGGGTAATAACAGTAGCTATTTTTGTGTAACCTCCAGTTGTTGCTCTATCAGCCATCATGATTATTGGCATCCCATGACCAGGGACTTGAATTGATCCAAATACTATACCATCAGATATAATATCTGCCCCCTTCTTATGGATTATCTTCTCACCATCTAGTCTATACCCCATTCTATCTGCTTCATTTGTTATGGTATAGGTTGATTTAAAAAAAGTCTCAAGGGATTCGTCCATAAAGTAATCATCCTGTGGCCCAAGTATTACTCTTATTTCAACTTCCTTTTCATACAAGGGTATATATTCTTTTTTTACATAAGAGCCAGTGGATTTTAATAGTTCCTTGTCCCTGTAACCTATAGTATCATTTTCAGCTAATTTTCTTCCCTGAAATCCACCTATTTTGCCCCTTGTGAAGGTTGATCTTGAGCCCATGATTAGAGGGACATCAAGTTTTCTTGAAAAGGCAATATATGATCTTAATCCTGACTTAACACCACTAAAGGATAGTATATCGCCTGGTTTTACATATACACTCATCCACATGGGTATTTGCCTATTATTAATTTTGGGACTCATATCACCACCTGTAATGGCAATGACATCATGTTCTTTAAATTCTAGGGTTGGACCTAAGAATGTAGTTTCCAGTGCAGCTTCAAATGGATCATTTTCCACTAGTAGATTGGCAACTCTCAATGAAAAGAAGTCCATGGCACCCGCAACACTCATACCAAATCTCTGATAAGAGTATCTACCCTTATCCTGGATGGTGGTGAATAGACCAGGTTTAATAACTTTAAAGGACATTTAGTCTCACCTCCCCATTGTGGATGATGTTAACCTCATATTCATTTTTTTCAACAGCTTTACTTATTTCCTCGAATTCTTCTTGAGAAATAGCCTTGAATCTAATGTAATCACCAGCGTTTAGTAAAACTGGAACATCAGATAGAGGATCATAGAGCTTAACAGGTGTTCTGCCTATAAGCTGCCAACCTCCAGGACTATCTATAGGGTAAATACCAGTTTGGGTAGCTGCAATTCCAACACTACCTGCTGGTATTATGGTCCTGGGAACCTGAAGTCTAGGTGTAGCGATTTTTTCACTCATTCCTCCAAGATATCCAAATCCAGGTGTAAAGCCCAGCATATAGAGAAGATAGTCAGATCCTGTATGAATGTTTATAACCTCTTCTTGTGTAAGATTGTTGTGTTCAGCTACAAAACTTAAATCAGGGCCAAATTCACTTCCATAACATGTTGGAATTTCAACTATTCTATAATTATCTTCTCCACCATCAGTTGCCAGGGCAAGGATTTCTTCCAGAGAAACAACCATTTTCTTAAAGTCAGCAACTAGTGGATCATATAGAATTTGAATGGACCTGTAAGTTGGGATAAGTTCTTTTATTCCCTCAGGGGAATTATTTTTAATAGCACTAACTGTATTTCTGATCATTTTGTTAATTTCTACAGATATTTCATTGCCAAATTCCATGGTTAAGGATGAATCACCTGCAGGCAAATATTTCACTTTATCATACATTTAATCACATCCTAACCCCAAAGAGCTTTAAGACCAGATAGGGACTGAACTCCAAGGTATGCAGTAATTAGTACAACTAATATTCCAAGTATAAACAGCCATTGTGGATGCTTGTAGTCTCCAACAATTTCCTTCTTTTGTGAAGCAAGAAGCATAGTTCCCAAGGTAACTGGTAAGATTAGACCATTTAATGAACCAGCAATAACCAGTAGAGTAGCTGGACGGCCAATGGTGATAAAGATCAAAGTAGAGATTCCAATGAATCCGATTATCCACTTGTTCACATGATTACCAATAGCAGTAGAGAAGGTCTTTAGGAAAGATACTGATGTATAAGCTGCACCAACAATGGAAGTAAGAGCAGCTGCCCATATAACCAGTCCAAATAACTTATATCCTAATGTTCCTGCTGCTTCTTGGAATGCAGAAGCTGGAGGGTTAGCTGGATCAAGGGTGAAACCTTTTGAAACTACTCCCAAAACTGCTAAGAATAGAAGAATTCTCATTATGGTAGCAATTCCCATTCCCATAAATGCTGATCTGTTGATTTCGTCTATATTTTCTTGTCCTGAAATTCCTGCATCAATAAGTCTGTGACCACCAGAGAATGTTATGTATCCGCCTACAGTTCCACCTACTAATGTAATTATTGCCAACATAGGTATATGGGTTGGGGCAACAGTTCTAATCAAAGCCTCACCCACTGGTGGGTTGGTTGTCAAGGCAACATAACCAACTAGAAGTATCATAGCACCACCTAGAACTTTAGTCATTGTATCCATAGCCTTACCTGCTTCCTTAGAAAGGAATATTATAATTGCAAGTATTGCAGAAACAGCAGCACCTATTTTAACATCGATTCCAAAAAGAACCTGAACGCCAAGTGCAGCTCCTCCAACATTACCTATATTGAAGGCCAAGCCACCAAGGGCTACTAGGAAGGCAACAAAATAACCTAATCCTGGGAATACCTTATTTGCTACATCCTGACCTCTAAGTCCAGATATACCAATTACTCTCCAGACATTAAGCTGTGCAATAAGGGATAATAAAACTGATACAAGTATTACGAAACCAAAAGTAGGCCCTAATTGCTCTGTAAATACCGCAGACTGGGTAAGAAATCCAGGACCTATTGCTGATGTTGCCATTAGGAATGCTGCACCTAATAATACTGAATAATTCTTTGAACGTGCTTTTTTTCTTTTGCCATGATATTCTCCTTTCTAGATGAAACTATTTAATGGTTTTATTTCAATGCCATCTTCTTCAAGACTTTCCTTTATAAACTTAACAAATTCAACAGCCTTTGGATTATCTCCATGAACACATATGGAGTCTGCCTTAATGGAGATATAGCTTCCATCAATTGCTTGGACTTTTCCTTCTTTAACCATCATTTTAATTCTCTCAAGAGCTAAGGTTTCATCGTGGATCATAGAACCAGGCAACTTTCTACTCACTAAGGTGCCATCAGTATTATATGCCCTGTCTGCAAAAACCTCATGGGCAACCCTTAAACCTTTTTCTTCAGCTAGTTTAGCAAGTTTACAGCCACTTAAAGCCAAAAGAATAATATTCTTATCATACTCAATAATCCCCTCAATAATCCCTTCAGCCAGTGTTTCATTTATACTGGTTGTGTTATAAAATGCTCCATGCAGTTTAATATGCTGTAGACTGGTATTATTTGCTTTAGCAAACGCAGCTAAAGCACCAAGTTGATATAACATGTAGGCTTTTGCCTCATCTTTTGTGATGTCCATATTTCTTCTGCCAAAGCCCAATAAATCTGGATAACCTGGATGAGCACCTACCATGGTGTTGTTTTCAATAGCTAGTTTGATGGTTTTATCCATTGTCAAGGGGTCTCCTGCATGAAAGCCACATGCAACATTAGCTGTAGTAACATACTTTAATACCTCACTATCCATACCCATGGTATAAGCTCCATAGCTTTCACCAAGATCTGAGTTTAAATCTACTACTGCCTTCATTTTTACACCTCCTAAAATAAGTTTATTTACACATTTATAATTGAGAATCTTGCATAATTGCATTCTCGGTTGAAATAAACAAAAACACCTC
>CAZNTE010000039.1:0-12284 GCA_964575895.1 uncultured Tissierellaceae bacterium | reverse complement strand
CACAAGACTATGAATCAGGAATCTCCCACTTCTATAAGTGGCGAGAGTGTTCAATCTCCCTTCATATTATAATTTGTAATAAATAATCCAAATATATATAATTTAATTGAGGAGTTGATATTAATGAGTCTCAAGACAAATGCACTTAGATACTTAGAAAGCCTTAACATGGATTATTCCATACTTGAATACAACACTACCGATGGTGAGATAGATGGCAAATCAGTTGCAAGCAAGCTTGGTTTATCCTATGAGGAAATATTTAAAACCCTGGTTACCCTGGGTGCAACTGGCGAAATCTACGTATTTGTGATTCCTGTGGCTTACGAGTTAAACCTGAAAAAGTGTGCTAATGCTGTTTCTGAAAAGTCAATTTCCATGCTGCCGGTTAAGGATATTCTAAAAGTTACTGGATACGTCAAAGGAGGGTGCTCCCCTCTTGGAATGAAGAAAACCTACAAAACTGTATTTGATGAAACTATATTATTGCTTGATAAGATAACCTTCAATGCAGGTAAAATTGGTCTTCAGGTTCAACTGACTACCAAGGATTTGGATAAGGCCTTAGATTTTATAACCAGTGATGTATGCAAATAAAGGAAGAAATCTCAAAAGATTTCTTCCTTTATTATAATATCATGGATAAGGCTACAAAAATAACCCCTAGAACAGCAAAAATTATCATTAATTTTAACATGCTGCTTGATCTTTCATTTTTATTTGGTCCTAGCATAATATACACCCCTAATATCTAATATATGTTATTATACCACAACTTATATAGGATACCACCAAATATATGGCTCATCACATTCCATAACACCAATTAGAATTTCACTTCTATTATTTTTTATACTATGCTCTAGAACCTTTTTAATGGCTGGATGAAAGGTCTTTTCCAATACTTCTTCTCTAGGTACCCAGTGAAGGCTTCCTTCATTGTTTTCAACTACCTCTGGAGTCTTTACCTCACCAAAGAAAAAGTGATTTACAACAACCTCATCATCATTCCTGTTATAAACTATATATTTTAACTCAAAGTTATCTATATTCTCTAAATCAATACTGCATTCTTCTTTAATTTCCCTGTAAATTGCCCCATATGGGTCATTGATCTCTTCTGGTTCCATATGGCCACCAACTCCATACCAGTATCCTGGTGCTATGGGATTGCCACTACCTCTTTTCATTAGTAATATGTTATCATTATTGGTTAAAAAAGCTGTGACAATATTCCTGAACTTAACCATATAAACACCTCCCTGTTAAAGTACATATACCCAATACTTAAGGATTATCATCAAATTAAAAAGGACCCGAAGGTCCTAATATATTTCTTCTCGTCTGTGTTTAAGCAGGGGCAATTCTTCTCTTACTCTATTAATATGGTCTGTATCAATTTCAGTAATCAATATTCCTTCCTTCTCATCCAATGAATCAACAATATCTCCCCACGGGGATGCAAGGAGTGAATTACCATATGCTACATAAACACCCTCTTCATTCCTGCTTTGTGAACACATCATTACATAAACTTGGTTATCCAAAGCTCTAGCTCTTGCAGAAAGATGCCAATGGGCTGGACCTGTTGTCATGTTAAAGGCTGCTGGTACAATTATTGCTTTTGCTCCTGCTAAGGTTAATATCCTTGAAAATTCCGGGAATCTAATGTCATAGCAGATTATAAGACCCATTTTTATACCCTTGACTTCAAATAATATTGAGCTATCTCCAGGGGTAAGAGTATCTGACTCCCTAAAGGATATCTTTCCCTTAACATCAATGTCAAAAAGGTGGGCTTTCCTGTGTTTGCCTATTAACTTGCCCTGGTTATCATAAACATAAGATGTATTAAATATTTTTCCAGAATCACTTTCAGGGATAGAGCCTCCAACAATATAAAGATCTAGTTCCTTGGATAGCCTACTTAGCATTTCATTTGTTGGTCCTGGAAATTCCTCCATAAATACAGGAAAATTTTCATTCTTATATGGAGTAGTAAACATTTCAGGGAGTATGATTAACTCTGCACCTTCATCTTTTGCCCTTCTAATACCTTCTTCTGCCTTCTTGATATTTTCCTCTCTTGAATCTTCAACTTTCATTTGAATTAATCCAACTTTTAATTTCATTTTATTCCTCCACATCCATATTTATGAAACTCATGGTATTTACATTAAATAGCCCCTGATCCGTTAGCTTAACATCTGGGATAACAGGCAATGCTAGAAAGCTTAAGGTCATAAGAGTATCTATATCATCATTGGCTCCTAAGTTTTCTTTAATAAAATAATCTATTCTATTTAGAGCCTCTGAAACTTCTTCCATGGGAAGGGGTGACATTAAACCTGCAACTTGCAAGGATAAACTTTCTCCTATCTTTCCTCTTGAGGCAACTGCAATTCCTCCTTTAAGCCTTTTTATTTCATCAATTACCAGTAGCATATCTTCATCGTTATCCCCGATTATAATCAGATTATGTGAATCATGGGCAATTGTAGTTCCAATGGCACCATTTCTAATCTTCATGTTCTCCACTAAAGCTAAACCAAGGCTATTACTTTTTCCATGTCTTTCTATAACGGCTAATTTTACTATATCAATATACTTGTTGGATACGAATCTATTTTCACTATCAACACTGACCTTTCTGGTGACCAATTCAGTCAATAGGGACCTTGGACTAACTCTAATAACCTTAGCTATATCAGATTTTAGCCTAATTTCCAGGTCCTCCTTCTTAACATCTGCTATATCCACAGTATCATCAACCATTGAGATGTCTGGCTTAGAAACACTGAATAATGGTATCCCATCCTTTGCAACTAAGACTCCTTTTTTATATACTTCCTTAACTTTAAAATCATTTAAATCTTCTAAAACTATCAGATCTGCATCATAACCAGGTGCAATTGCTCCTATATCTCTTAAGTAGTAGCATTCAGCTGTGTTTATAGTGGCCATCTTTATGGCAGCTATAGGATCAATCCCCAGAGAAATTGCCTTTCTTATATTGAAGTCAATATGACCTTCCCTTAAGATGTCCCCAGGATGCTTGTCATCTGTACAGAAGGTTATCCGTCTTTCATTTTGGCAATTTACACCCTGAATCAATTTTTCTAAATCTCTTGCTGCTGATCCTTCCCTTATGGCTATAAACATTCCAAGATCAAGTTTTTCTTCCATCTCCTTTAGATTGGAGCACTCATGATCAGTCTTAACTCCATTTATCTTATAGGCATTTAAGTCCTTACCTGTTACCAGTGGACTGTGTCCATCAATTATCTTTCTATCCGCCAATAATGCTTTCTTGATGACATCATCATCACCCTTTATTACATTGGGATAGTCCATTAGCTCTCCTAATCCTAGAACTATTCTCTCCTCCATTAGTTCCTCTAGGTCTTCAGCCTTGAGTGAAGCACCTGAACTTTCAAAGGAAGTGGACGGAACACATGATGGCAGCATGAAAAACACATTGAGTGGTATATTCCTTGTGGAATTTATCATGAAATTAATTCCATCTAATCCACAAACATTAGCTATTTCGTGGGGATCAGCTATAATAGTAGTGGTCCCATGGGGAAGGAGAATTCTTGCCACTTGTTCTGGGGTGACCATGGATGATTCCATATGCTGATGGGAGTCAATTAAACCTGGAGCAACATACCTCCCCTTCATGTCAATTTCATTTCTTCCCAGGTAATCGCCAATCCCAATTATTTTCCCTGAATCAATGGCTATATTGCCCTTAATAATCCTATGGGAGAAAACATTTACTATTTTACAATTCTTAAGGACAAGTTCCACTTTATCCCTTCCTGCAGCTAAATCTATTCTTCTCTTATATTTTTCAAGCATATCCATGGCTACACCTCCAAAGCTTTGTTAATTTCATTATACCACTTTACCATAATAATATTCATTATTAGCCTATATATGGGTATAAATATGAAGGAGGGATCCTTATGAATACTTTTATGAAACTAGCTATTGATGAAGCAATGATTGGTATAAAAAAAAGACATGGTGGACCTTTTGGTTCCGTAGTTGTTAAGGATGGTATGGTTATTGGAAGAGGACATAACATGGTAATTGGAACCAATAATCCCACATCCCATGGAGAAATAGTGGCAATAAGAGAAGCTTCCAAAACCTTGAATAGTTTTGATCTTTCAGATTGCCAGCTATATACAACTTGTGAACCCTGTCCTATGTGTTATGGTGCTATCCACTGGTCAAGAATAAAAAGGGTCTATTATGGATGTACCAGAGAAGATGCCAAAGCAATAGGATTTGATGATGAATTGTTATATCAAATACTTAAAAGAGATGATAGGGTATCCACTATAGAACTAATCCAAATTAATAGAGATGAGTGTCTTAGAATTTTTATAGAGTATGATAAAGATGAAAGTAAAGTGCTTTACTAAAATATTGGGGTTGTAGCTCAAAGGCTGCAACCCCAATTTATCTTATTCCACTATTTAATCCAATCTACACTAACTGGTTTTTGAACTCTTTCAGATATCTTTGCATTGCTTTCATTTAAGAAAACATAATCCGTATCTGGGTCCAGATACAACATATTTGAATTTTCCATCAAATATTTTTCTGCTGTTGGGAATATCCCCCTTATGTTAAAGAAGGTAAATAGTTTATTTCCATTGCTAAAGTACATATTCTCGAAATCCACACTAGTTACATTCTGAGCACCTGGGTATCTTGTAAATGAGCCCTGTCTAAAGGGTTCTAAGTATACCCTTACAGTAGTTGAATCTCCTGCTTTAAGCGATGGTAGCCTAACTTTTTTCATGGGAACAAATACATCATAGACTGATCTGTAACCTTGAGAGTAGTTTATTGAATAACCATTAAGACCTTGCTCAAAATGTTCTCTGTATTTAGTGGAGTCACTCCAGCCTGCATCTGAACTATATGAATAATTTGAGTATGATGAAAGACTTAGTGGGTATATTGGATTTTTCATATTGGAATAATCCATTTCAAATGTTACATTTAGTTCTAGCATCCCTGGTATTGATCTTTTAGTTGTTGTATTCTTTAGCTCAATATCCAAATATGCTGGTTTATACATATAATCTGGATCAAGCTTTAAAAATGGTGCACTTATTGGGTTCATATCAGCATAATTAGCCGCCTGATTGATTTGCCTGCCCATTTCAACTGTTAAATCCTCCAGTACTTGTTCAGTCCACTCATTTTCTGGGATCCCTGCTTCAGTTAAAACTACTTTAACATAATAATCCATGCTCATATCTGCCAATTGGTTGAAATTAGGTAATGTAGGTGGTATTCCAAGCCAAACTAAACCATAATTAACCCATGCCTCTAGAGCAGACTTGAAATATCCTTTCAAGGAAGCCACTGGGCATAAATTCACAACAAACATAATTAGATCATTTTTAAGTCGTTCATATGCACTACTTACTTGATTTACAATATCCTTAACTACATTAGCCAGATCATTGAAGAAATTTACTACACCTTCAAATAATTGCTGATACCAAGACTTATCAGCTTCCACTGGCTTAGGTATATAAACCTTTGTGTTCGGAGGTAATACTCTAGGGATTACTTTTTCTTCATACTCCTGGGTACTATCTATACCAATACTATCGTAATATGCCTTATTGGTTGCATAGGGATAAAGAATCTCCCCTGTATTAGTATTCTTAAATTTTGACTTTATCTCATCCCACTTTGGCGCTCTATATACATAGTAATGTTCCATGTAATCACTAGTTGGCCACTTTACCTTGGAGTAGTTCTTAATACTTATACTTGGAAGAGAATAGGATAAAGTTTCCACATTTTTATATGGATTATCGCTATAGTAAGTTATTGGTTTTCCAAATCCATATTCCATGGTTACAGGTGATGAATAGTGTAAAGCATACTCACCTGGAGTATTTGAATCCGTAAAAGTTATTCCACGTACATAATATCTTATCAAATCTCCTTCCTTCATTTCATTGGAAGGTTTCAATAATTTTGACAAATCAACTAATACACTATTGGGATAGCTACTGTGAATAATATTTATAGGAAGTGTGTAAGACCTTTCATATATAATATTTGGAGTGTCTGGCCATCCACCACCTACACTTGGATACTCCTGTGTTGAGAACTGCAAAACCATTTTTTTAGTATTCTGATCTATATCTTTAAAATGGAATAACCATTGATTCTGAAGACCTGGTTCGACTCTAAAAACCGGTCTATATATAGGATAATTTGGGTACTCCCCTGATCCAATACTTCCAGAATTAGTTGGGACCCATATTTGAAAATCAGATGTTATTTTTTCATTAACTTTGGATTCAGCTACTTTCTCTCCATAAGTAACAGCTATTCCTTCTCCTGGATCACTCACTGGATTTCCCATACTATTTACTGGAACTGCTCTAACATAGTATACATCTCTACTAGATGATATGGGTTTGAAATTATTAGCCCAAACTAATAAATCTGTATTAATGGGTTTTATATCAATTATATCCAGATTAAGTGCCAACATATTTTCTAAAGATGCAAATTTAATGGTAGAAAAATCAATCTGAAATTCATTTGTAGTTTTAGCTAATTCACCAGAAGCTAATAGGCCTGATGGATATCTCCAATCCTTTTCAAATCCATTAAATGGAAGGCTTGATACCTGCCAGATTACCTTGCTGGTATTTATTGAATCCAATAAGCTAAAATAAAACCACCTCTTAGAAATACCATCTTTGTCAATAAATGCAGTCATTGTCGAATCCGTATATACATTCTTAGTTAAACCTGTCTTCTTAGTTATATTATAAATATAGTCTGTGCTTGGTTTAATGGAGGGTTTTGTATCTCCACTTGCTACGAATAGTTGGATCTTTTCATCGAATTTAGGAAAGAATAGATTGCCTTCTTCCATTTGCCTATAATTTCCTAGGGGATTTACCATTATTGGCAGTTTCATATTCGTAGAAATAAGACCAGACTTGTCATCAACCAATAACTTACTGGGATCTAGAATGCTTGTATTGTTTCCAAAACTTTCAAAGGTTCTTTTAATAAGTATAATCCCCTGTTCTCTAGTAGTGTTATCCAAAGGTGCAATAATATTGTTGCCAGTTCCCTTCATTATCCCATGACCATAAGCAAATTTTACAGAATCTATAGCCCATGAAGCTATATAAGATTTATCAGTAAATGGGAAATCTCCTGAGTAGCTTTCCTCAATCCCTGTTAAACTTACCTTTAGTGCCCTGTGAATCATGACGCATATTTCTTGTCTTGTTATTTGGTTATTAGGTGCAAAGCTTATTGAACTTACTCCTTTTACTATTCCAAGATTATAGGCTTTAATTATCTCTTCATTAGCAGTGTCAGTAAATGGATTAGCTCCTAGTTGGGCTTCTTTTATTGCAAGCTGTTCATATAGCTTTATAACTAAGGTGCAAAATTCTTCCCTTGTTATGTTCTTCCTGAAGTTATTCAATACCAATGGATATGTTAAATCCAATGAATATGCTTCCATTAGCTCTTCTTCTGCCCAATCACTTTGAGTTCCATCCCAATTAGGTATATTTGTCTGTGCATATTGCAGGTTGGCTCCTCCAAAGATTATTGAAATTACCAACAGGAAGGTTATGGCTTTTTTAATCTTAATTTCATAACAGGCTCTCCTTTCAAAAATTAAAAACCTAGGTTCATCCTCTCCTTTAATTTATACCCATATCTAACCTCGCTTTAAATCGCTAAATTATTACATTTAATCTATAACTAAAAAAATGCCCTTGAAATTTAATCAATGGCATTTTTTTTCTATATTTTCTCTATTAACTTGTTCAAGAGAACTTCCTTATTAAGATTGTTTGAAGAGCAGAATTCTTCCAATGTATCAAACAGATGATGACACATGACACATTTTCCAATTATTTCATCATATGGTTTAAATACTTCCTCTAATTGTGGGCATTCTTCAACTATTTCAAGTATTTTTGATTTTTCAGTTATTTTCATGAAACATTCCTCCTTCTCTTATATTATCACGAAAAATAATTCAATGTAATAGTAAAGTATTTTGGGTATAATAAGACCATCAAGGAGGGATATTTTGAAAAAACTGATTAAGATTCTTATATTAACTTCAATTCTAGTAGGCACTTTAAGTGGATGTGTAACTGAAAATGATAAAAAGGAGTTTAGCAAAGACGATATGATATATTTTATTCTTACAGATAGATTTTATGATGGAAATACTGATAACAATTATGAGGTTGATAAAAGTGATCCAAAAAAAAGACATGGTGGAGACTTAAGTGGCATTATAGAAAAACTACCCTACATTAAATCCCTGGGTGCTACAAGCATTTGGATTACCCCCGTGATGAAAAACGAGAAAGATGGTTATCATGGTTACTGGATTGAAGATTTTTACCAAGTGGATCCTCATCTTGGTAGCATGGATGATATGAAAGAACTAGTCGAAAAGTCTCATGAACTGGATATTAAGGTTATCCTTGATTATGTGGTTAACCACACGGGATACAACTCTCCCTGGTTAAATGATGAAAAGTATAAGGATTGGTTCAACGAAAATAAATCCATAAGCAACTGGTCTGATCAGGATGATCTGGAAAATGGATGGTTGGCTGGTTTGCCTGATCTTAACTTCTCCAATCCTGAAGTAAGGAGGTATTTCATAGAAAATGCCCTTTGGTGGATAGAAGAAACTGGTATAGATGGCATGAGACTTGATACTGTTAAACATGTGCCAAGGGACTTCTGGAAGGAGTTTGTAAATAGTATTAATAAACAATATCCTGAATTTTTCTTTCTTGGTGAAGTATGGTCTGAAAATGTAAGGTACTTCAAAGCCTATAGTGAAACAGGCATAACAGGCATGACTAATTATCCTTTATATAAGGGTATCATTACAACCTTTAGAGAATACGGAAATACAAATAATCTTAAGACCTCCATTAGGGAAGACTCTAACTTTTCCAATCCAGGTATGAATGGTATCTTTATTGATAATCATGATAATATTAGATTCCCCTCCATCCATAAAAATAACCCAGTGGAATATCATAAGCAAGCCTTGACCTTTATCATGTCCTATCCTGCAATACCAGTTATTTACTATGGCAATGAGATAGGAATGGAAGGTCACGATGATCCTGACAATAGAAGGGATATGCAGTGGGATAAGGTTGATGGTAATGAAGTTTTAGAATACTTTAAATTCTTATCCAATTTAAGAAGTGATGAAATAATTAAAAAAGGCACCTTCAAGGTACTAGAAACCGACAACTTCACCTTCTCCTATACCCTTGAAAGTGAAGATGAGTTTATTTTGTTTGTTATTAATATATTTGATAGAGAAACTGATATCACACTTGCCTATGAAGGTCCCAATCAATTACTGGTAGGCTTACTAGGTGATGAGGAAATAGTAATTGCTGATAATTCTATCCAATTAAAACTAAAACCTCTGGATATAAAGATTCTAAAAGGCAAAAAATAAGGGTAGAGACTAACAATCTCTATCCTTATTTTTTATGGTCTGTAATTTCAAATTCACTAACTAATAAACTGCCTTCTAAATCCATAAGTTCTATAACTACATATGTGGTTTCAATAACCTCAGATTGGTCACTTTCGAATGCTTCATAGATTTCACCTAATAAAATATATCTATCTTTTATTATATCTATAGTTTTTATGTTCACACTCCGGGAACTGGGAACCTTTAGACCAGCATCAAAGATATCCTGGGATAATGCCTGAATTGATTCCAGTGAATCTTCCCTGACCATTTCTATTATAATTTGCTCTTCAATTGAATTATCATCATAACCTAAACTGCCTGTGTACTGATAGAACACATCAATGAATTCCTCACTGAAATCTATCGCTTGGTCTGTACTAAAATTCAATTCAATACTATTTATACTTGATTCATCCTCTGTCATTCCTGCAGCGATAAATATACCCAAACTAATTGTTGCTATTAAAAGAATAGTTAAAATTTTTCTCATGTCATCCTCCAAAAAAAAATAATCACCTTATTATTATAAAGTGATTATCCTATAAATGTATTACATCTAGGTTACAATATTAATAAATGATTGTTACAATTTTCTAGAGTACACCTTTAAATATTCCAACTTCCCATTTCTACTAGTAGATTCCATTACCTCTATGGAATCCACACCAGTTTCAATATTAAAATTTAGATCTAGTATGCTATTTTTAAGTCTTACTTTTCTTCCCAGGGTTATATGGGGAATGTAGGGTCTTTTTTCAATTGGAAGACCATTTTCTCTTAGACTTGTTTCCAATTGATTTACCATGTGGTTTAAGCTTGGATTTTCAACTACTCCCAACCAAAGGATATCCCCTTCTTTTCTTTGAAATTTACCGAGTCCAGAAAGTTCCAAATTAAAGGTAGATCCCTGAATTTTTTCTGTAATTTCAATAATCCTAGGTAAAAGATCATCATCCACTTCTCCTAGAAATACCAGTGTCAGATGTAAATTGTTTTTTTCTACAAACCAACCCTTAAGGGATACTTCTTTAATTAGTTCAATTTTTTTAAATATCTTTTCCTTAACTTTATCATTAAAATTCACAGCTATAAAAAGCTTCACGAAGCTCACCTTACTCTTTTAAGAAAAATTTTAAATAATCCTTGGAGGATCTACTCATTTCAAGGGAAAAATCAGAGGCATATTTTCTCTTATAGAACTTTACCATATAGTCGTAATAGTTAAATTCTTTATCTTCATTTCTTTCCATGAACATACTTATGTGTTCATCTTTTCTTAGATTCCTGTACTTGTTTTCAAATACTATATAATCTCTATTGAATCTCTTGGGTTTTTTCCTTTCCAATTGATGCTCGGTTGGATAGCCAAACACAAGCATGGAAATTGGGATTACATATTCATCCAAATTTAAAATCTTCATGACTTCTTCCCTGTTTTCAAGGATATCTCCAATATAACAACTTCCTATTCCCAAGGACCAAGCTGCTGTTACTGCATTTTGAGCAGCAATCATAGTATCTTGTATTGCCAGCAAAATATCTCCAGCCCCAGGTTTCCTTGCTTCAATTCCTGCATGTAGATAGCTTTCATACCATCTTTTTGTATCAGCTACAAACACCAATACAAATGGTGCTTCTTTTATGAAATTTTGATTATCACAGGTTCTTGCTAGGACTTCTTTTATCTTTTCATCAGTAATATTGATAATGGAATATAGCATTTGATTCCCTGCAGTTGGACCCTCTATAGCACATTGAATTATTAATTCTTTTAAGTTATCTTCTATTTCTCTAGCTTCAAAAACTCTAACTGATTTTCTATCTAATAGTTCCCTAATTGTATTATTCATTCTCTCCTACCTTAGTTTTAAATCAAATCCCTGGCTAACTATGTCGTTTACAATCTCTTCTCTTATAGGGTTGAAATTTGTATACTTGAAAACTACTTGATCAGTGAAACTATCCACTCTCTTATTTGCATTTCTTAAGTCGTAATAAGTTTGCATTTCTTGATCATAGTCCCTCAACTCTTCAAGTATATTCTCTGAATCCCTATAAGAATTTTCAAAGACTCTAAACTTCATATCCATTCTTGGTTTAAGTTGTGGGTCCTGATTTGGATATCCAAGCCCTAAGCCTAATATTGGGAATGTTAGTTGGGGTAAGTTCAATAGTCTAATGATCTCTTTTGGATTATTTAGTATACTCCCTAAGTATAAGGCTCCTAGACCCATTGACTCAGCTGCATTTACAATATTCTGTATGGCTAGTGCACCATCTGTAAATCCCTGGATGAATAGATCCATAGAGTTGGTATGCCCTAGATCAGCTCCTCTCTCTTTTACAATATTATAATTTCTATTTTGATCCACAATAAATATTAATAATTCTGGAGCTCTTTTAACGTATTCTTGTTTGCAGACTTTTGATATTTCTTCCTTTAATTTAGGATCAGTTACCCTAATTATTGAATATGTCTGCATCCCATTTGATGTAGCCGTTCTCTTGGCAACTTCCATCAACATATCCCAATCTTCTTTTGGAATACCCTCCTCTTTGAATTCTCTGATAGTCCTATGTTTCAATTGCATGGATATTGTATCTGTCATTATATATTCCCCTCCTATTTTTATTCAATTTTACCCAAAATATTATATTTTACACCTTCTCAAAGAAGCTAGTGTAAAATAATTGTAGGAAAAATAAAAGAGAATAGACCTCCGTATGGTAT
>CAZNTE010000038.1:0-13528 GCA_964575895.1 uncultured Tissierellaceae bacterium | reverse complement strand
ATTGAAATTTAAATGTTTTAAGGTTATTTGAAGAGGATAAACTTGACACTACCAAGCTAACTAAGGGGGCGTAAATATGACTAAGGTGGCATTAGTAACCGGTGGTAGCAGAGGAATAGGAAAAGAGATAGCTATTGGTTTGGCCAAAGATGGATATGATCTTGTCATAACATATAATTCTAGTATAGAATCAGCCAATCAAGCTATTGAAGAGATTAAATCTTTAGGTCAAAAGGGAATAGCGGTTAAAGCTGATGTGAGTATAAAAGAAGAAGTAGATTCATTGTTTTCAATAATAGCTGATGAATTTGGTTCAGTGGATATAGTGATAAATAATGCAGGCATAACAAAGGATAACTTGCTGATGAGAATGTCTGAAGATGATTGGGATCAGGTCATGGACGTGAACCTAAAGAGTGTATACTTAACAACCAAAGCAGCCATAAAGGGTATGATGAAAAAAAGATATGGAAAGATAATAAATATTTCATCTGTAGTTGGAGTCATGGGTAATGCTGGTCAGGGTAACTATTCAGCTTCAAAAGCTGGGATAATAGGTTTTACTAAATCCATGGCTAAGGAATTATCGTCAAGGGGAATTAGGGTTAATGCAATAGCGCCAGGATTCATAAAGACGGAGATGACAGAAAAGCTTTCTGATAATGTTAAAGAGATGATGTTAAGCGGTATTCCTTTAGGCTATTTTGCAGAGCCTAAGGATGTAAGTAATTTGGTGAATTTTCTTGCCAGTGATAAATCTGATTATATAACTGGACAAGTAATTCAAATAGATGGCGGTATGAATATATAAAAATTCTAGGAGGAATGAAAAATGGTATTTGATAAAGTAAAGGAAATTATTGCAGAACAACTTGATGTTGAGGTGGAAAGAATAACTATGGAGACTTCATTAATGAAGGATTTAGAGGCAGATTCACTAGATGCAGTGGAGATAATGATGGCTCTAGAAGATGAATTTGAAATTGAAGTTCCGGATGAAGATGCTGAGAAATTTGCGAATATTGGTGATATAGTAAAGTATGTTGAGGCGAAAATCTCCTAATTAAATGAGGTGAACTTATGAAAAGAGTAGTAATAACTGGCTTAGGTGCAGTTACACCTATTGGATTAGGAAGGGAAGAATTTTGGAATAATCTTATTGAAGGGAAATCAGGAATAGGGTATATTACAAGATTTGACACATCTAATCATGATACTAAAATAGCAGCTGAAGTTAAAGATTTTGACCCAAGTTTATATATGAACAAAAAAGAAGCAAAGAGAATGGACTTATTTTCTCAGTACGCAATAGCTGCTACTAAAATGGCTTTTGAAGATGGAAATATTCAACTGGAAAATATTGATCTAGAGCAGGTAGGAACAATTATTGGATCTGGAATAGGTGGTATTCAAACCTTAGAGGATGAGAAGGAAAAAATGGATGAGAAAGGTCCAGGTAGAATTTCACCACTGTTTATTCCAATGATGATTTCTAATATGGCAGCAGGACAAGTCTCAATGACTTATGGTTTAAAGGGTTCATCTATGACCATAACCACAGCATGTGCATCAGCTACTCATGCCATCGGTGAAGCCTTTAGAATGATAAAGTCAGGTTATATGAATATGGCAGTCACTGGAGGAACAGAAAGCTCCATAACACCCCTTTCCATGGCTGGGTTCATATCCATGAAGGCCTTGTCAACCAACAATGAAAACCCACAAGGAGCTAGTAGACCTTTTGACAAAAATAGAGATGGATTTGTAATGGGTGAAGGTTCAGGTATTATTATTCTTGAGGAACTTGAACATGCTTTAAATAGAGGTGCTAAAATCTATGCTGAGATAATAGGTTATGGGTCTACATCAGATGCATTCCATATAACTCAACCAGATCCAGAAGCAAAGGGCGCAAGTAGAGCTATGGGGCAAGCCATAACTGAAGGCGGAATATCGAAGGAAGATGTTGGATATATTAATGCTCATGGTACAAGCACATACTATAACGATAAGCTTGAGACCCTAGCAATAAAGAACCTGTTTGGGGATCATGGCAAGAACATAAACATAAGCTCCACAAAGTCCATGACAGGCCATCTATTAGGTGCTGCAGGAGGAGTAGAAGCTATAGCAACAGCTCTAGCCATATACAATGAGATAGTTCCACCTACAATAAACTATGAAACTCCAGATGAAGAATGTGACTTAAACTACACACCAAATACTGCCGTAAAGAGAAGTATACAGTGTGCATTGTCAAATTCCTTAGGATTTGGTGGACATAACGCAAGTATATTATTAAAAAAATATTAATAAAATTGACTCTGGAAAATTCCCAGAGTCAATTTTTTCTTCTAAAATCATACTTTTCATGTGGTAGGTTCAGAATATGACCATTAATTTCAACCCTATCCTCACTAAGCCATACTATCTCAGCTCTTTCTTCCCTATAATTCCAGTAGATGTTTTTACTATGCCCACTAGGTTTTATAAGTTCTGCCCGAATGGCATATGAAGTTGTTGCTCCACCATTTACAAGATATGCTCTAATTTCAAATGTTTTATTTGGAGAGCTTGTTTGTAGTATTAAGTCACCTTTAGGGAGTCTTTCCATACTGAAAAATGCCCAATATATTGAATAAGTAATCATAAGCACAAATATGATCAAGTAAATCAATGTTTTTTTATACCTTTTAATTATTTGCATTTAATCCTCCATTATAGAGATTTTTATAAAGTCGACCTATAAATTCTAGAAGACTCTCCCCAAGGGTGATAACCTGTCCCAATATACTCAAAACCATACTTTTCATAATAGCCTGTGTGATCAGTACAAAGATAAAGATTTTTAAAACCACCATTTCTTGCATCTATCTTTGCCTTATTTAATAGTAGTTCACCATAGCCTTGTCCTCTATATCCCTTTTCAACATACAAAGCACATACCCAAGGGTATAGGTCCATCCTACTGATAAAATCATTGGTAATTAGACCTGCACAACCCACAGTCCTATCACCATCGACTAAGAGATACCACCTAGGTAGTGCTTGACTAAGGTCTAAACTGTGTTTTATGCAATCCTCATATACCATTTTACTGCTCTCACCAGCCCATATACTTTGAATATAATTAATTGAACTTTCAAGATACTCATTAGATTCGCTTACAGAGATTAGATTCATTACATCACCTCAATTTTAATAGTTTTTTAATATTATAGCATATATGAGTTTTAAATATTGTAATAAAGTAATTTGTCATTTATATCCATTTTCCCAAACATAGATTCAGTTTATTCTATCAATAAAGAACACTTATATGCTATACTTAAGTATAAGGATTTGGGAGGAAAGCACATGGATATCAACATTCCTGATTATGTAGAGGATATTCTAGATAGATTGATAGACAATGATTATAGAGCATATATTGTAGGGGGTAGTGTTAGAGACTCAGTAATGGGTAAGAAACCCTCTGATTATGATGTTGCAACATCTGCGAAACCTGATGATATAGAAAGAGTATTTTCTAATTACAATACCTACTCACCAGGTAGGGAGTTTGGGACTATAGTAGTTGTTACCAGTAAGGGAAATGTTGAAGTTACAACTTTTAGACTTGAGGGAAAATATACAGATGGAAGAAGACCTGACTTCATTGAATTTACAACATCACTTGAAGAGGATCTAAAAAGACGGGACTTCACCATAAATGCCATGGCATATAATCATGAAGAAGGCTTGATTGATCTTTTCCAAGGGGTTAAAGACATCGAAGATGGCCTTATTAGATGCGTTGGTAATCCATACATAAGACTTAATGAGGATTATTTGAGGATACTTAGAGCTGTAAGATTTGCGACACAGCTAGATTTTCTAATAGATATCGAGACATCAAATGCATGTATGGAATTATCCCATAAATTGGATACTGTAAGTGTAGAAAGAATTAGGGATGAGCTTTTCAAGATATTATTAGCAGAAAAACCATCAAATGGGATTCTTTTAATGAGGAGTTTGGGGCTTTTAAAAGAAGTAATCCCGGAGTTAATACCTGCAATAGGTTTTGATCAGAGAAATCCCCACCATGATAGATCTGTTTTTCAGCATACACTATTAGTTATGGATAATACTCCTCCAATATTAAGTTTAAGGTTGGCAGCTCTTTTACATGATATTGGAAAACCTTATACTTTTACAATTGATCCAGATGGAATTGGACATTTTTACGGTCACGACAAAGAAAGTGTAAAGATAGGTAAAGAAGTTTTATTAAGGCTAAGATGTCCAACGAAACTTATTGAAGAGACCTTGAATCTTGTGAAGGAACACATGAATCACAGCCCAAAGATGAAGAACAAGGCATTAAAGAGACAACTTCAAAGAATTGGCGAAGAAAACATGAAGAATCTTATTCATTTACAAATAGCAGACAGACTAAGTAAAAATGGGAAAAAAGACATTGATTATCTCCTGAAAAAAACCAAACAGGTAGATGAAATTATAGATAATAAGGAGCCATATAAAAAAGCTCATTTAGCCATAAATGGTAGTGATTTAAAAGAAATCGGATATAAAGAAGGTAGAATTATTGGGAAAATACTTGAGTATTTACTAAACTATGTCCTAGAAAATCCACATAAAAACAACAGAGAAGATTTATTGGAAATTGTAAACAATATATATCCATTGGAATAAATTTACACTAGGAGGAATAATATGGGAAAGTTATTTGGAACAGATGGCGTTAGAGGGGTAGCAAATATTGATCTAACACCAGAACTTGCATTTGAAATTGGTAGAGCAGGGGCTTATGTAATATCAAAAGGGAAAAAAGGGAAGGTATTAGTGGGGAAAGATACTAGATCATCAGGGGATATGTTAGAAGCAGCTTTAACGGCGGGGATATGTTCCATGGGTTTAGATGTTGAATCTGTTGGAGTAATTCCTACTCCTGCAGTAGCATACCTTACTAGAAAATATGAGGCTGTTGCAGGAGTTGTAATATCGGCTTCCCATAATCCTGGTGAATATAATGGGATAAAGTTTTTTAGTGGGGATGGGTTAAAGCTACCTGATTCCACTGAAGAGGAAATTGAAGATATATTGCTTAACAAGAGAGAAATAGCCGACAGACCAATAAAGGATAAGGTTGGGCGGGTATATATTAACGATAGAGCATCAACAGATTACAAAGAGTTTCTAAAGAGTGTTATAAAGATTGACCTAACTGGACTTAAAGTAGCTATGGACTGTGGGCATGGGGCACTCTATAAGATTGGACCTGAGATAATCCAAGAACTGGGAGGAAGTGTTGTTGCAATTAATACCAGTCCCAATGGAATGAATATAAATCTTGCATGTGGATCAACCAAACCAGAACTTGTTCAAAAACTAGTTATTAAAGAGAAAGCTGATTTAGGGGTGGCTTTTGATGGAGATGCTGATAGAATTATAGCTGTTGATGAGAAGGGTAGTATAATTGATGGAGATCATATATTAGCTATATGTGGTAGATACCTTAACAATTCTGGAAGATTAAATAAAAAAACCATAGTAGGTACTGTTATGACAAATATGGGACTAGATAAATATTTGGAAAAAGAGGGTATGAATATAGTAAAGACAGCAGTGGGAGATAGATATATATTAGAGGAAATGCTAAAGGAAGGTTATGTTTTAGGTGGGGAACAATCTGGTCATATTATCTTCTTAGAACACAACACAACTGGGGATGGACTGGCAACAGGTCTTCATCTCTTGGAGGTAATGATAAATTCAGGGGAAAAAGCTTCAGAACTTAACAGATTAGTTGAAAATTTCCCACAGGTATTGTTTAATGCAAAAGTCGATAATAGTTATAAGTACAAGTATATGGAGATTCCAGAAATAAAGGATGAAGTTAATAGAATTGAGCAGATGTTTGAAGGCCAGGGAAGAGTACTTATTAGACCATCTGGTACCGAACCCTTAGTTAGGGTAATGATTGAAGGAAAAGATATAGATTTAATAACAAAGGTTGCAAAAGATTTAGTGGACTTTATCGAGGACAGGATAGGTTTAAAATAAGAGTTAGGAGTGTGAAGAGATGGAATATAAAATTGTAGCAGACAGTAGTTGTGATTTAAACGATGATTTAAGAGGGGTGATGGATGTTAGTCTGGTTCCCTTTAAGATTGATATCGATAACTCATCCTTCGTGGATGACGAAAATATTGATATGAGTGATTTGGTTTCAACCATGTTAGCAAGTCCAAATCCAGTAAAAACTTCTTGCCCATCACCTGGTGATTTTAAAGAGACTTATGTTGATGGAGACAATGTTTTTGTTGTTACAATTTCTAAGGAACTATCTGCAACTTACAATAGTGCAATACTAGCAAAGGATATGATTCTTGAAGAGATGAAGGATAAGTTTGTCCATGTGTTTAACTCAAAATCAGCAAGTGTAGGGGAAACCTTGACAGCAATAAAAATCAAAGAGTGCATAGATAAAAAATTATCTAATTCTGAGATAGTTGAAAAGGTAGAAGCTTATATAGAAGAAATGAAAACTTTCTTTATATCTGAGGACCTAAGTAACTTAATTAAGAATGGTAGAATTTCTAAGACTTCAGGATTAATTGCCAATGTTTTAAATATCAAACCAATAATGAAAGCTACTGATGATGGTAATATAGAAGCAGTTGAAAAAATTAGAGGTAGCAAGAAGGCATTTAAAAGACTGGCAGAGATTATTGGGGAGACTGGTTTAAAATTTGAGGAGAGGGTTATAGCAATCTCTCATGCAAATGCACTTGAAAAAGCACTAGACTTAAAAGAAGATCTTAAGAAGTATAATTTCAAGGATATAATCATAGTTGAGACCAAGGGTTTATCAACGGTTTATGTGAATAACGGAGGCATTATTGTTTCCTTCTAACTTAATTGAAATAAATATTTAAAAAACATTTGACAAATTATTAATGGATGCTATAATAAAAAAGGTAAGTTACTTACTTACCTTACTTGCGGGAATGGCGGAATTGGCAGACGCGCTAGACTTAGGATCTAGTGTCATTGACGTGGGGGTTCAAGTCCTCTTTCCCGCACCAAATTAGACCAGTGGTAGATACCATTGGTTTTTTTATGCATGTTTTGGGTATCATATTTTAAGCATAAATTTGTTTTATAGTACCCAATAATATATGTATATGTTATAATATTATGATGGAGACTTAAATTTGTATCAGATGATAAAAAATATATAGGGGGTTCATTAATGAAGGCAGTTTTTGATAAGAAAGAGAAGAATACAGTACACTTTAATATTGAAGTACCAACAGGGGATTTTGAAAAAGCACTTCAACAAGCTTATATGAAGAATCGTGGTAAGTTCAATATACCAGGATTTAGAAAGGGTAAAGTTCCAAGAAAGATAATTGAAATGAACTACGGAGATGATATCTTCTTTGAGGATGCAATTAATCTATTGCTACCTGAAGCATATTCTAATGCCATAGATGAGTTGGGCTTAGAACCAGTGGATAGTCCTGAAGTTGATATTGATGAAATGGAACTAGGAAAACCAATTCAAGTAAAGTTTAGTGTGGAAGTAAAACCAGAAGTTAAGCTTGGAGATTACAAATCAATTGAACTTGAAAAGGTAGATTATTCAGTAACTGAAGCTATGATCAACAATGAAGTTGATAGAGAAAGAGAGCAGAACGCTAGAATTATCGATGCTGGTGATAGAGCAGTAGCTGATGGAGATTTAGTTACAATTGATTTTGCTGGATATATTGATGGTGAATTATTTGAAGGTGGAAGTGCTGAAGACCATGATTTGACAATTGGTTCAAATCAATTTATACCAGGATTTGAAGAAGGACTAATAGGTAAGAATAAGGGAGATGAAGTTGATGTAGAGGTTACATTCCCTGAAGAATACCATGAAGAATCATTGAAGGGAAAACCAGCAGTTTTTAAAGTTACAATTAAAGAAATTAAAGTTAAAGAACTTCCAGAATTAGACGATGAGTTTGCAAAGGATGTAAGCGAATTTGACACTTTGGAAGAATATAAAAACAATATTAAAGAAACACTAGAGAAAAGCTTAAAAGAGCAAGAAAAAATTGAAACAGAGAATAAACTAGTGGAAAAAGTTGTTGAACTGTCTGAAATTGATGTACCAGAAGCTATGATTAAATCTCAAATTGAAAGTGAGATTAAGGACTTTGAATATAGGGTTAGAAGTCAAGGGTTTGACATGGATCAATACCTTGAATTAACAGGAACTAGTAGAGAAGACCTTGAGCTTAACTTTAGACCAATCTCTGAAAGAAGGGTAAAGGCTGACTTAGTACTAGAGGCTATTGCAAAGGCAGAAGATGTACAAGTTACAGATGAAGATTTAGATAAAGAGTTAGAAAAACTAGCAGAGCAATACCAACAAGCCAATAAAGAAAAATTCATTAAAGATATGAAAAAAGGAGATTTAGGCTTCCTAAAAGCGGGTATATCCAACAGTAAAGTTTTAGACATGCTAGTGGACAATATTAAGTTTATATAACTAGGAGGGTTAAGTATGGCATTAGTACCAATAGTAGTAGAACAAACCAATAGAGGTGAAAGATCCTATGATATTTATTCTAGGTTATTAAAGGATAGAATAATTATTCTTGGTTCTGAAATTAATGATCCTGTTGCAGATTTAGTGGTTGCCCAGTTATTATTTTTAGAGGCAGAAGACCCTGAAAAGGATATACAAATCTATATAAATTCACCTGGAGGATCTGTAAGTGCTGGATTTGCGATCTTTGATACAATACAGTACATCAAACCTGATGTAACTACAATTTGTATAGGAAGAGCAGCTAGCATGGGAGCATTTCTTTTAGCTGCAGGTACTAAAGGAAAGAGATTTGCATTGCCAAATTCTGACATTATGATTCATCAACCCCTTGGTGGAGCTCAAGGGCAAGCTGAAGATATAAGAATTCAAGCAGAAAAGATTATTGAGATAAGAGAGAGAATTAATAGAATCCTATCTGAAAAAACAGGACAACCCTTGGAAAGAATAGCTAAAGATACAGATAGGGATTATTATATGAGTGCAAAAGAAGCAGTAGAATATGGAATAATTGATGCTGTTATGGAGAGAAAGAAATAGAGGTGATTCCATGGCAAAAAACGATGACAAGCAATTAAGATGCTCCTTTTGTGGCAAACCACAAGATCAGGTAAAGAGATTGATTGCCGGTCCAAATGTGTACATTTGTAATGAATGTATTGAGTTATGTCAAGAAATAATTGAGGAAGAGTTTGTTCAGAATGTATTAGATTATGAACTAGATGAACTTCCAAAACCAACAGATATAAAAGAAACACTAGATGAATATGTTATACAACAGGAAAGAGCAAAAAGAGGCTTAGCTGTTGCTGTATACAATCATTATAAGAGGATAAACCAAGTTCAATCAAAAAATGATGATGTGGAACTTCAAAAAAGTAATATTTTGATGATAGGACCAACTGGTTCAGGAAAGACGCTACTTGCACAAACTTTAGCAAGAATACTAAACGTACCATTTGCAATAGCGGATGCTACATCTCTAACTGAAGCAGGTTACGTGGGAGAAGATGTTGAGAATATAATCCTTAAATTGATCCAGGCTGCTGATTATGATATTGAAAGAGCTGAAAAAGGCATCATCTATATAGATGAAGTTGATAAAATTGCACGAAAATCAGAGAATCCTTCAATAACAAGAGATGTTAGCGGTGAAGGAGTGCAACAAGCATTACTAAAAATTTTAGAAGGCACTGTTGCTAATGTACCTCCACAAGGAGGTAGGAAGCATCCTCATCAAGAATTTATACAAATAGACACTACTAATATACTATTTATCGTAGGTGGAGCTTTTGATGGATTAGATAAAATAATTCAATCAAGAGTTGGAAAGAAAACCATGGGCTTTGGAGCAGATGTTAAATCTCAGAAAAAGAATATTGGAGAATTATTCAAGCAAATTCAACCAGAAGACCTTATCAGATTCGGATTAATTCCAGAATTTGTAGGAAGGTTGCCAGTTATTGTAACCTTAGAAGAGCTAGATGAAAATGCTTTAGTAAGAATTCTTACTGAGCCTAAAAATGCTTTGGTAAAACAGTACAAGGAGCTATTCTTGATGGATAATGTTGAGCTGGAGTTTGAAGAAGAAGCACTGAATATAATTGCTAGAAAAGCAATAGAAAGAAAAACAGGTGCCAGAGGACTTAGGGGAATAATTGAAGAGAAGATGCTGGATATTATGTTTGAACTACCCACAAGAGATGATGTTGAAAAGTGCTTGATCACCAAAGAGACAATATCAAATGATGGAGAACCAACATTGCTTTTAGCTGAAAAATCTAAGAAAAAAACAAACAAGAAAAGCAGTAAGGAATCTGCTTCTTAAAGGCTCACTCATGTGAGCCTTTATTCAATAAAAATCAGATTTACGGGTATATATGCTTTGTGAACTGAAAAGAAGGGAAGGGATACAATGAATAATCCTTATATTATAGAAGAGAAAACACTACCTCTTATACCACTTAGAGGGATATCAATTTTCCCACACATGGTTATTCATTTTGATGTAGGTAGAGAAAAATCTGTACAAGCATTGGAAAAATCCATGATGGAGGATTCTCTGATACTTTTGTGTACTCAGATTAATCCAAAGGTTGAGGAACCAGAACAAAAGGACTTTTATCAGGTTGGAACAATTGCAAAGGTCAAGCAAATGTTAAAACTACCTGGTGGAAGTATTAGAGTACTTGTGGAAGGTTTAAATAGAGGGAAAGTAAAAGAAATAACAAAGGAAGAACCATATTTTGAAGCACTAACAGAAGAATTCACATATTCTCCAGAAGAATTTGTTAAAAGTAATGATATGGAAGCCATAATGAGATTAGTTACATTAGACTTAGAAGAATATATTGGGCTGAATGCCAAAGTTTCCTCAGAGGTATTGTTTACCATCTCAGACATAGACGATCCAGGAAGACTTGCTGATGTAATAGCATCCTATATATTCTTAAAGCAAGAAGATGATCAAAAAATATTAGAAACCTTTGATTTTTATGAAAGACTTGAAGTTCTGCATCAGATTCTACAAAAGGAAATTGAGCTATTAAAAATTGAGGATAAGATCAATCAAAGGGTTAAAAAACAAATTAATAAGGTACAGAAAGAATATTATCTAAAAGAACAAATGAAGGCAATTCAAAAAGAACTAGGGGAAGATGATGATTTTTCAAATGAAATTGAAGAATATCAGAAGAAGATAAATAAAATCAAAATGCCAAAAGAAGTAAAGGAAAAAGCCCTAAAAGAAGTTGATAGATTAACTAAACAATCTCCACACTCTGCAGAGGTTGGGGTTATTAGAACCTACCTTGATTGGATAGTTGAGCTACCTTGGGATAAAGAGACTAAAGAGAAGATAGATATAAAGAGAGCAAGAGAAATTCTTGATGCAGACCATTATGGATTAAAGGACGTAAAGGAGAGGATACTTGAGTTTATTGCTATTAGAAAGTTAACTAATTCCATAAAAGGACCAATACTGTGTTTGGTTGGACCTCCAGGAGTAGGGAAAACTTCCATAGCTAAGTCAATAGCTTCTTCATTAAATAGAAATTTTGTAAGGATGTCACTTGGCGGTGTTAGGGATGAGGCTGAAATAAGAGGGCATAGAAGGACATATGTTGGCAGTATGCCTGGAAGGATAATTAGTTCTATTAAGAAAGCTGGTTCAAAGAATCCTGTATTCTTGTTTGATGAAATTGATAAATTAGCCAATGACTTCAGAGGAGATCCAGCAAGTGCCTTACTAGAGGTATTAGATCCAGAACAGAATACTACATTTACAGATCACTTTTTAGATGCACCTTTTGATTTGTCAAAAGTATTATTCATAACAACAGCAAATACAACTGCTTCTATACCACCTGCTCTTCTTGACAGGATGGAGGTAATCAGAATAAGTGGATATACTGAAGAGGAAAAATTACAAATAGCCAAAAGATATCTATTACCTAAGCAAATGAAAGAGCATGGTTTAACTGATAATATGTTAGTACTTTCTGATTCGGCAATTAGAGGGGTAATAAATTATTACACTAGAGAAGCAGGTGTAAGGAACCTAGAAAGATATTTAGCCAATATTTGTAGAAAAGTAGCCAAGAAGATTGTTGAAACTAATAAAAAGGGAGTAAGAGTAAATGCCAATAATTTAAGCACATATCTTGGTGCTGAGAGATTTAGATATGATACCCTTGAAGAGAATAATCAGATAGGTGTAGCTAATGGATTGGCTTGGACAGCAGTGGGAGGAGAGACACTTTCTGTTGAAGTTACAACCATGCAGGGAACTGGGAAGACTCAACTAACAGGGAAGTTAGGAGATGTAATGAAGGAATCAGCAATGGCTGGTATAAGTTACATCAGAGCGAATGCTGATAAATTAAAAGTATCCCCTGATTTTTATAAGGATATGGACATTCACATTCACGTTCCTGAAGGAGCTATTCCAAAGGATGGTCCCTCAGCAGGTATAACCATTGCCTCTGCAGTAATATCTGCCTTGACCAATACTCCAATAAATAGAGAAGTTGCTATGACTGGAGAAATTACCCTTAGGGGAAGAGTATTACCTGTAGGTGGCATAAAAGAAAAACTACTAGCTGCTCATAGAATGGGCATTAAGAAGGTAATTCTACCTTACGAAAATGGGAAGGACTTAGAAGAAATACCTGATAAAGTTAAAAAGAAGATGGAGTTTGTTCTAGTAAAAAATCTAGATGAAGTTATTCTTGAAGCATTTGAGAAAATAGGTGAAAGCAATGAAGATTAATAAATCTGATTTACAGGCAATGGCGGTAAATAAGGAAGGTTATCCAGACGATCAACTACCAGAGATAGCATTTGCTGGTAGATCTAATGTTGGCAAATCATCTTTTATCAATACTATGTTGAATAGGGTAAACCTAGCTAGGACAAGTGGTAAGCCTGGAAAAACTAGAACCATAAACTTCTACATCGTGAATGATTCCTTTAGATTTGTTGATTTACCAGGATATGGATATGCCCAAGTATCAAAGGATGAGAGAAAAAAGTGGGGAGAAATAATCGAAAGGTATCTAAAGGATAGGGATAACTTAAAAGCGATAGCTTTAATCGTAGACATTAGGCATAAGCCCAGTCCTCAAGATGTGGACATGTATAATTGGGTAATAACCTTTGGATATGAACCAATTGTAGTTGCAACTAAAGCAGACAAAATTGCTCGAGGACAATGGGAAAAACATCTGAAAATAATTAGAGAAGAACTGGGAGTTAAGAATAGAAATACTGTTGTTCCCTTCTCATCTTCAAAGAAATTAAACATTGAAAAGTTGTGGGAAATATTAACCCCTCATTTAGTAACAGAAGAAATTCAAGAAGAATAATCAAGTAGGAGGTAATTAATACCTCCTCTCACACCACCGTACGTGCCGTTCG
>CAZNTE010000037.1:0-16094 GCA_964575895.1 uncultured Tissierellaceae bacterium | reverse complement strand
ACGATTAAGTTTATTAGGTTTGATGATTAGTTCAATTTGCTATTGCAATTTAAGTAGTTTTAAAAAATTAAATCTTTCACAATTATCAGAAAGCAATTGAAGTTTATGCAAAAATGAAGTACTATATTAGTAGCAATTGATTTGGAGTATCCAATACTCCACAAATTAAATTAAGGAGGTTTAGCATGAGAGAAAAGAAAAAAGCAACCATTGGTCACGCACTGATTCCCATTTTAGTATTAATTTTATCTCTATTTGTTGGTATCGTTTACCTAGGTGCCGATGCTCATATTCCTATACTTATAGCTATTATCGTAGCTGCTGCAGTAGGAATCTTCTCCCTTGGTTTTACATGGGGTGAAGTAGAAAAAGGGGCAATTGAAACCATACAAATGTCAATGCAGGCAATTTTGATATTGATGGTTATAGGAACAGTTGTTGGTTCCTGGATTTTAAGTGGTACAGTTCCTGCAATGATCTACTACGGATTACAGATTTTATCCCCAGGTATTTTCCTTGTAGCTACTGCAATTATCTGTTCAATAGTATCCTTAGCAACTGGTAGTTCATGGACAACAGCTGGAACAGTTGGTATCGCTCTAATGGGAGTTGGAGCAGGTCTTGGAATTCCTAACTACATAACAGCAGGTGCTGTAGTATCTGGCGCTTACTTTGGAGATAAGATCTCTCCATTATCTGATACAACTAACTTAGCACCCGCTATGGCTGGATCAACATTATTTGAACACATTAAGTACATGTTCTGGACAACTATTCCATCAATGGCAGTAGCATTAGTTCTATATGGAATAATTGGCGCTAGATATGCAGGAAGCCAACTTGATACATCTAATATTCAAGTTATACTTGATGGTATTGCTGCAAACTTTAATATTTCTCCAATTTTATTCTTACCACCAATCATCGTTATTGGTTTAGTAATTATGAAGGTTCCTGCACTTCCAGGTCTTATTTCTGGTACAGTAATCGGAGGTATATTTGCAGCTGTATTCCAAGGTGCTGGCTTAGGAGATATTATCAACACAGCTCATTATGGATTTGAAATTGAAAGTGGAGTTGAAATGGTTGATGAGCTACTAAACCGTGGTGGACTTGATAGTATGATGTGGACTGTTTCACTTATATTATTGGCCATGACTTTTGGTGGTATCATGGAAAGAACGGGAATGTTACATGCTATAGCATCAGCAATCCTAAAATTAGCAAAGAACACTGGATCACTTGTACTTGCAACAGTTCTTACAAGTATTGCAATTAACATCCTTGCAGCTGACCAGTATCTTGCAATTGTTATCCCAGGAAGAATGTACAAAGATGCTTATGATGAAGCAGGTCTTGAGCCTAGACTTCTTTCAAGAACCCTGGAGGATGCAGGTACTATGACATCTGCTCTAATACCATGGAATACTTGTGGTGCTTATATGTCAAGTGTACTTTTAGTTTCACCATTAGCATATGCCCCATTTGCATTCTTAAACCTATTAAACCCAGTAATAGCTGTATTCTATGCCTACACTGGAATTAGTATTAAAAAGCCTACTAAAAAGACTGCTTAGTAAAATAATAATTATATATGAATAAGGGACTCAAAAAATTTGAGTCCCTTATTTTATCTATATTTTTTCTAATATATCCTCTGTATCAATGAGCCACTTGGGAATGGCAGCTCTTATGGTCTTCTTTGGATCAACAACTTGAGAAATTTTTAAGTCCATGCTGATGCTTGCTAATAGGTAAGCTTCTTCAAAACTCATATTCAATGCCTTAGAAAGGATTCTCACTCCTTCTTCTGTTGCTGAGTATATGGCTTTATCTACATCATCTCCAGAAGCTACGATCATTGTACTATCCTTAGTTTCAACTAATGGCCAGTTTATTTTCTTGTTCTTTATTACATCAACACTTAAAACAACTTGTGCTGGTATTTCAAGTCCAGTAAAACAAATTTCTCCATCTCCCATCATGGCATGACAATCCCCAAGAGCTAAGAGAGCCCCTTCTTGACTGACGGGAAAATAAAGGATCGCTCCTTCTCTAATATCTGTAGTGTCCATATTCCCTCCGTGCTTCCAAGGTGTTTCAGTAGGACAATCCCCATCTTCTTCAGATGGAGCAACCCCTATTACTCCAATCATCGGATCTATAGGAAGTTTCAATCCTTTAAAGTCAACATAACCATCCTCAACAGTGAATATCTTTACTATGGGTACCTTGGCCAAATCACTAAGTATTCCATGCCCTGGCACCACAGCTGCTGATCCCTTGTGAGCCACATCTATTCTTTCAATTTTCACCTTAAGAATATCTCCCTTTTCTGCTCCATTTATATATGTGGGGCCTGTTGCAGGATTTATCTTATCAAAATCAATTTCCATAAGGACTTGATCTTCTCTTTCAATCTGCTGAAAGAAACAATCATTGGTATCCACCTTTATTATTTCCCCTGGTTCCATTGTAATAACTGGTTCCATATTGGGTTTAAAAGTGTAAATCACCTTGTCACTTTTTAAATGCTTCATTAGAAGTCCCCCTTCATCTCAGGAATTATATTTATAGGAGTTTTATCCACTAAAAAACTTACCATTGATTTTGCCGCATTCCATGCTAGATCATTCATAGTCTTTTGTGTTCCTGCAGAAATATGAGGACTTGTAATAACATTGTCCATCTTTAGCAAGGGATTGTCTAAATCCATGGGTTCTTTCTCATAGACATCTAATCCTGCCCCTGCGATTCTACCCTCCTGCAATGCTCTAATCAATGCTTTCTCATCTATAACTGGACCTCTGGATGCGTTAATCACTATAGAATCCTTCTTCATCAAAGAAAATTCTCTATCACTTAATATATGGTGCGTATCCGCAGTTAAAGGAGTTAATAAGACAACATAGTCGCTAGTTCTTAGTAGCTCATCTTTATCCATGTATTTAACACCTAGGGTCTCCTCAGCTTCTGGTTTTCTACTTCTATTGTAATATAGAACCTTCATATCAAAACCTAAAGCACATCTTTTAGCAACCATCTCTCCTATTCTTCCCATGCCAATAATTCCTACAGTACTTCCAGAAATATCCTTGCCAAAAAGGTTAGAATTGTCTATCTTAGTCCAGTTCCCAATCTTAACGAAAGAATTAAGTTCAGTTAATCTCCTGCCTGTTGCAATTAATAGTCCCATAACAAAGTCAGCTACAGTATTATCCAATATCCCTGGAGAATGGGTCCCCGCCACTCCCTTTTCCTTCATAGCATCAATATCAAAATTATTATAACCAACTGTTATGTTACTTATTACCTTTAGATTCTTTCCCTTACTTAATAACTCCTCATCCACTCTAGTTCCTAAAAAAACTGCACCCTCTACATCCTTTATGACTTTTAAAATCTCTTCATAGGTATTTTGTTTTGTAAAATCAAGAGTTATGAGATCTGTTTTTTCTTCCAAATAATCCTGTATTTCCTTTACCACAGGATAAGCTAATAATGCCTTTGGTTTATTCAATTCAATCAACCTCCCACTACTTTAACTCAGGAATTATTGCATTTGAATCCCTTCCATAAAGAATATCCACTAGTGCCTTAGCTGCGAACATTGCCATTTCGTCCCTTGTTTTTTGTGTTGCAGACCCAATATGAGGCAGGGTTACCACGTTATCCATTTTTAATAGTGGATTATCCTTTTCTATTGGCTCTACTTCAAATACATCCAATCCCGCTCCTGCTATTTGACCTGATTCTAGTGCTTTAATCAAAGCTAGTTCATCTACTACCGGTCCCCTGGATGCATTTATGATGAAGGCATCTTTTCTCATGAGACTAAATTCTCTTTGACTAATTAGATGGTAGGTTTCATCATTTAAAGGTGTCATTACCATTACAAAATCTGACTTTTGGAGAACTTCATCCATTGGCAGATACTTTGCCTCATACTTTTCCTCTGCAAGATCATTCCTTCTCCTATTATAGTAAAGAATTTCCATGTCAAATCCCAAACTTGCTCTCTTTGCCACACATTCTCCAATTCTTCCCATTCCTATAATCCCAAGTGTTGAGTTGTGGATGTCCTTTCCAAGGAATCTACCCATGTCTCCCTTTCCCCAATTTCCATTTTTGGTATATCTATCTGCTTCACATAATTTTCTACCTGTGTTAATTATTAGGCCCATTATTGTATCTGCAACTGTTTCATCAAGAACACCAGGAGTATTAGTGCCAATTATCTTGTGTTTTTTCATAGCCTCCACATTAAAGTTATTATATCCAACACTGATATTACTTACTACTTTTAGTCTGGGTGCTTTAGAAAGAAGATTCTCATCAACAATCATACCAACTTGAATTATTCCATCAACCTCTTTAATAATATCTAACATGGCATCAAATTTCTTTGGTCTTGAAAAATCCCACATGATAACTTCAGTATTTTCTCTTAAGTACTCTTCCACATAATCAGCTACTGGATTTGCAATAAATACTTTTGGTTTTGTCATATTATCATTCCTTTCTATTTAACAATCCATAATAGTAAAAGCGTAGATATAAATGCTATTAAAAATTGAATAGGTGCATACTTCTTATACTCCTTATATAAATCTCCTGTGGTTACTCTCATCTCTCCAGCAGTAAGTACCTGACATAGATGTAGAGGTGAGAAGTAGTAACCTAAAAAAGACATAACAAGTAAGAAATAGGCATATACATGAACCTGCCCATCTGGTAAATTCATCATTCCCAACATGGGTAGTGTTATGGCTAATGATGAAGTAGGATAGCCTGTTATAAAGCCGAAAACAACAGATACCAAGGCAAATATTAATAGTATCCCAATACCTGAGTCTATTTTAGAAAGTAGTGACTCAACTAATAATAGCATCTGATCCAACTGAAGAATTATATCCTTTAGTAGTAATACAGAAACTACAATTAAAATGGTATTAATATTTATTCCTTTAATTACCTGGTTGATAAAACCTGACTTATTACTTAATAAAAATGCTGCAAAAACCGAGAATACCATGGATACAAAAAAAGGTAACCCTGTAATAGCATTAACTATAACAGAAATGTAAATTGGCGATGTATATAATAAGAACTTCAGTATGTTCCCAAGTACATTCTTATCTCGCACTCCCTTTTCAGTTTTTATGTCTTTTATAAACAGGTTGTATCCTAAAAATACAGTTGATGCTACAAAAATAAAACCATAACCTACTACCTTATATATGTTGATATCCGGTAGTCCAGCTCTTATAAATAATAGTGATGTGGTAAAGGGTAAAACCATCATTGAGACATGTCTAAAAATTAGGTTGATTACTGCTCTCCTTGGTCTTTCAAGGTTAACTTCTTCTCCAATCCTATTGATAAAGGGTGCAGAAAGTATCGCCCCTCCTGGAACAGACATTAAACCAATCATTGATGGTATGATCATAAGGATTATTTTTTTACTGGTTATTACCTTTAACAAGGTATCAACTACTTTTTCTAATAATCCATAGTGCTTCATCAGCCCACCTAGTATCCCTACCATTAATACTGTTAAGACTGTATCCCTTGAGTTTGGTTTCATAAATACACCAATTAAGGTTCTAAAGTATGATTCAAGACCTAGTCCCGAGAGTATTGCTATTATAAAGGCTACTATTAATAGACTTGTACTTAGCTTAATTTTCTTTCTAATCATAATTGGTAATAATACAAATGAGCCTAGTGCTACTAAAAGTTGTGTCATATATCTTTCTCCTTATTATTTCGTTAATCTAATAATACCAAAATACATTTAAAAAAAATAGGCCTGAGCCTATTTCTTCTATTATTTTATACTAACTCGGTTTCCTCCAAAATCCTGGCTTTTTTTAAGTTGATCTAATGATCTACTTACTATACTATAAATTTCATCACCATTTACAAGTTCCGTACCTCCACTGGATATTGTAAATTTCAAGTCCTTATCACCCAAATCCTTACTAAATTGATCAATAGACATCCTCAATCTATCCAGTAATACTCTCAAACTATCTTGGGAGAACTCTCTAATTCCTATTATATATTGATGACTATTTACAGCTTCTACTAAATCTATGGGTCTTGTAAGGTTGCTAATGGCTTTCCCTACTTCTTCCATAGAAATCTTCAGCCCATCTTCTCCAAACTCTTCTAGAATTAGATCATAGAAATCTATATCAATGATTCCTAAGGAAAATTTCTCCTCCTTCTCTTTGAATCCCTCTATCCTATCTTCTAGATATTCAACAGTTTTTTCATTTAAGTTTAATAACTCCATATAATACCTCCTAATGCAAATTCTAATTAATCTACTCCTACCCAAAGAGATTAAAAATAATAATTAACTTATAATCTCCATTCCATCCAATACTCAATTTCTCCAGTATCAATACTTTTCTCTATACTTCTTATTTCAAATCCACTCTTCTTGTAAAAGTTAATAGCAAAAATGTTTTTTTCATAAACATGTAGTCTGAGACTATTATATTCCTTCTTACATCTATATAACAAACACTTTCCAATACCTTGATTTCGGTATTTTCTAGATACAAACAAGCCAGCTATGTATCCCTCATCCATAAGGCCAATAAACCCCTTAATGATCCCTTCATCTTCATATACCATAACATGGGCACTGGACAAAGCATTCTTAACATACTGGTAGTTACTCCTCCAGTATTCTTCATCAATAAAATCATGGGTGGTTATATTTTCATCAAGCCAAATCTTCATCACATCATCAATCATAAATCCTTCTAGTTTTCTAATCATGAAATTTCTCCTTTAAAAGTTAAAAATATTATGATCGATCAAAAACAGTTGTTATTATAACTGCAGCTAAAATAGCAGCAAATCCAAAAATCATCCTTGTGGTAATGACTTCATTGAATATCACTACCCCTATTACTATACTAGTTATGGGCTCCAAGGTACTCAAGATTGATGTACTTTCAGGTCCAATTAGTGAAACTCCAATTTGAAAAAGACTAACTCCGAAAAAGGCAACCATAAGGGCTAGAATAGTACTCACTCCCCATCCTAGTGGGCTCATGCTAATTACCAAAGTCTTAGTACTCAACCCATATATAAACATCATTGTACTAGCCACTAAACAAAGATACATGGTCATTTTCAATGGATGCATATTTTTTAAACCACTTCTATCTAGAAAAACCACATAAAAAGAATAAGTTATAGCAGAACCAAATGCCAATCCGATTCCCAACAAACTTACTTCCCCTCCTGAATCATTTAAAAGCAGTACTCCAATTAGGGTTAAACTAACTGCTAATAATTTAGTACTACTCGCAGGGTATTTGAAAAGAATCACATATGCTAAGATAACCAGGACTGGGTATACAAAATGAAGAGTTGTCGCGATTCCTGAAGCTATATAATTGTATGACATGTATAAGGTGAGGGCAGTCCCCCCGTATCCAAAAGTGCCAATTATAAGGAGTTTCTTAAACTCCTCTTTTGTTACTTTAGTGCTTATCTTCTTATTCTGACTCACAAAAAAGTATAGAACTGGTAGTACGATTATGAATCTAAGGAAGGTAAGAGTAACTGCGTTTCCACCTTCTTGATATACAATTTTAGCCATTAATGGCATACTGCCAAATACAACAGCTGATATCATTACAGCAATGATTCCCTTTAACCTAGTCACTTTATCTATCTCCTAACAGTTTAGTAACTTCATTATATAATTTTAAACATTCTTTGCAAATGCAAACCCTTTATATATGGTATAATATTAATAGTTTTTAGGAGGAATAGATATGATAAATAGAAAGTTTTTAATATACATACTAATTCTTATTATATCTATGGGTGCATATTCTGCTCTTAGGTACCAGCCCTATATTAAATTGGGCATGGAAGTATATAAGGAATCTAAAACCCCAACCTTAGAACATTAGGAGGAAAACCATATGATGCCAATTGAAAATCCTTTTTATAAATATATTGATAGGGATATGATTGTTGAAACTGCAGAAAGTACTGATGAAAATAGCGAACTACTAATTTCAGATGAAACTAATAGTAGGGAAAATAATCCTACAAATACGTCAAGTAAACCTGTAGTTTCTAATACACCTTTAGAAGAACCCCTGCCTTCAAATAATGATGATAATTATGAGGAAGTAATAGTAGAAGAAGTAGCTCCTACTTTTGCTGAAATTGCCAATGACTACTATAATAATTTTAAAGTTCTTGAAAATAAGTTGCAAAATGATTTAGATAACCTAATCTCTCAAGCTGTTGAGGATTATACTAATAAGAAGTATAGGAAGTTAAGACTTGTTCAAGTATACCTAGACAAGGGAAATCAACTGGAAGCTGAGGCTGATAAAGCTTTCACTTCTACTTTGTTGGAGTTGGAATCATTACTGGATAAACACTCCTATGACAAATCCATTTTATCAGAGATTGAAAACTACTATACAAGCTATAAGAAGTCTCAGAAAAAGGAATTAATTGAAAAGGGTATGGCTATTGTAAATGGCAATTAGAATACCTAAAGCAGGATGATCAAAATGATAATCCTGCTTTATTATTTATATCCACATTTGTTTAATCATTCTTCCAATATTCTTTCCAGTTTTAAATACCAGTTCCTCAGCATTTTTTATTGCAAAATCAATAGTCATTGGTTTATCTATTATACCTAGGATTATATCTATACCCAAATCATATAAGTCATCAATATCATCCCCAATACTCCCTGCAACAGCTATAACCTTCTTATGGAATAATTTAGACCTCTTAGCTACTCCTGATGGTACTTTCCCATACTTAGTCTGACTATCCATCTTCCCTTCACCAGTAATAACAAAATCCACATCCCCAACTATTTCATTGAAATTTATAATGTCAAGAATCCTTTCAACTCCAGATTCAAGTCTTCCATTTAAAAATGCCAAAACCCCTCCTCCAAGGCCTCCTGCTGCTCCTGCTCCCTTGATGTTTGAAATATCATGCCCCATATGCTTCTTTATCATCTCACTTAAGTGAAAGAGATTCTTATCTAGTAGTTCAATATCTTCCCTACTTCCACCTTTTTGAGGGCCAAAAACATAGGAAGCTCCATATTCTCCGCACAATATGTTATTTACATCACTAATCCCAATAATTTCTGCATTAACAAGCCCTGGATGGATATTACTTGTATCTATGGTGTGTATCTTTATAAGATTCCTACCACCATAGCCCACTTCATCACCATTAATATCTTTAAATGATATCCCCAGTGCTTGAGCCATTCCTACTCCACCATCATTGGTGGCAGAACCTCCAAGACCTATGTATATCTTACTAGCCCCCTTATCTAAAGCATCCCTAATAAGTTCCCCAGTCCCATATGTTGTGGTGAGCAAAGGGTTTCTTTTTTCACCACTTAATAAGGTTATTCCAGATGCTTGAGCCATTTCCACTATTGCAGTTTTTTTATCTATTAATCCATAACTTGCAGATATTAGATTCCCCAGGGGATCTTTAACCTTTAATGAAATCTTTTCTCCTTCTATTGAGCTTAAAATAGTATCTAAGGTGCCTTCTCCTCCATCTGCCATGGGTATCTTCATTATTATTGCATCTTCATATGTAGTAAGTATTCCTTTTTCCAATGAATCAGCAACTTCCATACTACTTAAACTCCCTTTAAATGAATCTGAAGCTATTAATATTTTCATAAATCTCTCTCACTTTTCTTATATTAATTTAAGTATAGCAAAAAGAGGCGAAAAAATCGCCTCTAGTTAAACAAACCATATAATTCTCTTTCTCTTTCTAGATACTTAAGTGTCTCACTATGAAGAGCTTCCATCTTTCTATAAGTCATTTCATAGGTTGGGCATCCACTAGGTGGCATGGTGTACTCATTAGAAGATTTTTTAAGTTCTTCTAAAGCATCTACTAATAATTTATTATCCTCTTCAACATCTTTTATTGCTTCAACAATCTCAGCCTTTAGATCATCTGATGGCTTCTTCTCATAGTCCCATATTAGGGGTAGAACTACCATTTGCTTCTTAACCAGCGAAAGTTCGATTTCATTTTCTACCCTACCCCAAGCTCTATGAACTTCTATTAACTCGTCCTTGCAGTCTTCATAATGGACTTTCAGTATTTTATAAGCTAAGCCTTTAATTACAGGCATCTCTTGCTTTAAGTAGCTATGGTGATTCTCAGCTATGTCCTTTATAACTTCGTTTACCTTTATTTTTTTATCTACCATTTCTCATTCTCCTTTCATACTAAATGATAGATACCCATAATGCACTTAGATTACACTATATTTCACTATAAAATAGAGTCCATTCCCTCCAGCCCATTTCCAACATAGACCTTGGACAAAGCTTAAGACTGGCATCAAAGTGTCTTACAACTGCCTCTTTATTCAAAGTGTACTTGTCTAGAAGATACCTTACCAAGACCAATGTATTTTCTTTGGTTTTAGTCCAGTCACCATCACTATTGATGCACATCTCTATACCTATTGAATTAGAGTTTTTGATCCCAAATCTTCCTCTTCCATCTCCACAGTGCCAGGATGAGTAAAAGTCTTCAACCAACTGAATTATCCCACTGCTATCAACCATATAGTGACAAGATGCATTTCTTCCTGCTGCATTGAAATACCTATAGTGATTGTATCCATTAGCTCCTGCTCTATTATTGGCAGTATCATGGATTACAATATATTTTATCCTATCTCCACCTCTTGATGAGTAATTACTACTTATTAATAGCTTATTAATCATAAATTCTTTTCAACTCCCTTCTTAGATAACTTAGTCCATTTGATTTTGTATTTAATATGGTTCTGTAGGTTAAATTGTATTTCTTGGATATCTTTTCTATGCTCATTTCCCTAAAATAGAAGTCTGTAATTATTTCATTTTGTCTTTTAGGAAGTTTGCCTATACATTCTTTCAAGTAGGTTATTTCTTCACTTCTTAAAATATCTCCTTCTATGTCAACATTCCCAGGGATTAAATCCATCAACTCTAAATCCTCATCCCCAACCTTTAGGTTTAAAGATCCCTGGATTCTTCTTTTTTCACTTGATAGATAAAGGTACTTAAGTTTTGATTTTACATATCCCAAAAATGGAACATTTAGCTTATCATCAAATGTTCTAATGCAATCCAAAATCATGATCTTACCTTCCTGCACTAGGTCTTCAAAATCTTCATCTCCTTTATAGTATTTACTTATAGAACTTACTATTAAGGGATATAAGTCTTTTAGGAGCTCCTCCTTGCTTTCCATACTATTATTTGCTGCTTCATAAAATAATCTTGTAATCCTTTCTGACATTTCTTTCTCCTTAGAGAAAGGCGCCTTTCATTTATTCCTAGGTGAGCTTATCTTATCCTATGAAATCAAAAATAGAAAAAGTAGAGTTCCCTTAAGTGGTTACTCTACTTTTCCAGTTTAAATCTTATTTAGAATATCATCAATTTTCATATACAGCCTTGCGATATCAGATTTCATAGCTGGTCCATCCTGCTGATTGTAGTAGTGCAAGGACTCTCTTACCATTAAAGATTCTTTTTTCCCTACTAATTCCCTGACCAATTGTCCGTAGTGAATTTGCTTATCCACTGTCTCGAATGAGCAGAAAGTCTGTAACTCGACCTTATTATTTAGCCGAATATATACATCTCCTTCTCTTTTTATAATCTTATCTATTGCCTTTAATTTTACATACCCCATTGCACCATCGTCTTTTCCAATAGGTTCTCTTAATTTAAGTTGAATATATACTAATTCAGGTGTTATTGGGATAGGTAGATTAACCTTTATTGGGAGTAGTTTTCTATAATACTTGTTTGATTCCTTCAAATCCAATTGATAATATCCACAGATGTATCTAATTACAGTTTTTATGGTCTTATTTATTTTTGTTCTTCCATTATTGGTTTCAATATAGGTGCAATTTCCGCTCTCTCCATCATATGTAGGAATTATAGCTAATAGGTCATTTTTGATCCACTCCTCCATCTTATCCTCCTCGTCTAAACTTATGTATTAATATAAATATACCAGAACACATGTTCTGTGTCAATGTAAAAAAGAACCCTACACATAGGTAGGGCTATACTAAATCAGTTCTAAAACTGCACTTAATATCAGTTCAATTCCTTTAGCCAAATCTTCATAGTCTGTCCATTCTTCTGGATGATGACTTAATCCATCCTTGCTTGGTACAAATACCAAGCTAGTTGGAGCGATTCTAGCCATCATCATTGCATCATGTCCTGCTCCTGAATTCATTTTTTCATACTTGATTCCCAATTCTTCAGCCTTCCTATCAAGAAGATTGAAAAGATCTTCTGACATGTCCACTGGAGAAATATATAGTGTTTTTCTAAGGTCTATATCTACAGGATACTTCTCATCCAATTCTTTAATCAGCTTAGTCATCTCACTGTGAATATTATTGATAACATCTTCTCTTGTAGCTCTTATGTCCACAGATATTTGAACAAATCCTGGAATAACATTAGAGGCATTTGGCAGTAGCTTAATTTCTCCCACAGTGGCCACAGCACCGTATCCTGCTTCCTTTCCTATCTTGTTGATGCCAAGAGTAAATTCTGCAGCAGGTAAGAAGGCGTCTTTTCTATTATTCATAGGTGTTGTACCTGCATGACCGGCTTTCCCTGTAAATCTAATGTCATACCTATCAAGCCCTACAATTGTCTCAACAATACCCACCTCTTTGTTGTTCTCAATTAAAACTGGTCCTTGTTCTATGTGAAGTTCAAAAAATGCCTTAATACTACCCTTTGGTCTTATGGCAGATTTTAGATCTGGCTTTATGCCATAATCCTCCATGGCCTTTCGTAATGAAACTCCATTCTTATCAAAGGTATTATCCAATTCTTCTTCCTTCATATCTCCAGTAATTGCCCTGGAATTACTAATGCCATTTCCAAATCTTACACCTTCTTCATCATTAAATGCTACAACTTCAAGTGTGTGATCATGTTCAATTTTCTCTTCAACTAAGTATCTAGCTACTTCAAGTCCTGTTACTAGACCAGCCATTCCATCAAAAGACCCACCATTAATAACTGTATCATAGTGTGAGCCTACCAAAATAGATGGTAGTTCCTTATTTCTACCATATTTCCTCCCGAAGAGATTTCCGTAGCCATCTTCATGAATTTCCAGTCCTATTTTTTCCATCTGATTTCTAATATACTCTCTCGCTTCCTTATCCTCTTTTGTAAATGCAAGTCGAGTTATGCCTTTCCCAGGTGTTGCATTGAAGGAGGATAAATTTTCAATGTCTCTTTGTATTCTTTGAATATTTACTCTCATATACTCATCTCCTCTCTATTTAAAAACTTTTCTCTTTCACTTTTGGGAACAAGACTACCCCCTGTTGCCCACATTAATTGGTGGGGATACTTGTCTTGATAAAATTCATTTGTAAATATTGGGCCATTGAATCCTGCTGTGGATGAAGGCTCAATAAAAATTCCTTCCTGATTGTAAAGACCATTTAAATAATAGTACAATTTATTATCATCTATTGTAAATGCACCTGAAAGTAGATCCTCCATTAATTTTCCAACTAATCCAGATGGTCTTCCAACGGCTAATCCATCAGCTTCTGTCTTGTTATCAAGCCCAATGTCTTCAACTGATATAGCCTCATGCTTTCCTGTGACTAGTCCTAATAGCATACAGGGAGAATGGGTTGGTTCTGCGAAATAGCAATGAACATTGTCTCCAAATACAAGCTTTAGACCAAATGCAACTCCTCCAGGACCGCCTCCAACACCGCAAGGTAAATAGACAACTAAGGGATGATTTTCATCTATAACAAGTCCCATCTCATCTAACTGATCCCTTAGTCTTAAACCTCCAACTGCATATCCTAAGAACAAGTCCTTTGAATTTTCATCATCCACAAAATGACTATTTGGATCCATATCAGAATTCTTTCTACCTTCTTCCACAGCTTTGGAATAATCATCAGCATATTCTACTACCTGCACTCCCTTTGACCTTAAAAGGTCCTTCTTCCACTGCTTAGCATCCGATGACATATGAACAATTACCTTAAATCCAATTTTTGCGCTTATTGTCCCAATACTAAGGCCTAGATTTCCCGTACTGCCTACTTGAATTGTATAATTTTTAAAGAACTCTCTAAATCTATCCTCACAAAGAATACTATAATTATCATGGGTAGTAAGTAAACCATTTTCTATTGCAAGTTTTTCAGCATGTTTTAAAACCTCATAAATTCCGCCTCTTGCCTTTATGGAGCCTGCTATTGAAAGGAGATCATCTTTTTTAAGCAGGAAGCTTCCAGGGATTCTCAACTCCTTATCCTCTTCTAACCAAATTTTAAATTTTGGTATTGAACTTATGGGAGATTCAATAATCCCACCTCTAACTTCGGGAAAAGCCATTTCTATAAAAGGAGCAAATCTTTCCAGTCTTTCTTTTGCATCAAGAACATCTTCTAATTTCAGTGGAAGAGAATCTTTTACATCGTCAAATGATTTGTAGTTGGGATTTATCCAAAATACTTCATTCATAATCTTTAATTGATTAATAATATCCATAATTTGCCTCCTTTTAAATAACTCCAGGAATTTGTTCTCCTGGAGTTATTATATCGTAGGTATTAAATTTTGTCTCTATTTTTAGAATGAGAAAGTTTCCTTAGATGATGTCTCTTCCAAGAATCCTAAATACTCTTCCTTAGTCATTATGGGCGTGAAATTTTTTATAATCTCATTTGCAACTTTAGCTCCATCATATAGAAGATCTATAAGGGTCATGGCAAATACCTTTGCAGGGATTATATATGCTAGTTCCTTATCATCAACTGAATATGTTCTAGTGTGAAGAGCTCCAGATACTCCCCCTATCATTGGATGGATTCCTGGCATAATATGAGTTATATCTCCAAAGTCTGTAGATCCAGACATGGATCCTCCCATTTCTATTTCATCTTCATTTAAAAACTCCATAAGATTTACCTTGTATGCTTCATCTAATCCATGGCAGCTCTTTAGGGGAAGATATCCAGGAATTTCCTGTATTTCAACCTTTGCTCCCGTAGCCAGTGCTCCAGCTTTAAGACAATTATTAACCTTCTTATTTGCAGCCATGATTCCCTGAATGGTACTTCCTCTAACATAGGTCTCCATCTTAACATCAGCTGGAACTACATTTACGATGTCTCCACCTTTTGTAATTATTGGATGTACTCTAATGTGATCTTCATCTCTAAAGGTTTCTCTTTGAGAGTTTATATTGTTTAATGCAAGCATGGCAGCGTTTAGGGCATTTATCCCTAGGTGTGGAGCTGCTCCTGAATGAGCTTCTCTACCAATAAAATTGACCTTTTTACCAACAAACCCATTGCTTGTAGTACCTAGAGATGCTTTAATGTTAGATTCATTGGATGCTGAGTGAATCATCATTGCCATATCTACATTGTCTAGATATCCTCTATGAATTAACTCTTGCTTTCCACCTGCATACTTTATCTTTCCATCATCGATAAGTTTAGACCTGTAGTCAATTTCAATAAACTCTTCTGCTGGAACAGCTATGAATTCCACTGATCCTGCTAGATAATCCATAGCACCTGATTTTAGTAATCCTGTGGCACATCCTAACATGGCTCCTAATTGAATATTATGGCCACAAGAATGTGACTCTCCATTTTCTCCTGCATCTTTATGATCATGACATATTACAGAATCCAACTCTCCCATGACACAAACATTAGGTCCTTCTTCTCTTTTACCTGTATTTGCCCTACATCCTGTAATTGCTATATTTTTTTCCACTTCAAGGCCTAGATTTTCAAGAAATTCAGCAGTTTTTTCTGTTGTTCTAAACTCCTTATAACCTAATTCTGCATTATTATATATATCATCAGTAAAATTGTGAATCTCCCTTGCATATTCATCGATTGCCTGACATACCTTCTTTTTTAAATCCTCTTTGTTCATATTAACATCTCCTCTAATCAAGTAGGAGGTAATTAATACCTCCTCTCACACCACCGTACGTGCCGTTCG
>CAZNTE010000036.1:0-16546 GCA_964575895.1 uncultured Tissierellaceae bacterium | reverse complement strand
GATATTCATCTATGGGCTTTTTATATTAGTTCAATTTCATTTTACAATGAGTCAACATAAAATTTTTAATGAATCTCTTTTACTTCTCTGCTATACTAAAGCATAGGAGATGATAGAGATGATTCTTGATTTTGTAAAGATGAGTCCTGCAGAAAACATGACTGTTTTTATAATTAATAAACTGGATAGAAAAGATCACATAAGGATTGCTAAAAAACTTATGAAAAATAGTAGTATAGGTTGCGAGCAGGTTGGCTTTATAGAAGAAAGTCTTAATGGTAGCAGCCTTAGACTACAAATGATGGGTGGAGAGTTTTGTGGTAATGCCAGTAGATCATTTGCTGCTTATATGGTACATAAGAGATATCCCATGATTCTGAAAGAAAAAGACGGTAGCTATTTAATCCCCCTGGAGGTCTCAGGGTTAGAAAAAGAGCTTATAATTAAAGTTAAGGAAACACCTACTGAAAATATATACTATTCAAGTGTTATAATGCCCCTTCCTGAAAGGATAGAGGAAGTAGAGTTTATAACAAATGATAAATCAATAAATTCCACAAGGGTTGATTTTCCTGGTATAACCCATTATATAGTAGATAAAATCCAAATTAGTGATAGACCTTTGTTTTTCCAATTGGTAAAGGATAAAATGAAGGAGAAGAATTATGATGCCTTTGGAATCATGTATTATGATTTTCAAAGTAGTTACTTGGAACCCTTAGTCTATGTTAAGGATACTGACACTTTGATCTGGGAAAGAAGTTGTGCTTCTGGTACCTGTGCCTTAGGAGTATCTATGTCCCACAAGATAAAAGGTTCAATAAATTATGAAATAGAACAACCTGGAGGAACACTTGGGGTCCATGTAGTCTATGAAAATAATACAGTATCTTCAATATCTTTAGATGGATTAGTAGAAATTGTTGCAGAAGGAAAATTATATATTTAGAGGTATAAATATGAAAGAATTATCAATAAAACAAACAATATCCATAGCCCTTGAGACAGGTAAGGTTATGCTCCAAAATGGAGCTGAAACATACAGAGTAGAGGAGACAATAGAAAAAATGATATCATCAAAACACAATAGTGAAGTTGATGTTTTTGTCATATCAACAGGTATTATTGTAAGTACAGAAATTAATGATGAACCTTATACAATAGTTGAAAGAATTCCATCTTCGAGTATTGACCTTGAAACCATTTCTAGAGCTAATTCCTTTTCTCGTCTTTTTACCAACGAGGATATGAGTTTAGAAGATGCCACTTTAATCTTAGATGGGATAAAAAATCCTCCTAAATTTCCACTCTCAATTAGATATATTTTCAGTGGAATGGCGGGTGGATTCTTCGTTCTTCTCTTCCAGGGAAATTTTCAGGAATTTATAATGGCTTATATAGCCTCTGTTCTAACAGTATTACTGTTTGATAAGCTGACTAAGTTATCTCTAAACTTCTTTATTAAGAATATCTTTGGAGGTTTTACAGCTGCCACTACGGGCTTATTACTAGTACTCTTATTTGAATTTTTCGGAATTCATGGTGATTACAATAAGGTAATAGTTGGTCCCTTGATGACCTTAGTTCCTGGGGTATCTCTTACAAATGGTATAAGGGACTTGATCTCAGGGGAGTTAATAGCTGGTAATGCTAAGATGATGGAAGCCCTCTTTATTGCCATCGCATTGGCATTTGGCGTGGGTATGGTATTACAAATTGCCATTAATATAATATAGGAGATTTTGTAAATGAATATTTTAACTCAAGGATTTTATTCCCTACTTTGCGTGGTAGGTTTTTCAGTAATATTTAATTTGCCAAAAAGACTAATTCCATTGGCTAGTATAAATGGAATGATAGGTTGGATTATTTATGTTATCCTGCAACAACTGGGAACTAGTTTTATTATACCTGCCCTTATAGGATCAATATTTGTGGGCATAATTGGTGAAATATCTGCCATCTATAAAAAACAACCAGCTACACTATTTATAATCCCAGGTATCATACCTTTCGTACCAGGATATGGAATATACTATACAATGTTTCATATTATAAATAATGATTTCATTCAAGCTGCTATGTCAGGTGCAGAATCATTGTTTATTGCCATATCAATTGCTTGTGGTGTTGTAATAGCTACATCTATAGTTAGATTCTTTAGACCCTTTATCGAGAGAAAAATTGTAACTAAATGATAATTTAGACATCAAATCTATGCTCAATATTTTTTATTGATAGTTCTGTTATTATGGCTAGTAAGGTTACAGGTATTGCTCCTTGTAAAATCAATATCATATCAAAAGTTCTCACTCCATTCACTAATGGCACTCCCAAGCCTCCAGCTCCAACAGCTGCGGCTAATGTAGCCGCACTAATGTTAATTACCGTTGAAGTTCTTATCCCACCTAGTATAACTTTTGAGGCAAGGGGTATTTTTATTTTCCTGTATATCATATAGTTATTCATTCCCATCCCTCTGGCTGCCTCGACTACATCCCTTGAAACTTCTTCTATTCCAATTACAGTATTATATACGATTGGCATGAAAGCATAAATAACCAGAGCTATTAAGGCACCTTTGAGCCCATATCCTAAAACAGGAACCATTAATGCTAGTATGGCTGGTGAAGGAAATGCCTGCCCTAAATTAACAAGTTTTAAAAATATGTCCTTATATACTTCTCCCTTATCTGTTGTAATAAATATACCTAATGTTACTCCAACAACAATTGCTATTAAACTAGATATTATAACCATTTGTAGATGTTGAAAGAAATAAATGTATAAAGGTGTCCTGGATGTAGTATTAGACTTTCTACTCACTAATAAACTTAGAAACCTTTCAAAACCTTGAGGATAAAAAATAATTACTAATAAAATTATTATAATGAATAATATTACTGCTTTATTCTTTGAATTCATTGATTTCACCTCTTAAAGCTCTACTAATTTCATTTAAAGTCAAGTGTCCTTCCTTAAATATCAACTCATCTGCTTCCCCTGTTAATAATAGTGTTATTACTTCCTTTAAGTTGAAATCATTAGCTGATTTACTCTCATTACTTATCCTTGGAATCACATAGTCAATTGCTTTCTTTCTTGATAGAAGACTTAATATCCCTTCTCCTTTAAAAAATTCCTTAACAAACTCATTCTTTGGGTTTATGCTGATTTCCTCTGGTGTCCCTATTTGTATAATTTTCCCATGGTTCATTATACAAATTCTATCTGCTATAAGTAGTGCTTCTTCCACATCATGTGTAACAAATAGCACTGTTTTATTAAGATTCTGTTGTATTTGTCTAAATTCCCTTTGCAATCTTAGTCTATTAATAGGATCCACTGCACCAAATGGTTCATCCATCAATAGAATATCAGGGTCTGCTGCTAGAGCTCTTGCAACTCCAATTCTTTGTGCTTCTCCACCTGATAGTTGAGCTGGCTTTTTTTCTTTATATTTTTCTGGAGACAATCCTACTAACTCTAACATCTTGTCTATCCTCTTACTTATGGTTTCTTTTTCCCAGTTTAATAGAGTAGGTACTGTTGCAATATTTTTCTCCACACTCATATGTGGAAACAAACCAATACTCTGTATAACATAACCTATACTTTTTCTTAATTCTACATCATCAATGTCCACAATATTCTTCCCTCTGACTAAGATATCTCCTTCTGATATGGTAACCATCTTATTTATTAGTCTGAGGGTAGTTGATTTCCCACAACCTGATGGCCCTAGAATAACCATTAATTCCCCTTGTTTAATATCCATACTTATAGAATCTACAGCCACAAAATTTCCATATTTTTTTGTTACATTACTTAATTTAATCATAAATACCACTCCTTATTGCTTCCCCAGATATTTTCAACAATATATCTATACCTATGGTCAATATAACTATTGGTATAACCCCCAACAGAATTAAATCAGGGGAAGCCTCTGCAAGCCCTAAGAAAACAAAGGTGCCTAGACCTCCACCACCAACAAGTCCAGCCAACACAGCTCCTCCTATTGTTTGAGTAAAGGCAATTCGTATACCAGTAAAAATTACTGGAAAAGCTAATGGTAACTCAATTTTAAATAATATTTCTAATGGTTTCATCCCCATGCCTTTTGCAGCTTCAATTGCTCCTTTATCTACAGAACTAAAACCAGCCAAGGTATTCCTTCCAATTGGTAATAATGTATAAAGAGTAAGAGCTATATAAGCTGGTGCCCAACCTATTCCACTGATTCCAAGATCATTTAGAAATCCTATCCTACCAAGTTTTGATAATGGTACTAGTAGTATTCCAAATAATGATAGACTGGGTATGGTCTCTATTATACTTAGTGGTAGCATAATTTTATTTTCATAACTTCTCTTTTTATAGGCAATAAATCCTAAAGGTAATGAAATTATAATACCTGTTAGAACAGAGAATATAGTTAAGGCACTATGAATCCTCAGATTATCGAAAAACTGATTCTTTTTTGATACAAATTCCTTAACAATTGAAAAATCATCTAAGAGTCCAGCGCTAAATATATAAAAAATTATTCCTATTGGTACTAAGTTTATTAGTGTTTTTAATAGTCTCCTAGATTTGATATTCTTATTACCAATAATTAAAACAAGATATATCCATAGTAACTGCATATAGAATCCTGATGATAGACTAATGCGAGAAGATGGGCTGCTTAAATACTCTTTTGATTGAGCAGGTATCATTATGATGATTGAAATACCTATGCCTATAGCACCCAACATCTGTAGTAAGTATCTCCATTTTTTTGCATAAAAAGATAGGGCTATAATTATAGCCCACAACAATATTATTACTATCACATTTAAACCGAGAAGTTCAATACTCCCTATTAATTCTCCCATGGATATCCTATTAGGTTTAATCCTTATAAAGGGAAGAAAAATAAAATTTAGTATTGATAAAATACCTACTGCAACTATCTGCTTATCTTCTGATTTAATCATTAGGATCACCTTTTACTGGATTATTCCATTATCCTTTAAGTGTTTTTCTGCAACTTCCCTGGGTGATAGTCCATCTACAATGACTTTTTTATTCATCTCCTGTAGATTAACAAGACTTAAAGTTGAAAAAACATCTTCAATTATGGTTTTTACTTCAGGATACTTTTCAATTACTTCGTCTCTAACAATAGCTGATGGCTCATATACCGGAGGAATTGATAGGGGATCTTCAATAACCACAAGATCAAGATCTACCAATGCTCCATCTGTACCATAGGCAAGAGCAACATTTATGCCGTAAGTTTCATTAGCTAGTGCACTTAGAGTTTCAGCAGTATTACCATGGGGTAGAATTATCAATTGATCAGAATCCAAGTCAAACCCATAGGCTTCTTCCATTCCTAGAAGTCCTGAGTATTTTTCAGCAAATAATTGACTAGTTATAAATTTTACATACCCCCCACCATTGACATATTCAGCAAAATCATACATATCTATTATGTTGTTTTCTTGTGCAAATGTTCTTTTAACTGCCATAAACTCTGTATTATTAGCATTTGCAGGCTTTAGCCAATGGAGGTTGTTGTTCTCCTTATCATATGTTGATATAGCTTCGTAGCCCTTTATTGCATCTCTCCAGATATCTTCTTCAAATCCTTCAGAATAGAACTGCCCATTCCCTGTATAATCTATTCCTATGTGTAATTCCCCTTCTAAAAGAGCATTCCTGTGAACATCAGGAGTTCCAAATTGAATTTTGTCAGTTATTTCATAACCCTTATCTTCCAAAGTTAGTAGCACCATATTTCCTAAGATTCCTCCCTCAGTATCAACAAATGTTCCAAGAATTATAGGATCATCAGGATTTTTACTTTCTTCCTCATTACTAACTGTACAACTGCTAAACAAGGCTAGGATCAAAATAACTAAAACTATATACTTAAACTTTTTACTCATATATATCTCCTCCTTTACTTCTATAAATTAATACCCTAAATCAATACAGTAAATCTTTTAATACAAAGTAAAACCCCCTTTAAGATACTAATATTACCTTAAGGGGGGACTGAACTAAATCATTGTTTTAATAACTTTCTAACAGCTTCCGTGGTTAATGTAGGATTTTCAATTACCAAACCATGGATGCAATTTGGAAATGGCATAATTTTAGAATTTGAAATTCTCTCCGTCATGAACACTCTCGCCACATATAGAAGTGGGGTCTTCTTGGCTCATAGTCTTGTGCCTCTTTCTCGCGGACATATACCCCATAAGAAAGGAAATTTAAACTAATTATTAACAATTAATTTCAAATATTTGGTAAATCCCTGGAAAGTTCCCCTTATTATTCTAAATATATTCTTTACTCCATATTTTTTAATCATCTCAGTATTTTTATTTATGGCTAAATTCAAATAAAAATAAGTTAACAATAACTGAAAATAATACATTCTAAGACTAATCTTTGAAGGTTTTACTACCAATTGACCAAAACTCCATTTTTCATAATCATCCTTTGGGAATAGAAGTCTATCCTTGTATTCTTCATATATAGGTAAATCAGGGAAGGGAGTTAATGGATTAATGGATGCTATCTCTGGGTTTAGACTTTTAATATACCTTCTAAATTTCTTAAAATCATTCTTATCCCAATCTGGATGTGCCATAAAGGATGCCCATACATCAAGTTTTAAGTTCTTTAAAACTTCTGCAGCTCTTAAATTATCCTTAACTGTAACATTTTTATTATAGATTTTAAGTTCCTCATCACTGAATGTTTCGTATCCAATAAGAATTGCTTTTAGTCCAATCTCTTTAAGTTTTCTAAGAAGATCTTCATTTTCCAGCACACCAGATACAGAACCATATATAATATAATTCTTTTCTATTCTAATATCTTTAACAATTTCTAAAAATTTAATGATTTTCTCCCTACTACCTAAGAAATCATTATCAATAAACATTATAGTGTCTTCCTTAATACTTAAAAGATCCATCCTAGTTAGACTTTCGTCTATTAAGACCTCCTTATGTCCTTCAATTCTCCACCTAAGGCAAAAGCTACAAGCTTTCTCACATCCTAAGCCAAACTCCATAATAGCAGCAGGTTTGTAGCCAAAGTAGGAGTAATGCTCTCTGTATTTTTTTGTGGACTCTCGATCTGGCAGTATGTATTCATTTCTTATTTTCTTGAAGTTTTCCTTAAAATCATTCTTTTTCTGATATACTCCCGCTATATTAACTTCATTATTCATGAATTCCACAAGATTCTTCTTATTTGTGTAGTTGAAAACTCCATCAATATATTCACTAAAGAAACTCTCGGGGGATAAATAAGCTTGAGTCCCTCCAACAAAGGTAACTATATTTCTATTAAATAATTTAACTTCTCGACACAGCTCGATGACCTTTGTAACATCTATACAAAGGCTTGTTACTCCTACATATTCAGGCTTATACTCTTTTATCTTTAAAGTTAATGATTCTTCTTCAATCATCATATCAAATATTTCTACTTGATTACTCTCCTTATATACTCCATAAATCATCTCTAAACCTAAGGGTTCAGAAAACATAAAATTACTAAGTGTAATTGCCTGCTTTATTCTTGGTGGTCTCACTAAAAGTATTTTCATTTAACTTCCCCTAAAATATATTTGGTGTTATACCCTCTTTTATTTGTTTCCTATAATAGAGATTTACTCCTATATTAAAAAGATATCTAAAGGGAGTTCTTAAAAACTCTCTTCTCAATACATTTCTTATAAATATAGATTTTATAGTGAATAATGAGTTGTAAAGATCCCAATAGGATTTTGTAAGCTCTTCATCCGTCATATTGTTTGGCCTATAAACAGCTCTTGTACCATCATATGAGTATATATTATGGTTGATTAGCCTACCAGAGTTTTTAATTTCCTCGAAAAATTTTGTCCCTGGAAATGGAGTTAATATATAGAATCTAGGCACAGAAATCCTATTGTCCTCAATAAATTTCTTGGTCTCTTTTATGGATTCTAGGGTGTCCCCTTCTCCTCCAACCACCATTTCAGTTGAAACATCTATCCCATGGTCTCTTATGTTTTTAATTAACTTATTGTATTCCTTGGGATTAGCCCAACCTTTATCCATTTGAATTAAACTTTCCCTAGACAAACTTTCAAGTCCAAAACTTAAAGTCCTACAACCACTATCATATAACTTCTTCAATATTTCATCTTCTTTCCCAACTCTGATATCGCACTGACTCATCCATGTAATCTTTAGTTTTTTTATCTCATCAAGTAATTTTGACAAGTAGTCCTTGTCAGAAAAAATATTGTCATCTAGTAGTAGAATCTTTTTATAACCCAAACTCTTAATCTGTTCTATATCCCTAGTTACTTCCCTTATTTCCTTTCTTACATATCTTCCCTTGTAAAGGCAGGATACGGAGCAGAAGCTACATACATTTGGGCACCCTCTACCTGCTTGAACAGGAAGAAAATCTCCTAACTTCTTCCCCTTTAATAGATCAAATCTAGGTATAGGCGTAGAGTATGTATCCCCTATAAATGATTTTTCATATGTTCTTTTTAAGGATTTATTGTTAAAATCATTCAATACCTCTTCCCATATGAGTTCAGCATCACCAATTACAAGGGAATCACAATACTTTATTGCCTCACTTGGCATAATACTAGCCATGTATCCACCTAATATAACTGTCTTCCCAAGTCGTCTATACTCTTTGGCAATATCAATAGATCGGATTACTCCATGTCCCATAGTACTAATCCCTATTAGATCTGCATCAGTATCAAAGGGAATATTCTCAATTACTTCATATATAAGTTCTACTTCCCAATCTTTAGGAGTTAAAGCTGCCAGAAGTGGTAATGATAATCCTACAAAGTATAATTTATTCTTTTTTATAACTCCACCACTTTTTTCATAGGGGCTTGGTTGAATCAATAATAGTTTTTTCATTTTAACCTCTAATTATCTTCATGATATATTGTAAACTTACTTTCTGGCTTCCTTTTAGCATCTTAATGTTTTCTTTTATTCCATATTTTTTTACTAACCTTATAATATGTTTTGGTCTTATTATTATTCTGTAATAGCTTTTTAAGATTTGATAATAATACCCTCTAATGCTCATATACTTTGGCTTTAAGATAACATGTGCCATATCAAATAGATGATAGTCCTCTCTATCTACTAATAAATCATTTTTATAATCATCATATATGTCAGTTCCAGGTAAAGGTGTAAGAGGCTGAAGATTAACAAATGTAACATCCAAGTTTCTTAACCATTTAACTAGGTTGTTGAAATCCATCTTTGTAAAATCCATAGGTAGAATTAAGGTTGCATATAATTCAATATCTAATTTTTTCAAAATTCCTATACACTGCTCATTTATTCCCACATCAGTCTTCTTGTTATAGTCATCTAAGTCCTTATCCCTTATGGATTCTATCCCAACTATTACAGCCCTCAAACCTACTTCTTTTAGAGCTAAAATTATGTCTTCATTCTTTGCTATAAAATCTGCTCTACCATATACTAGGAAGTTTTTTTCAATTTTTCTACTCTTTAACAATGAGATAAATTCAGTTAATTTTTCCCTGCCAAAGAGGAAGTCATCATCTACTATATATATTTCCCTTTCAGAAATACCAGTTAGTTCATTAACCACATCTTCCATACTTCTTGAGTGATACTTCCCTTTAGTAATTTCTTTACAAAAGCAAAATTTGCAGGAATAGGGGCAACCATATGACGTTTTTATTAATGAACAAGGATTATGGAACATGTAATAATAGTTACTTCTATACTTATCAACACCCTCCCTAGCTGGATGGTTTAAGGAAAAATTAAAGTCTAATTCTTCAATTATACTAATATCTGCTCTAATTGATGTGGTGTCTCTACCATTTAGAATCCCTTCTAGGGTTTTATTAAATCCATCTACACCATTTTTGGCATAGATAAAGTCTATTTTACTATCTACAAAATCAGATTTAACAACCTCTGCATGGACTCCTCCTACTCCAGTAAGTACATCAGGTAATATTTCCTTTGCTATCATTGCCATATTCTTTATGGTCTTTACATGGGTTATATACCCTGTGAAGACTAATAGATCTGGTTTTTCTACCCTTAGGATATCTTCATAGGAGCTTTTTTCTACTATAAAATCATAAATTACTGCATTTACCTCTTCCTTAATATCAGGAGGAATATTTGATAAAAGATACTCTAATTCCAAGGGTTCACATATCATAACGTGTTGTAGACCGATGGTTGATTTATCTGGTTTTGGTCTTACTAATAATACCTTCATTTCTCCACCTTCTTTAATGTATATAAGGCTATTGTTGGCATAAAGAATTTTTCTTTAATTATCTCATATGCTTCCACCTGAAATATCCCATCTATTAGTTTTCTTATTTCTGAATCACTGGGATATTTTGCAGGTCCAGTGGTTAATTTCACAAATAATAGAATAATTTTATCCATAATGCTTTCTCCACTGGCAAAAGCTAGATGAAGCTTGCCTTCATCCCTTAAAACTGTGCTTATATTTTCAAATACTCTCCTTTTGTTTTTATAATAAGGTAGAGAATGAGAACAAGTTATTATATCAAACTTCTCACTAATGGTATTTATATCCTCAATATCTAAATGATAATGATTTACCGTTCTATTTAATTTCTTTGACTCCTCTATCATGGCTTTTGAAAAATCCAATCCATATAGTTTTAATCCCTCCAGACCCTCCAACTCTAATAGTAATTGTCCAGTTCCACAGCCTAAATCCAATAGTTTCTTAGATCTATAGTCTTGTTTTTGAATTATAGCTTTGATTCTATCTCTTGTAGGTTTTAAAGAGTACTTCTGTACCCATAGTTTATGGTATCTCTTTGCCCAAAAATCCCACAATTTACCCTTTATTAATGAATCTTTTAGCATTTTTCTTATTCTTTTAGATTTTAATAATCCTAAATGGTTCAAATAAAAAAGAGAATAAAAAACAAATCTAGGCAATTTTGAAGGTACAACTAGATGCAGGAAATCAAACTTAAGAGGATTCTTAGTTAGTAATATCTTCTCTTTCTCTAAGTAATCTTTTGTTCCCTTCATTGGTGTCATAATAGATATGGTGTAGATTCCTATATGAGAATCCTTAATAAATTTGTTTAAAGTAAAAAAATCCTTAATGGAGTAATTTGGATCAACAATAAATAGTGCAGTAAGGTCTATATTGTTTTCATTGAGTAATTGCACCACACTCCTGTATATACTTGCATTAAGTGACTTGTTATACTCATTTAAGGTTCTTGAATCTGGAGACTCAAATCCAATAATTACCTCATCTAATCCACATGCCTTCAGGTCTTCTAATAAATCCTTGTTTTCTATTATAAAGTCAGCCCTAAGATATGCTATTATTTTCTTGTTAAATTTATACTCCCTTGAAATATAAATAAACTCAAGTGCATCTTCTCTTCTAATAAACAAACTATCATCTACAATCCAAAAATAACTAGAGTTTATCTTCATCATCTCTTTAAACATTTCATCATAATTTGCTTTTATGTAAGTACTTGAATTCAGAAGTCTACAATAACAAAAGGAACATTTAAATGGACACCCGTGGCTCCCCTTAATCAAGGAGACATTTCTTTTGTCAATGTACTTAGTATCAGCCCTAAAGTCATTGAATATTGATCTGTCTGGTAAAATATTCTGAGCATTAACTAGAATATCATCCCCACCAACAATCCATCTCTTTGTGTTTTCATCAAAATAATCCATTCCTTTTACTTCTTTCTTGCTTATAAAACTTCTAAAGGATTCAAGACTTTGGGAAAAAAACACAAAATCAACACCAGATACTCTAAATGATTCTCTGTTAATTTGGGCATGAACTCCTGATACCAGTGTTTTCACCCGAGTATAATTTCTCTTGTATTCCCTGGCTCTTTTAATTATCATATCCTCTGAAACATTATAACCGTTCAAAATAACTAAATCTGGGATAATATTTATTGGTGACTCAAGCTTAAAAAAGGGGTCTATAATATAATTCTCTATCCCCTCTTGGTTAAGTACTTCCCTAATATAAAAAAGTTCCAAAGGCTCAGTTACTATTGGATTAATTATAGTAAAACCACTTCTTACTCTTACTTTTTCGATAAAAACTATCATATATTCTCCTTGAATGCCCTATGTTTAACTTCATATCCCTTGTAGGTAAAATAGGGAAGCATCTTTTTAATTATACCATTAATCAATGGGTTCTTATGATGGGCATAAATATACTTATTAAACTCACTACATCCAATTTTTAACTTTGTTTCTTCAGATGTTTGTCCAAAATTAATGATAGGGACTCCCCGCTTAATACCTTCTTGTACTATAAATAGCAACATATTTACATATATATCGTATTTTTCAATATCTTCACTTTTAAACCCACAGAAAATAAAGTGCAAAATACCATCACTCTCATTTAGTAATACAAAGGAAACTACTTCATTGTTTAAATCCTTGAATTGATATATCTCCCCCTTAAATTCTTTAAAGAAATCCATGGGTTGTAATTCCAGCTTATACTTGGACCTCTTATACACTGCTTCATAAAGTCTGTAGTGATTGCTTGTAAACTTACTATTATCTATTCTTTCAACACTTATGCTTTTACTTTTATTAAGAGCTTCCTTAACTCTTCTCCTATAGCTACTCCTTAGACTATTAATATATTCGTCGAAGGACTCAAATCTATTTGAAAATATGAAAGTGGAAAGTGTTCTAGCTCCTTTTACTATCTCTTTATCCATATTAAGAACAATCCCAAACCCCTTAATCCTATTTAGGAGATCCAGTAAAAATTTCTCATCCCCCGTATAACCTTGTCTATCTATGGATAAGGGATAACCTACAACAGTTACAGGCAATGACAATTTAAACTTTTTTGTAAAACTAAATATATTGATTCTTAATTTATAGGTTGCAGCAAATGAATCCTTCTCGAGATAATACTTTTGGTTTGATGGATTTATTTTCTCAAGTAGTATGAGTAAATCTTTCGTTTTTTTATCTATTAAACCATCCTCCATGTCCTTTATACTCTCATACTCAATCATTACTAAGCTCCTTTTCATAGGCGACAAATCTCTTTGATATTCCATCAGCCCATTTAAGTCCAAAATTACCTGATTCAAAATTCTCCTCCAAGACCCATCCTGATTCAAAACTCTTGTATTTTCCTTTTGTCAGTTTGAAACATTGTTGAAACAATGCAAGAATTGCTCCTTTTTTCTGCTCACTCTTAATTACTCCCATTTCAACTATCTTAAATCTGGTCATCCTTTTATTATATATCTTGCTCTTAATAAGAGTTGAAAACCCAATTGTGTCCCTATTATCCATGACTTGATGGTAATCTGGATACCATAACATAAATCCAACAGGAACATTATCCTTCTCTACAAATAGTAAATTCTCAGGCTTTAGTAGTAATTTGAAATCATTAAATAACTCAAGATCCTCTTCTTCTACTCTCTTATAGTAAAATGGATGGTCTTTAAATGCATCATTATTAATTTCAGTATATATTTTTGCTTCCTCTTTCATATTTTTAAAATCAGCACTTCTTACCCTATATCTATTTGTTACTCTATCTTTTAATTTATCATTAAATAGAAAAAAGTCTTGTTCCATATCTTTATAAAAGGTTACCATGAGTATACTCTTGAAATTGTGTTCCTGAAAATATGCATGTATATGTTCATCATTATGAGCTGTTCCAAAAGTTTGATCCTTATCATAATTCCCATTTAGAAATCCCAGACCATAATTTACATGAATATTAAGGGATGAGCATATTTTCTTGCATCCCCACTCATAAGCCATCTCTTCTGCCTTCTCATAAATCAAAGAAAATGCCTCTTGACTATATGATAAGGATTCGAAAAAGCTAATTTGAAGGTAGTCTGGCATTCTATTAGCCTTAGCTAAAACTGCGCTCATTATAATTTTCCCATCTTCCTTCACAAATAAGGGTAAAGAAGAAATGGATTCATTCATAACAGAAGTCCCAAATAAGACCCCCTTTAATAATCCAGAAAGAGAGTCTCTCCTTAAGGGCTGATCTTTATATTGGCTCTTGTAGAATTCCAATAGAGCTTTCTTTTCTTTTCTTGTCCTTGCAACATTTATTTCCATGCTTTACCTTCCTTTGTATGCTATGCTTTATTATACCATAGCTGGGGGAATTTTTACTTCATTGATGCTTTCAAAATAGCAAAGATTTATTTTCTCTATATGATCTAAACCGTAACCTCTTTGTTGCTTTTATCTTGGCTTTTTTAAGGGTATAATGTAATAAAAATGAAGGGAAGTACAAATGTGGATATTAAGATTATATTTGAAGATGAAAACATAATAGTAGTTGAAAAACCACCAAAGGTTCCTTCTCAAAAAGACCCCAGTGGCGATTTAGATCTAATGAGCATTTTAGCTAGGGAGTATCTAGGACTTATTCATAGACTGGATAGACCAGTTGGTGGTGTAATGGTGTTTTCTAAAAATAAGAAGGCTACTTCCTTTCTCTCTAAAGGTATAGCTAGTGGAGGCTTTCATAAACAATATCTTTCTGTTGTCTGTGGAATTCCCAAGGAAGATGAAACACAACTCACAGATTACTTGATAAAAGATGGGAAAAGGAATATTAGCTTTGTTACCAGTGAAGATACCTTAGGTTCTAAAGAAGCTATTTTAAGTTACAATCTTATTCAGACTGTAGATACTAATGAATTCGGTCCCCTAAGCCTTTTACTTGTAACTTTAGAAACAGGAAGACATCACCAAATCAGGGTTCAATTATCTCATAACAAGTTACCCATATGGGGTGATACTAAGTACAACCCAACATTTGCCAACAAGAAAGATTGGACACAAATCGCACTTTGGGCTCACACTTTGAAATTCAGGACTTTGAATGGTAAGAAAGTATCATATTCATCCAAACCTTATGATGAGTATCCCTGGGATTTGTTTGATTTGGAGGTATAGTATGGGTTTAAACTTTAATAGTATAAGCTTTATAAAATCTTATGATCAGATTATTCCAATTAAAAAGGGTTGGTCTTTTGATGAAAAATATATGATTGTAAAAGAAGATGACAGTAAATATTTACTAAGAATTGCTGCAATTGACAGTTATGAAACAAAGAAGCTTGAATTTAAATATTTGTCCAAGTTGAAAGATTCAGGATTAAATATCTCACTACCCCTTGAAATGGGAATTTTTAATGAAGGAAGATCAACCTATACAATCTATACCTGGATTGAAGGTGAGGATGCCAATCTTCTAATTCCAAAACTTCCCCCTAATGAACAATATAACCTTGGATTAGAAGCAGGTAAGATTCTAAAAACAATTCAATCAGTCCCAATTGATGAAGTCCTTGAACCATGGGATAAGAGATACACAAAAAAGATCCTAAAAAAAATTGATGATTACAATAAATGTGGTTTAAAGTTACCAAATGGTCATATCCCCATCCAATACTTGCATGACAACATAAATTTACTTAAAGATAGACCAAATTCCTTCCTTCACGGGGACTTTCATATTGGAAACATGGTCTTTGATGGAGAAAAAATCGGGATTATTGATTTTAATAGATTTGACTTTGGAGACCCCTATGAAGATTTTAACAGAATGTTTTTTTCAGCAGATCTTAGTTCACACTTCTCCACTGGAATAATCAATGGCTACTTTAATTCAGATATTCCTGATGATTTTTTCCCCTTACTGGCACTCTATACAGCTTTGAATGAAATATCTTCTCTCCCCTGGTCCAAACAATTTGGACAAGAAGAAATAGATAATAGTTACAGAATTTCATCTAAGATACTTTCATGGTATAACAACTACTTAAATGTAACCCCAGCCTGGTATATGGAGGAACTATAATGAAAAAGGAATATAAAACTAAGAGATTGCTTTTAAAAGTTCTTGATGATACTTATGGAGAGAAGGTACTGGAGTACTTTCATACTAACAAAGATTTCTTAAAGGAATGGGAAACAGTAAGAGATGAACAATACTATACCTTATCCTTTCAAAGACAATTGCTGGCAGAAGATTACATGAAGTTAATAGATGGACAAAGAGTTAGACTTTGGATATTTCTAAAAGATAATCCAGACACTATTATTGGGACTATATCCCTAGATAATATAATTAAAGGACCATTTCTATCATGCTTTCTAGGTTACAGGCTACACAAGGACTATTTGAACAAGGGATATATGACTGAAGCTGTTAAGATGATTATTAAAATAGCCTTTACTGAGTATAAGCTTCACAGAATCGAAGCTAATATTATGCCGAGAAATCTGGCATCTCTAAAGGTCGTTGAAAAAGCAGGATTTGTAAATGAGGGTTTATCAAGAAAATACCTTAGAATAAATGGCATATGGGAAGATCATATTCATATGGTTATACTAAATATAAAGTAGGGAAACTATTTTCATAGCTTCCCCCTTATCAAACCGCACGT
>CAZNTE010000035.1:0-18949 GCA_964575895.1 uncultured Tissierellaceae bacterium | reverse complement strand
CACTGGTGTTCTTACTGCACTTACTATTACTGCCTTTTTCATTTCTTTTCCTCCTTAGATATATCATCATTCATGCTAAAAAATACTAGACATAATTTAATATTATATCAACAATCTTTTTAGAAGCATCCCCATCTCCATAAGGATTTATAGCCTTTGCCATTGAATCATATAAGTGCTCGTTCTCAAGAAGAGCAATTAGATTGTTATATACATTATCATAACTAGTTCCAACTAGTTTTGCCGTTCCTGCCTCAATACCTTCTGGTCTTTCAGTTTCTTCCCTAACTACCAAAACAGGCTTTCCTAAAGCTGGTGCCTCTTCCTGTAGCCCTCCTGAATCAGTAACAACCAGGTACACTCTAGACATTAGATTAGTAAATGGCTCATAATCCATGGGTTCTGTTAGTAGTATCCTACTATTATTCCCAAGTATATCATTGGCAATACCCCTAACCTTTGGATTCAAATGTACAGGGAAAACTACTATTGCATCCTCCTTATTATTAATTGCATCTCTAATGGCCTTAAAAATATTTTCCATGGGCTTACCTAGGTTTTCTCTTCTATGGCTTGTTACGAGTATTACCTTTGACTTAGTATAATCTATCTGATTTAATCTATCATCAGTAAATTTATAATCGTCTTTGATTGCATATTTTAATGCATCAATTACAGTATTTCCAGTTATAAATATACTATTTTCACTATAGCCTTCTTTTATCAAGTTATCTAAATTTTTTTGTGTTGGTGCAAAGTGGAAGTCTGTTAGTACTCCTGTTAGTTTCCTGTTCCCTTCCTCAGGATATGGTGAATACATATTGCCACTTCTTAGTCCAGCTTCAATGTGTCCGACTTTTACCTTCTGATAAAAAGCAGCCAGAGCCCCAGCAAAAACTGTAGTTGTATCTCCTTGTACCAGGAGAATATCAGGTTTTTCCTTCTTTATTACTTCCTCCAAGCCTTTCAAAGCATTAGTAGTTATATCAGTTAAGGTCTGCCCTGGCTTGAATATATTTAGATCATAATCTGGTTTTATTTTGAAAAGGTCGATGACTTGATCCAGCATTTGTCTATGTTGCGCAGTTATACAAATTACTTGTTCCACACCTTCTCTTCCTTCTAATTCTTTGATGATTGGAGCCATCTTGACTCCTTCTGGCCTAGTGCCAAATACACTCATTACCTTCATTCATGGTCCTCCTTATTGCTTGAAGAAGAAAAAAGACCCATCTTCAAAGCAAAAATAATTGCTACTATAAATAATATTACAGAAAGATATACAGCTTGTGTGGAATTTGCCTTTGAGACCAATACAGCAAATATTCCAAATACTGCAGATATTCCATAGAGTATAAGGACAGTCTGCTTTTGGGAAAATCCCTTGTTCAATAATCTATGGTGTAAATGAGATTTATCAGCTGCCATAATATTCTTGCCACTTAAGATCCTTCTAAATATTGCAAATGTAGTATCAAATATAGGTACTCCAAGAATTATTATAGGAACTATCATGGCTATTGTAGCTACAGACTTCATAACTCCTTCTATTGATACAATAGCAAGCATAAATCCTAAAAATAATGCTCCTGTATCACCCATAAAAATCTTAGCTGGATTAAAGTTAAAGGGTAAAAATCCTATGGTTGCTCCAGCAATTATTGCAGCTAGAATTCCAATGGATACAGAACCGAATTTAGATGCTACTAATACAAATGAAATTGATGATATCATTGCTACCCCAGCAGCAAGACCATCTAATCCATCAATTAAATTCAATGTGTTTGTAATTCCAACAATCCAAAATATGGTAATTGGTATCCCAATCCAACTTAGATACAGGATTGTACCACTACCTAAAAAAGGATTAGTTACAAAATCTACCTGAACTCCTCCCCAAACCACAATTAAGCTTGCTAACAACTGGTAAAACATCTTTTCTTTAGGGGTAGTTCCTCTAAGGTCATCCTTAAGTCCAGATAAAAATATGATAGTACCCCCTACCATTATAGAAATCAGAGTCCTACTCATGGGCAAGAACAGTATAATAGCTATCATAATAGCTAAATACATTGCCACTCCCCCTAACAAGGGCATTGGTTTAGAATGGACTCTCCTTTCATCTTTTGGGATGTCCATCGCTCCAATAAGTGGTGCAATTTTTATAATTATTGGTGTTGTAATAAAAGATATAACTCCTGCAATTAGCAGGGGCATCAATAGTGTTTTCATTTTAATGAATTCTCCTCAAATGTAGATATAACTAAATTCTATATGACCCATGGATATAAGTCAAACTTTTAACTATTACAATTTGACAACAAAAAAAGAGCAGCTTTCACTGCCCATAGTTTTATTTAGTACCAAATAATCTATCCCCTGCATCTCCTAAACCTGGTACTATATATGCATGATCATTTAACTTCTCATCAATTGCTCCTAAATAAATATCCACATCACTAGCTGCCTCTTGAACAGCCTTAACCCCCTCTGGAGCTGCAATAAGACATACTAATTTGATATTATTTGCACCACTATTCTTTAAGAACTGTATGGCAGCAATTGCCGATCCTCCAGTAGCAAGCATTGGATCAAGAATTATTAGATCTCTCTCAGCAATGTCTTGTGGCAATTTACAGTAATACTCAACTGGTTGCAAGGTAACTGGATCCCTATATAATCCTACATGACCAACCTTTGCAGCTGGTATCAAATTAAGCATTCCATCAACCATACCTAGTCCTGCTCTTAAAATAGGGATTAAGCCTACCTTCTTTCCAGCTATAACTGGTGATAACATCTTAGTTATTGGTGTCTCTATTTCAACATCCTGAAGTGGGAAATCTCTTGTAACTTCATAGGCCATAAGTGTTGATATTTCGGTTACCAACTCTCTAAACTCCTTAGAACCAGTATTCTTATCTCTTATCATTGTCATTTTATGTTTAATCAATGGGTGGTCCATAACTACAACTTTAGACATAACATCGCTCCCTTCAAATTTCATCCATCATATTATATCACAAACTTCTATTCCATTTCACTAATTTTATCAATTCTTCTTTGGTGTCTTCCACCTTCAAACTTAGAATTAAGCCAAACAGAAACTATTTCTTTTGCAAGATCAATACCTAGAACTCTTCCTCCTAATGCCAATACATTTGCATTATTATGCTCCATACTCATCCTAGCAGAGTAAGTATCTGAACATAGGGCACATCTAACACCTTTAACTTTATTTGCTGATATTGAAATTCCTATTCCAGTACCACAAATAACTATCCCTCTATCAATTTTCCCAGAAACAACAGCCTCTCCGACAATCTTTCCATATTCTGGATAGTCTACAGATGTTAAATCATTGGTACCGTAGTCAACTACATCAACTCCACTTATTTCTAATAGTTTCCTTATTTCTTCCTTTAAAGCATATCCTCCATGATCTGAACCTATTCCAATTTTCACAAAAACCCCTCCTATGATAGTTTATCTATAAGCTTATTTACAGCATCTTCTATTTCGTCTCTAACCAATTTATATACATCCAAAGAACCTCCAAAAGGGTCCTCAACATCCTTGTCTATGCTTGCAGCATATTCATGTAGTAGATATACCTTATCCTGGTATTCAACATACTGACTAATGATTCTATTTACCTGTGACTGGGTCATGGCAAGAATAATGTCAGCCCAATCCACAAGGTTTTTGTCCAAAGTTTTTGCCCTATGTTTTGACAGATCAGCCCTATCTCTTAAAGCCATATTAGCCCCTCTACTTGCTCTATCACCATCAAGAGCAAAAATACCTGCAGATTTCACCTCTAAAGGAATTTTCCTATCCCTGGCAATCTCTCTTAATATAACTTCAGCCATTGGACTTCTACATGTGTTTCCTGTACATACAAATAAAACCTTCATGTCAACCTCCTTTATAACTGAATTATATTCCCACCAGATGCCTTGTATAATCTATTCATAACTGCAAGGCCAATACTGTCTCTTTCTACTCCCTGACACAATATTAGATCAACCTTAGCCTCATCAAGCTTTCGAATTAAATGAAATAAATTATGGGCGATACTATCCACATCATCAAGTGAACCCATTTCTTCAATCATAAAGCCAGAAAAAAATTCAACATTCTCTATAGTGGTCATTATTCCTACCTTTTTCCCTTCATGCTTAGCCTTTGTTGCTCTAATAAGCATTTCTTTATTTACATCTTCACTCTTGCCAGTAAATACAAACATCTTTGCCTTTGGAGCATAGTGTCTATACTTTTGTCCTGGGGATTTAGGTGTGGAATCAATTGATGTTTCTTCCAGTCCAGGGTCTATTTTGCACTCTCCAAGAACTTCAATGATGTCCCTTGGTGTAATTCCCCCTGGTCTTAAAATCATAGGTATATCTTCAGTTAAATCAATAACTGTAGACTCAAGACCTATTCCAGTTTCTCCTCCATCTATTATGAAGGGAATCTTACCATTCATATCCTCTACTACATGCTCAGCCCTTGTTGGACTTGGCCTTCCAGAAGTATTTGCTGAAGGTGCAGCTATGGGTGTGTTTGAAGCACCTATAAGTTCGAGAGCTATTTTATGAGAGGGCATTCTAATTGCAACTGTATCTAAACCCGCTGTTATAACTTCAGGTACAATATTGTTTTTCTTGAATAATATTGTTAAGGGTCCAGGCCAAAATGCATCTATTAACTTAAGGGCTTTGTCTGGTATTTCCACAACCAGAGTTCTTAACATCTCAATTGAATTTACATGAAGTATTAAGGGATTATCCTGTGGTCTTCCCTTGGCCATAAAAATCTTTCTAACAGCGTTCTCATCAAGTCCATTTGCGCCCAATCCATATACTGTTTCTGTTGGGAAACCAACCAATTCTCCACCAATAATATATCCGGCTGCTTCTTTTACCAATTCTATATCTGGGTTACTACTATCTATTTTAACTACTTTAGTCTCCAATATATCACCCCAATTCTTAAAAAAAAGAGGGTTTCACCTCTTAGCTGATTTGCTGCATTTTTTCCGCTTGATCCGATGTGGTCAAAGCATCTATCATCTCATCCAAATCTCCATCGACGAAGTTATTCATCTTATATAGAGTAAGGTTAATTCTGTGATCAGTAATACGACCCTGTGGGAAGTTATATGTTCTAATTCTTTCAGATCGATCTCCAGTACCAACCTGACCTTTTTTCATTTGAGCCATCTCAGCATCTTGTTCCATCTGCTTAATTTCAAATAATTTTGACTTAAGAATCTTCAAAGCCTTATCCTTGTTTTTAAGCTGACTTTTTTCATCCTGACATGATACTACAATTCCCGATGGAATATGAGTAATTCTTACTGCTGAGTCTGTTGTATTAACTGATTGACCACCATTCCCAGATGAGCGGAATACATCGATTCTTAAATCTCCCTGATTTAAATCAATATCAATATCTTCAGCCTCTGGTAAAACTGCAACCGTTACAGTAGATGTGTGAATCCTTCCACTGGATTCAGTTTCTGGTACTCTTTGTACCCTATGAACACCTGATTCATATTTTAATCTTGAGTAAGCACCTTTACCCTTAATCATAAATATTACTTCTTTGTATCCACCAATTCCAATTTCATTGGTATTCATAATATCTACCTTCCAATTATTCCTCTCAGCATATCTTATATACATTCTAAAAAGAACACCCGCAAACAGAGCTGCCTCATCTCCACCAGCTCCACCTCTAATCTCTACAATTACATTCTTATGATCATTTGGATCTTTTGGTAAAAGTAATACTTTGATTTCTTCCTCTATGTTTAGAATTGATTCCTCAAGGTCTTTAACCTCTTCCTTAACCAATTCTCTCATTTCTTCATCTAAAGACTTGTCATAAAGCATAGCCTTAGCATCATCTAACTCTTCTCTAGACTTAGTGTACTCTCTATACTTTGTAACTATAGGTTCAATATCTGATTGTTCCTTCATAATTCTTTGCCATTCTTCTCTATCCCTATTTATAAGATCAGGATCCATGGACTTCTCTGTTAATTCTTTATATTTTGATTCTAAAAAAGCTAATTTTTCTAACACAATTTCTACCTCACTTTATATTAAATATAATTTATTACACAATCATACATACTACTATTATATTATCATCTATTCAAATTTACAAGCTAGGTAGCTAATGTTCATTCTCCATGTCTTCATACAATACTCTATGGTATATTACAGAAATCAGGGCACCAGCAATGACAATTATAACTGGGCTTACATTTAAGAATACTATCATTAACATCGTAACTATTGAAGCAAATAATTTTATATAAGTTTTTCTTGATTTTTTCCACATTGTATAAACAGCTGAAAGTATTAAAGCAACAACTGCAGGTCTTATACCCATAAATATCTTCTCAACTATTGGATTACTCCTAAATTGGAAGAAGTACATGGCAATAAACAATATTATTAGAAATGATGGTAATATAGCACCAATTAGACATGACAATGCTCCTTTTAATCCACATATCCTATAACCAACGTATATACTGGTATTTACTGCAACAGGACCAGGAGATGCTTGTGCAAGGGCAATGGCATTCATGAACTCCATATCAGAAATCATTTTTTTTCTTTCAACTAATTCTCTTTGTATTATTGGAAGCATTGCATATCCTCCACCAAAAGTAAAAGCTCCTATTTTAAAAAACGTCTTAAACAAATCTAATAACATACCCTCACCTCCTCTAATATAGAATAACTCCAATTATTCCTGCAATAATAATAGCAAGTATTGGGTTAAGTTTCTTGAATGTCACCGAGTAAAATAAAGCAATTGCAATTATTATCCCCTTTATATCTACTAAAGAAGTTCTGCCCACACTTACTGCTGCTGCTGCTATAAGTCCAATAACAACAGGTCTAATTCCCTTAAACACCCAATCTACATACGGGGAATTTTTAAATCTATACATGGATATAAAAATTATACTCATTACAATAAATGAAGGTAGGACTACCCCTAATGTGGCTACAACCGATCCTAAAACTCCATACACTCTATAACCTAAAAAAGTAGCAGAGTTTATTGCTATGGGTCCTGGTGTCATTTCAGCAATAGCCAAAATATCTATATACTCAGCTGAAGTTATCCACTTGTGTGTAATAATAACTTCTTTTTCAATAAGAGGAAGCATTGCATATCCTCCACCAAAACTAAAAGCTCCTATTTTAAAAAATGAAATAAATAACTGTAAAAGAGCACTCATTATTCTCTCCTTTTTAAGCTTCCTACCACAACTCTGTCTCGTTCTTCTAAATCCTTGATAACTTTAATCTTTGAATATCCTAATTCCTCCATAATACTTTTAACATCTTCACCCTGATTATGACCTACTTCATAGGCAAGCAAGGAATCTTCCTTAAGAAAATTTAATGCTTCCCTTGATATTAATCTGTAAAAATCCAAACCATCAAGGCCTCCAAATAGTGCATTTTCTGGTTCAAAATCCTTTACTTCTATCTGTAAATTATTCTTATCTGAAGTTGGTATATAGGGCGGATTTGAAACAATTATATCAAAAGTATCCTTCCCTGCCTCAAAAGGAGAAAATAGATTTCCATACTTATATATAACATTGGTCAACCCAAACTTTTGCATATTTTCATTAGCAAGATTAATTGCTTTCTTATTTATATCTACCCCAAAAACCTTTCCCCTAGGAAAGTATTTTCCAATAGCTAGTGATATTATTCCACTTCCAACACCAATATCCAGTATTGAAAATTCATTATCACCATATTTTTCTTTTATATAATCAATTAAGTATTCCACTAACACTTCAGTGTCGCCCCTTGGAATTAATACTCCTTGTGAAACCCTAAACTCCAAACCCATAAATTCCTGGACTCCAATTAAGTATTGAAGAGGATATCCAAGACTTCTTTTATTAACTAGTTTTAAGAACTCATCTTTAATACTTTCTTCTACGGTTTTTTCTATATAAGCATACAGATAAGACTTATCCACTTCCATCAAATGAGAAAGAATAAGTCTAACTTCCAACTGGCTATTAATATTAGGGTTAACCTCTAATATCTTTATTCCTTCCATTAGGAGGTCTTTTATTACCACAAGTCTGCCTCCTTATTGTCTGGTATTACTGCTTTTAGAGACTCAATTGCAACTAGTATTTGTGAGTCATCTGGTTCTTTAACAGTGGCATACTTTTGTATCATTAATCCTGGATAACTTAAAGCATAACTAATTTTATTATCACTTCTTCCAATAATTCTGTTTATCTCATAGGTTATTCCAGCTATTATTGGAAACATGCTAATTCTAGTAAGTACCCTTACTATGGGATTTGGCCATCCAAAGACAGATAAAACCAATATACTAACTATCATTACCATAAATAAAAAACTAGTCCCACATCTGGGATGAAGCACGGGAAATTTTTTAACATTTTCCACAGTTAAATCCATTCCGTTTTCATAGCAATGTATGCTCTTGTGCTCAGCTCCATGGTACTGAAAGACTCTTTTAACGTCATCTAATTTTGCAATCCAAACTATATATATTAAGAAAATACTTATTCTAAGAACACCCTCCATAAGATTTAAACCAAATATGGAATCAATCCTATCCTTAAGCAAGTTAGTTAAGAAACTTGGCAATACCATGAATATTCCAATGGTTAAGGTCAAGGATATGATCACAGCTAAAACCATTTCCACATCTTGAGCTTTATCTTTGAATATTTTCTGTGTAATTGTCTTTTTTGGATTGCCATTTTTATCTTTTGGAATTTCATCTTCAAAGAATTCTGCAGAATATAATAATGCCTTAGTGCCAATTAACAATGCATCTATCAAGCCAATCATTCCTCTTACAAAGGGTAGGGAGAATATCTTGTGCTTCATGGATAAAGACTTATTATTCTCTACTTTAAGCTCAATATCATTATCTGGCTTTCTTACCGCAATAGCAGTTTTATCTGGACCTTTCATCATGACGCCCTCAATTAATGCCTGACCTCCGATGGAAGTTCTTTTTAATTTCATATTTTTCATCCACTCACTTCCTCAAAAAAATAAGGTTAGCTGCTCTTGCATCTAACCTAGTTGTTGAAGAAATTAGTCCATTGAATATTTCTTCTTGAATTTCTCAACACGTCCACCACGTTCCATAAACTTTTGCTTCCCAGTAAAGAATGGATGGCACTCAGAACAAATTTCAACCCTTAGCTCATCTTTGGTTGAGCCAGTTGTAAAAGTGTTTCCACAAGCACATGTAACTGTAACTTGTTTGTATTCTGGATGTATATTTGCTTTCATTGCATTCACCTCTCTTCAATGTGAGTATCTAAAATTTAGTCACTCTACGATATAACCACTAAATTATAGCATAGACTTCTAAAAATTTCAACTATATCCAAATTTTATTTCTAACTTCATCTATTAATTCTTCATTTGATTTTGTTTCAACAATTTTACTAATTAAGGTTTCAGTTACATCCTGTGTACTAGCGCTTCCCAAAGCTTTTCTCAGGGCCCATACAGTTTCTAATTCTTTCTGAGTCATGATTAGTTCCTCTCTTCTAGTTCCTGACTTATAAATATCTATTGCAGGGAAAATTCTCTTCTCAGAAAGTTTTCTATCAAGATGTACTTCCATATTTCCTGTCCCTTTAAATTCTTCAAATATTACATCATCCATCCTGCTTCCTGTTTCAACTAGAGCTGTGGCAAGTATGGTTAAACTTCCACCTTCTTCTAGTTTCCTTGCTGCTCCAAAAAACCTCTTAGGCTTGTGAAGCGCCCCAGGATCTAGACCCCCAGATAAAGTTCTACCAGTGGCTGGAATACTCAAATTATATGCTCTGGCAAGTCTAGTGATACTATCTAGTAGAATTACTACATCTTTACCATGTTCTACTAATCTCTTAGCTCTTTCGAGAACAATTTCTGCAACCTTGGTATGGTTTTTAGGTAGTTCATCAAAGGTTGAATAAACAACATCTCCCTTGACTGATCTCTTCATGTCTGTAACTTCTTCAGGCCTCTCATCTATTAGCAGTATAATAATTTCAACTTCTGGATGATTAACTGCAATTCCATTGGCTATCATCTTCAATAATGTTGTCTTTCCCGCTTTTGGAGGAGCAACTATCATTCCTCTCTGACCTTTTCCAATTGGTGCCACCAGGTCTATCATCCTGGTTGCATATTCTTTTGATTTAGTTTCCAAAACCAATCTTTGATTTGGATAGATTGGGGTTAGGGAATCAAAACTTGGTCTATTTATGGCTGTTGATGGAGGTAAATCATTTACAGCCTTAACATATAAGAGCGCTTGAAATTTCTCTCCTGCTTTAGGTGGTCTTGTAATTCCAGTTATCTTATCCCCTGTATCCAAGTGAAATCTACGTATTTGTGAAGGAGATATATATATATCATCATCCCCTGACATATAATTATTTCTTCTTAGAAATCCATACCCATCTTGATGTATCTCGAGAATACCCTCAGCAATGTCTTTTTCCTCCAGCTGCTCCATCTCTTCTGAAGCCTTGTCTGACAAATCTCCCATATCAATATCATCATCTACTATGTTGATTGGTTTATCTGACTCATCCTTATTCTCATTTAATAACAAACCTATAATCTCATCTTTCTTCAGCTTGGAAACCCCACTTATACTATATGCTTTGGCGATTTCTTTAAGCTCAGATAATTTTTTCTCTTCTAACATTTCACGATTCAATATCTCACCTCATCCCTATTTCGCGTATTCAGGTTTTTTATCCAATTGATGTACAGCTTTCATAAATCTAACAGTTCCCGTTTCAGCTCTTAATACAAGGGTTTCTGTGGTTGCTTTATTATTATCCAAATATTTTACACCCTCTAATAGTTCCCCATAGCTAACTCCAGTGGCAGCAAAAGCTACCTCATTTCCTTTAACCAAATCATCTAGATAGTATACCTTGTCTACATCCACATTCATTTTTCTACATCTTTCCAGCTGCTCATCATCTTCAGGAAGTAAGATTCCTTGGAATTCTCCCCCCAAACACTTCATTGCTGCCGCAGCTAAAACACCTTCCGGTGCGCCACCACTACCAAGTAATAGGTCTACGCCTGTATCTTCAAAGCAAGTAGATATAGCACTAAGAACATCTCCATCAGAAATAAACTTAATTCTTGCACCAGCATCTCTTATCTCTTGAACCAGTTGGCTATGTCTCTCTCTTTCAAGGATTTCAACAGTTATATCTGAAACATCCTTGTTTAAAGCTTTTGCTACATTTTCAATATTTTCTTTTACAGAAGCTCTAATATCCACCTTACCCTTGGCTTTTGGTCCACATGCCAACTTTTGCATATACATATCTGGTGCATGTAATAGTTGGCCTCTTGGTGCAACAGCGACAACTGCAATGGCATTTGATCTACCATTTGCTACTGCCAATGTTCCATCCAGTGGATCAACTGCAATATCAACTTTAAGGTCATCAGATTTTGATTGCCCGATGTGTTCCCCGATGTATAACATTGGGGCTTCGTCCATTTCACCTTCTCCAATAACTACAATTCCATCAATATCAATAGTGTCAAACATTCTCCTCATTGCATCAACTGCTAACTGATCAGCTGCATTCTTATCTCCCCTACCTAATAACTTGGCACTTGCTAGTGCTGCAGCTTCTGTTACTCTTGCTAGGTTAACTACCAGATTTCTATCCATAATTTCCCCCTTGGTTTATATCTATTTATCCTCTAACATGATTATACCCTAATTAATATGTTGCTATATAACCATCTGCTCTTGATTCAGTTCCTCCACACATACTCCCATCTTCGGTCGTGAAATGCTCCAACCTATGCTGTCACTTCGTGAGCAAGTAGGCTAAGAGGATGGATACTTCTCGGCTATTAGGTTAAGTTTCTCTTTGATGGATATCTGTGATAGAAAAGATTTATATTCAAAATTATCACATCCCTATTTAGATTTGAATTGTATTAAGAAAAGAATAATTGATACCATTTCTGGTATCAATTATATCATACTTTTTATTTTATTTTAATTGTTTAGTGGTTTTAATCCCAAAATCTCTCTTGCTTCCTTAGGTGTTGCTACTTCTCTTCCAAGTTCTTTTGCTAGTCTGACTACTTTTTCAACTTGCTCCCCGTTGGTCTTTGCCAGTACTCCCTTTTCTAAATAGGTATTATCTTCAAATCCCACTCTTACATGTCCACCCATTACAATCGCTAAAGCCGCCATAGGGAATTGATTTCTTCCTATTCCAGCAACAGTCCATGTGGATCCTTGTGGTATGGAGTCTACCATGAAGGCTAAATCCCTAGCTGTAGCTGACATCTGTACTCCTAAAACAAAATCAAAATGCATTGGAGCTTTTATAAAGCCTTGTTTTTGAAATTTAATGGCGTAATCAATCATTCCTTTATCAAATACTTCAACTTCAGGCTTGATATCTCTTTCTATCATTATTCTCCCAAAGTTTTTAATAGTATTCTCAGTGTTTACAAATATTTCATCTCCACCAAAATTTAGCGTTCCACAATCTAGGGTTGCCATTTCTGGAAATAACTCTGTAGGCTGCAACCTCTCTTCATCTGTCATACCCACTGCTCCACCAGTTGATGGTTGAATTATTGCATCTGGGCATCTTCTTCTAATCTCATCCATTGCAAGCTTAAATCTTTCCTTGCTTTGTGTTGGCTTTCCATCATCTTCTCTTACATGTAGATGTATGATACTAGCTCCTGCTTTATATGCCGTTTCTGCTTGATATCCAATTTCCTCTATGGTGTATGGAACATTTGGATTATGTTCTTTAGTTACTTCCGCTCCACATATAGCTGCTGTAATAATTAGTTTTTCCATGTATCTTCACCTTACCTTCTCTTCTTATCCTTAGGAACAACACATGTTCCCTCTGCTCTACATACTACTATGGGTTCATCTAACACATCACAAGCTGATTCATTAATATCTGGCCTTGGAATTATTACTTTTCTTGCTTCAAACACCATCTTTCTTGATGTGTTTCCTACCTTTACTATTTCGCCTACTGCTTCAATATAATCTCCTGCAAAAACTGGTGCAGTGAATTCAACTTTATCGTAAGCTACGAATAATCCTTCATCTCCATCCATTCTGATAAGTAACTCTGTGGCCACATCCCCAAATAAACCAAGCATCCTAGCTCCATCTACTAGATTTCCTCCATAGTGAGCATCATGGGCACTCATTCTAACTCTAATTAAAGCTTTTTCCAATTTAATAACCCCCTATATAATTGTTTGTCTCAATTATAACATAGTCATAGTTTATAATCTACTCACTTAAGTCCTATCTCTTAGCAATTGAATTAAGTAGGATTTTCTGATATTATGAAGTAAATAACTATAGCGAAAGCTCTTTATCTTAAAAGGGGGGAATTGCATGAAACTTGAAGGCAATGTATTAGTTGCGCAAGGTGGAGGTCCAACAGCAGTTATAAATCAGTCAATGATTGGAGCAGTTTTAGAAGCGAGAAAGTTTCCTCAAGTCACAAAAATATACGGAGCGTTACACGGAGTATCAGGTATCATAAATGAGGAATTTCTTGATCTTACTCAGGAGACTACAAATAATCTTGAAAAAGTTGCAAATACGCCATCATCTGCTCTTCTATCAACAAGGGATAAGCCTGATGATGAATATTGTTCCAAGATTTTCAAAGTATTGGAAGCTCATAATATCAGATATTTTTTCTATATTGGAGGTAATGATTCAGCTGATACTGTAAGAATTGTAAACTCAAAGGCTATGGAGTCTGGTTATGAGTTAAGAGCAATACATATACCAAAAACCATTGATAATGACTTACTTGTAAATGACCACTGTCCTGGTTATGGATCTGCTGCAAAATTTGTAGCCCAGGCCTTTATGGGAGTTAATCTAGATGTTAATTCCTTAAAGGGAGTTTACATCGGTGTAGTCATGGGAAGAAATGCTGGATTCTTAACTGCTGCGTCAGCAATGGCACAAAAATATCCTGATGATGGCCCACATTTAATATATTTACCAGAGAGACCATTTTCCATTGAAAACTTTCTTCTAGATGTAAAGGAAGTATATGATAAATACGGTAGATGTGTAATCGCTGTATCTGAAGGAATAGTGGATGGTGAAGGAACACCAATTATAGCAAAATTATCTAAAGACTTGGAATTTGATAGTCATGGCAATATTCAATTATCAGGGACTGGAGCTTTAGGTGATCTATTGGCAAATACCATAAAGGAAGGTTTAGGAATTAAAAGAGTAAGAGCAGATACTTTTGGATATCTTCAAAGATCATTTATGGGTTGTATCTCAGATTTAGATCAAAGGGAAGCTAGAGAAGTTGGAGAAAAAGCAGCACAATTTGCCCTTTGGAATAATGTTGATGGTTCAGTTACTATACACAGAACAGGAATGTATTCTGTAGATTATAGACTAACACCACTGGATCAAGTGGCTAGATTCACAAAATCAATGCCAGATAATTTTATAAATGAGGCAGGTAATAATGTAACAGAAGCTTTCAAACATTATGTCCTTCCACTACTGGGATCAGGTATGCCTGAACCTCATAGATTAAGAGCACCTCTAGTAAAAAAAATACTGAACAAATAAAATCTATTTTAATACACAGTCTTAGGGCTGTGTATTTTTTTGTAACCAAATGGGTGTTAAAATTTAAACGTTTTGTAACTATTAGATTAATTAATTGTGGTAGACTTTATATGATAAGAAATGGAGGTGGATTAAACTGGATGATTTAATACAACTTAAAGATTTAAGAAAGATCTATCGGATGGGTGATGAAAAGATAGTAGCCCTTAATAATATTAATCTTAATATAGGAAAGAAAGAATTTATTTGTCTTATTGGTACATCAGGTTCTGGAAAGAGTACACTTCTTAATATGATGGCCGGTCTTGAAAAACCTACAAAGGGAGAAATAATTATTAGTAATCTCCATCTAGAAAAAATGAATGAAAAACAGTTAACTAAATTTAGGCAATTAAACATTGGATTTGTTTTTCAGTCATACAATCTTATTCCCACTTTGACTGCTCTTGAAAATGTAAGTTTAGTTCTAACTTTTAAGGGTGTTCCTAAATCACAGAGAGATAAGATAGCGATAAAAATGCTTAAGAATGTTGGATTGGGAAATAGAATTGGCCACAAACCATCAGAGATGAGTGGTGGGCAACAACAAAGAGTATCTATAGCAAGGGCTTTTGTCAGTAATCCCAGAATTGTATTTGCAGATGAGCCTACTGGTAATCTGGATACAAAGACTTCCATGGAAGTTATGGAGATAATAACTGGCATGGCTAAAGAATTTAACCAGACACTAATAATAGTTACTCACGATCCTGAAATTTCAGAATACGCTCACAGAATAGTCCACTTAAGAGATGGAAACATTGAATTAATAGAATCTAATAATATAGCAGAGGAGGCAGTTAAGTAGATGAAACGTTTTATTAGTACCGTTCTTATAGCTTTAATGATATTTACAATTGTTCCAACATCAGCAATGGCAATATCAGGATCATTTCCAATACCAAATATAACCCTCAAAAATATGGAAATCCCAGCATTAGAGGCAGGCAAAATTAATACTTTACAGTTAGCTTTTGAGAATGTAGGTAATGCTTTTGACATAGTATTGACTCCTAGTTTCGGAGATGATACTCCATTCATACCAACAAACATAACAGATAGCATTAATATTACTAATCCAAGTCAACCTTTTGATTTAAAACTAAATGTAAAAAGCGGAACACCATCTGGTCAATATCAATTAAAACTTTCTCTTTCTTATTCATATATGTCTGGAACTATGTCTGATCCTAGTTCTTTTACTCTCCAAACTGGAAACAAAGATATTTTCTTATATGTTAAAATTGAAAGTTCAGCAATTCGCCCTATGCTAGTTGTAAAAGAAGTAACTACAGATCCCCTTCTAATCGCTCCAGGTCAGACTTTTGTGGCAACTGTATTCTATGAAAACATAGGTGATTCTGATATAAATAATGTTGAAACTAAACTAACAGGTTTAAGTCAAAACGGCTTATTCCTTGCATCTGGTTCTGATACTGGCTTTGTGAGAAGTATTAAGGCTAAGGGTAGCGGAATAATTAAATATAACTTAAGAGCAGCAAGTAGTATTCCCAGTGGTACCCAAGAATTAGGAATTGATTTTACCTACAATGGTAAAACCGAAACTCAAAAACTATATATTACAATGGATCCAGGCGCTAGTGTAGTTTCAAACTTAGCAATAACTAATTTAGCCTTCCCTACAAAGAATATTGGTGTAAATGGGGAATATGTTCTAACTTTTGATGTTAAAAATGACAGCACAATAACCACAAGTAATATTATTGTCAAAGCTGAAAGTGATGATCCAGCCGTTGTTCCAAGAAGTACTTCAATAATCAAGCTTAATTCATTGGAAGCAGGAAAATCTCAAACCCTTAAATTCGTATTTTCTCCAACTGAAAGCTCAATTACTAGAAACTATCCAATAAGAATAGTTGTAGAATATGGAGATCAGTTTAGTGGAAGTGAAAAGTATTCAATAGAACAATATGTAGGTATTAATGTATACAATCCATCTGATGATGGTACAACGAGTAAGCCTAAATTAATAGTTGATAAATATAGTTTTGAACCTGGATTGGTTAAAGCTGGTGAAAATTTCGAAATGAATCTTTCCTTCTTTAACACAAATAGTTCTAAAACTGTTAGAAATATTAAGATCTTCTTAACAGCATCAGAAATTACCGATCCAAATAGTCCTTCAGCTGGTGGATCTGTATTTACTCCGGTTGATAGTTCAAATACTTTCTATATAGATAGTATTGCTCCAAAAGGAAAATCAGAAAAGAGAATAACAATGTTTACTGTTCCTGATGCTTTAGCTAAAACTTACACTTTAACTGCACATTTTGAGTATGAGGATAGCCAAGGCAATGAATTCACAGCTACAGAGCTTATAGGGGTTCCTGTGGTCCAACAATCTAAGCTGGATACAGGAGAGGTTGGCTTCTTCCCTGAAGCTTATGTTGGTCAATCTATGCCTATATCAATGGAATTCTACAACACAGGTAAAGTAACATTGTATAATATGATGGTTAAAATTGAAGGTGACTTCCAAACTGAAAATGCTCAGTATTATGTTGGTAACTTCAATTCAGGTAGTAGCGATTATTTTGAAGGTTATATAATACCCTCTCAGCCTGGTGAATTAAAGGGAGATGTGGTATTCACCTATGAAGACTCCACAGGTCAATTACAAGAAGTAAGAAAACCATTTAGTCTAAATGTTATGGAAATGATGCCTATGCCAGAATACCCAGGAGAATATCCTCCTTTTGAAGAACCAAAACCCGAAGGATTTATGGCAAAATACGGTAAATTTGTTCTTCCTTTAGGAGCATTGGTATTAGTCGGCGGTGGAATTGTATTTTCCCGTAAGAGAAAGGCTAAAAAATCAAATGAGGAAATGGAAATAGATGAATAATTTTGATCTTGTTAAAATGGGAATTAAAAATCTGTGGAGACGTAAGTTAAGAACATTTCTTACAGTACTAGGCGTAATAATCGGAGCTAGTTCAATTATAGTAATGCTAAGTCTAGGATTTGGATTGTCACAGGCATTTGAAGATCAAATTTCTCAATGGGGTAGTTTGACAACGATCAATGTTCATAAAAGATGGTCTGATCCCTCTATGCCAGGTGGTGGTGGAGAGGATGTAAAATTAGATGATACTGCTGTTTTGAATTTTAAGAATCTACCAAATGTAGTAGCAGTAAGTCCTACACTTGAGGTATATGGTACCATAATTAACGGCAGATACATTGCTGGCGTGCCTATTCGAGGTGTAGATCCAGATGTTATGGAAGAATTTGGATTTGTGATTTCAGAAGGAAGACTTCTTGAAAGTGGTGACGAACTTACTGTAGTATTTGGAAGTGGTATGCAACAAAACTTTTATGATCCTAAATCAAGGGTCTGGAGAGAACCAAAAGTTGATCTGATGAAGGATAGGATGAGCCTTACTCTAAATCCAAGTTATGGTTGGGAAGATCCTAACAACAAAGTTAACTATAAGGAATACAAGATAAAAGTTGCAGGAGTACTTGCAGAGGGAAACTGGGAATATAGTTATGGAGTATTTATGCCCATAACTGAGGTCCAAAAGCTTATTAAGGAAAAAGAAAAAGCTGAAAACTTAAAACCTCAACCTGGTGGTAGCACAACATCAGAATATCAGCAAATCAATGTGAAAGTAAATGACATGAAAAATGTTCAAAAGGTTCAAGATACAATAAAAGAAATGGGGCATGAAGCCTATAGTTTGAATGACCAACTTGAATCTATGAAAGAAACCGCTGGAGTTATCCAATTAGTTCTTGGAGGTATAGGTGCTATTTCATTACTTGTTGCAGCAATTGGTATTACAAATACCATGGTAATGAGTATCTACGAAAGAACTAAAGAAATTGGAATCATGAAGGTTATCGGTGCTTCAATAAGTGATATAAAGAGATTGTTCCTATTCGAATCAGCCTTAATCGGTTTATTAGGTGGTGTGATAGGTATAGCATTTAGTTATTTACTATCATATGTAATCAATAGATTTGGTGGAATGTTTGGGAATTTCTTTGGAACTGGCATGGGTTCAAAAATTTCTATAATACCATTTTGGTTAGTAGTTGCAGCATTATTCTTCTCAGCATTAATAGGAATAATTTCAGGATACTATCCTGCTAGAAGAGCAATGAGGCTATCTGCTTTAGAAGCTATTAGGACGGAATAGAGTAGAGAAATAATAGCTAGTACTATTTCCCTCTCATTGAACCGTACGTA
>CAZNTE010000034.1:0-22342 GCA_964575895.1 uncultured Tissierellaceae bacterium | reverse complement strand
ATTCATCTCCTACCTACAGAGGAAGGAGTATTCTTACCAAGAGATTTTGATAAAAGAGAGGAGTAATAAGATGAAATTCATTGATTTAAGAAGTGATACGGTAACTCAACCAACATATGAAATGAGAGAAGCTATGGCAAAAGCTTTTGTTGGGGATGATGTATATGAGGATGATCCCACCATAAATGAGTTGGAAGAATTAGCTGCGAAAATGGTTGGAAAAGAAGATGCTTTATTTGTAGCATCTGGTACTATGGGAAATCAAATTGCAATCATGACTCATACCAAATTTGGGGATGAGATTATAGTAAATGCCAAGTCTCACATAGTCAAATATGAGGTTGGAGCAGCAGCAAGACTGTCTGGAGTTAGTTATGCTATTGTAGATAATCCTGATGGAAGAATTCATGGGAAAGATGTACATAAAAAGGTGAGGGGTATTGATATACACTATCCGGACACTGGGTTACTATGCCTAGAAAATGCTTTAACTGATGGAACCGTAGTATCATTGGAACTGATGAAGGAAGCTTATGAGGCAGCAAAGGAATATAATATACCTGTTCATACTGATGGAGCAAGAGTTTTTAATGCTGCAGAGAGTTTGGGAGTAGATGTTAAAGAAATCACTCAATATACTGATTCAGTAATGTTCTGTTTATCCAAGGGACTTTGCTCTCCAGTTGGTTCACTATTATGTGGCAGTAGTGATTTCATAAAAAGAGCAAGAAAGAATAGAAAGATATTAGGTGGAGGAATGAGACAAGCGGGTGTATTAGGGGCTTGTGGACTAATATCCCTAAATACAATGACAAAGAGATTGAAGGAAGACCATGAAAATGCCAAATATTTTGCCAATCAATTATTAGGATTTCCATTTATCAAATTAGATATGGATAGTGTTCAAATTAATATGATCTTTTTCAAGATAGAAAAGGGTGGATTTGATTCCAAGGATTTTGGTGATTATATGTTGGATAACAAGGTAAAAATAAGCGTAAATCCTGACAATGAATTTAGATTTGTTACAAATAATGATGTACAGAAAGAGCAAATAGATATAGTTATAAGTTTGATGAAAAAATATTTTAATTAAAAGGTTATCCCTTATAGATTAGTTATAAGATCTATAAGGGATTTTAAGTTTATAATTGGTAATTTTATTTCAAATCAGGATGGAAGTATCGTCCTCTACTAGTCGTTTTTTTACCATACTGAATTGCTTGGGTTGGGCATCTATTAATACATGCAAGACACATAGTACAATCTCCTTGCCATGTAGGTTTACCATTAACTTTTATAGAATGAACAGGACAGATATCTTCACATAAGCCACAACTATTACATTTATCATCTGCAAAGAATTTTTTGTTATCTAAAGCATACTTCTTGAAAAATGTATTTACTATTTTACTCTTGGGAAATGAAAGAGAACCTGGTATTAAAGCATAGATGCTTGTTTCCTTATTTTCAATGATTTGACATATTTCTTTGATTTTTTCTTCTGACGCAACAAGTAATTTATTGATGTCTTCATCTGGCTCAATATCATAACTCAATATGTAATTGTTGGGCATTACGATGGTAAAAGCGCTAGATAAATTTAGGGATTTTTTCTCTAAATAATTTTTTAGGATTTGAGTTGTTTTACCCTCCTCTTCCCCACAGGTGGAAACAGAAAAAACATAAGGAGTACTTCCTTTAATTTCTAGTCTATCAATAAAGTCTAATACAATTTTGGGTGGACCCCATGCATGAACAGGATAAACAAAACCTAAATAGGATTCATCATCCATATTGTAGCTAATCAGTCCATCCTTATTATTAATTTCATCGGGTATAGAAATCAATTTATCATTAAGATATCTTGATATTTCTAAGGCCACGTGCCTTGAATTTCCTGTACCACTGAAGCAAAATATCATTATTCTCACCTCCGAGTTTAAAGATTTTTTATCATTGTATTTATACCCATAATAATATGACATTTCCAACCATAGTATACTTTAAATTAATATTTAAGATTGCAGTTAGTTGAATTTGGGAATCAATATAAATAGGACTTGCATTTAAATTGATAATTAGATAGTATTTCTAGTGAAAAGTAAAGTCAATACTAAAAGGAGTTGTGTAGTATGAATAAAAGAATTGATTTAACAGGAGTACAAATTGATTGTGGGGCATCTAAAGTAGGCGCATCATTAGGTCCTACAGCAATCCGAATAGCAGGATTAGGAGAAGGAATTAAAGAATTAGGGTATGAGTTAAATGATCGAGGAGATATAATCCAACCAAGAGAGGGTGCTTCATCGGAAAAATTAAGGAACTATGAATCAGTTATAAGCACATGTAAATCATTATACGAGCATACTCTTAAATCTCTGGAAGAAGGAGCTTTCCCTATAGCCATAGGGGGAGATCACAGTCTAGCTGCAGGTAGTATATCAGCTACCCTTAAACATTACAAAAATGTTGGGGTAATTTGGATTGATGCTCATGGTGATTGGAATGATGATAAAATAACAGAAACAGGTAATATGCATGGAATGTCATTCTCTGCGGTATGTGGTCAAGGCCCAGATATGATGGTTGATTATGGCCAAGGTCCAGTTTATGCTGATATATCAAAATGTGTACAAATAGGTGGAAGAGATATTGATAAAGAAGAAGCTAGGAAGATGAAAGCTGCAGGACTTAATGTATTTGCCATAGATACAATAGATAAATTGGGAATGGTTGAAGTTATGAAGCAAGCTATAGAAATAGCTTCCAATGGAACCGAAGGAATACATCTAAGTTTTGACATAGATTCATTAACACCTGAAGCTGCCCCTGGAACAGGCACTAAGGTCCATAGTGGATTGACAATAAGAGAGGCTTTTCTAGCAGTAGAAATGCTATATGCATCAGGGAAATTATTAAGTATGGATATGGTTGAAGTTAATCCTATACTTGATATTTCAAATAAGACAGCTAAATTAGCCAGTGAGTTGGTTTTAGCTGCGCTAGGGAAAGTAGTGTATTAAATAGTAGAATAATAGATTTAAACCAAGCTTCTTATCATTTTTGATAAGGAGCTTTTTATATTAATGAACTATTTGGAATTAAAAATTGTTAATTGATTAACGATATTAAACCAGGGTATATTAAATATGTAAAAATATACCATATTTATATATAGATCAAGGAGGATTAAGATGACAAATATTTGTGTAATTACTGGTGGAGGAAGCGGCATGGGCTTTGAAGCTGCAAGGATACTGGGAAGAGATAACAAGATAATCCTTGTGGGAAGAACGGTAGAAAAACTAGATAATGCCATAAATAAACTTAAGTCAGAAGGAATCGATGCAGAAGCTTATCCTGCTGATACAAGTGACAGAGCTTCAATTAAGAAACTAGTTGACTATGCATCATCCAAAGGGAAAATTAAGTCCGTTATACACGCAGCTGGAATTTCACCCCATATGGCAAGTGGAGAAAAAATATTTGATATTAATGCAGTTGGAACTATAAATATTAATGAAGAGTTTGGAGAAGTTATGGAAGAAAAAAGCTGTATTTTAAACGTATCTTCCATGTCCGCCTATATGCTTCCTGAGGATAGAATACCAAAACAAATTTATAAGATGGGATTAAGTAATACTGAAATGTTTAAAGGTGCCATGGCACAAGTATTAGGATCTGTACCTGAAGATATGAAACCTGGAACAGCATATACAATATCAAAGAATTTTGTAGTATGGTATAGTGTCGAGATGGCCTTGAAATTGGGCAGAAAAGGCGTAAGAGTTGTTTCCATATCCCCTGGAACATTTAGTACTCCAATGGGAGAAGTGGAAGGAGATCAAGCTGCTTCATTTGCACTAAATGGTGCACTGGGAAGAGTCGGAGAACCAAAAGAGATTGCAAAGATGATGGCTTTCATAGTAAGTGATGAAGCAAGTTACCTAACAGGAACGGATATTTTGTATGATGGAGGATCAATTGCAGCATTCAAAGCTGGTATGGAAGAAAAAGCGAATGCAAAAGATAATCATTAATTAGTTTTGTAGATTGCAAGAAACTACCCATAAAAGCAGTATTTATGGGTAGTTTCTTAAAGTTACTTCCTACTATAATGCCCCCAACATTCTGTAATTATCTTTCTTGCAGCAAAGCTTGAAGTAAGGGAAGGGTCAAGGTTAGGAGCTACCTCCACCACATCAAATCCAATTATTGGCAGTTGGAAAACTCCTCTTATGAAATCAAGCAGTTCTCTACTAGTTAATCCCCCAAACTGAGGAGTACCAGTACCTGCGGCATAAGCTGGGTCTAAAACATCAATATCAACTGTCATGTAGATATGTTCAAAATGTTTCATTTTTTCAACTACTTCTTCTATTGCTTTTTTTACCCCAATTTCACTAAATCTTCTAGCATTTATCACATTGACCTTATTATTTTTTAGAAATTCTATTTCATCCATTTCGATGGATCTGATACCAACAAAATATATATTATCGGAACTACCAACATTTTCAAGTTCTGTTGCTCTTCTTGCTGGACATCCATGGGATAGCTTGTTACCTGATAGTTCATCATTTAAATCAAAATGAGCATCTAGATGGATAATACCAAAGGGCTTATCCAGGGCTTTACTTATTCCTCTAAATATAGGTATTGATGTGGAGTGGTCTCCACCCAGCATAGTAAAGAATTTTCTCTTTTTAACTATATCACAAACTACATTTTCTACATCATCAAATAGCTTAACTTGATTAGTATCAGTAAAGTCTCCTAGATCTAGAATTTTAAGATTGTCAATAAGTTCAAAGTCCTCTGTAGTAGGTGTTATTGAGTATGTAATGCTTCTAATAGATTTTGGACCATCCTTGGTCCCTGACCTAAAGGATGCAGCACCATCATAGGCTAATCCAAAAACAATTATATCAGCTTCATCTTTTGTTAAATCTGGGTTATTCAAACCTGCCCATAGGGACTTGTCCTTAATCATTTCAATTGTGGATTTCATAGGATACCTCCAGTTTTTATAATTATAATTTAAGATTAGCATTAAGAATGACATTTAGCAACCTACCAAGATCATTTATTAACTTTTGCAAATAAATTATCATATTTAAATATGTTTTTAACAAAAAATATTGATATATATCACTTTTATGATAAAATGAAGAGTAGAGGAATTTTACAATTTTATTATAAGGAGCGGTAACATTGATAATTGAACATTTACTTGAGGCCATAGTACCTTACATAACCAGTTCTCTTGAACTAATCGGTGTTGCGATAATTGCTATTGCAGCTGTAAGGGGATTATTTCAATTTTTTAGAAATGGGTTTGACTTTAGAGGAGATGATGTTGCTATAGATTTCGCTAAGGCAATGACATTAAGTCTTGAATTTAAACTAGCAGCAGAGATTATTAAGACTGTAGTAATTAGAACCATTGATGAATTCATAATTTTAGCATCTGTAGCTATCCTAAGAGTAGTATTATCCTTTGTACTTCATTGGGAACTTAAGAGTGGAGCTAAGAATGTTGAAAATTATTGTCCAGAGCCTGGTGACTTAGCACTGGAACCAGAAAGTATAAAAGAAGTTAGATAATTTATACTCCTTTCTCATAATTGGGAAGGGAGTTTTATCATATATAAGTTGAAAATTAGGTGTTTGCACTAATCAGTGATTTAAAGCTTTTAGGGGATAAACCGCTATTTTTCAGGATTTATATGGTTTTTTTTGAAGAAAATATTATACATTTTTGTCAAAGTCTTATATAATAGAAACAAAGAATTTAATAAACAGGAGTGATTAAATGAAAAAGCTTATGACAGGAAACGAAGCTATAGCTCGAGGAGCTTATGAGGCTGGTTGCCTGGTAGCGGCAGCTTATCCAGGAACGCCCAGTACTGAGATACTTGAAAACGTTTCCACATACAAAGAAATCTATTCAGAATGGTCAACAAATGAAAAAGTTGCCCTAGAAGTAGCAGCAGGAGCTTCAATAGCAGGAGCTAGATCTCTAGCAGCCATGAAACACGTAGGATTGAATGTTGCTGCAGATCCACTATTTACAATTGCCTATGAAGGTGTAAATGGAGGACTTGTAATTATTACAGCTGATGAACCAGGGATGCATAGCTCACAAAATGAACAAGATAACAGATTGTTTGCACCTCACGCAAAGGTAGCTTTAATGGAGCCTTCAGATGCCCAAGAATGTAAAGACTATATAAAGGAAGCATTTAGGATATCTGAAGAATATGATACACCAGTACTATTTAAGGTTACTACAAGAATCTGTCATAGTAAGTCAGCAGTTGAGCTAGGAGAAAGAGAAGAAGTAGGAATTAAAGAGTATACAAAAAATCCAAAGAAATACATAATGGTACCAGCACACTCAAAGATAAAACATATTGAAATGGAGAAAGAAAGAATACCTAGACTTCAAGAATTCTCCAACACTACAGAACTAAACAAAATTGAGTGGAATGACAGAAAAATAGGAATAATTACAGCCGGAGCAAGTTATCTTCATGCAAAGGAAGTATTTGGAGATTCGGTATCTTATCTAAAAGTGGGATTTAGTTGGCCATTACCAGATAAGAAGTTTAAAGAATTTGCACAAGGCGTAGACAAGGTATATATAATAGAAGAGAATGAACCATACATGGAACAATATATCAAAGCCATGGGAATCTTGTGTACAGGAAAAGAAATTTTCTCAGTATGCGGTGAAATGAGTCCTCAAATAATAAGAGAAGCAATTCTTGGAGAAAAAGTTGAAGAAGGATATTCACTAGAAGTAGTAGCGCCTTCAAGACCACCAGCACTTTGTGCAGGATGTCCACATAGAGGTATATTCTATGCAATGAGCAAATACAAGAATAAAATACATGTAACCTCAGACATTGGATGCTATACTCTTGGTGCAATGGAACCATTGAATATTGGTGATACTGTTATCTGTATGGGTGCTGGAATATCAGCAGGAATTGGTTTTGACAAAGTAAATCAGATGGCTGAAAGAAATCGAAAAGTATTTGGGATAGTTGGAGATTCTACATTCTTTCACTCAGGAATGACAGGATTAGTTGATGCTGTGTATAATAAAAGCAATATGGTAACAGTAATTCTGGATAATAGAATAACAGCAATGACAGGCCATCAAGAAAACCCTGGAACTGGAAAATCAATTAGTGGTATTGAATCCCCTCAAATAGATCTAGTGGGACTAGTTAAGGCAATTGGAGTTAAAGAAGAGAATATTAGAGTTATAGATCCATATGACATGGATGCTAATAAAGAAGCGGTAAAAGCTGCTATGGATGCAACAGAACCATTTGTAATAGTAACTAAACAACCATGTGCCTTGATAAAAGATGTTCAAAAGAGAAGAGCAAACTTATACTGTCAGGTTAACCAAGAAGTATGTAGAAAGTGCAAAACTTGTCTTAAGATAGGTTGTCCAGCTATTTCAATGAAAGATGGAGTAGTAAGTATGGACACAGCAATGTGCAATGGTTGTCAGGTGTGTTTACAAGTTTGTCCGTTCCATGCAATTGAAGCTTTTGGGGAAGAGGTGAAATAGATGACTAAGAGTATGTTACTTGTAGGAGTTGGAGGTCAGGGAACAATATTGGTATCTAAAATACTATCAGAGGGTCTTCTTGAGGAAGGTTATGATGTAAAAATGGCTGAGATTCACGGTATGGCTCAAAGAGGTGGTAGTGTTACGACTCAAATAAGATTTGGTGACAAGGTTTACTCCCCTACAATCAACAAAGGAGAAGCTGATGTTTTAGTTTCATTTGAGAAAATTGAAGCCTTAAGATACGTTCCGATGATGAAAAAGGGAGCAACACTTATTGTTAATGAGGAAGAAATATGGCCACTTCCCGTTTTAGCAGGTTTAGAAGATTATCCTCAGGGAGTTATGGAAGAGATTAATAATAAGCTAGAAAGTGTTGTCTCAGTAAATGCTAGAGCTATAGCAGAAGAGCTTGGGGAACCAAGATCAGCTAATATTGTAATGCTTGGATTAATGGTTAAAGCATTAGGAATAGACAGCATTGATTGGATTAGTAAAATTAAGAAGTTTTTACCTGAAAAAGTACACGAAGTAAATATAAAAGCTTTTGAAAAAGGTATCTCCTTATAGTAATAGAGTGCTATGTTTTTAACATAGTACTCTTCTTTTGAAATGGCTAAAATTAGCGGGACCAAAGTCCTTCTAAAATTATTAAGTTTTTGTAATATATAGGGAAATGCAAGCAATATAAAGAAAAAAGGAGTAAAATGAAGATATTAAGAGATGTTACACAATTAACGATGTATTTGAGTCTTTTAACATCTCTTTAGGCCTTATTTGAGGATAAACAAAATTGTTTATAATCCTCAATAAGGTATAATGTATAAGGCTAAGGAGTGATAAAATATGAACGATATTGCCCAAAAAATTATCAATCTCGACAAAGAAACCATCAATCTAAGAGAAAAATATGAAGAAGCTCTTAGGAAGAAGAAATTTGAAGGTTTAGACAAAGTTCAACAGCTTGAAAAAGAGCTACAACAACAATATATGGAGGAAGGTGAGAAGGCATACAGGGAAATTGTAGGTGGAGTAACTGGTAGTCTTAACCTAACATCAAAAGTTGAAGTTGAATGCATAAGTAATAAAGTCAATATTGATGTCGTTTATAACGAAATAAAAGAAGATTTAACTGAAAGATTGTGGGGAAAAATTTTATCAATGGAAGAATAGAGGGATATAAATGGGGAATGAAAGACGATTTTCCGCAATAAATACCAAAATTAGAGTAATGCGTTCCCGTTTCCTCAACGACGAAGACTATATAGCATTGATGGAAAAAGATAAGCTAGTAGATCAGGTTCAGTATCTTAGAGACAACACAGTTTATGGTGAAATGTTATCACATATTGATAATGTTGATGATGTTCAGAAAGTTGAATTACAGCTTGAAAGATTCTTAATAGTACAGTTTGAGAAGATACTTAAGTACTTTTCAGATGATTATGAGAAATTCTATAGGTCATTGATGTTTAGATATGAAACTGAAGATCTAAAGCTTTACTTAAGAGCATTAGCTAGAGGAGAAGATCTTACTAAGTATGAGAAAGTAAGCTTTATCAAGAACGAGTACTACAGCTTTTCTTATGAAAAGATAAGGTATGCAAAATCTTTGGAAGAGTTTATCGACAGACTAAAGGGAACCAAGTTTTACGACGTGTTATATCCTTATAGACATGAGAATTATCAAAAGCTCTTATTCTATATGGAGATGAATCTTGACAGACTTTACTTTACTGCACTTAGTGAAAGCGCTCAAAAGCTTTCAAAATCAGATAGAGAGATATTCAATGTTTTCTTAGGAGAGAATATTGACCTACTAAATATTGAGTGGATATATAGAGGGATTAAATTCTATAATCTAGTACCTGAAGAGCTTATAAACTATACATTACCTAATGGTAACATCGTAGATTATAAGGAACTTAAAAAACTGTGTTATGGCTCCATTGAAGATCTAAAAAACTATGTAGGTAAAACTAAGTATAAAGAGTTAGTCAATGAGGAAAAAGATTTAGATTTATTTATGGAAATTAGAATCCAAAGGCATTTATTTAATACATTTAAGAATACATTTAAAAAAGGAAAGTTGGATGTATCAATTTCTATAGCATACCTACACTTATTGGAATTTGAAATCAAGGATATAATATCGATAGTGGAGGCAAAAAAATACGGGTTATCCTACTACGATACCAAAGGGTACCTAGTAAGGACCATTAAAGGAAGTGATGAATAATGTCCGTTGAAAAGATGACGATGATGAATATCATAGGAGATATCCGGGATGTGGATGGTGTTCTAAAAGACATCCTTAAATCAGAAAAGGTAGACTTAGTTTCTGCTCTCAAGCAGATAGAGGATAACAACTTTTTATTTGATGTAAGTGATGAAAACATCGACAGATTAATTGATTTGAATTACATATCTACATTTGAAAAGGATGAGAGATATGTTGAACTCCTTAAGAAGGGTGAAAATCTTAAGGATATACTGGGTATTGAGTTAGACAAAGAATCTCATGACTTAGATATTAAGTTAAGTAAAGAAGAAATTCTTGATGAGCTTAATTTTATTTGTGAAAAAGTTCATGAACCAAGTATAATGTTACACGCATTAGAGAAAGAACTAGAGTTTCTGGATAGTTTCTATTCAAATAGTTTTAAACAAATTAGTGATTTTGCAGTTCCAATAAGAGACTTAAGAGATATGGAATACTTTAATTTCAAAATGGGGATTCTTACAAAAGAGGATCGTTTAAAGTTAAAGAAAAACTACGAGAATATATTAGCTATATTACTTCATACCGGAAGTAGTTCAGATGGAGAAGTTTATATTGTTTTATATCCCAAGAGTGTAGAAGAGGAAATGAAAAGAATATTAAGATCACTAAATTTTAGAGAGATCATAATACCAAAGGAATACTCTGGGACTCCGCAAGAGATTCAAAAACAGATACAAGGTATGAAAGATAGACTCAATATGGAAATTGAAGGTCAAAAAAATAGGATCGCTGAACTTAGAGATAAATACAGAGACAGAGTTAATCACCTAATGGGTCAAGTAAAATTAATAGCAAAACTTGATGGCGTTAAGGAAAATATAGCTTTTTCAAAAAAATATTTTTATCTTTCAGGATGGATAACAGAAAGCGACAAGGACAATATAAATAAGTTATTCGATAAGTATCCTGGAACATTAGTAATGCTAAAAGGAGATAAACAATATAATCCACCTACTAAGCTAAGAAATAATTGGTTCTTCAGACCATTCCAATGGATGGTATCTATGTATGGAACACCTTCATACAATGAGTTGGACCCAACACCATTTGTTAGTTTATCCTACATGTTGCTATTTGGAACTATGTTTGGAGATTTAGGTCAAGGCTTCATCTTTGTACTTGCAGGAATATTTTTGGCTAAAAAGAAGAAAATGGAGCTATTTGGAGGACTTCTTACTAGATTGGGAATAGCTTCAATGATATTTGGTTTATTATATGGGGCAGTATTTGGGATAGAAACTCTAATACCAGCACTTTGGATAAAACCATTTGAGAATATTAATGATATGCTTATGATAGCAATCTTTATGGGAGTAGGACTTCTATTAACTGCCTATACTTATGGAATCATAAATGCTTATAAGAGACATGATATTGAAGAAGGACTTTTCGGTAAAGAAGGAGTTGCAGGAGTTGTATTATATATTACCCTGTTAGCCCTTGTTGGAGGAGGAATGTTGGGTCTTGATATTCTACCTATGTTTATAGGGGTACCTATAGTAATATTGTGCCTACTTGCAATTGTATTTAGATTACCACTGACTCATATAATAGAGAAGAAGAGACCTCTTCATGGAGATGATATTTCAGGATACTATGTTGAATCAGTATTTTCCTTATTGGAGACTTTCTTAAGCTTACTAAGTGGTACTGTTTCATTTATAAGGGTAGGAGCATTTGCACTTACTCATGTTGGCTTGTTCTTAGCATTTGAAACAATTGGACATATGATAGGATCAGCAGCTGGAAATATAATTGTATTAATTGTAGGAAATATTTTCATTATTGGATTAGAAGGATTAATCGTATTTATACAAGGGATGAGACTGCAATACTATGAACTATTTAGTAGATATTACAAAGGTGAAGGTAGAGAGTTTAATCCAGTTAGTTTAGAAAAATAACATTTATATTTAGGAGGAGATTACATGTCATTCGTTTTGATTTCAACTACTTTATTAGTATTACTTACAATAGGAACCGGAGCATTCATGATGTATAAAAATATGGAAGGCAACAAGAAAACATTAAAGAAGATACTAAAAGCAAATTTATTTATCTTCTTACCAATACTTATTGCAGCAGTTATAATAATGGTGCCACAGGCAATAAATGCTGAAACTGAGACAACTGGTGCATTATCATCAGCTCAAGGTTTAGGATTTATTTCAGCAGCACTAGCAACAGGAATAGCTACTTTAGGAGCAGGTTATGCAGTAGCGGTTGTAGGTTCTGCAGCTCTAGGAGCAGTATCAGAGGATTCATCCCTATTAGGTAAAACCCTTATCTTTGTTGGTTTGGCGGAAGGTATTGCTATTTATGGTCTTATCGTATCAATCATGATATTAGGAAGGCTGTAGTATGAAGTCTATCTTAATCAGTGATAACAGAGACACGATTATAGGATTAAGATTAGCAAATATCCAAGGAGTACTCGCTGAAACCAAAGATGAGATTAACATGCATTTTAAAAATGCAGTAGAAGATAAGGATATAGGAATCATCATCATTACAGAGAAGATATTCGAAGATATGAAGGAACAGGTGCTAGAACTAAAGAGAACAGGAAGTTCTCAATTGATAGTTACAATTCCTGATCGAACTGGCCTAAAGGACAAAAACTTTATAATGAGACATATTAAAGAATCCATAGGCATTAAAATTTAGGTGGTGAATTTATGATAACGGTAGAAGAAAAATTAGATATTTTTCATAAGATAGTTTTTAGAGATGAAGAAGCTAAATATCAAAGACTATTAGAGGAATTAGATGATAAGAACAAGCAGCTTCTTGAAGATAAGAGAGTTGAAATGGAGTTGCAAAGAGAAGAGATAATTCGTAGAAAAATTGCACAGGGGAAGATTGAGAGAAATGAAGCCCTGGCAAAAGCTAAGGAAGACATTAAAACTCAGCTTCTACAAAAAAGAGCTGATCTTCAAAAGGATCTACTGGAAAGAGTATTAGATAAAGCAAAAAGATTTGTAGAAACTGAAGAATATAATACTTATCTGTGTAAAAAACTAGATAAATATCTTATGGGACTTGAGGAAAAAGATATGATCCTCTACTTAAGGGAAAAAGATGTTGAAGGTGCTAAACATTGTCTTGAAAATTTAGAGTACTATACTAAAAAAACCTTTAAGATTGAACCCCTAGATGAAGATTATATAGCAGGTTTTATGATAAGTAATTTAAATAAGACATATAATATTGACCATACTGTAAGAACCTTGATTGAAGAAAATGAGTATCTTATAGGAAAAGAACTATGTCTAGCATTAGGAAAGGCAGGTGAAACCAATGAGTAATCTTATAGGAGAAATTCAGATGATCAATGGTCCTGTTATCCTAGGGAAGAATATGACGGGTTTTAAAATGAGAGAAATGGTAATGGTTGGTAGAAATAAATTGATAGGCGAAATTATTTCCATCGATGGAGATTATGGCACAGTTCAAGTTTATGAGGAAACAGAAGGTATCAAAAGAGGCGAAAGTATAGTATCTACTGGGAAACCACTGTCTTTAAAACTTGGGCCTGGTATGCTTGGTAATATGTTTGATGGAATTCAAAGACCTCTTAAAAAAATCAAGGAAGATCATGGAAGTTTTATACCAGAGGGTATTGGACTAATATCCATTGATGAGGAGCAACTTTGGGATGCTGAAATCCATGTTAAAGTTGGAGATACAGTAAGAGCTGGTCAATTCTTCGGAAAGGTGGAAGAGACACCACTTATTACCCATAGGCTACTTATTCCTATTGGAGTTGAGGGAGAGGTTATTTGGGCAATAGAAAATGGAAGTTATAATATAAATGAAGTCCTGGTTAAAGTTAAGGATAAAAAAGGGAATGTTCATGATTGCTTAATGCATCAAGAGTGGCCAGTAAGGGTACAAAGACCAGCATGGGAAAGGCTACCTATTGATAAGTTACTAATAACTGGTCAAAGGGTTCTGGATATATTCTTTCCTATTGCGAAGGGTGGAACAGCTGCAATACCTGGTGGATTTGGTACAGGAAAGACAATGACTCAGCACCAGTTAGCTAAGTGGTCAGATGCAGATATAATAGTTTATGTTGGTTGTGGAGAACGTGGAAATGAAATGACAGAAGTTCTTGAAGATTTTCCAAAACTAATTGACCCTAAGTCTAATAGACCAATAATGGAGAGGACTGTACTTATAGCAAACACATCAAACATGCCAGTAGCAGCCAGAGAAGCATCTATTTATACTGGTATCACCATGGCAGAGTATTTCAGAGATATGGGTTATAATGTGGCTATTATGGCAGACTCTACATCTAGATGGGCAGAAGCCCTAAGGGAAATTTCTGGTAGACTTGAGGAGATGCCTGCAGAGGAAGGATATCCAGCTTATTTACCATCCAGGTTAGCCCAATTCTATGAGAGAGCAGGGTATGTAAAAACACTTTCTGGTGAAGAAGGGTCTGTAACAATTATTGGTGCAGTTTCGCCAGCAGGAGGAGACTTCTCTGAACCAGTAACTGAAAACACAAAGAGATTTGTTAATGTTTTCTTGGGACTTGATAGAGAGTTAGCATATTCAAGACACTACCCAGCTATTAACTGGATGAACAGTTATAGCGGATATGCAGATATGATTAAGAAGTTTTATGAGAAAGAATTAAATGAAGATATAGAGGGTATTAGAAGTAGAATGTTGAATCTACTATTCGATGAAAGTAGATTACTAGAGATAGTATTGCTTGTAGGTGAAGATGTATTACCTGATGATCAAAGACTAATACTAGAAGTTGCTAGAGTTATAAAGATTGGTTTCTTACAGCAAAATGCTTTCCATAAGGATGACACATATGTTCCACTTAAAAAGCAACTTGAGATGTTAAAGACAATAGAATTATTGTATAATAGGGGTCTTCAGGCTGTTAAGAGAGGAATTCCAATCTCGAGAGTTAGAAATTCTGAACTATATGAAGAAGTTATTAAGATGAAATACACCATTGCAAATGATGAGATTGATAAATTACAAAGTTTGAATACTATGATAAACGAATTCTACAATGTGTTAGAATCCGAGTATTCTGAATAGTGGGTGATAGAATGAAGAGAGAATATTTAAAATTAGATAGGGTACAGGGAGCTCTTATTGAGCTTTCAAAGATTCATTCCGTAGGATATGGTGAAATAGTAGAGATAACAGATTCAGTAGGAGATAAAAAAGTAGGACGTGTAATTAAAATTGATGGAGATAGGGTTGTAGTTCAGGTCTTTGGTGCTACAATGGGGATGTCAGTTGAAAACTCAAAGGTAAGCTTCAAAGGTAAGCCTTTTGAGATACCCTTATCAAAAAAGGTTTTAGGAAGGATGTTCAATGGAATCGGACAACCAGTTGATGGTGGTGGGGATGTATACTCAGAAAATTTATTCAATGTAAATGGTAGACCTATAAATCCAGTATCAAGGGAGTACCCAAGAAATTACATTCAGACGGGGATATCATCCATTGATGGACTAATAACTCTTATTAGAGGTCAGAAGCTACCCGTATTCTCTGGTGCTGGTCTTCCACATAATGAATTAGCTGCACAGATTGTTCGTCAAGCAAAAATACAATCAAAAGATGGAGATAATAATTTCTCCATAGTATTTGCAGCAATTGGAGTTAAACATGATGAGGCATTTTTCTTTCAGGAGACATTTAAAAAGGCCGGTGTACAAGATAAGGTAGTAATGTACATTAACTATGCAGATGATCCCATAATGGAGAGAATTATAGCACCTAGATGTGCATTGACAACAGCTGAGTATTTAGCTTATGAAGAGAATCAACATGTTTTAGTTATAATGACAGACATTACATCATATGGAGAGGCTTTGAGAGAGGTTTCTTCACTTAGAGAAGAAGTACCAAGTAGAAGAGGATATCCAGGATACCTATATTCAGATTTAGCTGCCCTATATGAAAGAGCTGGAATGATAAAAGGTGTTGAGGGATCAGTGACTCTTATTCCAATACTTACAATGCCTAATGATGATATTACTCATCCAATACCAGACTTAACTGGATATATTACCGAGGGACAGATAGTACTTGCTAGAGAATTGCATCAAAAAGGTGTTTATCCTCCAATAAATGTTTTACCATCTCTTTCCCGTTTAATGAAAGATGGTATAGGGGATGGATTTACTAGAGAAGACCATCCAGAAGTATCAAATCAGCTATTTTCTGCATATTCTAAAGTTCAAGAAATTAGAGCTTTAGCACAAATTGTAGGAGAGGAAGATTTATCAGATAAAGATAAGAAGTATATGAGGTTTGGAGATGCTTTTGAGAAGAAATTTGTTACTCAAAGTTTTAATGAGAATAGAGATATGAATAATACTCTAGATTTGGCTTGGGAGCTACTGACATTACTGCCAAAAGAGGAACTAGATCGTTTGAATCCGAAACTTATCGAAAAGTATATGAAATAGGGTGAAGCTATGGCTGTTTATAAGATAACTCCAACAAAAGCTAATTTAATTAAATCAAAAAACTCACTACAATTTGCAAAAAAAGGTTATGAGTTACTGGATAAAAAAAGGACAGTCTTAATAAGAGAAATGATGTCTTTAATTGATGTAGCAGGAGAATTACAGGACAAAATAGATACTACCTTTACAGATGCCTATGAAGCATTAAAACTTGCCAATATAACTATGGGCTCTCAGTATGTAGAGGAAATAGCGCAATCAATCGAAAAGGAATCAGATTATCAGATTTTGTTTAAGTCCGTTATGGGTGTTGAGGTCCCAATAATTAGAAGGGAAGAGAAACCTTTTTCAACCGAGTATGGATTTTTTAGAACAAGTCCTGCATTTGATAAAGCTGTAATAAATTTTATAAAAATTAGAAGCCTTATCTATGAATTAGCTGAGGTTGAAAACTCAGTTTATAAGTTAGCGATGGAGATTAAGAAAACACAAAAAAGAGCAAATGCTCTTGATAAGATTCAGATTCCAAGATATGAATCGACTATTAAATATATAGATGAAGTTCTCCAAGAAAAAGAGAGAGAAGACTTCTTTAGATTAAAGAGAGTAAAAGGAAAGACAAAACCAAAGATTAAAAGATAATAATATCCCTCTGATTTAAATCAGAGGGATATTATTATCTGTGAGATTTTAGTAAACTATCTTTGATTGTCCATAGGTCTAAGGAAAGATCAACAAAGTACTCATGAGGCCTTTCGAATCTTTTTACTTCTTCCCATAATGTATCAATTTGTGCTTTGCAATAATCTCTTATCTCTTCAATATTTGGATTTTTATAGATACACTGTCCATCTTTAAAAATTTGCTCAAGCAATGGCTTTGCATAGAAATTAGTTATTGTCTTTCTCTTCCAGGTAAATAGTGGATGGAATATTTCATAAGAATCTGTTTCTTCAATTTTTTCATCATGAAGTGTTAATACATCTGCCAAAGCCTTATTACTTGTTTTATCAAACAGTCTATAAATCTGTTTAAATCCAGGAGTAGTGATTTTTTCTACATTATTACTTATTTTAATCTTTGGTTGAATTCCGTCTTCATCTTCTAGAGCTACCAATTTGTAAACTCCACCAAAAATGGGTTCTGATTTTGCAGTAATAAGTCTTTCGCCAACTCCAAAACTATCAACCCTTGCTCCCTGAGTTATTAAATCCTTTATGACAAATTCATCTAAACTTGATGAGGCCATTATCTCAACATCAGGAAAACCCCCATCGTCTAGCATTTTTCTAGCTTCTTTAGAGAGATATGCAATATCACCGCTATCAATTCTAATTCCTTTTGGCCTAAATCCTTTAGGAACTACTTCTTCGTTGAATATCTTAATTGCATTTGGAATTCCACTGGTTATTGTATTATAGGTATCAACTAAAAGAGTGCAACTGCTTGGATAAACTTTAGCATAAGCTCTAAAAGCTTCTTCTTCACTATCAAACATCTGGACCCAACTGTGAGCCATAGTTCCCATTGCTGGGATATTATAGTCTCTATCCACTATAGTGTTGGCAGTACCCACACAACCGCCTATATAAGCTGCTCTGGCCCCTAGAATAGCACCTCCGTATCCTTGTGCCCTCCTAGAACCAAACTCTATTACCTTTCTACCTTCAGCAGCTCTTACAATACGGTTTGCCTTTGTAGCGATTAGTGATTGGTGATTAATAGTTAAAAGAATCATAGTTTCAACCAATTGAGCCTGTACAACAGGTCCTCTTACTACTACTAGTGGTTCCCTAGGGAAAATTGGTGTACCTTCTGGTATAGCCCACACATCGCAGGTAAATTGAAAATCTCTTAGGTAATCAATAAATTTTTCTGAAAAAATCTTCTTACTCTTAAAGAATTCAAGGTCATCATCACTAAATTTTAAGTGCTTAAAGTACTCGATTAACTGTTCAACTCCTGCCATAATGGCATAACCACCATCATCAGGAATTGATCTGAAAAACATATCAAAATAGGCTATCTTTTCCTCCATATCATTTTCTAGATACCCATTGGCCATGGTGAATTCATAGAAATCTGCCAACATTGTTAGATTTCGTCTATCACGCCAATCAAACTTATTCATCTAATCCGCTCCTTTTAAAGATATTACATACATTATATTCCTACAGAAATTAAAAAACAAGCTATTGATGATTATCAATATTATAATTAGTTTTATTGGGAGATTTTAGAGATTATGCTATCATAAGTGTAAAAGGACAAAAAAATATGAAGGACTCATTCCATTTTTAAGTGGATAAGCCCTTCAATTTAAATAGAACTTACAATAACTGCTCCAACATGAACTTTTTGGTTCAATCACTTTTTCCAATCTTTGTATAACACTCCTTAATTTAAGCTACAGAGGATTAAACTCTAATCTTATAACCTAATAAGTTATTTAGTTGTTACAACTTACTTTTTTAAGGTAAGGTACTTCTTTACTTCCTGTACTACAAGCGTTACATTTACTAAACTAACTTCTTTTTCAAGAGTTATTTCTACCAAAGTCACTACCCGTACTACAGATTTTACTACATTTGTTACTTGATACTTCTAAACTACAAATCTACTACACTACTTTTATTTACCATTATCCTTTCCTATACTAACAATCAAGAAACTTCAGTAACAGTAACTTTAAAAATAGGAGCAGTAACTTCAGAATAAAACTCTTCACATCTTAAACTTACTAAACTACTTTTCTACCTTTGCAACTTTACTATCCTAATTTCCTTAAACTACCAATTTAGAAACATGTTACGGTAAATCAAATAAATAGGTGTAGCTTTTAATTTAGGCACTTACCTAAATTATTGAATCAAATATCTCAATACTTTGCAATACTAAACAAAACTTACATAAGCTTTAATTCTTCTTACAACTTATTGAATTTTAGTTGGATGCAGTTATCAAAGTCCTATGAAACCATTATATTGAACCAACACTTAATCTAGCATCGAATTAATATAATGATTTGTATATATATTATACCCACATATTTTTTCTTAAACACCTTTTAATAAATATTAAGAAAGTTTAACTTTTTCTTCTCCTTTTGGAGTTAGTGATAACATTTTTATTGGAATGGTATTACAACTTGATATTGAACATCCAGCACACTTGCTTTCGCAAGTGGGAGAACCAAGGTCTTCTTTAATATAACCCATTCTTACTAGCTGAGCTACCATATCCTCTAAAACCTCTTCAGATACATTTAAGTTTCTAGCAATTAGAGGCTTAGAATAGACTCTAGCCTCCTTTATTTGCTTTAAAACATTTATCAACATTTAAAAACCTCCTTAGAACCCTAATAAGGATCCAACCTGGAATACTAAAACAGCCATTACCCAAGCAAGTATAAAGGGGTAAACCGCCATAAAAATCGCCCACTTATATGAGTTTGTTTCCTTCTTAACAGTTGCTATAACTGCTGCACAAGGGGTGTATAGTAGAGTCATCACTAGAAATGATACAGCAGAGAGAGGAGTAAATGCTGCTTGAATTGCTGTAACCAATTCAGTTCCTTCGCTGACACCTGCATAGACCATTCCAAGGATTGCTACAACGGCCTCTTTAGCTGCAATTCCTGCAAATAAACTTACAGATGCTTGCCACGATCCAAAGCCTGCAGGAGCGAAAAGTGGAGCTATAAATTCTCCAATCTTGCCCAAGAGACTATCTTGTGAATAAGGTTCTACTCCCAGTGGGAAAACTGATAATATCCATAGAATAGTAACAACAGCAAAAATAACTGTACCAGCTCTTTTTACAAAGTCCCATACTTTTTCCCACATATCTCTTAAAACAACTGGTGCTTTAGGCATTCTATATGGGGGAAGTTCCATTATAAAATGAGAAGATTCACCTTTGAATAGAGTTTTACTAAAAATCTTTCCAAATAAAAGTGCAAATGCAATACCAACTGCATAGATTATAAATAGTGCTAAGCCCCCATGATCAGGGAAGAAGGCAGCAATAAAAACCAAATATATAGGCAATCTAGCCCCACAAGACATAAAGGGATTTATCAATATGGCTATCATTCTATCTTTTTTATTTTCCAAGGTTCTAGTAGCCATTATTCCTGGAACGTTGCATCCAAATCCAACTATCATTGAAATAAAGGTCTTTCCATGTAAACCAACAGCTCTCATAATTCCATCCATTATATAGGCAGCTCTAGACATATAACCAGTATCTTCCAAAATAGCAAGGAAGAAGTATAATACCATTATCAAAGGGACAAAGACCAATACAGCCCCAACTCCGCCGATGGCTCCCTCAATTAAGAATGATATTACCCAATCAGGTGCACTTATTGATTCCAGACCACTTGCTATAAGTTCCCCAATAAAACCAATGAATGTCTCAACGTAACCACCTAAAAAGTCAGATCCCACTAGAAAGGTAAGTTGGAAAACTAAATACATTATAAGTCCAAATATTGGAAGTCCAAGAAGTCTACTTGTTAGTATTTTGTCTATTTTATCAGTTAGGGTTACTATTTCCTCTGTAGGCTTTTTTACTCCTTTTTTTATTATGCTGTTTATGAAAGAATACCTCTTATCTACGATATCTAATTCATAATCTATACCATCACTTTTAGTACTTTCAAGTATGTCCCCTATGCCTTCCTTTTTATCAATCAAGGATAGAATTTCTTTATCTCCCTCCAAAGCCTTTAGTGCCAACCATTTAACAGGGTAGTTAAAGCCCATACCTTTTAAAACGTCTGCTATTCTATTTACATTTTCATCTATTGAGGGCCCGTATGAGAATTCAACATTATTTGATCTATTTGTAATGGCGTTTATAGTACCTTCAATTAAATCTTCAATACCACTTTTCTTTGCTGCTACTGTTGGTATAACTGGAACACCCAAGTCTTTTGAAAGCTCTTGTATATCAACTTCTATTTTCTTGTTAGTAGCTTCATCCATCATATTTAGAGCAACTACAACATTTGCTCCCATCTCTAGGAGTTGAGTTGTTAAGTATAGGTTTCTATCTATATTTGAAGCATCAACAACATTTATAACCACATCAGGAGATCCTTTTATTACAAAATCTCTTGCAATTAACTCATCCTCGGAATACGCCCCAAGACTGTATGTACCAGGCAAGTCCACTACATTATAAATAGCTCCCTTATGCTTAAAGGAGCCTTCTTTTTTTTCTACAGTAACTCCAGGCCAATTACCCACATGCTGGTTAGAACCTGTAAGCACATTAAAAAGGGTTGTCTTTCCACTATTGGGATTTCCAACCAAAGCAATTGTATACATTTATTCACTTCCTCTCGAATTATGATAATCATTATCAGTAAAGGCAAAAAATTATTCCTTATCTACAACTATATGCTGTGCAAGACCTCGACCAATTGCAAGCTTTTGTCCAGATAAAGACACAATAATAGGACCAAAGTCGTTCTTTACCATTTTCACTTCAGCTCCACTATTTAAACCTAATTCATATAATCTTTTTCTAGCATATCCACCACCAGAAACATTTCTAATTCTGCATTTATCATTAGCTTTTAACCCAGTTAATACCATAGGATCCACCAATCCCTTCTATGTAAAATATATAACAATCATTGACATGATAACTATTATCAATTATAGAATAATATAAATCCTACTAAATTGCAAGTATTTTTTCAGTTTGGAGCTTTATAAATATGGGGGATGTTGACAAATCTAAAAAAAGTTGATAATATATAACCACAGGCCCCGGGGGTAGGGGGTAGTATAAATGAAAGGATGATATTATGGCTTCAGAAAAGATAACCCTTAATATAGAAGGAATGACTTGTGCAGCTTGTTCTGCTAGAATTGAAAAATCTTTAGGCAAGTTAGATGGTGTTCAGGAAGTAAATGTAAACCTTCTAGCTAACAAAGCGGGAGTTTGACACTTACATAGTAAAATAATCGCTGAAGCCGTTGAAAAGGCTTA
>CAZNTE010000033.1:0-22950 GCA_964575895.1 uncultured Tissierellaceae bacterium | reverse complement strand
AGTAGGAAGTCGCCAGTTTATATAGAGCACTTAGTAGATAATTCTATTAAGTGCTCTTTTATTTTGTAAAACAAGTAATTTACTACAGTTGAGAGATTAATAAAAATAATACATAAATTAATTTTGTTTTTACCTTGAAATACTATCTTGTGGATGGTATAATTCTTAAGAAAGTAAATACTTTAAATCAGTCCTGAGAGGCTGGAAAGGAGAGATAATATGACTGACAATGTAATTTCTACAAATGTAGAGGGCTCAGTGAAATTAGTTGCTGGGGCAAAAAAATCTGTTTTGGCTTTACAACATCTTATCGCAATGTTTGGCGCTACAGTATTGGTACCAATGATCACAGGATTAAATCCTTCAATCGCATTATTGGCAGCAGGAGTTGGAACATTAATATTCCACGCATGTACTAAGGGAAAGGTTCCAGTATTCCTAGGTTCATCATTCGCATTTATTCCAGTTATTTTAACAGTTAAAGAGTTATTCAATGGAGATCTGGCATATGCCCAAGGAGGTATATTTGTAGCCGGATTAATTTATGTCATCCTGTCATTTTTAGTAAAATCAATTGGAATGGATAGAATCCAAAAGTACCTAGCACCACAGGTAATTGGACCCATGATAATAGTAATAGGTTTAAACCTTGTTCCAGTAGCATATGGAATGGCATCAGCTCATTTGATGACAGCAGCTATCACATTGGGAACAGCACTGATAATAAACTTCTTAGGGAAAGGATTCATTAAGCAACTTTCAATCCTAATAGGAGTATTAGTAGGATATGCAGTATCATATAGTATGGGATTGGTTGATTCAACCATAGTAACAAGTGCACCACTTTTAGCAATGCCAGCATTCCAACTTCCAAAGTTTGATATTGGGGCAATTGCAATAATAGCACCAGTTGTATTGGCAGTATTTATGGAGCACCTTGGTGATATTACAACAAACGGACAAGTAGTAGGAAAGAACTTTATCGAAGAACCAGGACTTAACAGAACCCTTCTTGGAGATGGTTTAGCAACTACTTTTGCAGCATTAATAGGTGGACCAGCAAATACAACTTATGGAGAAAATACAGGAGTACTTGCAATAACAAAGAATTATGACCCATCAATATTAAGATTAGCTGCAGTATTTGCAATAGTACTTGCATTTGTTTCTAAGATAGGTGGAGTATTATCAAGTATCCCAGTATCAGTTATGGGTGGAATAAGTTTAATGTTATTTAGTATGATAGCTCTTATAGGTGTTAAGACCATAAAGAATCAGAAAGTACAGTTTAACTGGAAAAATCTAGTAGTAATGACTACCATCATAATTCTAGGAATGTTCTCAACTCAACTTAGCAACATATTAGGATTTACTGTAGGAATTCCAATAAATGAAACAGTTCAAATTACAGGACTTAGCTTTGCAGCATTAGTTGGAATTATCTTAAATGCAGTACTAAATAGAAAAACAGCTTAATAATAGAAGAATTAAAATATAGAAAACCAAGACTATGGTATAATTAATAATATACTATAGTCTTTTTATTTAAGGAGAAATTGATATGAATATAATCGTAGTTGGTGGTGGAGCATCGGGAATGATGGCATCAATTGTTGCTGCCAAAAATGGAGCCCATGTAACCCTACTGGAAAGAAATGATAGGGTGGGGAAAAAACTATTAGCAACTGGAAATGGTAGATGCAATTATACTAATGAAAATATGAACTTAAGCTTTTTTCATGGAGATGACAAATCATTTATTAAGTCAACTTTAGAAAGTTTCAACCGAGACCAGACAATTGATTTTTTCGAAGATATTGGAATTGCTCCAGCAATGGAAGATGGGGGTAAAGTTTATCCTAATTCATTTCAGGCGTCAAGTATGTTGGATTGCTTAAGGTATGAACTTGATAGACTAGGAGTAAATATTATAACTAACTCATTTGTTGGAGAGATCAAGAAGGATAAAGTGGGATTTATAGTTATCCTTAAAACTGGAGAAAGATTTAACTGTGATAGGGTTATAATATCAACAGGTGGTATGGCTATGCCTGTCAGTGGGTCTGATGGAAATGGTTATAATCTTGTTAAGGATTTTGGTCACAAGGTTAATAAGATCACACCTGCCCTAGTTCAATTGAAGCTTAAGTGGGATAAATTAAAACAGGTTAATGGTGTGAAGGTAGTAGGTAGAATTAGTCTTATAAATAAGGGTAAGGAGTTAAAGTCTGATTTTGGAGATCTACTTTTTACTGACTACGGCATATCTGGTCCTCCTGTACTTCAAATAAGTAGAGAGGCTATAAGATTATTGGAAAATGGAGATAGTCCTTATGTTAGGATTTCAATTATAACTCAGAAGAGTAAGGAAGAGGTATTTACATATATCCTTGAAAGATTTAATAAGCTTTCATATAAATCAATAGAAGATGCTTTAATAGGGTTTATCAATAAGAAGATGATACTTCCGATACTAAAGGAGCTGGATATTCACAAGGATATTTTAGCTGGAAGCTTAGAGAAGAGGGATATAAATAGATTGGCAGAATTATTAACTAACTGGAAATTTCAAGTGATTGGACATAAAGGGTGGGGGCAAGCACAGACAACTGCAGGGGGTATTTTGACTAAGGATATTAATCCATTAACCCTTGAGTCAAAACTAGTTAAAGGACTGTATATAATAGGTGAAACATTGGATGTTGATGGTGATTGTGGGGGATATAATCTCCAGTGGGCATGGTCAACAGGTTATCTTGCTGGATATAATTCTTCAATAGATTAGATTTGTAATATTATCGAAAGATAATAGGAAGTTAAAGCTGGGTAGTAAATAAACATAAACCTCCAGAGCTTTTTACATAAGCTATGACTAATAATTAGAGGAGGAAATCTAATATGAAAGATATAAATACCAATGGAAGAACTCAAGAGATGAAAGATTTGGACATGAAAAAAGAGATTAAACCTTTGAAAAAGTTAAATATGGGAATAATCATTGCTTTAGGTGTTGCAGTAGGAGCTGCTGTAGATAATATTGGACTTGGATTAGGAATGGGTATAGCCATTGCTGCCATAGTTTATTTCTTTAAGAGTATAAGTGGAAAGTAGATATTAAAGAGGTGCGTTATGAAAAAGAAAATAATATTGATTATAATAATAGCCTTGAGTTTAATTCTTTCATCATGTAAAAAAGAAACATATGAATTTAGAGGTGAAATTATTGAACTAAATAACTCTAATGCCATAGTCTTAATCGATGAAGGTGAAGAGATTAGAAATTCAGGAGACAAAGTGGAAGTAGATCTTTCTGTGAATACTGATGTTGAGTTTAGCATAGGAGATAGGATCAAGGTAGAGTATGATGGTATGGTTCAAGAGAAGTATCCATTAGGTATAACTACCATCTCAGTAGAACTTATAAATGACTAAATCAAGGGAGAGATAAATGAAAAACATCATAACAATACAACACACCCAATCCCAGCATCATCTAAATGGAATGGTAGGTTCATGGACAGACTGGGAATTATCTGATTTAGGCAAAATACAAGCTGATAATATTGGGAGAAAGCTATCTATGGAGTTAATAGGTGAAAATTATACTATATTCTCATCCGACTTAATTAGAGCCAAACAGACTGCTGATGTAGTTGGAAAACACCTAGGGATAGAACCGATTTATACTGAATTATTAAGAGAAAGAAATCTAGGGAAGGCTGTTGGAAAATCTGTACTTTGGCTTAGAGAAAACATTGAATGCAAGGAAAAAACAGTTGAAGATAAGATGTTTTCAGATGGTGAATCCCGGAAAGATGTTTGGAATAGGTTAATACCATTTTTCGATGAGATCATGAATTCAAATACTAGCAATATAATAATTGTTTCTCATGGAGATACATTAAGTGTTTTCAATGCCATGTGGCTTGGTTTGGATCTTGATATGCTCAATAAGTGTGACTTGTTTGGAATGGCTGGTGGAGTATCCTTTTTCACATCAAATGATGAGGGTAAACATATTATAAGAAGATTAAGTGATATGTCTTATAGAGACTAACACTTAAAGTGAAGAGATCTTTTAGGTCTCTTTTTTTGTTGGAAGACTTAATTTAAGAAGTCAGGTAGATAAGAAAATAAGAAAATGTGGCAACTTATACAATTTGTGGTAAAATAGTAATGTTGATTAGTATTTTACAAATTGGGAGGATATAATGTTAGGTTTAAGAAAAGCATTAGGAAAGCTTAAGGAAGACAACAAACAAATTAAGGTTTGCTTAGTTGGAGCAGGGCTTATGGGAAAAGGTTTGGTTAGTCAAATAATGAGAGTTGATGGGATGTTACCTTCAATTGTAGTAAGCAATAAAATACAAGACTGTATTGCCTCCTTTGAACTAGCTGGAATTAGTAGGGATGACATATATGTGGGATCAGATTTAGAAGGCATAAATATAGCAATGGAAAAGGGAAAATTCGTAGCATGCGATAATTGGGAAATAGGAATAAGGGCAAATCTAATAGATGTAGTAGTTGATGCAACTGGAGTACCAGATACAGGAGCTAGAATTGCCACTGCTACCATAGAGAATAAAAAGCATGTGGTTATGCTAAATGTGGAATCAGATATTGTAATTGGACCATATCTTGCTAAATTAGCATCGAATAATGGTGTTATATATACAGGGTCAGCTGGTGATGAACCTGGTTCAGTAATGGAATTATATGATTTTGCTTTATCCACTGGGTTTGAAGTCCTTGCATTGGGAAAGGGCAAAAATAATCCCCTGGATTTTTACATTACACCGGATGAAGTAGAAGAAAGGGCAAGGAAGTCTGGACTAAAACCGATTAGGCTAGCTTCGTTTATAGATGGCACAAATACTATGGTGGAGATGGCTGCCATGGCTAATGCCTCAGGATTTATTCCTGATATTAGAGGGGGACATGGAATTACAACAAGTGTTGAAAAACTACCCAGTGTTTATTCTTTAAAAAATGAGGGTGGAATATTAAATCAATATGGAATAGTTGATTTTGCCCATGGTGTAGCTCCAGGAGTTTATGCCATAGTTACAACCGATCTACCTCAAGTACATCATGAAATGAAGTTTTTAAAAATGGGAGATGGACCAAATTATGTCTTGTTTAGACCCTACCACCTAACATCTTTAGAGACCCCAATATCCATAGCTAAGGCTTTTATCTACAAGGAAGCATCAATTGTACCCATGTATGATAAACCTGTGGCAGAAGTAATAACTAGAGCTAAGAAGGATCTTAAAAAAGGAGAGTTCTTAGACGGAATAGGTGAGTATTCAGTATTTGGAAGTATCGATACTTATGAGAAAGCAAGGGAAGAAAATCTAGTGCCAATTGGTTTAATAACCAATAAGGCTAAAGCAAAAGTGGATATTAAAAAGGGAGAATTTCTAACATATGATATGATTGACTTAGATGAGACCACAACCATCTATAAACTAAGACAATTGCAGGATAAGGCCACTTTTTCCTTGACAAAATAAGGGATAAAGTATATATTATTAGACAAGTGTAAATAAAATGCCTTGATAAGGACAGTAGTTTATAAGGTCTATTGTAGAGAGACAATCAAAGGGTGAAAGATTGTCATAGAACTATAAATGAAGATCACCTTTGAGCATGGTCTCTGAAAGTAGTAAGAGGCTACGTGAAGACGTTAAACTTATAAAGAGATAGGAATTTATTCCTATAATTTGGGTGGTACCGCGGAAATTTCGTCCCTAAGTCTTTGACTTAGGGATTTTTATTTTTAATAAAGGAGTTGATATTAAGTGAAAAGGTTTAATGAATTATCCAATGAACCAGTAAAAAATAGGGAACAAAGGATTTCTCAGTATTGGAAAGAAATCGACCTACTTCATAAATCTGTAGAATCTAGGGATCCATCAAATCCTTATATATTTTATGAAGGACCTCCAACGGCTAATGGAAAGCCTGGAATACATCATGTTATGGCAAGAACATTAAAAGACTTAACTTGTAGATACAAGACTCTAAAAGGATATCAGGTAAAGAGAAAAGCTGGATGGGACACACATGGTTTACCAGTAGAGATCGAAGTTGAAAAAAGACTAAATCTTAAGAACAAGCAAGATATCGAAAAATATGGAATGGAAGCCTTCAACGAGAAGTGTCGTGAATCCGTTTGGCAATATGAAAAACTATGGAGGGACATGACCGAGAGAATGGCCTATCTAATAGATTTAGATAATCCATATGTTACATTGGATAATGACTATATTGAATCTGTTTGGTGGATACTGGATAAATTCTACAAGGAAGGAATGATTTATGAAGGGCATAAGATACTTCCTTACTGTTCAAGATGTGGAACTGGTCTTGCATCCCATGAGGTTGCCTTGGGATATGAAGAGATAAAAACTGAGACAGTTATAGTTAAGTTTAAACTAAAGGACAAAGAAGGATATTTATTGGCATGGACCACAACTCCATGGACATTACCTTCAAATGTATGTGTAACTCTTAACCCTGAAGAAGTATATGTAAAGGCTAAAAAGGATGATGAAGTATATTATTTAGCAAAAGTATTAGCTCCTAAGGTCTTGGGAGAGGATTATGAAGTTCTAGAAGAGATGAAGGGTAAAGACCTTGAATATGTGGAATATGAACAATTGATACCATATATAAAGGTTAATGGGAAAGCATTCTATGTTACTTTAGGAGACTATGTAACAACTGAGGATGGTACAGGTATTGTTCACTCAGCACCAGCATTTGGGGAGGATGACTACAATACAGGATTAAAGTATAGTTTACCAGTGGTTAACCCAGTCTCAGAAGAAGGTAAGTTTATGGACACGCCATGGGCTGGTAAATTCGTAATGGATGCTGATAAGGATATCATAGTATGGTTAAAAGAGAATGGGAAACTATTCAAAAAGGAAAAGATGGATCACAACTATCCACATTGTTGGAGATGTAGAACTCCACTATTATATTATGCTAAGCCATCCTGGTATATAGAAATGACTAAACTTAAGGATAAGTTAATCGAAAACAACAATGGAGTGAATTGGTATCCTGAGTTTGTTGGAGAGAAGAGATTTGGAAATTGGCTTGAGAATTTAAATGACTGGGCTATTTCAAGAAGTAGATATTGGGGAACACCATTCCCAATATGGAGATGTGAAGAATGTGGTCATACTGATAGTATAGGGTCCAGAGCTGAACTTAAGGAAAGAGCAATAGAAGAAATAGGTCTTGATATGGATCTACACAGACCATATGTTGACAATGTTCATCTAAACTGTCCACATTGTAATGGGAAGATGACCAGGGAAAAAGATGTAATAGATGTATGGTTTGACAGTGGCGCAATGCCATTTGCTCAACATCACTATCCATTTGAGCACAAGGATGATTTTGACACATTATTCCCTGCTGACTTCATTTGTGAAGGGATAGATCAGACTAGAGGTTGGTTCTATTCACTTATAGCTATATCAACATTTGTCACTGGAAAATCTCCATACAAGAATGTTCTGGTAAATGACCTAGTTCTTGATAAAGATGGGAAGAAGATGTCCAAGTCAAGGGGAAATACAGTTGATCCATTCGATTTATTTGATAAGTATGGAGCAGATGTACTAAGATGGTATTTAATCCACGTATCTCCACCATGGACACCAACTAAATTTGATGAAGATGGATTAAAGGAAGTAGAATCAAAGTTCTTTAGAAGTATAAGAAATGTATACAACTTCTTCTCTATGTATGCCAATACTGACGATATAGACCCAAGTGAGTTTAATGTTAAATATGAGGATAGACCAGAAATAGACAGATGGATATTATCTAAGTTTAACTCATTATTAAAAGATGTTAATGAAAACATGGATAAGTTTGAACTTACAAAAGTAGTTAGGGGAATCCAGGATTTTGTAATAGAAGATTTATCCAACTGGTATATAAGAAGAAACAGAAGAAGATTCTGGTCAACTAATCTTGATGATGATAAGAAAGCAGTTTACAATACAACCTATGAAATAATGGTTGATATATGTAAGATAATTGCACCTTTTGTTCCATTTATTGCAGAAGAGCTTTATAGAAACCTTACAGATGGAGAGTCAGTTCACTTAGACTACTATCCAGAAGGAAACGAAGAATTAATTAATAAAGCACTGGAAGAAAAGATGGACCTTGTTAGAGATTTGGTTGCTCTTGGAAGAGCTTCAAGAGAGAATGTTAAGATCAAGGTAAGACAACCCCTTCATGAGGTTGTAATTGATGGTAAGTATGAAGATATGATATCCGATTTAGTCCCTCTTATAAAGGAAGAGCTAAATGTTAAGGAAGTAGTATTTGAAAAGGATTTATCACAATTTATGAATTACTCTCTAAAGCCTAACTTCAAGGAAGCTGGACCTATTCTTGGTTCTAAGATAAAAGCCTTTGGTGCTGAACTGTCAAAACTTGATGCTAAAGAAACTGTTGAAGTACTGGAAGCTGGTGGAGAAATCACCTTAAACTTAAATGGTGAAGAAACGAAGGTTAATAAGGATTTAGTATTAGTAACAATATCTTCTAAGGAAGGTTTTAATGTTGTTATGGAGAATAATCTATTTGTAATTCTTGATACTACATTGACCAAGGAATTGTTAAATGAAGGTTTTGCTAGAGAGTTTATATCCAAAGTTCAGCAAATGAGAAAGTCTAATGGGTATGATATTCTTGATAAAATAACTATTAAATATAGTGGTAGTGAGAATATAAAAGAAGCAATAGATGAGTATGATGACTTCATAAAGACTGAAACCCTTGCAACAGAAGTTAATTTTGTTGAAGAGGATTCTCTTGAAAAGCAAGATTTAAACGGTGAAGAAACCGGTATAGAATTAAATAAGAATTAAAAGATCACCTTCCACGTTAATTGTGGAAGGTGATTTATAATTTATGGGGAATTTTATTTCCCAAAACTATACTATTTTCTGTTACTATACTATCATAAACTAAAATATTTACTCCTTTTGAAGCTGCTTCCTTTAGGGAATTAGAAAAGTCAGAGTCCATTTCAGAATTTGGCTTAAATAGTGTAGGTCCTCTCATCTGTACTAAGAATACTATAAACCCTTCATAGCCATCTTTCTTTGCATGAATTAACTCTCTGATATGTTTTGTTCCTCTTATGGTGGGTGCATCTGGAAACATGGAGATCAAATTTTCTTCTAAGGTTACTCCCTTAACTTCTATATAACCCCTTGAATCACTATTTTCATAATACATATCGAATCTTGAGTTTCCAAAGGTCTGTTCCTTTTTAAGGATGGTGGTATCCTTAAATTCAGAGATTAGATTAGCTTTAATTCCATCAAAAATAACTGAATTTGGAACCTGAGAGTCTATGTTAATAAGCATATCTTCTTTCCAAACTCCAATTAAAGAATATTTTGTCTTTCTTTGAGGGGAATCACCATGAAATTGTAATATAACCCTTTGACCCCTAAATAATATTTCTTTGCACCTGCCAGTATTCTTGACATGTACAAAATGTTCCTCATTGTTGATAAATACTTTGGCTAAAAACCTATTTAATCTTTCTATGAATATTCCATTTCTTGTATTCTCATATATCATAATTTTAAAAGTCACTATATGTGAAACTTGACTTTATAATCACCTCCTATGATTTTTAATAACCATACCTACTTAGTCAATAGTTCAAGTAGATTTTCTTTCTCTTTTTTTAGAATATGAAGCTCCATACTTTTCAGATTGTCACCATCAATTTTAATCCAAATATATTCTAAAAGCTCTTTAATCTTATCCTTGTTTTTCCTTGAAGCTTGTTCACCTATAAAATATAAGGATTTTATAATACTGTTGATAACAGTAAGATCAGATTTGCCATAATTTATTATCTGAATGTAGGTATCTATAAGTTCTTCCTTGAAGTCAATTAATTCATAATAGACTCTAGGATAATTTTCATCTTCCTTTTTATAAAGAGCATAAAGACCTTCTATATGAGATAGTTTACCTAATAGTATTCCTAAGATTCTTAAACAATGTATACATGTATTTGGATCATTAATGCCAGGAGATATTGCCCTTAGTCCTATTTCAACAATTTTTTGAATGGAGAAGTTAAAGTCCTGAATATCTGATTTTTTATCTCCTATGGTTATAGCACTTAAAAGAGATTCAATATCATCTTGATTAATTTGAATATTTTCTTTGAATTCTATAGTAAAGAGAGTGCTTCCAGTGCTAAGATATTGACCATGAACCTTGTCAATAAATACCTTCCCCTGGATACTTTCTGCCACTTTATTTATTTTGCTATAATCTATTAACTGTATATATCCATAATCCTTACTTTGAATTTTAACTATAAAGTCACTGCTTAAACTTAATGAATGGATTATTTCCTTATCTTCTAAAAATTCCAAGTAATCATCAATTCTCTTATCTGATAGATCGTGCAGTCTTCTAATTAAATTATTAGTCTGGATAAATGATCCCACATGCTGTATGTACCTTACAAAATATATCAAACAGATTATTGCATAGATTATTCCAAGGGATGCGGAAATAACTAATTTATCCTCTAAACTATTTTTCATGAATAATAGAAATATTATTGAGTAGATAAATCCACCTACAAATACTCCCAAAGCCTTCATTGTGTCATCATCTGATAGGAAATTTTCAATTGTTCTAGGTGAAAATTGAGAGGAATATGTTGTCAATACAACCATAGTTGTAGAAAAAGTAAATGTTGTCATAGTAATAAGTGATCCAGCTATTGTTCCTAGTATAGTTTTAGATAATTCTACGCTAGTCAGGAACACACTTGGAACATTTGTGTATAATTCAATAGATGAATTAATGTCCAACTGACCAATTATTATAGCAAAGCTTAATGATAATAATCCTATAAATGCAGGGTAAAGTCATATACTCTTCTTGAGCCTTAAGATAATTTTTTGGATCATATTTAGTACCTCCAGTGGGTTGTTATTATATATTGTTATTAAACATTATCAATTACAAGTGTTTAATAGAATATACCCTTAAAACGATTGTCTTAATTAAGCGTTACTTGAATAATATAATATTATAAGGTACGATTTGTGGGTATTAACCTAGTATGACAAAGGAGGAGTTAACTTGAAGATTAAAAAGAGTAATAAAATACTAATAATATTATTAGCACTGATGATTCTATTAACTGCTTGTTCCACAGAAGATGTAGTTCTTGAAACTCCAGTGGAAGAACCAGGAGAAATTATTCTAGAGGTGGATGAAGAAGCAACTATAGATGAAGATGGATATTACACATCAAAAGATGAGGTTGCCTTATATTTACGCACATATGGCAAACTACCCAATAACTATATAACAAAAAGAGATGCCACTGACCTCGGGTGGGATGCTCAAAAGGGAAATCTGTGGGATGTTACTGATAAACTAAGTATAGGTGGAGATAGATTTGGAAATAGAGAAAAGCTTCTTCCAGAGAAAGAGGGAAGAACCTATTTTGAATGTGACATAAATTATGAAGGTGGATATAGGGGTAGCGAAAGAATAGTATATTCAAATGATGGTCTTATTTTCTATACTGAGGATCATTATGAAAGCTTTGAACAACTATACTAGGAGGTAAAGAGGAATGAAGACTGTATTAATTGATGGTAGAAAAATCCAAGATAAAAGATTTCATGAATATTTTAAGAAGAAGCTTGATATAATTGGCTATTATGGCAATAATTTAGATGCTATGTTTGATGTTTTAAGCACATATAATGATGAATTAAACATATACATTTTTAATATAGATCATAGTGAAATTACAGAATATGGGATAAGAGTAATGAAAACCTTAGAGGATATAATGGATTTTAAGGATAATATAAACTTAAAGATTATTAAGATAAAAAGAAAATAGTAGAAATATTATGGATATGATAGAATAGTAATATCTTAAGAGAATGGGGAAACAAATGAAAATATTATTTATTACATTGGGCTTCCTATCTGTTTCTGTTGGGGCGGTTGGAGCAGTACTTCCAGTACTACCTACAACTCCTTTTTTGCTCCTGGGTTCTTACTTTTTAGCAAAGGGTTCAGATAGGTTTAATGATTGGTTAAAGGGGACAAAACTATATAAGAATAACATGGAAAGCTTTGAAAAAGAAAGGGCTATGACTGTAAAGACTAAGGCATATCTTATGACATTATCATCAAGCATGATATGGATAAGTATTTTTGCAGTGGATAAGATCCCTTTAAAAATAATGCTTATAGCAATAGATTTGTTTAAGTTTTATTACTTTATATTTAAGATCGACACTATAAAGGAGAAAAAAGGAGAAGAGGATGAGTAAAGATAATTTTAAGGTAAGTTTAAGTCCAGTAGAAGCACTGGAGATTATAAAGAGTGAACAATCATCTGAACTTGTTCATGAAGAAATCCTTGATATTGGAAATGGAAAGGTAGTTGCAACCTTAATTTTTGAAAAGTATTATATGAGAACATCAAACAGGGCGGCACTTATGGTAATACTAGATAATTTGGAAGGAGTTACAGATCTTAGGGTTATCTCAACTGGATCATCCCAAGGGGTAATCTTTAACTTTGACTGGGGTGCATCCAGTGATTACGTTGCATCAGTTAAGAAGTCCTTAGGGGAATATATTTTGATTGAGGATGAGTAATATGCTACAAAACCTTGTGGATATTTTAAAGGAAAGTGAAAACATAGTATTTTTAGGAGGAGCTGGAGTATCTACAGAAAGTAATATTCCTGATTTCAGATCCCAAAGTGGAATTTACTCCATGGAGAATAAGTATGGTTATCCACCAGAGTACCTTCTAAGCTATAGCTTTTATAAGGCTCACACAGAGGACTTCTATACATTCTATAGGGAAACCATGCTCTATCCAGATGCCCAGCCTAACAAAGCACATAAAGCTCTTAAAAGCTTGGAGGATATGGGAAAGTTAAAGGTTATTATAACTCAAAACATCGATGGGCTACATCAAATGGCAGGATCTAGTAATGTAATAGAAATACATGGGTCTGTTCATAGGAATTACTGTACTAATTGTAAAGAAGGATATCCTTTAGAATATATAAGGGGTTCAAAAAATATCCCCAAATGTGAAAAATGTGGTGCTCATGTTAGACCAGATGTGGTATTATATGAGGAAGGTTTAGATATGAACTTACTTAATACAGCCATAGATTATATTATAAAGGCGGATGTGTTAATTGTAGGTGGAACATCATTAAATGTTTATCCTGCAGCAGGATTGGTTGAGTATTATAGGGGAGATAAGTTGGTATTAATAAACAAGAGCCAAACACCATATGATAGTAGAGCACAATTTGTCTTTAGAGATAGTATTGGAGAATTATTAGATAAAGTTGTAAGGAGTATGTAATGGATTTAAGAGAATTATTAAGTGATATAATAAATAAAAATACATTATCAAAGGCTATCCTTAGTAATAAAGTTACTAAGGATAAATCTATTTCTGATAAAGTTATAATAAAACCTGTGAAAATTAAAGGTGAAGTCTATTACCAATTTGAAACCTTCATTGACAATAAGGCTATTCATATTAATCTTGAAGGAATTTTAGCTTTGGAAGAGTTGATCAGCTTAATTAAAGAATCATATAAACAAGGTATTTTTAAGACCGCAGAAGGAGAATATCAGGTTTTAGTGAGCAAAAAGGGAAAGATTAAGATTATTTCAAATAAAGATCAAACATCAGAAATAGAATTGAGTCATAATCGCCCAAAAAAGTACATACTAAATGAAGGGGAACCAGTTGATTTCTTAATACACCTTGGAGTTATGAGCAAGGAAGGAAAAGTATTTAAACAAAAGTATAATAAGTTTAAGCAGATTAATAGGTTTCTTGAACTGGTGGAAGCTTCTCTTGATACAATAATTGATGAAGAGGAGATTAACATAATTGATTTTGGGTGTGGAAAGAGCTATTTAACCTTTGCCCTTTATTACTATTTGGTAAAGATAAAAGGGAAAAAGGTAAAAATAACTGGTCTGGATCTAAAGAAGGATGTAATTGATTTTTGCAATATAACCACAGAAGAATTAGGATATGATAATCTTGAGTTTGTATGCGGAGACATTAAGGATCACTTTACAGATGAAAATATCCATATGGTTGTTACATTACATGCATGTGATACTGCCACAGATATTGCCCTGGAGAAGGCAGTTAGATGGGGAGCAAAAGTTATTTTATCTGTACCTTGTTGTCAGCATGAGCTTTATGATAAAATCGATAATAATAATTTAAAGGGAATGTTAAAACATGGTATCATCAGAGAAAAATTAAGCTCCCTTGTAACAGATAGTATAAGGGGGAATGTCTTGGAGATTCTAGGATATCAAGTCCAGTTACTAGAGTTTATAGGCATGGAGCATACACCTAAGAATATTATGATTAGAGCAATCCAAAAGCACCCAAAATATAGAGCTGATAAGATTAAAGAGTATAATGATTTAAAGAATATCTGGGGGCTGGACAATCTTTTTATTGAAGAAATAATGGAGGATATCCTGAAATTTGATTAATGGGAGGTTTAAAATGGAAAAAGAAATGATACTGATTCTAGACTTTGGGGGACAGTATAACCAACTTATAGCAAGAAGAGTAAGAGATTTAAACGTATATTGCGAGGTTCACCCTTATACCATGAGCTTGGAGAAGATAAAGGATTTAAATCCAAAGGGCATAATATTTACTGGAGGACCAAATAGTGTTTATCAAGATGGGGCACCATCCATATCCACTGAAGTTTATGACCTACATATACCTATACTTGGAATATGTTATGGAGCTCAACTTATGAGCTATGGTCTAGGAGGAAATGTTAAGGCAGCTTCAACTAGAGAATATGGGAAGATAAAATTAACTGCAGATATTAATTCAAAATTGTTTAAGGATGTAAAAAAGGAATCCATTACCTGGATGAGCCATACAGACTATGTAGAGAGATTGGCTGAGGGCTTTGTTGCTACAGCATCTACAGACGCTTGTCCAACGGCAGCCTTTGAACTTGAAGAAAAAGACCTTTACGGAGTACAGTTCCATCCTGAAGTAAACCATTCAGAAGAAGGAAACAAGGTATTATCCAACTTCTTATTTGAAATTGCAGGATGTAGTGGAAATTGGAAGATGGATGAGTTTGTACAAAATTCTATAAATGGATTAAGGGAAAAAATTGGCGATAAGAAGGTTCTATGTGCACTTTCAGGTGGAGTTGACTCATCAGTTGCAGCGGTTATGATTAGTAAGGCCATAGGAAAGCAACTTACTTGTATTTTTGTAGACCATGGTTTGCTTAGAAAAGATGAAGGAGATCAAGTTGAAGAAGTATTTACAAATGACTATGATCTTAACTTTATTAGAGTTAATGCTCAACAAAGATTCTACGATAAACTAAAAGGGATTACAGAACCAGAAGAAAAGAGAAAAATAATAGGTGAAGAGTTCATTAGAGTATTTGAAGAAGAAGCTAAGAAGATTGGGTCAGTTGATTACCTGGTACAAGGGACGATTTATCCTGATGTTATAGAAAGTGGAGTGGGTGATTCAGCGGTTATTAAGAGTCATCACAATGTAGGTGGACTCCCTGATTATGTTGACTTTAAAGAAATTATTGAGCCACTTAGGGACTTATTTAAAGATGAGGTAAGAAGAGCTGGTCTTGAACTAGGATTACCTGAGAGCCTAGTGTTTAGACAACCATTCCCAGGACCTGGACTTGCCATTAGAATTATTGGTGAAGTAAGTGAAGAAAAGGTTAAGATCCTTCAAGAAGCAGATTATGTATATAGAAGAGAAATTGCAGCAGCAGGACTTGATAGGAATATTAATCAGTATTTTGCGGTTTTAACTAATCTAAGAAGTGTTGGTGTTATGGGTGATGGTAGAACCTATGATTATACTCTAGCTCTAAGAGCGGTTACAACTACTGACTTCATGACAGCAGAGTTTGCACATCTACCATGGTCTATACTTGGAGATATATCCAGTAAGATTGTAAACGAAGTAGGACATATCAATAGAGTAGTATATGATATTACCAACAAACCACCTGCAACAATTGAGTGGGAGTAGTTAAAAACAAACAAGAAAGCCCATAAAACCAATGTTTGTAGAGGTTTGAAATTCTCAACTGGAACGAAATTGGGTAAAAAAGTTTTTTGGAATAATTTAATAAATAATGCCAAGTGGCTTACAAATAGAAACACCATAGAAATCTTATTAAAAGAATCTATGGTGTTTTTGTGTATATATTTATTTTTGAAATCTAAACAGATTTCTAAAGGCATCGAATTCGACACGTTTAAAACTTGGGTTATAAATTTGCTTATGAAACACTTTAAACCTATCGAATTCGATGGGGTTAAAATTGGATTATATGCTTAGTATTGAATTATTTTTAAACTAGTCGATTTCGACCAGTTTAAAATGAGGTTATATGTTTATAGTTTAATAATTATTTTTCCAGTCTAGACTTCTTAGGATATGAGAGCTTCCAATCCTCAAATTCCTCATCTGTTATTTCTCCGTTATAGTGCTTTTTTCTCATTTCATCCCATTCAGTTAGAAAATCATTTAAATTCATATCATGAGAAAGTAGCCCTATTGTGGAATCTTCTACTAGGGGTCTGATTTTTAAATCCTCTTCATAATCAAAAAGAATTTGCATAAATTCAAAATTAGAAATAGGAGTATGGTCAATTAAGGCAGATACATCACAGTCTAAAACTTGGGCTATTTTTATTAATTGATCCTTATTAGGCGAACGATAACCCAATTCATAATTCCTTATAGCAGAATCTGTAAGTCCTGATTTTATTGCTAATTCCTTCTGTGTCAATTCTCTAAGTAATCTTAACTTTTTTAGCTTTTCACCTGAAATCATTTTAAACTCCTCTTGGTAGTATTTTAATTTATTTTATCACAAGATATCATTTATAGCAACAGAAGTGAACGATTATAAATTTAATGAAATCTCTTGTTATAGGAAAGATAAATAGAAATAATTTAAAACTAGTCTTGACAACACGAAACTGTGCTGATATTATATAATTAAATAGCACGAAATTGTGCTATTTAATTATAAGGAAACCAAATTGATGCTCGTCATTTATTCATTGATGAGAAGCTTATAAATAAAAACACAAGGGGGAAGAAAAAAATGAATAAGATTTTTATGAACGCAAAAGAAGTTCAGGATTTTTTAGAAGTTAGCAGAACTACAGCCTATCAAATAATAAATGAAATGAATGGAGAACTAGTTGAACTAGGCTATAGGGTTCAAAGAGGCAAAATTAATAGACAATATTTCTTGGACAAGTATTGTTACCAAGTAAGAAAGGAGGCCTAGTAGTGGGAGCTTATAGGGATGAAAGTGGAAATGGCACCTGGTTTACCAAATTCACCTACACCAATTGGAGAGGTGAAAAGATTAATAGGAAGAAAAGAGGATTTAAGACAAAAAAAGAAGCTCTGAAATGGGAAGAAGATTTTTTAAGAGAGCAAGCTGGAAATCTTGATATGACATTTACTGAATTTTTTCAAGTATATGGAAAGGATATGCGACCAAGATTAAGAGAAAACACCTGGAGAACTAAAGAACAAATAATAAGGACAAAGGTTATTCCCTATATAGGAGATCTTCAAGTTAATGAAATTACTAAAATGACAATAGTTAAATGGCAAAATATATTAATGAAAGAGGAAGATGATAAAGGCAAAAAATATTCCCAGACCTACTTAAGAACAATACATGCTCAATTAAGTAGTGTCCTAAATCATGCCTGCAAGTACTATAACCTAAAATCTAATGTTGCAAGGGATGTTGGCTCTATGGGAGAAAAAGAAGCTTCTGAAATGAAATTTTGGACTGAAGCCGAATATGGAAAATTTATAGAAGAAGTAAAGGACAAACCCTTATCATTCTATGCTTTTGAAATCTTATATTGGTGTGGACTAAGAACAGGAGAATTACTAGCTTTAACAAAGGAAAAATTTGATTTTACTAACAATACTATTAGAATAAATCAATCTTTACAAAGAATTGATGGTGAAAATATAATTACAGAGCCCAAGACAAATAAAAGTATTAGGACTGTTGTAATGCCAGATTTTTTATCAGATGAAATAGAAAAATATATGGCTGGTATATACAAGCTAAAAGATAATCAACTATTATTTCCAATTACTAAGTCCTATCTACACCATGAAATGACCAGAGGTAGTAAAAAAGCTGGAGTTAAAAGGATTAGAGTTCATGATTTAAGGCATTCCCATGTATCTTTGTTGATTGAATTAGGCTATTCAGCCATAGCTATAGCAGATAGATTAGGTCATGAATCCATCGATATAACTTATAGGTATGCTCATTTATTCCCAAGCAAACAAAATGAGATGGCTAACTCCCTATCCACTATAAGAAAAAGCAACTTAGATGGTGAATGGGAAAAATTATTGGAGGATGAAGATGAGTAAGGAAATAAAAAAACAAGTTAAAAGAAAGAGAAATAAAATAATCTCTTTTAGGGCAACAGAAAAAGAAGCTGACCTATTAGATAAGAAAGTAGAGATAAGTGGACTCTCCAAACAAGACTATATTATTAGTTCATTAATTTCCTCTACTGTGTCTATTAAGGCTGACTATAGACTTGAAGATAAATTTGCTTTAGAAATATTTAGACTGGCAAAGCTTGTAAAGAAATATGGAAGATTAGAAGAGAATGACCAAGAAATTTTAAGTTTCTTAATAGAGATTTACTATGAAATCAAAAAAGAAAAAAGCCTTTAGCACAAAGACCAAAGGCACACCCCATATGGAATGTTTCTACCAAATTCATTTTACCATATGGGTTCTATTCTGAACAGCATAAGGAGGTAAAAAGAATGGAAAAATATAGATATCTACCAAAAGAAATGAAAAAAAGAAAAAGATTTGTAGGTTGGAGAAAGGAAAAATTAAATGGTAAAGTAGCCAAGCTTCCCTTTTCCCTAATTGATGGAAAAGCTAATGATTGGAATCAGCTAGAACGTTGGATAACTTTTAATGAAGCTAAAACTATGAATGAACCTCTAGGTTTTGTTTTAGTAGAAGAAGACAGGATTATCTGTATAGACCTAGATCATGCAATTCAAGGTGGAAAGCTAACTCTTATGGCAAAAGAAGTTATAGAGAACTTTGCAGGAACTTATATGGAAGTATCTCAATCAGGCAAGGGAATCCATATTTTTGCCCAAGGGACTATTCCAGATAATCTTAATTTATCAAGTAGAGGAATTGAGATATATAAGAAAAATAGATATATAGCTCTTACAGGAAATATAGGAGATGGATCCTTCTTTCCTAGAAGTAATAAACTTTTAGAAAAAGAAGATGAATTAAAGCAGCTTTATAAGAAATGGACACAGGAGAAAACATCTACCTTAAAGCAAATTAGAGAGTATAAGTATGAGCCTTTAAACAAGTTTTCTAGACTTGATGACTTAAGCCTAGATGAAATACTAACCACCATGGAAAGAACCAATAGCAAGGCAAGTATGCTTATCTCAGGAGCTAGCCTAACAGGTGACCATAGCAGGGATGACTTTACCTTTCTAGTCTTAGCTAGAAACTATACAGGTGGAGACCACAAGTTAATGAAAGACCTATTTTTAATGACCCCTTTAAACCGTCTAGGAAGCGGTCAAAAGAGAAGCGATGATAGAAAGTATCTTGACTATTTAGAAAAGACAATAGATAAAGTCTTAGGCCTTGGAAATTTTGTAGCCTTTGACTGGAGCCGACATTTTGAATATAAGACAAGGAATTGGTCCTATGAAAGAGTTTAAACTAGTTATCCCTGAGATAGATCAGTCTTATTCTATAATTGATTTACAGAAAACAGTCAAAGGTGATGTAAAACAGATTACAGGAAATATTGTTACAGTACTTCTTAATCCAAAATATTGTAAGGCTAAGAAAATATATGAAGGACAAATCTTCTATGATAAATTTACCAATGAAATCAAATTTCAAGGCAAGATTATAGGGGAAAAAAGTATAAAACCAAACCAAATTAGACTATGGGATGACTCCCTAAATAACAGGTTAGGACTTGAAATAGAAAAGCATTTTGGACTTAATTACAATGCTAATAAAATGTGGGATGCAGTTCGCTTTGTTGCTAATCAATATGAAATAAGTCCACCAGAACAATATCTAAAAAATCTTACTTGGAAGGGAGATAGAAATGCAATAGCTAAACTCCTACCAACTTATCTAGGAGCTGAAGATACAGAACTTAATTCTTGGATTATGGAGCATATGATTTTAGGTTTGATTAAAAGAGTCTTTGAACCAGGATCCAAGTTTGATGAAATGATGGTCTTAGTAGGTGGACAAGGAATAGGAAAGTCTACTTTTGCTAGATATTTGGCTATTAGAGATGATTGGTTTTGCACCATAGAAAATATTCAAGGTAAAGATGCTGTTATGAACTTAATGGGAAAGACAGTAGTAGAAATTGAAGAATTTGTAGCTTTAAGAAATGCAAAGTCTGCCAATGAAGCAAAATCCTTTTTATCTAAACTAAGTGATAGAATAAGAATCCCCTATGAGAAATTTTCAACAGATGTTCCTAGGACTTGTATTTTAATTGGAACATTAAATGAAAGAACTTTTTTAAATGACCATACAGGAGAGAGAAGATATTTACCTGTAGAATGTCATAAGGAAAATAGAAAGAAGGCTATTTATCTAGACAAAGATTTTCAAGGTGAACAATCAGAAAAAGAATATCTAGATTCAATCCGAGAAGATTTTAACCAGGCCCTTGCCTATGGTTATAAACTCTATAAAGAGAAGAAACATTTTTGGACCATACCAAAAAAACTCCTTGAGGATCTTTACCAGGAACAAGAAAAGTTTAAGTATCTTAATCCAGATGTAGAAGATATTCGCTACTTCTTAGAAGAGTACAAGGCAAAAACACAAGAACCAAATATAACTTGTTTTAAGGAATTATCTATGCAAGGCTATCAGATTAAATCAAAATCTTTTTCTGAAATCATGGATAATTATTTTCCGGAATGGAAGGCAATCAGGTCATCGAAGACTAAGAGAATTTCTCCTAGTGGAATATCTATACCAGTAAAACTTTATTATAAGAAGGAAGAAAAGATAGAAGAAAGTTTTGTAGAAGTAGATAAGGTTGATTTACCAAAAGAATGGCAAGAGTCGGAGCAGATAGAAATGGACACAGGAGAGAATGATAAAGAGAAATTGTAACTATGTAACTTGTAACCGAGATTTTAAAACCCTTAGAATTAGGCTGGTAGAAATGGAAGTCTAGTAATATCAAGGCTTGTAGGAATCAAAATAAGAATCAATGCCTTATTTGAGGACTTTTGAAATAGTAGGTTACAGTTACAAATCTCCTGTGCCTATTAAAACTTTAGTAGCAAGCACAGTAGCTGTACGGACAGCTACGGGAAAATTGTAAAAGTAAGTCCTGTTGGGCTTACTTCTACATATAAAATTTTCTACTTGTTCCTATCAGAATGATTTAGGGGTTCCCCCTAAGACCCCGTTTAAAATATAAAAGAAAAGGAGAAGAATATGGCAAATAGATTTAGAAATGAGAGGATAGAAATCAAGCTGACCAAGGAAGAAAAAGAACTTTTCAAGAAAAAACTTGAACTAAGTAAATCAAAATCAATGGGACATTTTATAAGGAAAAGTGTTTTAGAAGCCCCTATATTTGTAATAGATATGAATGAATTTAGGAAGATACAGACCCTTATTGGGAGGAATGCAAACAACCTTAATCAGATTGCAAAAAGAGTAAACACTACAGGAGTAATCTATAGGGAAGATATAGAAGATCTTAAAAAAGAAAATGATGATATATCAAGAGAAATGATAAAAATTCAGAATATCCTAGCGAGAAAATATATTTAAAACATCTTACAGGTGTAAAAAGAATGCAAGTCTGATATAATAACATTAATGATTCAATTAATTAAAGGAGATAAAAATATGCAAGATTTTGGAAGAGTTGTTTTTAAAATTAATGAAGTCTTGGAAGAGAAGAATATAAGTAAAAACAAGCTAGAAAAAGAAGCAAATCTTCAAAGAACTCAGCTTAATTCATATTGTAATAATAAAGTTAAGAGGATAGATTTAATTACCTTAGCAAAGATTTGTTATGTTTTAGATTGTGAGATAGCGGATATTATGGAGTACGTGAGGGAATAAAGGGGTGAAGTCATGGTAAATCAAAGTCCAGAACAAAAATCTAGAGATAAGATTGATCTTATGTTACGAAATGCTGGTTGGAGTGTTCAAGATAAGAACAAAGTTAATTTATCAGAAAGCAGGGGTGTTGCTGTAAGAGAATATCAAACAGATGTAGGACCTGCTGACTATGTTTTATTTGTTGATAGAAAACCTCTGGGGGTAATAGAAGCTAAAAAAGAGGAAGAAGGACAAAGATTAACAGTTGCTGAGGACCAAGCATATGGTTATGCAAAAGCAAAACTAAAGTATAATCTAAACAAGGAGCCTTTACCTTTTGTATATGAAAGTACAGGGGTTTTGACAAGGTTTACTGACTATAGAGACCCTAAACCTCGTTCACGACCTGTTTTCTACTTTCATCAACCATCAACTCTATTAGAATGGTTTGAGGAAGAAAAAACCCTAAGAGCTCGATTGCAGGATATGCCTACTTTAGATGAGGAAGGGTTAAGACCTGCACAAATAAAAGCTATAAAAAATTTAGAGGTATCCTTTAAAAACAATAAACCAAGAGCCTTGATTCAAATGGCCACAGGGGAGCGTGTCATAATAGTGACAGGGTGCATAAATGCTTTAAGATCAAGGGTTT
>CAZNTE010000032.1:0-22984 GCA_964575895.1 uncultured Tissierellaceae bacterium | reverse complement strand
CTATTGCTTCAGGTACTCCTGATATTGCAGGATCACTTATTCCTGGTGTCTCTTCGTGAGCTACTACCTTAACACTGGCAATCTTGCCACCTTCAACTGTAACTTCAACCTTTAATCCTGGATACATTCCCTCATCACTTACACCTTCATATACTCCATCAGCATATGAAACTGGACCTTCAGCTGCAATTGCACTTTCCAATGCTATGGTTACTGCATCTATTATAGCTTTTGATGTGTAGGTTGCTCCTGATACTACATCAACACTTGGGGTATTTGCTGATACTATTGCTTCAGGTACTCCTGATATTGCAGGATCACTTATTCCTGGTGTTTCTTCATGAGCCACAACCTTAACGCCGGCAATCTTTCCACCTTCAATTGTTACCTCAACCTTTAATCCTGGATACATTCCCTCATCACTTACACCTTCGTATACTCCGTCAACATAAACTATATCTGAAGGTATCTTATCTGTTCCACCTGATCCAACTGGACCTGCCTCAAGTGCTAATTTAACAGCTTCCATTATTGCCTTTGATGTGAAAGTTGCTCCTGAGACTGCATCCACCTCATATGAATTAGCTGCAACTATAGCTTCAGGTACTCCAGATATTGCAGGATCACTTATTCCTGGTGTCTCTTCATGAGCCAGTACCTTAACCTCTATAATCTTTCCACCCTCAACTGTAACTTGAACCTTTAGTCCTGGATACATTCCTGCATCACTTACACCTTCATACACTCCATCTGCAAATTCCATAACTGGAGCACTTACTCCTGGCTCAGATTCCAATGCTATCTTAACAGCTTCTAATATGGCATTAGAAGTCATTGTAGCACCTGATACAACATCCACTTCCAAACCCTGAGCTGCTATGATTGCTTCTGGCATACCAGAAATTGCTGGGTCACTTATTCCTGGTGTCTCACTATGGGATACCACTTTAATATCAACTATCATTCCATCTTTAACTTCTACATGTACCTTTAGTCCTGGATGCATACCTGCATCACTAACACCTTCATATGTACCATCTACTAAACCTTGAGCAATAGTAGCCCCACTATCCATAATGCTATCGCCAATGAATAGTACACCAACAGAAATCAAAGCAATTAATACTAAGCTTACTATTCTATTTTTTGTCATTTTCACTTCTCCTTTTCTAATATACAGAATATATTACCTACAACAATTGTATGTATTGTTAAAAATATCTCTATTATAAGTAGAAACATAGACAAAACTACATACATGACAATTACTATAATACCAAATTAACTAGTTTTGAACAAGCAAAAAACAATATTATTTTTGTAATAAATGTGGTAATTTCAACACTTATGGACTTATGTTCATAATTAAATCACATGCTTTCATAATTGATTCTAGGTTCTATAACCTTACTTTTATCCAACTATTTTAAGCCATACTCTTTAATCTTATATCTTAAGGACCGTTCACTTATGCCTAAACTTTCAGCTGTCCACTTCCTATTATGACTATTTGACTCTAGAGCAAATTCAATAGCTTTCTTTTCTATATCCTTCATTGTTTCACCCTGGTAAATTTTAATATAATCATCAACTAATGTGTTTGCCTTATTGTTAATATTTGAATTATCAAGATTAAGTGTCTCAAGACAAATTAACTCACCACTGCTCAATAAGACTGCTCTTTGAATAATGTTTTCTAATTCCCTGACATTACCACTAAATTTATGGCTTTTTAGTTTGTTCATAGCCTTTACTGATATTCCGCTTACTTCCTTGTTGAAGGAAATACTATATTTATTTATAAAATAAGGAACTAGAAGGTCCAAGTCTTCAATCCTATCTCTTAATGGTGGGGCAATAATGTTAATTATATTTATTCTGTAATACAAGTCCTCTCTAAAATTACCAGCTGCTATCTCATCCTTTAAGTTTCTATTGGTGGAACATATAATCCTCACATCTACGGAGTGATTTTTGTCATCACCTATATGCCTAACTTCTTTTTCTTGTAGGAATCTGAGCAATTTTGATTGAAGTTTTATATCCATCTCCCCTATTTCATCTAGAAATAGAGTTCCGCCTTCACATTTTCTAATAAGTCCAATTTCATCCTTTATCGCTCCAGTAAAGGACCCTTTTCTATATCCAAAAAGCTCACTTTCCAATAGTTCACTGGGCATAGCTGCACAGTTAAGAGGGATAAAGGGCTTTGCTGCTCTATTACTGCTAGTGTGAATATTTTGGGCTATGAGTTCTTTACCAGTTCCACTCTCTCCTGTAATCAATATAGTTGCATCAGTGTCTTTAACTTTCAGAATAAGATCTTTGATATCTCTTATTGCTTTTGAGGATCCAATTGGTGTTTTTCTTAAGTGTCCTTCAAGGGTGTTTAGCTTTTCTGTAAGATCAAGCTTTTCCTGAGCGGTTTTTAATAATAGTAATAATTGATCATTATCAATTGGTTTAGTTACAAAGTAATAGGCTCCTGATTTTATAGCCTTAATGGAATTTTCAATGGTTGAATGGGCAGTCATTATAATTATAGTGGCATTATTGTCCACCTGTAATAATTCTTCCATCAACACTAATCCGCTTCCTTCCGAAAGTCTTAAATCCATTAGGACAAGACCAATTCTCTCATGGATAAATACCTCCCTAGCATCCTTCATGTTATTACAGGTAAAGACCTGGTAGTCATCCTCTAGAAGAAAGCTAAGAGCTCTTAATATCTTTATTTCATCATCCACAATTAACAATTTAGTTTTCATTTTTTTCACCTCTCCTTAGTTTAAGATTTACACTTAAACCATGACCTGACAAATTGTTCTTAGCACTTATAATACCTTCATTTTCTTCTACCAACTTCTTGACAATGAACATACCAACACCGTTTCCATTATCTTTAGTTGTATAAAATGGCTCAAAAATATAATCCAATGATTCCTCACTAATACCACAACCATTGTCTTCAAATCCTAAAACCACACTTTCATTTTCTTCATATCCATAAATTCTTATTTGTGGATTGTTACAATTGACCAAAGCATCTTTGGAATTTAGTAAAATATTTAATACTACCTGCCTAAAGTGACCAGAGTCAAATTTTATTAGAACAATGGAATCAACATCTATATTGACCCCTATATCCTTAATTTGAAGTTTAATGAATTTTATTGAATTCTCAAGCTCTTCCCTTAAATTCAGGACTTTCATTTGTGGTTTTCTAGGAGATGTATATTCCATGAATTCTTTTATTAAACTGTCAATTCTATCTATTTCCTCAGGAATATCTTCAGAGGCAGCCAACATAAATTCACTATTATTTAGCTTGCTTTTCATTTGGGAGGTATAGATTTTAACAGATGTAAGTGGATTTCTAATTTCATGAGCCAAGGATGATATGATCTTATCCATAAACTGCAATTTATCATAATTTCTCAATTCATTGATTAGTAGTTTTTCTTCCCTGGTTTTTTCATCTATAATTCTCTTAAGTTTTCTATTAATCACTTGGACTACAAATAGTATTATTAATAAGGATGCTAAGCCAACTAGCAAAATTTTTATTTGAAATTCGGTTTCTTCCTTTGAATTTCTTATTGGAGTTCCAAACCACTTTCTGTAAAGAGCATCATACATGCCATTTTTTTGAATTTCATCTAATCCTTCATTTAAACTTCTAAGTAATTGTGGATTGTCTCTTGAAACTGCCATGGAATATTTCTGTTCATTCAAGGTTGCTCCCACAATTTTCACCTGGTCTATCCAATGGTTTTCCTTACATATATAATTTACAGTCAGAGTATTTCCAACCATCGCATCAGCATCACCCTCTAGTAGGGCCTGTACAGCCTCTTCCATAGAATCATATTGAACAATTTTAATGTCCTTTATTCTAGAAAGCTGGAAATATACTATGTCATCCTTCATAAGAGATACTGTTTTTCCAATAAGATCGGAATTATTGTTAATTGAATAGTAGTTACTTCTTACAAATATTGACTGAGAATTTAGAAGTAGGGAATCTGTGAAACTGAACCTTTTTCTCCTATCTTCAGACTCCTTCATGCCTTGAATTATATCTGCTTGCCCTCTTTCAATAGATCTAAATGCATCCTCCCATTTCATGGGGATGAACTCAAATTCCATTCCTGATACTAAACTTATGGCTTTAAGCAAATCAACATTAAAACCCTTATATACTCCATCAGTATCCATATACTCATAGGGAGGAAATTGTATATCTCCAGCTACTTTGTATCTTTCCACATCACCAAAGGCATAAATTTCTGATGATGACATAAATATAACAAATATAATTAAAATTAGTAACTTCTTCATCCAATCAAACCTTCCAAATAATTTTGTACTAGACAATATAATATCATTAAGATTACTTCTATTCCATAAAATAATAACGGGTGATTATATAAAAAGAAACACCTCCAAGCTAACGGAGATGTCCTAGATTTTAAAATATTAAGTTAATGACACATAATTATATATATATATTTAAAAAGTTAGATGTTTAGTAGATAATATTTCATTTATTTAATATTTAAATTACACTAAATTAACATTCTTGATTGATTTGTAATCTTCACCCACAGATATTACAGTAATGCTGCCATTTTTTAATCTAAACTTAAAAAAATGTTCAACACTTCCTAAAACCCAACATAAGGCTAATCTTATGATACCATCATGGGTTACTAGTAAAACATTATCTTCCCTCTTGGAAATTCTATCGAGGAAATCACTTATCCTATTATATGATGCTACTATTGATTCTCCACCTGGAATTGAATAATTATATATATCCTTTAGCCACTCATCTGTTTCCTTTGGGTACCGATTAGTAATCTCATCAAAAGTATTACCCTTAAAAATCCCAAAATCCATTTCCTTAATGCACTCTTCATATACACCTTCTAACTCCAATATATGGGCCGACTCTTTAGCTCTATGTATGGGACTTACATAAATATCCCTATACCTAAAATCTAAAAGCTTATCTCTTGTCTTTAGTATTTGAGACCTTCCATTACTAGTCAGAGGTGTTTCATCCAAGCTATAGGCTTTTCTAACATTATCCTCTGATTCCCCATGCCTAATTAATATTATATCCATACACTCACACTCCAAAATCCAATTAATGATACAACTTCACCAATTTCAATAATGGTACCATAAATATCTCCAGTTAAGCCATTGATCCTTCCATAGGCTTTTCTACTTACTAGTTCAGCGGATAATAGTGTAGCTCCAAGGGGTATTAAGAATTCAGGACTATTTATCAACAAGACAAAAGTATAGATAAGAGCACTAATTAGCCATAAATTTTTAGGTTTACTCCTATGAAACATATAACCAAGTCCCTCATTTCTTGCACTTTTTTTAAATGATATAACATATCCTAATACCATCCTACTGTTTATCAAAGATAGAATTATAGGAATACCTGCATTTTCTATACTAATGAAAAAGATATATTTACTCATTATAATAAGAACTATACTTAATACACCAAAAGCTCCGATTCTACTATCCTTCATTATTTCAAGAGTTTTTTCCCTATCTCTATTAGCCATAAATCCATCAAAAGTATCTGATAACCCATCTAAATGTAAACCTCCTGTTAGTACAATTAGACTTAAGAGGCTCAATAGGGCCCCTATAAGGATATTATAAGGTAAGAGGATATAGTATATGCCTGCAGCAATAACTCCCATTAGAGCCCCTATAAGAGGGAGGAAAAACAATGAATACCTTATATTCTTATCATTCAACTCAATTGGAGAGTTAACTGGAATTCTTGTAAAAAATTGAAAGCCTAGCAACAATCCATAAATCATTTAATCTTCACTGGTATTCCGCAACATACCAAATAAACCTGATCAGCCAAACTAGCGATCCTTTGGTTTACCCTCCCTTGAATATCTCTGAATACTCTGGATACATGGTTCTCAGGTATAAGAGAATTACCAACCTCATTGGTTACCAAAACAATTTCAAGATCATGGCTTTTGGATAATTTAAATATCCCTTTAAGTTCATCTAAAACTGCATCTTCAATCTGTCTTTGCATATGAGTATTAATGTAATCCGCATCTTTTGAAATATCAAACATAGTATTAGATACCATTATGGTTATACAATCTAAAATATAACTTTTCTCATCTCCTATGGCATTTACAAGGTCTCTATATCCTTCAAAGGTTCTCCAATTTGATGGTCTGCTCTTTCTGTGATGTTCTACTCTTTCTTCCATTTCTTTATCCGTTATTATGGATGTGGCAATATATACTACATCTTTCCTATCCATCAATATTCCTTCGGCAAAGTTGCTTTTACCTGACCTTGCTCCACCTGTTACCAAGGTTATCATCAATTCACCCCATTTTATTCTCTAATATCAATTAATTCTTCACTACTTAAGGCAGTATTTTCAAATGTCCCCATATTCTCCAAAGTATACATGGCAGCTTTTAAAACACTGAAGGCCAAAGGACACCCTGATCCCTCCCCAAGTCTCATATCCAAGTTTAGAATAGGAGTTAATTTAAGTTCATTCATCAGAAAACTTGATCCAGGCTCCTTAGATAAATGAGAAGGTATTATGTAGTCTTTAACGTAAGGATTGAGCTTAATAGCACAAAGAGCAGCCACAGATGAAATAAATCCATCCATAACAATGGGCTTTCTATTCTTTGCTGCAGAAAGGTAGCTCCCACACATGCCTGCTATATCATATCCACCTACTTTTGAAATTACATGGATTGGGTCCTCCTTGTCAGGCTTGTTTATCTCTATGCCTTTTCTGATTATTTCTTTTTTGTTACTGTATTGGTCCTCAGTAAGACCTGCTCCTTTTCCACATGTAATATCAACATCCAAACCAGTTAATGCAGTCATGACAGCAGATGATGTTGTAGTATTTCCTATGCCTACCTCACCAGTTCCTAAGATGTCATACCCTTGTGAATAAAGTCTATCTGATATATCAATCCCTATTTCTATAGCTTTGACTGCCTGTTCATATGTCATTGCTGGACCCAATACGAAATTATTAGTTCCGTCACTTATTTTTCTGCTAATTACATTAGCATCCATAGGATTTCCAATAATTCCTAAATCCACAGTATAAATATCTGCGCCACTAAAACTAGCCAATGTTGCAACTCCTGTTAAACCTTTACTCATACTTTCAGCTAATATTCTTGTGAAGAATTGTGGTGCAGCACTAACTCCTTCACTGCAAACCCCATTGTCTGAACACATTACAAGTATTGCAGTTCTTTTAATTGGATTAATTGTTTTACCTGTCATGCCAGAAATCTTAATGGTTAGTTCTTCCAGCTGCCCAAGACTTCCAATAGGCTTAACTAAACCATCCCACTTACTTCTAGTTCTTTTCATTGCCTCTTTATCTGCACCTGTAATCATACTTAATGTCTCTTTTAGCAACTCCATTCTCATCCTCCATTTTTATCTAAATATTTCGTATTTTTTTATACAGTTTATTAAATCATCAGTCTTGTACTCTAAAGATAGTATAGGATTGATATGGTACTTTTCTAGTAGCTCTTTCAACTCATTTAACTGATTTTCATTTGGCGGTTTATGTTCATCATACTCACCATTATTTGAATGTATGTGAATATAGTGAATGTAATCTCTTAATATCCTTATCCATTCTTCTAGACCAACCTTTCCTAAGTTGGCATGTCCAATGTCTAAGTTAATTTTTATTCTTTCATGGTTTAAGTGAGTGATTAAATCATAAAGCATATCAGGAGTCTCCTCAAAGATATTTTCTATGAGAATAGTACCTTTATACTCATTTACATCTTCAAGCAATCCATCCCAAAATTCCTTAGCCTGACTATTGTTAAGTTTTCTTAAATAGGGCTGGTTCAAATATGGGTTTATTTGACTATGAAAAATAATATGATCTATTTTAAGTATTGATGCAATTTGTAAAGTAGCTCTGTATTTCATCTTACTTACTTCTCTAATCATCATATCTGGACTAGAAGGTTTTAAGTCTAAAAATGGCCCATGCATAGTTTTAAGACCCCTTACTTGTCCTAACTTCTCATTGTAGTATTTAATGATACCCCCTAGTTCTTCCTTATTTAGATTTGGTTCAACAAAGTCTTGAATCTCAACACCAATATCTAAATCATTAAAAAGTTCAACATCTAATTCTCTCCAAGTGGATATAGCCTTTACTATGATTTTATGCATATTTCACCTCTTCATAACAATCTTTCCATCTAAAAATATCATATCATATAAAATTATATTACTTAAGTGCGAATATTAATTAAGGTAATTATATTGACATAATTGAACATATGTTATATTATCAATTTAACATTATTAAATATCATTCACTTATGGTAAATATTTAAGGAGGGAATTAAAATGAAAAAAGAAGTATCAATGATGGTTGGTCCAACTGCTGTCCCAGAGAGGATTTTAGAATCGATGAACAGGAAATCGATTTCTCACAGATCCCCTGAGTATATGGAAATGCATAAAAGAGTTCGAGAGAGTTTAAAGAAAATTTTTAATACTGAGAATGAAGTTTACATTTTAACATCATCAGGCACAGGGGCAATGGAAGCTGTTTTACAGAATTGCTTTTCATTTGGTGATGAGGTCATTGTACCAACATTAGGAGTCTTCTCTGAGCAGTTTGCCTCCATGGCTGAAGCTTACCAGCTTAAGGTAGTTAGAGTTAACTTCCCTCTTGGTGAAGCTGCAGATGTGGATACAGTCTTAAGTCATGTGACTCCTAATACCAAGGGTGTTATTGTAATTCATAATGAGAGTGCAACAGGTATTACAAATGATATTGAAAGTTATGGAAAAGCACTTAAGGATACAGATATCCTTTTGATTACTGATTCTGTTAGTGGAGCTGTAGGTATTGAAATGCAAATGGATGCTTGGGGAGTTGATATCGTACTTACTGGATCACAAAAGGCCCTTATGGTTCCAGCTGGCTTAGCATTTATATCATTAAGTGAAAAAGCCTGGAGAGCCACTGAGCATTCAAATATACCTAAATTTTACTTTGATTTGAATAAGGCTAAAAAGTTCCAAGAAATCAATCAAACACCAAATACTCCTGGAGTTTATACCATTATGGCAGTTGATGAAGCTTTGAAGATGATTTTTGAAGAAGGCTTAGAAGAAGTACAAAGAAGACATATTGAAAACAGAGATAGAATTATTGCTGGAGTAAGAGAATTAGGCCTTGATATCTTCCCTAAGGATGAAAAGTATGCATCAAAAACTTTAACTGCTGTATATGCAAAAGGAAAATCAAAGGCAATAGTAAAAGGCTTGGCTGAAAAAGGAATAATTGTAAATGGTGGATTAGCTGCCATCGCTGAAGACGTCTTTAGAGTTGGTACCATGGGCTATGTATACAAGGAAGATGTGGATGCATTCCTTGAAGGATTAAAAGAAGTTTTGGAAGAACTTAATAGTTAAAAATTTAGACTCCAATTTCTTGGAGTCTTTATACTTTATTATTCAGTTTCCATTACCCTTAAAAAGGCATCAACAATTGCTGGATCAAATTTAGTTCCAGAAAGCATAGATATCTCATTGACAGCCTCTTCTCTGGACAATCCTATACCTCCATGGGGATTGGTTTTAAAATCATAATACTCAGCAAGGGATATAATTCTACCAAGTAGAGAAATTTCTTCTCCATTTAAGCCTTTAGGATATCCAGTCCCATCAAAGTACTCGTGATGATCTAATGCTCCAATGGCTAAATCCATAGTAGCATCAAACAGACTTAATATTCTATACCCCACTACAGGATGCCTCTTTCTATTTTGACTTAGTCCATCATTTAGGGAATTAGGGTTTCTTAGGGAATCCTTATCCAGAATTATTTTTCCAATATCATGGTAGTATCCAGCATCTCTTGCCCTTCTTATCTCTTCATAGGATAGATTTAAATTCCTTGCAATTTTTTCTGATACCTTACTAACAACTGCTGAATGTAATCTTTCTCTCTCGGAACTTAGGTGTAGACTGTCCATAATGCTTTCAAGTTGTTTAATACTATTCTCTTTTAACCATAAAGTCTTATTCTTGTACATTTTCACTTCAGCTTCTTTTATTATCTCCTGAATATTTTCCCCAGTTTCAATTTTTGTTGAAACTCCCAATGCTATTCCACCTTTTATTGTATTAAATGCTCCCCTATCCACTTCAGAATATATTCTATCTTTTATTGTTTCAGCATCCTTAAGTGTGGTTTTTGGAAGAAGCATAATAAACTCGTCTCCACCAACTCTAGCTATAATGTCATCTGCACGACAACTTCTTACTAAAGCCTTACTGATTTCTTTAAGAAGATTATCTCCTGCTTCATGGCCAAAAATATCATTGGTCAACTTTAGTCCATTAACATCTCCAATTATTACACTGAAAGGAAGGTTCCTTGGGACATCAAGTCTTCTCATTTCCTCATTTAAAAATGTTAGGTTATATAAGCTAGTCACTGGATCATGATATGAAAGATAATTTATTCTCTCCTGAGCTTTCTTTTTCTCAGTAATGTCTATAAAGGTAACAACCCCTCCAGTTAAAACACCACTACTAAATTTAGGGGTGGATCTATACTCAACATCAAAACTGGTCCCATCAGATCTCCAGAATACCTCTTCAGAACTGTGATGATTCCCTCCCTTTAATAAGGTCTTAAAAATCCCACAATCATCAACAGGATAAATTGAGCCATCCTTATAAGAGTGGTGGAAAAGAAGGTGGGTATTCTTTCCAATTAAGTCTCTTTCACTTTCATATCCTAGCATTTGGATACAGCTTTTATTGGCAAATATACAATTCCCTTCTAGATCCATACCATATATCCCTTCTGCAGTTGAATCCAGAACATTTTTAAGTCTTTCCTCTGTTGCTTTGAATTCCTTCTTACTTTTCATAAGGATATATATGAAGGAGAGTAAAACCACAGCAGAAATTAATGCCCCAGAGACTATATGGGACATTTTTGAATCTTTTCCTACAAATACATGAATAGCTATCATTACTGGTATTAGTAGGAAGGAAACTATTATTACTAGATTATATAAATTTTTATTTTTCATATAAAACAATTCCTCACGAAGTAATTTATTTATTCTTTATAGTGTTCTAAGAAAACAATAGCCCTTTCTTTTGGCAATGGTCTACTCAAGTAGTACCCTTGAATTATATCACAATCATACTTTATTAGATACTCCAGCTGGTCACTGGTTTCTACTCCCTCTGCCACTACCATTAATCCAATTTTGTGACACATGGATATTATATCAGCTGAAATCAGATTATCTTCCTCCTTCATACTTATTCTATTAATAAAGAATCGATCAATTTTAACTATATCAACATTTAGACTTTTTAATCTTGCCAGGGATGAAAAACCCGTACCAAAATCATCTATAGAAATCATGATCCCTAGGGATTTTATTTCCTGGAGTTTTTTATTTATCAAATTATAATTATCCATAAGAATGGATTCAGTTATTTCAAATTCCAATAACTTAGGGTTAATTCCATATTTATTAGTTATATTTATGACATCCCCTATGAATTCATCTCTTAACAGTTGAATTCCAGATATATTTATAGCTATGGTCATATCTTTATATCCAGCGTTCCCTAGAGTATTCAAAAATTCACATGATTTTTCAATTATAATCTTACCAAGATCATATATGAGTAACCTAGACTCAGCAATTTCTATAAACTCAAGTGGTGATAATCTTCCCAAAGCCTGGGTCTCCATTCTAGCCAGGGCTTCAAATCCTATGATTCTATTTTTCTTTAGATCTAACTTTGGCTGAAACTCAAGATAGAGGGATTCTGTCTCCCTATTTATAACTCTTAACAAGGACTTTTCAATCATATCCACTCTTTTAATCTTATCTTCCATTTCCTTGTTAAATACTATAATACTGTTAGTCATATCCTTATTGGCAGTGGATAGAGCCAATGTGGCATCCTGAAGTATCCTATCAACAGTTATATCCTTATCATCAACCTCTAAAATGGCAATTTCAATATTTAGCATCTGAACTTCATCCTTTCTATGAAAAGGTTCATTCAAAGTACTTAAAATCCTTTGAGATAAAACTACTAAATCATTTGAATACTTGTGTTGGTCAACATAGATAATAAATCTATCCCCTCCAAAATGGAAGAACATATCCTCATCATTAATTACCCTGTAAATCCTCATTGCCATTTCACTTAATATTTCATTGGCATAGTCATAACCATAGGTAATATTTAATGTTTTGAAGTTCTTAACATTCAACATTAGTATTGCCTTTTTTTCTTTGTCTATTTTTCTTATTTCGTTTTCCAAAAACTCATATAAATACTCTTTATTTGGTAGACCTGTTAACTTATCATAATAGGCTACAGTTATATTCTCCTTGCTCTTTCTAAATGCAAAGAAAATAACAGCACCAATTATCAACACAATGACAAAGAATATAAGTATTCCATTTTGTATTATGCCTATTATCTCCTTGTCAGTTTCATCAGTACTCCAACCTATGGATAAGGAACCCAGTCTTTCTTCCATATGATAAATTGGCACACAGACCTGATAGGTATCTTCTCCTTCAATTTCAACCCTAGTAACTTCGTTGGTGTCACTGATAAGTCTCTCTTGAACCTTAGGATCTTCTATCCTGATACCCTTAAAGCTATCAAGAGTTGAAGCAATCACCTTAAATCCATCATCTACAAATGTAACATGTTTTGTTTCAGAGAACTTGGAAATTGATTCAACTATATTCTGCATCTCGAATTTTGCTATAAAATTATATACATAGTCAGAAAGAACACCTATTTGGATGAATGATCCATCTTCATTTTTAACATATGCATACTTGTAATATTGATCACTTTCTGTATCTTTTCTAATATCTTCAACTAGTATATCAGCATCCCCCACCATAAAATCATAAACAGGGTGGCCTTCATAAGCCTTCCATCCAATATACTTGTTACCTTTACTGAATACTATTACACCTTCTGGATTATATAGATGAACCTCATCCAGGTGAAAACTATTGGCAATATCCTCTAAAACATCAGTGTTATAAAGGTTGTCAAATAGTTGAAGAGCAGATATGGCATCTCCTATATTATGATCTAACAGCTCCTTTATTATATCCTCTGCTTCTCTAGTGCTGATTAAGGCTTGGGAATAGGTGTGAGCAAGATTTAGTGCATTTTCTTCAAAGGTGGCATACCTTTCTTCTATTCTATTTTGAACTGTAAAATATCCTATCAATAGAAATAATGTTGCTGATATTAGAAATGGATATATAAAATATCTAATATCAATTTTCTTAAGTTTATCTCTTTTCACAACATCACCTCAACATTAACCATAATATGTTCATAGCCTAAAACTAGAGCATATTTAATCTTTTTATACCCTCATTTATTTCTCCAACAAAGAAGAAACTACTACCCTTATTACACTCATAAATAAAATCATTTAAGCTCTTACTCTCGTATGAGAGAAAATCTCCTACTATAGCCATCTTAATCTGGTAATTCATTAATTTCTGAAATACATCACCAGCAAGTTTTGTCTCTAAATAAAAGAAGTCTTCAATAATATTATCTTTCCTTATTACTATTTTGTTGAGGCTTGTTTCGTAGTTAATAGTAGCTATTAGATCCAGTGAAGACTGTAAATCCCTTATTATTAACTCCTCTGAACTTAAGACTGCAATATCTTCTATTATTTCAATATTCATTTTATGGCTCCTCAATTTTATATTTATTAATAAACACCTCAATCATTATGTTTTAGAGACTTTAAATGAATTACATTATCCTCTAAGATACTATAAAGCAAAGTGATAAGACTTAAAATGTTTATTTTTCAATATTTATTTTATCTTACTTATCCACTAATTGAAAGAGTTATTAGAATTTTTCTGCAAAAAAATAACACCCATATTTCTTAGTATAAAATTCTCTCTATATGGCCTACTAAGACTATTTGGTGTTAATTTTATATAGATTTATTATATATCATCAATATACAGGGGTTAGAAAATGTTTATACTTTTCATTTCCACCTGCTGTTAAATCAAAGAATAATTCCTTTAATTTCTTGCACACTTCTCCTTCTTTCCCATTTCCTATTACTCTATTGTCCACTTCAACAACAGCTGTTACTTCCATAGCAGTACCACTAAAGAAAACTTCATCTGCGCTGTAGAGTTCGGTTCTTGATACACTTCTCTCAACAACATCCATACCCAACTCATCTTTAGCAAGTCTTATAACAGTATCTCTTGTTATTCCTTCCAATATATCATCAGATAGTGATGGAGTTACTAACTTTCCTTTCTTAACCAAGAAAATATTCTCTCCAGGCCCTTCACAAACCTTTCCATCTTGTGTTAAGAATACTGCCTCGTCATATCCGTTTTGTAGAGCTTCCAAGGATGCCAGTGCGGAATTTAAATAAGCTCCAGTTGATTTGGTTCTAGGGGGTATCATGGTATCACTTACCCTTCTCCAACTGGACACAGCAACTTTTAATTCAGTTTTCCCAGCAAAATTTCCCAGTGGCTGACAATACATTAAAATATTGTTTTCCTTGTCAAAAAGTGTAGGATTTAATGAAGTAGATCCCTTATACACTACTGGTCTTATGTAAGTTGTCGTCCTAAAATTATTTTTTTTAAGTAACTCAACTGTTGCATCACACAGATCTTCAACACTGTATGGAAGATCCATATACAGAGTTTTTGATGAGTTCTTTAATCTCTCCATATGCTCTCTTAACCTAAAAACATATAGTTGTTCCTTCTCTTCACTCCAGTAAGCCCTAATGCCTTCAAAGCATCCTAATCCATAATTAAAGGCTTTTGATCTTATGCTAATACTTACCTCTTCCTCCTTTAATATCTTTCCATCACTAAATACATAGCTCTCACTCATCAATACTCTCCTCCTTCATATATCATATCACTTATGGCTGCTCCTGCTGGGACTATTGGATATACCCACTTATCCTTTGAGACCATACATTCAATTACCATGGCAGTATTTGTATTTTTTGCAACCTCCAGTGCTTCTGTTAGTTCTTCTTTATTTTTTACCCTCATTCCATTTATTCCAAATGCATTTGCAAGTTTAATGAAATCTACTTCATTTCCCAAATCAGTCTGAGAATATCTTTTATCACAGAATAATCCCTGCCACTGCCTAACCATTCCAAGGGTATTATTGTTAAGCAATAGTACTACAATTGGAAGATTATACTTTGCAACAGTTCCAAGTTCATTGAAATTCATCCTAAAACTTCCATCACCTGTTACTAATACAACTGGGGTATGAGGATTACCAACCTTTGCTCCTATGGCACCACCCAAACCATATCCCATGGTTCCCAAACCACCAGATGATAGAAAAGTTCTTGGTTTTAAAAACTTCCATCTTTGTGCTGTCCACATCTGATGTTGTCCAACATCAGTTGATACAATAGCATCTGGAAATACACTGTTAGTCATTCTTATAGCTGTCTCTCCACTCCACTCTTCTTCCATATCCTCTTCTTTTAAGGAATCTATGAAGTCTTTCCATTGTTTCCTATCATTTTTCTTGATTTGCTCAGTTAAAATATATAATAATTCCTTTATGGAACCAAGAAGATAACTGTCAACAGCCTTATTCTTCCCTATTTCACACTCATCAATATCCAGTTGAATAACCTTAGCCTTTGGACCAAATTCATTAGCCTTACCGATAACTCTATCAGAAAACCTTGATCCTATGGCAATAACCAAGTCACTGTGGCACACTGCCAGATTATTTTCCTTAAGACCATGCATCCCTACAAGACCCAGGGATAGTTTGTGATCCCTTGGAAATGCTCCAAGTCCCATTAGACTGGATAATACAGGAATGTCCCCCTTAGTGGCAAACTCAAGAAGTTCAGTAGAAGCTTCTGAGGAAATTATTCCTCCACCAGCATAGATAACTGGTTTTTTTGCATTGTCTATTTCCCATACGATTTTATCCATATGCGAATAATCCGATTTCTTGACTTCTTCTGTTAAGTCTTCAATACTTATATATTCAGTCTCTGTCATAAGTATGTCCTTTGGTATGTCAACTAGAACTGGACCCTTTCTCCCTGTTCTTGCTATTTTAAAGGCTTTAGCCATTACTTCTGAAATCTCATCAACATTTCTTACTTGAAAATTATGTTTTGTTATTGTCATGGTAATAGATGTTATGTCCACTTCCTGAAAGGAATCTTTGCCCAATAAACTAGATGATACTTGACCTGTTATAACTACCATGGGGATAGAATCTGAGTAAGCAGTAGCAATTCCTGTAACCGTATTTGTTGCACCAGGACCAGAAGTTGCTATACATACTCCAACTTTCCCAGTGGATCTGGCATACCCATCTGCCCCATGGGAAGCTCCCTGTTCATGGGAGGTTAATATATGGTTAAAGTGCTTATGATACTTATACAAAGAATCATAAAGGGGAATTACAGCTCCTCCAGGATATCCAAATATGGTGTCCACTCCTTCTTTTAATAAGCACTCGAAAACAATCTCTGAACCTCTTAATCTCAAATTTCTCAACTCCTCTATACTGATTTTAATACTGGGACTATTTAAGCAGCTGTTAGAATCTTTTCATACTTAGCCAGGTAGCCTTCTTTTTCTTGTTTTGTCTACTCCAGTCCATTTATCTCACTTCTATAATTTTATCTTCCCCTAAAAATGCTATCCCTTCTCCTGTATTTAGGATCTCAAATCCTAATTTTTTAGCCAGCTCATCATCTTTCTCAATTCTCTTCCAACAACTTCCATTGGGTGATCCTGTTCCATCCTTCTCTTCGCCATGAAAAATGGTCTGTTTGCCTTATTCTCTAGAATCCAATTCCTAGCAAATGTTCCATCCTGGACTTCTTTTAGGACCTTTCTCATCTCATTTCTTGTATCCTCTGTAATGATCCTACTACCTACAGAATAATCACCATACTCTGCAGTATCACTTACTGAGTATCTCATGTAACTTAAACCACCTTGATTTATCATATCAACTATTAATTTCATTTCATGCAAACATTCAAAATAAGCGCTTTCAGGGTCATAACCAGCTTCAACCAATACTTCAAATCCCGCCTTCATAAGCTCTGTAATTCCACCACATAGTACAGCTTGCTCACCAAACAAGTCAGTTTCTGTTTCTTCTTTGAAAGTAGTTTCCAATACTCCTGCTCTAGCTCCACCTATTGCAGCTGCATAGGATAGCGCTAAGTCCATTGTATCCCCTGATGGATCCTGATATGTAGTAACTAAACATGGTACCCCTTTACCTTCCTGGTATTGACTTCTAACTGTATGGCCAGGTCCCTTTGGCGCTACCATAAAAACATTTACATCTTCAGATGGAACTATTTGACCATAGTGGATGTTAAATCCATGGGCAAAAGCTAAATATTTACCTGGTTTTAGATTATCCTTAATGCTGTTCTCATAAAGGTCAACTTGTTTTTCATCATTTATTAGTACCATTACAACATCTGCCCAACTGGTTGCATCCGCTGCTGTCATAACTATCAATCCTTCACTTTGAGCTTTTTCCCAGGATTTACTTCCATGGTAAAGTCCAACAACAACTTCCACTCCACTTTCCTTAAGGTTAAGAGCATGGGCATGACCTTGACTTCCGTATCCAATTACTGCTACCTTTTTACTCTTTAGAACATCTAAATTACAGTCTTTTTCATAATACATTTTAGCCATTATATCTCTCCTTTTTGTTTTATACTGTTACTTCAAAAACATCTTGTAGTCTTCTTATTTGTAAGACCACATTATTCATAAGGTCATCATTTTCCACTCCAACTGTTAGAGTCAATTTTGACAAAGACTCCTTGTCCTCCACCTTGTATACCAATCCTTCAAGATTACAACCTCTTTTTCTCAATAAAGTAGTTATTCTCATAAGAGTCTCCGGTCCATTTTTTACAAAAGCATTTACTGTTCTTGTCATTTTTACTCCTCCTTTAATTTTTAAAATAAAAAATCTCGTCACTGAAATATATAAATATTCCAGGGACGAGATAATATTCGTGGTACCACCCTTTTTAACATAACGCTCACGCGTCATGACTCTTCAGGTCCAAGGACAAGTCCTTTAACCATAGCCATATAACGGTGGCACATCTTACTAAGTAAGATTCCCGGTCTTGGTTACTTTTAATTCACCTCGACAGCTCCAGAGTGATCATTGCTGCATCCTCTAATCCTGACTCTCACCAATCATCAGTTCTCTGTTATTAGAATTTCTACAGTTTTGTCTCTGTCATAACTTTTGCAATTTTCTAAATTATCATCATTCTATTACTTATTAAGTTTCTCGTCAAGAACTTTTTGCAATATATTTTTATTTTTTTAAGTTTTCAAGGTTCAGTTTATATTTTCAGCTATTAAATTTGACATTTCTCTTGTTCCTAATGTCTTAATACCTTCTATTCTTATATCACTAGTTCCATATCCCATTTCAAACACTCTATTAACTCCACTTCTAATAGCCTCTGCCTCAGTTTTAAGATTAAAAGAATGCTCTAACATCATTGCAGCAGATAAAATTGCTCCCACTGGATTAGCTATATTCATCCCTTGAATATCTGGAGCAGACCCATGTATTGGTTCATATATTCCAATCCTACCTTCACCGATTGATGCAGAAGGTAAAAGGCCAATTGAACCTGTTAACATACTAATTTCATCTGATAGGATATCTCCAAAGATATTTGAAGTAAGAATAACATCAAATTGATTTGGATCCTTGATTAATTGCATGGCTGCATTGTCTATATATAGGTGTTTTAACACAACAGTCGGGTAGTCTTTCCAAACTTTTTCTACAACTTGTCTCCATAACTTTGAACTCTCCAGTACATTTGCCTTATCCACACTGGTTAATTTCAATTTTCTTTTCATGGCAAAGTTAAATGCAGATCTTGCTATCCTTTCAATTTCATTTTCATCATACCTTTCCACGTCAAAAGCTTCTTCTACTCCTGAGGAACTAGATCTTCCCTTTTCTCCAAAGTAGATTCCCCCTACTAATTCCCTTACAACACAAATATCAAATCCATCTTTGATTATTTCTTTTTTCAGTGGGGATGCATCAGAAAATGAAGGAAATAATATACCTGGCCTGATATTTGAATAGACGTTTAAGGCTTTTCTCAATCCTAAAATGGCTTTCTCAGGTCTTAATTCATTAGGGAGGTGATCCCATTTTTCTCCCCCAACTGCTCCAAATAAGACTGAATCAGATTCTTTAATAATTTGGATTGTTTCATCTGGTAATGGGTGATTGAATCTATCATATGCTGCTCCACCCACAAGTACATCCACAAAATCAAACTCATGACCAAATACTTCTGATATTTTTTCAAGTACTCTTATGGCACCATCTACAACCTCTGGACCAACCCCATCACCTTTTGCCACTGCTATTTTAAACTTCATCTACTTTTTTTCCTCCTTCCTTCACATATCCTACTAGGCCTCCATCCTTGATTATGTTTTGAATGAATTCAGGATACGCTTGGCCTTTATATACCTCTTTTTTACTAATATTTTCTATCTCTCCAGAACTAAAATTCACCTTGATCTCATCACCATTTTCTATTCTTTCTGAAGCTTCCTTGCTTTCTATTATTGGTAGTCCAATATTAAATGAATTTCTATAAAAAATTCTAGCGTAATTCTCAGCTATAACACAACTGATACCTGATCCTTTTATAGCTATGGGAGCATGTTCTCTTGAAGATCCACAACCAAAGTTTTTCCCCGCCACAATAATATCACCTTGGGAAATTCTACTTACAATAGTGTCATCATAATCCTCCATGAAGTGTTTGGCTAATTCATAAGGATCAGAAGTAGACAAGTATCTTGCAGCTATTATTAAATCAGTATCTATATTATCTCCTAATTTTATTACTTTCCCCTGAGCCTTCATTTATTTTACCTCCAATTCTTCAGGACTAGCTAACTCACCCTTAACTGCTGAAGCTGCAGCTACAGCTGGACTTGCTAGATAGACTTCTGATGTCTTATGCCCCATTCTTCCAATAAAATTTCTATTGGTTGTTGAAACCGCCTTTTCTCCTTCGGCTAGTATTCCCATATAACCCCCTAAGCAAGGCCCGCAGGTTGGAGTACTAACTATGGCTCCAGCTTCAATAAATATTTTGATTAAGCCTTCTTCAAGTGACTGAAGATATACTTTCTGTGATCCTGGAATTATTATGGTTCTAACACCTTTTGAAACTTTTCTGTTTGCTAGTATATTAGCAGCTATTCTCATGTCATTAATCCTACCATTTGTGCAAGAACCTATAACCACCTGATCAATCTTTACCTTTTCAGCTTTATCTATGGTATAGGTGTTATCAGGACTATGGGGAAATGAAACAGTAGGCTTAAGACTATTTAAGTCAATATGGATTTCTCTATCATACACAGCATCCTCATCTGGTCTATATTCCTTCCATTTTCTTATGGAATGTTCACTCATATACTCTACTGTCTTATCATCCACTGGAAATATACCGTTTTTGGCACCAGCTTCAATGGCCATGTTACAAATGGTAAACCTATCATCCATGGACAAATTAGATATGCCATCCCCGAAAAATTCCATGGACATGTACCTTGCCCCATCTACTCCTATTAAACCAATTATATGTAATATAATATCCTTGCCAGAAACCCATTTCCCTGGGCTTCCCTCCAATATGATTTTTATAGCAGACGGAATCTTAAACCAAGCTTGGCCTGTTGCCATACCCGCAGCCATGTCAGTGCTACCTACTCCAGTTGAAAAAGCGCCTAAAGCACCATATGTACAAGTATGTGAGTCTGCCCCAATGACAAGATCCCCTGCAACTACCATACCTTTTTCTGGAAGAATAACATGTTCAATTCCCATCTCCCCAATTTCAAAATAATTCGTTATCTCTTGGTTTATGGCAAACTCTCTCAAAATTTTACATTGCTGAGCTGATTGTATATCCTTGTTTGGAGCAAAATGATCTGGAACAAGGGCTATCTTTTCCTTATCAAATACATTACTAGCCCCCATATTATAAAATTCATCTATTCCAGGTGGTGCTGTTATGTCATTTGCTAAGACCATATCAAGATTTGCCTCTATAAACTCACCTGCTTCAACTTTAGTTTTTCCTGTATGTGCAGCTAATATCTTTTGTGTCATTGTCATTCCCATATGTATCATCCTTTCTTAAACAACTTTTTTAACTTCAGAAACATCTCTTTTTTCCATTATTTTATTTACAGCATTTAAATAAGCATTTATACTTGCCTCTACAACATTGATGCTGGCATTTCTACCAGTGAAATGCATGTTATCATATCTTAATTTCACTGTGGCATACCCCAATGCATCAGTACCTTCAGTAATAGATTGAAGTGAATAGTCTTCCAAGATAATTTCTTTGTCTATGCATTGTTTTATTGCACTAAAAGCTGCATCCACAGGTCCTTGAGCAAAGGATATGCCCTCCTTGGTGACTCCTTCATACTCTAAGACCACACTAGCTGTGGTAGTTATGGTATTGCCACTATTTATAACAAATCTATTAAGCTTATAATAATTTTTATTTTCTTTCATCCCGCCAGTAATAAGTATTTCAATATCTCTATCAAATATTTCCTTTTTCTTATCAGCTAAGGATTTAAACTCCATGAAAATTTTATCTAACTCATTATCTTTAAGCTCATAACCCATGGTTTTCACTTTGTCCTTAAAAGCATGTCTCCCAGAGTGCTTTCCTAAAACAAGAGTGTTTGTACTTAGACCAACAGATTCAGGAGTCATAATCTCATATGTTTCTCTGTTCTTTAATACTCCATGCTGGTGAATTCCAGATTCATGGGAAAAAGCATTTGCCCCAACAATTGCTTTATTAGGTTGTACATAAACACCTGTAATACTACTAAGAAGATTGCTCGTCTTAGTTATTTCAGTGGTGTCAATATTTGTAGTTGCACCTATATTCTCACCTCTAACAGATAAAATCATGGCTATCTCTTCCAATGCAGCATTACCAGCTCTCTCTCCTATGCCATTAATCGTGCATTCTATTTGGGTAGCTCCAGCTTTTATTGCAGCTATGCTATTAGCCACTCCTAGGCCTAAATCATTATGACAATGTACTGAAACCTCCACTGTTTTTAAATATTTGGATTTATCCATTATCTTATTTATAAAGTTATAAAACTCATCTGGTGTTGTATAACCCACAGTATCAGGTATGTTTATAATTTTAGCTCCTGCTTGAATTACCTTATCAAATATTTCCGCTAGAAATTCAGGATCACTTCTTGTGGCATCCTCTGCTGAAAATTCAACTTCTGGGCAAAGATTTGCAGCATAGGCAACCATATCTTCTGCCCTTTTAATAACATCCCCTGGTTCCATTTGTAGCTTGTACTCCATATGTATAGGGGAAGTTGCAATGAAAGTGTGAATTCTTGGATAAGCTGCATTTTTAACTGAATCCCAAGCCACATCTATATCATCTTTAATAGTTCTTGCAAGCACGGCAACGGTTGATGTTTTAATCTCATCAGCTATTAACTTAACAGATTCAAAATCACCAGGTGATGCCGCTGCAAAACCAGCTTCAATAACATCTACTCCCAATCTTTCCAATTGCTTGGCTAGCATTAATTTTTCTCTTTTATTCATACTACATCCTGGTGATTGTTCTCCATCTCTTAGTGTTGTGTCAAATAGCTTAATCATTTTTTTCATCCCTAGTCCTCCTTAGTTCTCATTTAAAATAGAGTAGAGAAATAATAGCTAGTACTATTTCCCTCTCATTGAACCGTACGTA
>CAZNTE010000031.1:0-29280 GCA_964575895.1 uncultured Tissierellaceae bacterium | reverse complement strand
TTAGGAGGCACAAGACTATGAATCAGGAATCTCCCACTTCTATAAGTGGCGAGAGAGTTCAAGAGTCTTTATAGCACCACACCCTATAAATAATGTTACCCCTAGAAGAAAAATAGTGATAATAAGTGCACTAATACTACCATGCCTTAAAAACGATGTCATCATATTAATAGTAAATGTTAGTTCAGCTAAAGCTACTACTCCCAACATAAGTCTTATTTTTCTGTAATGGGCTATTTTAGAAACAAGATCTGAGTATAAGACAAAATCTTCACCACTAGCCCTTTTTCTAAAATATACCCACCTTCCCCAACTTTGAATATATTCTGCCCCAGTTTCTGTTACAAAACTAATATATTCCATAGACTTATTAGTTAATGGTAAATTATCTAGTAATTCGATTCTATAGGTATATTCCCCAGGATTACATCTTTCAAATGTATAGACTCCCAGGAAGAAACTCTTCATTGCCCAACCTGATTTAACCATATTATTTAGGAAATTCTCTTCTTTATCATAGTCCATATATAATCTAAATACTTTCATCTGTATCTACCTCCAGAACTAGCCTGTAATTAACTATTAATTCATTTAGCCTTTCTACTTCATTAGATAATGCTTTTATCCCACTTTCAGTTATAAGATATTCCTTTTTCTTTCTTGAATCAAATTCCTCAAAATATAATTTTATCCAACCTCTATCTAGTAAAGAATTTATTGCACCATATAGAGTTCCAGGGCCCATATTTACTCTCCCATTTGTCATTTTTACTATATCTTGGATTATTCCATAGCCATGATTAGGTTTAAATAAAGACAGGAGTATATAAAAGAAGCTTTCTGTTAATACAATATTTTCCAAACGTATCACCTCTCGATATATCATTTATTGATATATAATATATCAGCTTCCGATACGTATGTCAATAAAAAAATTCCGGTGATCCCGGAATTTTAATAACCTATGAAATTGTCAACATTTATCCTTGAGTTATCAATGTTCATTACTAATAATCTGTCCTTGATAAATTCATTATTTACTGTTGCACCAGAGATTAAGTACTCTCCCCTATCACCAACTCGCTTGGCAAAAGTATCAATCTTTTCAACGAATTCCTCTCTATCTTCAATAAAATTTACTTTTACACCTTCATATCTTTTCTCTATCCACTTAAATGTATCTTCAAAAGCATACTCTCTTGCATCATCATAATATAGAATTTCTACATCATTTGGGTTCTTGCAATTATAATCTATACTCATTAGGAAGCTTCTTATTGGAGTTATTCCAACACCCTCTGCCAATATTAAAACTGGTGTCTGACAATCGTGGATATAAAATCTTCCCTGAGGATCTTCAACAGTCATTTTATCCCCCTTTTTCAGTTTTAATAAATTCTGTTTAAATTCTGTAGAATTAGAGTCTATTAATGTTGAAAACATTATGTAGTCCTCTTCTTTAATTGATGTAAGACTAAATATTCTATAACCCTTGTCTCCTTCAATTCTATTGTTTAAGTATCTGAATATTGCATGTTGTCCCGGGTTCCAGACTACTTCAGCTGGTCTTGTAAATATGAATGAGTAAATCTTTGATGTCTCTTGAATCATTCTCTTGAATTCAATTTCATACTTAATATTTAAATCTGACATTCTAATCCCTCCTTGTTAACTGTTTATCTATCTTATATTTATATACCCAATAATTCAAAAAAACTAAAACACCTTAAAACTTAATCAGCCTTAAGGTGTTTTATCATTATAATCCTAACAATCTAAGTGGACCAAATTGTTTTCTGTCTCTTACCATTTGCAGATGATTCTTTTCTTCTCTAAGTATAGCTTTCATTTCTTTTTCTGCTATGTCAGGATACAACTGCATCATCTGATAAACAAATAAAATTCCGTCTTTCTCCATCTTCTCCGCTAAATCAAGTGCATCCTTCATACCTTGTACATTGTTCATTTCTTGCTTCTCTTTAATGTTCTCAGCAATTAAACCTTTAGTAAATTCAACCTCTTCTTCTGTAAACTCTCGTGCCATTTCTCCACCATGTTTTTCCAGCAAAGCTGAATACATCTTCTGATGCTTCTCTTCTTCCAATGATAGTCTAGAGAACAAGGCCTTTGATTTCTCATCTGATGCCCTATCTGCTAGACCAGCATAGTACTTAGAGACCTCTTCTTCCATTTTAACGAAGGTTGATAAAATCTGCTTTCCATCAAAATTCATCGAAATCACTCCTTTATAGTGTTATTGCTTTAACTAAATATTACATCTAATTATTAACAATAACAAGTATTTTAAAAAATATTTTCATTATATTGAAAGAATTTTTCTTATTCAGGCATAATATTGTATAATTAAGGAAAGGTGGTAGTTGAAATGAAAATACGAGAAGCATTATTTTATCTTTTTGGGAAAGTATATATTGATCGAGATAAGTTTGATATAGAAGATGAGACATTACTTCATATATCAGACACTCCCAGTCAGTTCTATCCTCAATTATCTAAATTAATTAGCATAATAAATCCAAATTATATAATTCATACAGGAGATGTAGTTGACAATATAAAGTTGCAAATTTATCCAAGTTCTTATGCTAGATTTAAAACTGAATCTCTTAAATTATTGAGAATCCTTAATTCTTCAACTTCAAGTAGGATAATAATAACCAAAGGAAATCATGATGATTTGAAATTCTTAATTGAGAATGGTGGTAAAATTGAATTTGTAGAAACTAAATCTAATATCACAATTAATGGCATTAGGTTTGCATTTGGTCACTATTCAGAAGACATCAAAAAATTAGATGCAGATATATATCTTTATGGTCATGATCTATCAATACCAAGTCAGATCTATGAGGGTAGGGTGTTTTTAAATGGAATTTCAAATATGCATTTAATCAATCTTAAGACCAGAGAAATCATAAATTTTGATTATCCATATGGAATAGATAATGCAAGACTTAATAGACATCGATTAGGTATTTAAAGGAGGAAAATATTATGGTATCTCTAATCAGAAATGGTCCACGTTCATTATTAGTAGAAACTAAGAATAGAAAGGCTTTATTGGATTATCTGCAATCTCAATATACTTGTTTTAATGTAGATAATGATACTATGTACGAAAAAACTCAGGAATATCATACAGCTATTCATATTGTAGAATACTCAGATAAGGAATCTTTAGTTTATGAAAAATTGGAAACAATTGTAGTCTATGAGGAATCTCTAACCTTATTGAGCAACCTATACACAAATGCGCCCGATAATTTAGTCTTATCCATCAGGCCAGGACCACATTTATTGGTTATGCGAGCAACAGGTGATTTAGATAAGGTTATCCGAAAAATTCAAGCTGATTTAGGTGGTTCTTTGGATACTTTTGAAAAATGTATAGAAAATAGTAGTAGTAACATTACTGTACTTGGAATAACAGAAAAACCTTTAAATAGAAATATGGGGCAGTCAGATTTTTATCCTTTTTATCTAAGAATGGAAGGTAATTATCCTAAAATAAAGCGTGAACTAAGAATGCAAGCCCTCAACTACCTAAATATTGGAATAGGGAAAAAAGATTGGAATGAGATCGAAATAAGAATATATGATAGTTTTGGAGCATATAAACTACATTATGATCGTATGATGAGTGTTCTTGATGCTCTGGAACTAGGTTTGGTTTTAGGTGAATCCTGGTCTAAGGATCATCCCAAGTTTATGATGAGCGTTGAAGTTTATAGGGTTAGATTTCTAACATTTAAGAATCCTGAAATCATAAAAGAAATTTTGTTTGGTTTAGAATATTTGGAAGATGGAACAAGAATTGTTGATTACGATCTTTACTACAAGAATAAAAAGATTTCTTGGGGTACCTTAAAAAGGAATTCTAAAGATAGAAATAGAGTAAGGGAATCCATGGAGATAAGAAATACTATAATCGAAAAATTAGACAATGAAACACTAGAAGAGATTAAAGCTTTAGAGAAAGAAATTCTTAAAACGCGATTCTAACCCCACAAAAGTGGGGTTAGCTTTAGTTTAAACCAAACATTTTATAGCAGATTTCTATCCCAGATTTAGTTTTAAAAATGTTATCACAGGTTTTTTTGATTGCGTCAATATCTGTATTGTGATCATATAAATTAACTAAAAAATCTGCTTCAACTAAAATTTGATAATCGATACCTTCTATATTTGTGTAGGTATGATGGTGACCTACTAAAAAACAAACTCTATCAATTACTGATTCCTTGTATCCCAATTTATTCAACATCTCTTTTGCATAAGGTGGCCCTTCAACTTCCTGTAGCTTTCCATTACTATCTCCATGCTTCTCTCTTGCTATTTTGATTCCAATATCATGAACAATTGCTGCTGCCTCTAATATCTCCATTTGATCGGAGTTCAAACCTTCCAAAACACCAATAATTCTAGCGAATTGATGTACTTTAAATAAATGTTGAATTCTCCTTGGGTCTCCCTTATCAAATTCTATCATCTCTAATATTAATTTATCTAGTCTATCCACTTGACTCTCCCTTTCATTGTGATTATATTTTTATAGTACCTCTAAAACCTCTACTGCTATAAAAAGACTGTGCTCCATTATGGTAAATAAAAGTTCTTCCGAATCTATGATCTCCATAAATTGCACCACCTTTTTTCCTTATGTCATCTGGAGTCCTTAACCAGGAGGATGTTTTAGTATCAAACTCACCAAGGGTTTGAAGGTAGAAATAATCATCCTCAGTCAATAATTCTATACCTATGTCTTTCGCCATACTTAAAGCATTGCCCTTAGGGTAAATCTTCTTCTTAATCCGTTGATTTTCTCCTTCTTGATCGTAACAAGTATTGAATCGAGCTTTAGGACTTTCTCTTGAACAATCACAGAAGATGAATTCCCCAGTTCTACTATCTACACCAATTACATCAGGCTCCCCACCAGTTTCTTCCATCCGTATTAAAACCTTTAATTTCTCATTATTATTCAATAATTTGTCCTCTACATCATCCCAATTCAAGGAATTATGTCTTTGCATATTCTTCTGAAACCTTTCTTTTAATAATACTAAGATTTCTGCTTCCTTCATGGGTAGTGCCTCCTTTAATCCTAATTAATATACTAATACTTTAATAACTCTATAATGTCTTCAAAAAATTCCAAGATTTTTTCTTTTATAATATTTGCAATCTCAGCTTGTTGTTCGAAATTGGGTCTTTCTAGTATTATATATTCCAATATAGAATCAACCCCAGGATTTGGATCAGATAGTTTATACTTTCCTATTTCAATTTTTCTGAACTTATCTATATGATATTTCTGAATAATTTTATTAGTCCCACTTAACCATAATTCAAACCTTGCTTCTTTGTGTAAAAAAACCACTGCTACTTTTAATTTTTCCTCTTTTAGTTTAAGATTTGTGATTGGAAAGTAGGTCATATCCATATATCCTTGATATATATTCCCAATTTGATAATCCTTCAAATCTTTTTCCAAAGATGACTTTAAGGATGACATAAAAGATATTATTTCTCTGTAAGCAATAATAATATAGCCCTTGTCCAATTGTTTGTAATACTCCTCAATATACTTATTTAGGCCTTTCATTTTATTACCTCTCCTAATTTATCTCTTCTCTACAACTTGAATTTTTAATCCATTGGGATCTTTAATATAAATAAATTTTGTAAATGGATTTGGTTGTATTGGACCTTCTATTATCTCTATATTTTTAGCTACCAAGAAGTTAGTAAATTCAGCTAAAGAGTCAACTTGAAATCCCCATGATATATCTGATCCTATACTTAAATCTGAGCTTCCCTTTGCACAAATTAGTTCTACTTTAGTCTCTCCATCTCCAAGAAAGGCTATCTCTAATTTTTCGTTGGGTTTAAATCTACTATCAACTTTCAAGCCAATTACTTCTTCGTAAAATTTAAGTGATTCTTCCATATTAATGATCTTTAAAGTACTCCAAATAAACTTCATTATTATTCCTCCTCTAGTCTACCGGATAGACTAATTTAAATTCTTCAAACACTATTAGCATATCTTCATTGAATTCCAACCCAATATTTTTTACCTCTTCCTCAAAGAATTCTAGATGGACTTTCCTCCAGTAATTCAATGATTTATCTCCTTCACCCTCTATATTAGCTAATTCTTCAGTTACATCCTTAAATGGTAAAATATGAACATTTACATCCATAACAATACACTGGGCTACCCCATTCCAATTAGTAAGAATATTGTAATCTCCAACCTGTGGTATTGGCTCCTCTTCCATCTCATATAGAATATGAAGGGAAGCAGTACCTCTTTTAGTTCCTTTTCTTACTAGATCTACCAACTTATTTGCATCTTCCTCATTATTACAAAAATACCATGATTCATATCTTTTGTCCTTTATTGATGTATCTTCATTGTTATCTTTAATAAAATTACTCCACATCAATTTAACCGATTCGTGTTCTTGTTTCAATCTTATCACCTCACTAATCCTTATCTATTAAATGGTCCCATCTATATCTAGGATTCTTAACAAAGACCTCTATTTCACAATTTAAACATAATCCATTATGACAGCAAATAAAATCATTGCATTTCTTACACTTCCATATAGCATCCTGAGAACTTAAGAATTCTTCAAGTCCTTTGTCCCTTATGTAATTAAGATTATCTATTGCACTAACTTGATACTTACTCCTATACCTTTTATCCAATGCCTTCAATCTTTTGCATGGAAATTTCTCGCACTCATAGCAGAATCTTACTATTCCATTTTTTAATAGATCACATGAATCTCCCATATGCAGACAATTGCTTCCTCTTGGTATACATCCTGGACAATAGCGTCTATGGAACCCTCTTTTGTTAATATCCTTGTCCTTAAACTGGTATGCTATACATAATTTGCAATTAATACCGCAAGGAGCTATTAATTCCTCTTCCATTTATATCAACTCCAATCCAAGTTCAACGATAACTATTATTTACCTTTACAATATTACGTTACCATATTGATAGAGTATTTTAAATATATATATTAAGAGGAGTTACATAGACTTAACCCCAATAACTCCTCTTATGCTATATCATCATCTTAATAATTTCTTCGCAACTTAATATTGACTTAATTGGATCAAGACTTTGTCCAATTTGGACAAATCCATTTTCCACATCCCCATCAATTACAGCTTTTTTATATACTCCTCTCATTAAACCAGCTAAGCTACTTCGAGGTAAGTCACTGTATTCTTTAGTAAGATATTCATCTGAAAATTTATTTCTTACACCTCTTACATCATGCCTAATGGTATGTCCAAGAACTACAGAATCTGTATCTAGAGATTCTATAACTTTTTGCTTTGCATTTTCATGAGCTGGACATTCTTTAGATACAAAAAATCTACTCCCCATTTGTACTCCTTCAACTCCCATGGCTAAAGCAGCTAAAAATCCTCTCTTATCAACTATCCCTCCAGCTGCTATTATGGGAATTGATATGTTGGGTATTATATTAGTCATAAGAGACATTAAGGTTTGACTACCAATGTGTCCTCCTGCCTCCATCCCTTCTATAACAAGTGCATCAGCGCCTTCTTTTTCTACCTTCTTTGCTTGTTTTAAGTTTGCAACTACAGGGATAGCCAAAACACCTGCATCCTTTACCTTCTTGATATATGGGACTGGATTTCCTGCTCCAAAAGTTACAAAGGTAGGTTTTAATTCACAAATAACATCAATAATATTTTCCTTATCCTCTTCCATTAAAACTACATTTACTCCAAAAGGTTTTTTAGTTAATTCTCTGATTTTAACTATTTCTTCTCTTACCCATTTAGCATCGTGTCCACCTGCTCCAATTATCCCCGCTCCTCCTGCCTCACTAACAGCTGCTGCCAGTTGACTATTAGAAATTTGGGCCATAGCACCCTGAATAATTGGGTATTCAATATTTAATAATTCTGTTAATCTGTTTTTCATTACTTTCATCCTTTCAAAAGATAGGATATTCCATCTTTATGAAATATCCCAGATTTTCAAATTCATTTTTTGCATGCTTCATAATCCTTTAACCATCTCTCAAACTTTTCAGCAATGATCGGTTTACAGTAATAATAACCTTGGGCAAGATTACAGTTCTTATCTCTTAGAAAATTAATTTCATCTTGTGTTTCTGTTCCTTCAGCTATTGTTTGTAATCCAAGATTCTTGGCAAGCATTATTATTGTCTCAACAATATCTTGATCCTTACTATTATACCCAATCCCTTGAACAAATGACTTGTCAATTTTAAGATAATCAATTGGGAATTCCTTTAAATACTTTAAGGAACTATACCCTGTACCAAAATCATCAATAGATATCTTAATCCCTATATCTTTTAAGGCATTTAACTTAGCTAAAATCACATCTGAATTGGATGCTATTGATTCTGTTATTTCCAAGACCACAAGCTCAGGTGGTATCTTGTATTCATCAACTACATTTTTGATGTTTCTTACAAAATCAGCCTGATAGAATTGGTGTATTGAAATATTGATTGATATGCTTATATTATTAATCTCCTTATTTATCCACAGTGATAACTGCTGGCAAGCATTCCTTAACACCCAATTTCCAATATCGATTATCAATCCACTATCTTCTGCAATTGGTATAAACCTGTATGGAGATACATTTCCTAAAACCGGGTTGTTCCATCTTAACAAAACTTCTACCCCATCAATACACTTGGTAGATAAGTCTATTTGAGGTTGGTATACTAGAAATAACTCATTATTATTAATTGCATTCCTTAAAAGAGGTTCAATTTTAGTTAGTTGGTCATCTTGTTCTTTTTCAATGTTTTTGTATAACAACATATTGTTCCTACCATGCTTCTTAGAGTAATACATAGCATTGTCAGCCTTTTTAAATAATACATCTATACTCTCACCATCTTCAGGAAATAAACTTATTCCTATGCTTGCTGATACGTATACTTCTATACCATTTAATACGAAACTTTCTCTAAACAAATTCTGTACTGACTTTGCTACACTAATTAGTTCATTATAACTACCATGTTTTATAGTTATAATATACTCATCACCACCATACCTAAATACTCTGGCATTATTAGGCAATCCATTTAATAGTCTGTAGGATACTTCTTTTAATAATATATCCCCTGTCTCATGTCCCCAGTTATCATTAATATTTTTAAATCTATCTAAGTCTATCATCATGATACCAAATTGTACTTTTGAATTTATCATAGATTTTATATAACTATTTAGCGAGTATTGATTGGGTAATCTAGTCAAATAGTCATAATATGCCATCTCTTTAAGTGTCTCCTCGGCTCTTTTCTGCAGGGTAATATCCTTCCCAATGCAATGTATTCCCTTTATCTCCCCATTTAACATTACTGGAATAACAGTAATATGTAGCTCAATAATTTCCATTTTACTATTATACATAGCTGTTTCATACTGTATAGATTTTCCATCTAATACCTTCATAAACTCTTTAATTGTGTATTCCTGTCTATCTTCTACTATGTATGGCAAAAATGAATTTCCAATCAAATCTTCTTTCTTATATCCCATTAACTCTTCAGTAGCCTTATTAACATAAGCAAATCTACCTTCTAAATCAAATGTTATTACAGCATCCACATTATCATCAAATAATGATCTATATAGTTGCTCACTTTCTAAGAGTTTGTTCTCGACTTCTTTCTTATATGTTACATCCCTTGCAATACCTAGGATATGTGTTATCCCATCTTCATCAAGAACTGGTATGGCAGAAGCCTCAAAATAAATAATGCTATTATCTTTTGAATTAATTCGAAACTCAAACTTTACTGTCTCATTGTCCATGACTTTATTAAAATACTCATAAACTTTGGGCAAATCATCTTTGTATATCAACGTAGAAAAATGTTGGTCAAAGAGCTCCTCCCTACTATACTTAATCAAATCCTGACATGAGTAACTTATATCTATTATTCTACCATTAGGCCCCACATAGTATATGATTTCTGGGCTCTTGTCAATTAATGTATTATAATGAGATTGGTTAAAATTCGCATATTCATCTTTGACTTCTATGAATTGTAAAATATAGTTATTCTTGCCCTTAATTATAATCTTTGAAGTCAATACTTCTACTTCTAAACTATTTCCCTGTTTATTATATAAAACACATCTATTTTTCTTGTTATCTTTAGTTGAAAGGAAAAAATCATTCATCTGACTATTTAATGCAGCATCTTCTAAATCATAAGTTTCATATCCACTAAATTCATGAAATTCATAATTCATTGCAACTACCTTTATCTCATTAAGATCATAAGATTCCTCCAAAATTATAATCGGAATGTTAAATATATTAATTATACTAAGAATTTCTGTATTATAATTCATAATGGATTTATCCTTTCTTAAAGAATTTTCTTTAACTTTGAATACACAATATCTATATGAAATCTATGACCTTACTAAAATAGTAACCCTTTTTGAGTTCAATGTAAACAGAACTAATGAATTTTAGCTAAATACATACTAAAGCTCTTTGTATACATTAAATACAAAGAGCTCATAGTTGGTCATATATTATCTATTTTCATTTTTGCCCTGTAAATGAGCCCCATACTTTCTTCTGAGGATCTAAAGCATCAAACTTAAATGCAACCCCATTGTCTCCAACTTTAGAAAAACTCATTTCTCCTAAGGCATAATTAACTTTACCAGTCTTATAGCTATAAAAATAGTTGTTATTTACATATACTGAACCATTATTTTCTAAATAAATATCAATATAAGATCCATCTGATACTTCCTTTGTAACATTTACAGTCATTATCAAGTCATCTATGGTCTTCTGGGTTGTTGTATTATACATTGAAACTACATAACTACCACCTATATTTTTTGGGTAATCAAAAGTAGTGTATAAATCTGCAAGATCTAATTTGGAGTCTGGAATAGAAAATTTTGCATTGAACCTTATCATCACTTCTTCCTTTTCCTCTGTTACTTTTACAATCTCCATCCTTCTAGGGCTATTTGCCATTATATGTGCAATAACTCTAAATCTTATTAATGCCTCCCCTTTATCTGAGATAACAGCCTGCCACCCTTCAGGATCTTCAATAGTTGATGGTAAATCAACGAATCTTAGAGTTGCACCAGCAAAGTGTGATGGTTTTTCATCAGCATTTGTATCTGTAACTTTTATATTAACTATTGAATTCATTCTTTTTTGGTAATTAACTAGTCCCTTTCTTATATCATCTTTAATGCTCATCATATTCTCAGCATGTATCCTACCTAGTATGACATCTACTAATCTCTCCAAGTCTCCCTTTCTCTCTTCACTTATTTCCTTTTTGATCCTTTCGTTTAGGCCACCTAAAGAACTTGTAGACCAGCCTTGAGGACTTGCTTCCTTCCCATAGATTCCAACAGTTGTATCATCTTCCCAAAATTCATAGGCATACCTATTTAGTTCCTTAGATATATCTTTCACGACCTGTTCTGGATCTTTTCCATTTTCAACCATTTTTCTTATTAAGGTTACCCATTGTTTATTTGATCTACCTTTTTCTTTGTAATATAGATCATAGGCTTTGGTATAAATATCAATTCTCCCACTAATTGCCTCTGCGATAAACTCATTTAGTGCGTAGTTGACAAGTCCAACTGAAAACATTCCTGCAGCCATTGATGTAGTACCCACATAAGTGCTGACCTCATCTAATATATATCCAGTCATACCTTCGATTGTCTTAAACACCATGGATTTATGATCATCTTGACTATAAGCTTGCAATATCTCAAAAACAGTCAAAGAATATCCCAAGTATGTTACACTCTTTTTTAAACCTTCACTAAATGTAGGAACATATCCTTCACTTATTCCATTTGCCACATCTACTAAGTTTGTAGTAATTCCTCCATGAATACCCACCATCTTTGATACCAAATCAAAACTATCCTGATAGAATGAGTCCTTATCATACATTGATGTTTCTAGCATTTTAATAGCTTGGTCTAAACTTATATCATCCAAATTAAAATCACTACTAAAAGCTAACATTGCATATCTCTTATTAGGATTTTTTATAGTAAATACTCCATATGTAGATAAGTGATTTGTCTTAATTACTACAGTTTTATTTTCACTGTCGTAGTAAGATTCCACTGGTTCCCATGTACTAGTTTCCGGGTTAAAATATCCAGCAAAAACTTCCTCTTCTGGAGCATCACAGGGAATCCTTAACTCTATGATTCCAGTAACTTCACCCTCCATATTAAAGTCATAAACAAGAGGTACAACTTCTTCATCCTCTACAGTAATTGGTGGAGGATTTTCAACTTTTTTAATGGTAACATTGGTATCATTAACCAGAGACCACTCCTCTATGGTAAGTGATACTCCTTCATTTGAGATGGAAAGGTTTTCTTCATTTAGGATCCCACTTACTTCTTTTGGGTAATCTATATTAATCGTCGCCTCTTCTTCACCTTCTCTTCCACATCCAGTTAGGGTCACAATGCTTGTAATCATCGAAATAATTAATAATATTGATATAATTCTGTTTTTCATCTACTCCATCCTCCTTTATTTCAAATAATCTTCACTCCACCATGGAATATACCTTATAGCCACTCTTCCATACTTGCCTTGATACCAGTTTCTATTAGTATCTTTTTTCTTAAGTTTTCAGCATCCTTCTTATATTCTATTTGGTGTTCAAATACCAGATCCTCTTTATAATCACAAGTGCCATATCTAATACTAATTTTATCTTTGCCTATATTAACATCTAGAAGTTTATTTCCTTTTAAACCTTGGTATCCCCAAGAATAAACCTGGTTATTATGTAATAAACCAAAGGTTGAAAATATTGTCTTTTGATAATCAGAATATTTGTCTTCTTTGGTGTTATTTATATCTGAGGGGTAAGCAAGTAGTGGATTGTCAATAATTAGATGTAAAATCTTCTTTTTTTTATAAAGTCTATGTAGTTTGAATATACTATATGTAATAATTGAAAGTCCCAATACACTTAATGACATATAGCCATTGCTTAAGAAATAAATAAATGTTATAGTCCCAACTATCAATACAATCCCCATTAAAATTAACCTATAAATTATTGGACTCACTTTTTTTACCTCCTTTAATTAAATTTACTAGATTAAATGATTTAAGGCATCCCCAAAAAGGATGAAATAAGAAAAAGCTTCTCATACTTTAGTATGAAAAGCTCTAATAATTAACTTGATTTCTACTTATATTGGTTCTTTAATATGGTACTTATTAATTCTGCCCTACTTTCCACATCATATTTTGAAAATATATTCCTAGTGTGGGTTTTAACTGTACTTTCACTTATACTTAGTGCCTTAGCGATGTACTTATTAGATTCTCCAGATAATATATGGTCAAGTACTTCCTGTTCTCTAATGGTCAGTGGATCAAGGGTTTTAATACTTGATATTATACTATTCTGCTGGTTTGATGAGGAGTTCTCATAAACCATTAGGTAGGAGTGATTCTTTAACAACATGACTAGTTGATGGTTAAGTGGCGGTAACATTACAAGAGTTATGCAAACTATACTCAAAGCAATAACAGTTACTTCTGCTCCTCCAATACCTAATGATTCTATTCCTATCCCAATAGCTCCTCCTGTAAGTACTCCAAATACATTGGCAGCTAATCCAAGGCCAAATACCCTTGCAGGATTATCTGTAAGATCAACCATTTCAGCTAGTATACTCCACCAGAATAGATCAAATACACCAAATGCTCCAAGCATAAATGTATCTATAATTATATAATCAAGAGACCCTCTTCCCAATAACATAAACAGAATAAAGGAAGCCATTACCATAAAGATCCCCACATACAATATCCTAGCTCTTTTAATACTTGTGGGAAGATTTCTCAACAACAAAATAGCAACTATATATGGTATTGCCCAATACCAAGTTGTTAAATTTCTTAGATTAGCAAATGATGGATTTACAACTTGATACATTAATCCTGAGTTTATGGTAACTATAAAAACAAATACAGCCAATATCAATAAGGGTTTGTTAATTCCTCTTTCTCTTATAGGATTAGGTTTAATATTATGTAACTCAACTTTCGATATAAATAGACTGCTAAATAATAAGATCCCCATTGATGCCAATAATCCAATTATTGAAGATGTCTTTAAGGATAAAACATCTATTCCTATCATCACTATATTTGAGATAATTAGCAAGTCAGCACATACCTTTAGTCTCATATTCCCCTGAGAAGTATATTTTAGGATGTAGCCCCAAGATGCCACTGCCAATCCACTTGCAAAACCACTAATCATCAAACTTACAAGAAATAGCTTGGTCATGGATAATAAAAATGGTATTGATACTAGTAGAATTATTCCCATACTAACAATCATTGAAGTTTTAGCAGTGACTATAGATTTAACCACTTTCCCTGCAAAAACTAATCCAAAAAAATGAAACACAATAGACATCTGAATGTATAGTGATGGTTCTAAGTTATTTGTCTCCAAAATACCATAGAGTACCTGTCCTTCAAATTGAAAGGATAGAATATATGCAAAAAGTAGTGAAAACCCTATTAGAGACAGCATATAGTTATACTTAGTATTCTTCTTATCCATGTATATCCTCCAACGAATAATAAAATTCATATGTACTCCTTTTGTATCAAGAACTGTATTGTTTGCTTTATATATTTAAAACTATTCTATCATATTGATCTATAAAAATGTATTTAAATTGGATATATTTTACATTACTAATAAATACCTAAAAAAAAGAGGAGAACTAAGTATAGTTTCCTCTGTCTTCTCAAATCCTATTAAATTAAAAATCCAATTGCAATTACTGCTACTACAATTAGTGGTGCTGGTATTTTTTTAGTCAAGAGTAGAATGATTGTTGCTAGAGTTACTAAAAGATTATCAATAGCAAATCCACTTCTCTGCATCAGTATAAGTGCTGCAACTGCTATCAAGCCTCCAGCAACTGCAGTTATGCCCTTCAAAGATACCTTTATTCCCCTGATTCCTTTTAGCATTTCCCATATGGGATAAATAAAATAAATAAGAAGTAATCCAGGTAAGAATATGGAAATGCCACCAATTATTGCTCCTGCAAGCTGTAATAAAACACTTCCACCTCGAGCTGCCATACCACCAGCGTAAGCAGCAAAACTAAACATTGGACCAGGCAGTCCTTGTACAAGGCCAAATCCTGTTAAAAATTCCTGATTTGTCATGTATTGATTTACATCCACCAATTCACTATACATAAGTGGCACTACAACTTGCCCTCCACCTATTACTAAATAACCATACCTGTAAAAGCTCTCAAATAGTCTAATTAGAATATTGTCCCAAACTGCTAAAAGCAATATGCTACCCATTGCAAATATAGCAAATGCAATGAAATATTTCCAAGGCGGATTTATCTTAACATGATTCCATAGGTCCTGTTCGTTTGAAGTTATAACACTTATAATTCCTCCCACAACAAGAACTAATGGATATATCCATGGTTCTCTAATAAAGTATGTTACCACAGCTCCCATAACAAGTAGGAGCAATGTTAAATTATCCTTAACAACTTTTCTACCAATTCTATAGGCTGCTACTACAATAAATCCAACCGCCATAGGTCCTATATACCTTAAACTGTCTTGTGATAAATTCATTGTACCTAAAAACTGACTTAAAAAAGATAATAATGTCATGACAACTAATACAGGTAGTGCCCAAACTAACATCGTTAATAGTGCTAGAACAGGCCCTCCCATCTTATGACCAATTGCTACAATGGTTTGAGTACTACTAGGTCCTGGTAATATCCCTGTTAATGCTATTAATTCAACTAATTCTTCTTCGGATAAATACTTCTTTTTTACAACCATCTGATCAGTAAAGACTCCATAATGAGCTTCTGGCCCACCATAAGCTCCCAAAGAACATACAAAAACATCCTTTAAAAAAGTCTTCCATTTTACCCTCTTTGGGTTAAGATCTTTATCTTCTATATTCAAGTACATTCTCCTCTCTTTTTAATATAATGAATACCCATTTATCGTTTGCATAAATTACATTTTTTTGATATACTCATATCATATTTCGATATCGGATTTCGTTATTAATGTAATACCCTAGGAGTGATATAATATGCAAGAAAAAATTCTAAGAAAATTTTTTTTGGGTTTCATCCAAATCCATATCCTTCATCATGCTAAGAAAGAACCTTTTTATGGTGCTTGGATGATTGATGAGCTTTTAGAACATGGTTACAATATGAGTCCAGGTACTTTATACCCTCTACTTCATAGTATGGAAACTAGCGATTTACTTGAAATGGAAGAGCGATTGACTGATGGGAAAATTCGAAAGTACTATAAAATTACACCACTTGGTAATAATATCCTAGAAGAAGCTTTGAATAAAGCCTATGAATTATTTAAGGAAATAAGAGAATAACAAAACCTCATTATCGGGGTGAGTGTATATCATATCATTCCCTAAATAATGAGGTTTATTTTTTCTATAAAAATATTCTTAGCCAATATATTCCTAAACCCACTGCGATGGTTAAAAATAGGCTTTTTGTTTTCCATGCTACTACAATTGCAACAATTGATGCCATTAGTTTTGGGTTGCTAAATGAAAACCACATCTGCCCATTATCAATTAAAATTGCAGGAAAAATCAATGCTGATAATACTGCTGCAGGTACATATCTTAAAGATTGATGTAGCCATTTTGGCATTCTAAATTTATCATTTAAATAAATAAATGAAAACCTAAAAAGGAATGTCCCTAATCCAATTATTAGTACTGTTATAACAAATTGTAAATCATTCATAATTAGATATTCCCCTTACCTTTACTCATTAGTTTTTCACTAATGGTACCAACTGCAATCCCTACTATGGCTGCTATTATTAACCCAAGATTCATTGGTAGAGATGCAGCTAGAACAGCCACACTACCACTTGTTATAATTGTTATTATTCCTGACCACCCTGTTATTCCTTTTAACAATACAGCGATAAATGTTAATGGTATTGCAAATTCTAACCCTAAACTTTGAGGGATAATTGATCCCATAAGATATCCGATTATAGTATTAATCTGCCATAATGTCCAAATGCTTATTGATGCCCCAAAAATAAAACTCTTTTTATCTTCATTTGGCTCATTTAAAAAATGGACCATAGATATTGCATAACTTTGATCAGTCATAGTATAGGCTAAAATAGCCTTCCATCTTATGCTTATTTTTCGTAAATGTTGAGATATTGATAGACTATATATCATCATTCTTAAGTTAATAATTAATGCAGTATATATAATTACAATGGTATTTGCATTGTCTAATGCTAATTGCAATACCGCTAGCTGAGAAGCACCTGCAAATATTCCAATGCTCATTAACATAGTCATACCCAGTGATAAGCCAGCATTAGAGGCTGTTATTCCACTTATCAAAGCAAATGGTATTAATCCTAAGATCAAGGGTATAATGGCTTTTACACCTCTTTTAAAACTTTCATTCATAATCATGGTTTATCTCCTCATAGTATAATACAGACTATTCTACCATAATCGCCTCACATATTCTATTATTATTCAACGAAAATTATTAGAACTTAAAGTTTCAAATTATTATCTTTAGCATTATTAAAAAACTTAGAAGAAAACCTAAAATATTTTAGGTTTTCTATTGGAAAAGTTATTGTGTTGGTAAATTTGGGGTGACTTTAATAATAAGATCATCATTATCGCTAGGTGTTCCTCTACCATCCCTATTATTTGTTGCAATATAAAAGGAGCCTCTAAAATAAATAATTGTTCTGATTCTTCCATAATCATTGATAATTGGTTCTTGTTTGATTAAATCTCCCTGAGTATCTATGTCTATCTTTAAAACCATATTCCCCCTTAGACCTGCTACATATAGTGGATTATCGATAGTATTCTCCCAGGGTAAAAAAGTAATACCTGATGGTGCTAAGGTATAGCTAGAATAACATGATATGGGATCCTTAAACCTGTCATCACTACTAGTACAAGTAACTCTTGGCCATCCGTAATTCTCTCCAGGTAATATCTTGTTGATCTCATCTTGACTATTTGGTCCATGATCACTGGCATATAGATCTCCTGTTATTGGATGCCATGAAAGCCCTTGAGGATTTCTAAGGCCTAATGCATATACCATGCTATTTTCTATAGGGTTATCATCTGGGATACTTCCATCTGGGTTGATTCTTAAAATCTTCCCTGCAAGGGAGTCAAGATCTTGTGATAAGTCTGGAACTTGAGCATCTCCTGTAGTAATATACAGTTTCCCATCGGGACCAAATTTTATTCTTCCACCATTATGAAATCTTGACCCTGGAATTTTATCCAATACATACTCCTCATTCTTTAAAGATTTCCCATCATAAATAAATTTAGATACCCTATTATATAAGTTGTTCCCATCTCTATATGTGTAATATAAATATATTTTTTTGCTTTCTTCGAAATCTATACTTTTTTCAAGACCAAGTAAACCTGCTTCTCCAGTGTGCTCCACGCTTGTCTGAATATGAATAACTCCACTATTTAACAATATAACTCTTCCAGCTCTCTCAGTTATAAGGATCTCATCATCTGATAATGGTAGTATTTCCCAAGGTATTTCAAAGTCCTCACCAATTATCTCTAAAGTATATTCTAGTTCATCTGAAGAGTATACTAGCTCCTCAAGTATTACATCCTCTTCTTCATCATTATTAATATCTTCAATCACTTCTTCATTTTGTTGCTCTTCTACAACTTCTTCACTATAATCAGGTGAGAATATTGTCCTTGCTAATAAAAAGTCTCTCCCGCCCATTTGCCAGAATGCTATAAGAGCAACCATAACAATTGCTAAACCAATCAGTAGCTTTTTCATTTGAATGCTCCTTTCAAAAAATATCCCATCTCATACAAACACCTTGTGCTTAAAATATGCTAAATGAAAAATCCAACATCAATTTAAAAGTTTTATAAGATTTCCAAATTTAAACAATTTTAACATATTTACATTTTACCTTAACTACTATTTTTCAACGCTGAGTTTTTTTATACTCATTACCCTTCTTGTCATAAGTTATCCACTCACCAGTGGGCTCTCCCTTTTTAAAATAACCAGATCTTTTCAATGTTCCATCAGGTCTAAACCATTCCCAATATCCTTCTGGATGGTCATTGACAATAATCCCTTTGGACCACTTTGTTTTACCATTGGCATGATATTTTATAGTAAAACCATCTATAACTTCTACCTTTTTCTCTAATTTTCTATTTTTTATATCACACTTGCCATCAGCCATTTTTAAAACCTCCTTATTTAAATATACCCTTGAAGTTATATTTTAGCTGAAAATATACAATTATAACACTTATGTGTCATTTTAGTCTCTAATATGCAATCATTTGTCTTTTGGTATATAATATACTTACAAACAATCTATAGATTTATCTATATGAAAGGAATGAAATAAATGAAACTAAAGTTGAATAAACATATTATATGCTTAGTATTAATATTTTCTATATTAGTTTTCTCTAGTATAAGTAGTATTAACCCATCTTATGCTATAAGTTTGAGTGATATTGATAATCATTGGGCCAGATCATATATTCAAACAGTTTCTGATTTTAATGCTATTAATGGTTATCCAGATGGTAGTTTTAAACCCAATGATAATATCAAAAGAATAGAGTTTATTTCATTGATAGTTAAGTCTCAGGGATTACAAGTTAGAAATCTGAGACAAGGAGAATTCTGGGGCATGCCTTACATTGAGTCTGCTCTTGAAAATAACTTAATTAGGTTTTTTGAATATGGTAGTATGACTGAGGTAGCCTTCAGTAAATATATTTCAAGACAAGAAATGGCAAGTATAGTAGTAAATGCTTACACAAAATCAGGTGGTAGAATTGATCCTTTAGCTTTCAATGCAGCCACAGCAATGTTAAGCGATTTAGATACAGTTTCTCCAGATTATATAAGTAATGCTATCTCATCTGTAGCTTTAGAATTCATTTTAGGATATCCAGATGGTACGTTTTCACCAATGAAAAATGCAACAAGATCAGAAGCAGCTGTTGTATCTTATAGACTTCTTAATAAACAAGGAATTATTCCTGATGGCTATCTCCCTATAAATGTAATTGTCTCCAAGAACAATCTGGAACAAGGAGATTTATTAGATATTACAGTCCATCACTTGTCAGAAGGTACAGAAGTATCATTAAATCAGGATTTATACTCAAACTTTAAGTGGTATAAAAGTGATAATACTCTAAAAGGATATATTCCAACAAATTATAATACTAAACCAGGTGTATATTTACTGAAATTTACAGACTCGAAAACAAAGAATATAGTCACTAAAGTCATTGATGTTGCAGCAAGAGATTTCAGAGTTCAGCATTTAAAAATTGATACTACAATTGAATCTAGTACAAGAACTGAGGAGGCAAATGCAGAATATAGAAAATACTTTAACCCATCAAGGGAAGTTTCTTCTCAGACAAGATATTATAGTGAGCCATTTATTTTACCTGTTAAAGGAAGAATTTCAACAGAGTTTGGTGAATCCAGAACAGTAAATGGTTCCCTTACATCTTATATACATGCAGGCATTGATATAGCTGCTCCACTTAATACAAATATATTAGCAACTAATAGAGGTAAAGTTACACTTGCAATGCCCCTAATTTTAACCGGTAATAGTATAGTAATCGATCATGGCGAAGGATTATTTAGCGTATATTTCCATTTAGAAAAATTAAATGTTACTCAAGGAGGTATAGTTGAAAGAGGACAAATTATTGGGACTGTAGGGTCAACTGGTTTTTCTACCGGGCCTCATTTACATTTTACTATGTCCCACTATAATATTAACCTAGAGCCAGGGTATTTCATATATGGGGAGAGCATAACGAAAAATAATTATCTGGAACTTATGAAGTAATCCAAAAACTAAATCAAGACTCTTATGTTTCTAAATTTTAGAGATATAAGAGTCTTTTCATGACTTCATTCTAGCTAATTACTATATCCTTTTTATTCATTCTTTAAATACAATATTCTGCTATAATAATTTCCTTCTATTAACTCAGCTACTGCTAATTTATTCCCCGATGGACTCCATGATGTAGTTGAATATTTTACATCTGGGAGAATTTGAAATGTTTTTTTACTTATAGTATCAAAAACATATATACCAGAACTTTCATTACCACTCAAAGCATCTAGTTTATAATAAGAAATTAAGTCTCCATCCTTTGACCAGGATATTCCACCAAGTTCACTTCCCTCATCAATTACACTAGTATCTTTTCCTAGTAAGTCACTTAAAAGCAACCGACTATTAGAACCATCATTTTGATTAATTATCAATTCATTGCCTTTAGGTGATGGTATTACATCAGTTACATTAGTTAAACTAGTTCCTATCTTTTCTTTAGAATTGAGATTCATACTTATCAAGCTTTGATCAGTAAGAGTGTTATAGTAAATTACATCCTTAACCTTACGAATTAGAAATATATCCTTTTCCAGATCATCTAAAATCTCAATATCTCCATCAGTACTTGCTAAGAATACAGAATTATTGTATGTCGTGCCAATGACATCATTATCACTCCATATTGCACTTGTAGCTCCTCCAATATTTTCTCCCTGAATACCAAAACCTATATGATTATTTATATTCATTACAAAATAGGCTGGATCACCAATCTCTACTTTATAATAAAGTATAGATTCTTTATTTTCTGAAAGAGTAGCTCCACCTAGAAATAGATTCTCTGCCTCACTTATCAGCTTATACTCTTTGGTGTTAATATTGTAGAAATATAAACTCCTTGGGTATTTTTCTGATAGCTCTGCTAGTTTCATTTTGTTTAAGGAATCATTTTCCATTGATAATAGTACGGTCTCATCATCTAACCAATCAGTTATTTCTATATTCTCATAGCTATCAATACTCTCTACGTTTATTACTGGTCTTTCATTCTTATCAACTATATCCTTATTATCTGTGTCTAATTGGTTGCCATTAGTACTGCAAGCAGTTAGAAGAAAAATTAAACCCACAATGATTGATGTGAAAATATATTTGTTTTTCACTTAACTCACTCCTTCATAGCCATTATCTACTTCCCCTGCTTACTTTCTCTAAAGTACTCCATTATCCCATTTGTAAGTTACTTGTAGTATATTTACCCGTATTAGAACTACCTATTCCTTCTAAATATTACACGTTTATTAAATATTAAATTCCTAGTTGAAATAAAATCAACTTTTAGCTCAATATTCTAGTATTCTGCTAAAAGTTGATTTCTATTTATATCCTTTTTAATTACAATAATGGCATCTGATGTTTATATAAAGTTTACACATTCATTAGTTTAACTGGAATCCAGATTTCACTCCTATACTTTGGATTACTGGTGTCTGGGCTCTCGTTCCATAGAATTTCTGGACCTTCTACTACCTCATAATTTGATGATGGAATCCACTCTGAGTAAATACGACCCCATATATTTTGAAGGGTTTCAGGAAATGGTCCAATGGATTCAAAAATTGCCCAAGTACTTTCCTTAACATTTAAAACATCAAATTCAAATGTATCATTATTTGTGGTTGCTACTCCAATGTAATGATCTAATTCACCTTTTTCATCCATTCTTCCTTCAGAAAAATTTGTTGATGCACTTATAATTCCTGATGGACTTATATTAGATATAGATTTTAATCGTTTAATGGTATCAACCGTTAATAGCTCAGTCATTTTAGCAATTTCAGGATTAACACCCTCAAAAACTATAGGGACTCTTCTTTTATATCCTACAATTTTAAAGGCTTTCTTTTCAACAATTCTAAAATTCATTTCTACTCCTCCTTTAATTGATAATTGAAAGGTCATTCTAGGGTATGATTTAAGTTGTGAATCTTCTCTTTTTGCTTCAGATGGAAGAATCCCATGAATAGAATAGAAAGCACGTGAAAATGAGTCTGCTGAATTATATCCATACTTTAGTGCTATATCTATAACTCTCATATCTAAGTTCTTTAAATCTAATCCAGCTAAAGTCAGTTTTCTTCTACGAATATATTCAGATAAACTAACTCCTGCTAGAAATGAAAACATCCTTTTAAAGTGGTATTCCGAACAGCATGCTATTTGTGATATCTTATTGTAATCTACATCATCAGTTAGATGCTCTTCAATATAAGTCATAGCTTTATTCATGTTGCTTAATTGATTCATCCCTTAATCCCCTCCTTGAATATATGTTAGCATAATAGGATTAATAATATCCGACAATTTGTGCACAAATTTATCGTTAATAGTATACTTTAATATATATTTCCCCCACAATCTTCAAATTATAACCAATACTGTAAAACCTAAACTAATTCCTTTGAAAATTTTTCAGAATTAGTTGCAATAAACATGCATAAAAAAGAAACTTAGGTCTTCCTAAATGTCTCATATAAGTTAAATATTTTAGCCATTTCTAGTAACTACATATGAATGTCTGCTTTGACTTGTCTTATAGAAAAGTCCCATTATTGCAGCTATTATAAGTATTCCTGCTGATACATAAAATGCCATCTCATATGAACCTGTGGCATCAGCTATTTTGCCTCCTAAAATCGGTCCAAATACCCCTCCTGCTCCCCAGGCTGAAAACATGATTCCATAATTAAGTCCTAGGTTTTTAGTTCCATAATTATCTGCGCATGCAGAAGGATAAACTGATAGCATTGAACCATAGGCAAAGTATATCATTGCAGCGGCCATTAAAACAGTTGCAAAACTACTTAATCCATTAAATAGGAATAAGGCTAATGCTTGAAGTACATATAAAACAGACATTGTTTTACCCCTGCCAAATTTTTCAGAAATAACTCCTGCTAATGGTCTTCCCAATGCATTTGCTATTGCAGCTAATGCTACAAGTTGTAGTGCTGCACTTTCTCCTAGCATAACCTTAACAATGGGCTTTAAACTTCCTATAGTCATTAATCCACCTGTTGCACCTGCAAAAAACATAAACCATAACATGTAAAATTGCTTAGTCTTAAGCATTTCCTTAACCGTTTTGTCTTCTATTGGTGGTTTAGCTGCTTTATTATCTGAAACAACTGGTTTGTCAGGGTTTCTTACAAATTGAGCAAGTGGTAATGTCATTAGAAGAAATATAACCCCCATGATTCTAAATGATGTAAAAACATCATACCTAGAAAGCAAAAAATTACTTAATGGCACTATATAGAGGGTAGCTAATCCAAATCCTCCAACTACGATTCCTGATATTAATCCCTTCTTCTCAGGTGGAAACCACTTTAGAGCTGGTGGCGTTGTAGATGCATAACCTAGGCCAATTCCAGAGCCTGCTAATACCCCGAAAGATATGGTTAATCCAAATATACTAGTCATTGATCCTGCTAAGATACAGCCAAATCCAATCAGTAAACCTCCTATTGTAACTACCCATTTAGGTCCTATCTTATCCTGTAGCCTACCCGCAGGAATCATTACCAATGCAAACATAATTATTGCAACAGTATAAGGTATGGAAGACTCAGTTTTAGTCCATCCTAAAGTTTCTTGAAGCTTTCCTGCAAATATACTCCAAGCATATAATACTCCAAAGGCAAGATTTATACCTGCTCCAGCTGCAACTACTATCCAGCCTTGTTTGTTTGATTTCACTATGTAGCCTCCTTAAATTTAAATAATGTATCCAAAGTCTCATTATAGCTTATATGGCTTCAAGATTCAATCATATAATTAATAAATTAACAAAATACTACAATAACATTACTTTAATATTTATGGTAGGTTGCAATCATTATATTGTTACAATTGTAAACTATTATGGTATATATAATCTATGGTCTATAATGGATATCTTATACTCGCATAATATAAAAATTGACTCAAATAATTCATCTGTGCATAAATCAAAACAAATTGGGAAGAACTTTATTTTCCCCATTTGTTTTGATTCTGATATCATTAGTTTAATCTTATTATCTAGTGAAAGTTCAAGAATTTCTTCACGTTTATTTTCAGGCACATAAATAGTAACCTTAAAAAACCCATTCCAAATAGATAGCCAAATAATTGTTGTTTCTTTACTACCACCTCTTGCTCCTGTCCATTTATGAACACCTTTGCCCAGCCAAGCTTTCCCATCATTATAGTAATTCCACTCTAAGGTTATACCATGATGTTCAAGTTTACTAATAAAAAATAAATACGCATTGTTTGCCTCCCCAAGTATCTTACTTATGACTTCTATAGTTGGTTTAACATCAGGGTTTCTAAGGGATTGCTCTTTTACTTCTTTCATATCATAAACACCTCAGTAATAATTAATTCACATACTAACAACTCATTAATACAATTAATTGTCGTAACTACAAATCAATCTCAAGTAATATTGGTGTGTGGTCTTGTCTAGGTCCTGAATCAATCATTTCGGATTTAAGAACCCTATCCGCTATCCGATTGCTAACCAACCAATAGTCAATTCTCCATCCTGAATTATTTATTTTACTTGTCTTAGCCCTTTGAGCCCACCAGGTATAGGTGTCAGTTATATCACCATGTATATATCGGAATGTATCAGTAAAACCTTTTGCCAGTAGATTAGTAAATCCTTCCCTTTCTTCATCTGTAAATCCAGGTGACTTTCTATTGCTACTAGGATTAGCTAGGTCTATTTCCTTATGGGCTACATTGTAGTCCCCTGTTCCAATAACATACTTTATCTTGTCTAAATCAGCAAGATATTCAGCGTATTTAATATCCCAAGTCTGACGATCTTCCAAACGATTCAAACCATCCCCTGCATTTGGTGTATAAACTTGGGTTAAAAAGAAATCCTCAAACTCTAATGTTATAATTCTTCCTTCATAGTCCATAGTACCTGGAGCACCAATTACTGGGTAAGTAACAGACGGGTTTAAATGTTTCTTATATAAAAACATTGTCCCTGCATAACCCTTACGAGCAGGTTCAACTGAACTATTCCAAACAATTTCATATTCTTTAAATATGTCATTTAAGATTTCAAAGTGCTTCTTAGTAGGACCACTACCTGGTAGCTTTGTTTCCTGCAAGGCAACAATATCAGGATTGTGGTCTGCAATGGTATCTAGTACCTCCTTAGATAATAGAGCACGTGCTGAATCGCTGGTTAGTGCAGCGTTTAATGAATCGATATTCCATGAAATTAATTTCATTGTTTTCCTCCTCGTAAGTATTTTTATATTTGCAGTTTTAACTAAATCTCAATGCTAAATAAACAATATATTAATTTTTCTATATTCTATCTATTCAGGATCTTCATCTAAAATCCAAGGTAATATAACTCCTGATATTCCAACTAATAAATAGGGCTCTTCCATCTGAGGCTTAGGACATGGAATTTCTTTAGAAGAGCCTTTAAATACTTTTATCTCAAGCCCTTCTATTGAAACTGATATCTCATCTTCACCCATAGAACCTTTTACAGGATAAAAGGATAAGTAGTCCATCTGGTTCTCAGGTTCATCATATAGTGGAAGCATAATTTCCAAAGGATAATCTGGATCCAATCCTAATACTTTTAAAAACTTTGAAGTTTGAGGATACTTATCTTTAAAAGTTTCATAATAGTTTCTACAATAAGAACAACTACACTGTTTTTCATATTTAAATCGATATTCTTCAGTAATTTTATAATCATTAACAATTTTTAAATCAAGCAACTATTTTTCCTCCTGTATATCATAAATAATTGTTAACTTTCCCATTCTACTTAATGCATAATTTACATCATTTATGCCCTTAATAACATCTATTCCCCTCCGTTAGGAATAATAAACCTCTTTTGAATAAGTTACATAATGTCATTATTAATTATTATTGGTATTTAACTTTTTAACGACAAAACTGAAATGTATATTATAAATCTTACTCACTTTTAATCTATATTACATCTCTATCTTTGAAATCACATAATACATATATTATAGGTTAACTTTGTTTTACTTCTGTTCTGCAAAATAGTGCTCTACTGCATATAAATATTGCTTTTCAAACTCTGAAATAGCTTTTTTACTAGTCTTCATAAAAGGAAGAAGAATATCATAGGCATGGAACCAATTTTTATAAACATCAACCTTTGCATCAATCCCTACCTTCTTAAGATTTTCTATATAGGTCAGAGTTTCACAGTAGAAAGGTTCAATATCTCCGACAAAAGTGTAGGCAGGTGGAAGTTTTGAATAGTTAGTCTGCCTTGCTGGCGCAGCATAAGGAGGTACTTCATCTCCCCATAAGTCTCCAAGATAAGCCTTCCAGCCCTTATGATTACGCTTTGTATTCCAAATAGGAGAATTGTTATCTCGGGATGAATCTGTATCTCTATCATCTATCATTGGATAAAGCGGCATCTGATATGCAATATTGATTTCGCCTTTATCTCTTGCATACATACAAGTTGCAATAGCAAGCCCACCTCCTGCACTCTCACCACCAACTATAATTTGGCTGCTATTGATACAAAGTTGTTCTGCGTTCTCCTTCAAATATTTGAGAGCAGCATAACAATCATTCAATGCAGCTGGATAAGGTGTTTCCTTTGACAATCGATACTCTGGGGTAAGAACTACTGCACCATATTTTTTTACCAAATCAATGCCTCGTGAGATGAAGATCATCTTAGCCATCCCTGTAACATATCCTCCTCCATGTATCCATAGAATTCCAGGTGTTTCTACTTGGGATTTTTTATTGACTGTTGGTTTAAAAATATATATGTCCAAATTTTTCCCATCTGATTCAATTTTAATCTTTTCCATCTTATACTGTTTCATTTTATTTCTCCATTAATCAAAGTAACTATTTTAGTCCAGTCTCATCCCAAATCGAATAACTTATTTAATCAATTCTTATCCAATGAAACAATGTTAGTTCTTTCAACTTACCTTAGATACATTTTAGCTTATTATTTAAGATTGGTCCAATAAAAAGACAGCCAAATTTAATGACTGCCTTAGTTTTAACTACTCCAGTATTTCTTTTAATTTTTCTTCAGCCTCATCCAAAGACTCTGAAACTTCTTCTTTTACATCTTCTTCCTTTTCATTTATTGATTCCTTCACCTCAGTAACTTTGTCCTCTACGTCTGATTTAACTTCCTCTAATTTGTCTTCTACTTCTTCTTTCTTTTCTTCCATTCTAGGTTCTACTTCTTCTGCTTTATCCTCTAATTTGTCTTTAATCTCTTCCATCTCTTTCTTTGCTTTCTCCTTTAGATCATCTGCATCTTCCTTAAAATCATCTAGTTTGTCTTCAAGTTTATCTTTTACATCCTCAAACTTGTCTTGAGCCTTTTCAATAACATCCTCTGTATCATCTTTCACAGCTTTTGCCAAATCTTCTGCCTTATCAGCAAGATGTTCCCCCTTCTCCTTTGCTTCTCCAAAAATCCCCTTAAGTTTGTCCATTATTCCCATAGTATAACCTCCTTTGAAATTTTGACACACGTTTATCAATCAACCTATAGATACCCATTATTTGAAATAAAAGTTATTCAGTAATTCTATACATTAAACTCATTATGTAAAGAGTCTAGCTAGCATATATCATTTTTTAACTTTTGTAGTTATGGGGTAATATATCAAAACTCGTAGATGGAAACACATCAAAATTGATGGCTATTTGTTGAAACATGTCCTGGCAGTACAATTTATATAGCTATTTCTAATATAATAATTAATGATGTAATGTAACATATAGTATAGTCTATCAACTTCCTTAATAATTCATAGTATTATATGTTTTCCTACCTATGTTGCTTTAAAAACTTCTCAGCAATTTTTGCAACTGATTTTCGGGGACTACTTAATTACCCTTCTGCAAAATGGATCATAGCAGATTTATTATGATTATGATAAATTGTTTCTCTTCTTAAAAGTTCAACTTTCTTAGATAATAAATACTATTTACTTCACATTTATCTACTATCCAGACGTGAAATATTAAAATTGCGCAATATTCACAAAATTGGCCCTTTCTAATTTACAAAACATGCGAATTAATTTAATGACTCATTGTAAAATGAAATTGAACTAATATAAAAAGCCCATAGATGAATATCT
>CAZNTE010000030.1:0-29872 GCA_964575895.1 uncultured Tissierellaceae bacterium | reverse complement strand
ATATTCATCTATGGGCTTTTTATATTAGTTCAATTTCATTTTACAATGAGTCAAATATAATTTTTAATAAAATATATTTCCTAAAAGTTAGAATTCTATATAACCTAAAAAAACAAATCCTAAAATATCATCTTCTTCATACATCGAGTAACTTTCAATTTTACAAGTTTCTATATCGTAAACAGGTGCATATAATTTATCTCTATCCCTATAAAATTCTTGATCATTATATTTGCGGATTACACATCCATTATCTAATTCTATTACAACAACTGGTTTACTCTTAATCTCATCCTCATTTTGGTGAAATCTTTCTATGCTTCTAATTCTCAATAAATCAATGTCTTTCTCACTAGAATACTCAGTTATCTCGTTTGAGTATTTATTAACCACATGTACTTTTGTCATATTATTACCTCCAGTCGTTTAAATTTTAATTTCTTTATCAATTGAGAACAAGTACAAATAGGTCTCTTTAACTTTTTTATTTGTTATCTTTTCCAATGCTTCTTTATAGGTTTTTAATTGCAACCTATAATCATCAATGATTTCATTGATTTCTCGTCCCCTTAGATTATCTGTTTTGTAATCTAATATTATTAATTCCCCATCTTCTTCAAAATATGAGTCAATTATTCCGTGAACTGATATGGAATCCTCTCCTGATATACTCTCAAATAACTCTGATGCTTTTTTCTTTATAATAAATGGTACTTCCCTTTTAACTAAACTTGAACTTATCATTCTTCTTCCAATGTTTGAATGGTAGAAAGAAAATATCTTTTGAAGATAATTGTCTCTAATAAAAATTAAATGCCTTTTTGATATCAGGCCCTTTGACTCCAGCTCCTCTACTTGATCTAGTATTCCTTCTACTGTTATTCTATCTTCAAAACTTAAATTTTCCATAATCAGGTGAACTAAACTTCCAATTTCTGTTCCACTTAATGGTAGATTTTCATCTGAAGACTTACACTTGAACTTATTGTAATCCAAAGTATCCACCAGAGGAGCAATTAGATTCTTGGAACCTTCTCTACTTAAGCTGGCATATTTAAGTCCAGTAACGGGCAATTTAGCCGGTGCTATTCCTGAATCTAATTTTGGATACCTGTAACTAAGTCTTTTTCCCAGTTCATTGTAGATATCTTCATCAGGATTTTCCAATAGTAGATCCAACCTTTCTTCAACACTTTTGTCATTAACTTCACTGCTAGTATTAATTAGATTTAGGGCTGATTCCCTTTTAATGATGATATCATTAAATTTCCAGCTTGAGATTTTCTCTCTTAATTCTTCATACTCCAATCCATCAAATATACAAGGACCTATCCAGTCCATATATGATTTAGCCTTATATAAGGAATACTTGTGGGTTCCCTGCTTCCACTTGTTATGCTTACCAATCAAATCGTCAATTGTACCTACAATAATCAATCTATCTATTGCTCTGGTCATACCTACATAAAGGATTCTCATCTCTTCTGATAAGGCTTCTATTTCATTTCTCTTAGCAATTGCATCCCTTGCTATTGTACTCTTCTTGATTCTTCTTTCCATATCAAAGTACAAAGGCCCAATGCCAAGTTCTTTGTGCATTAAAACTTTCTTGGAATTATCCATTTTATTAAAGCCTCTATCTAAAGAGTTTAAAAATACAATTGGATATTCTAAACCCTTACTGTTGTGAATGGACATTAATCTAACCACATCATCATTTAAACCGATTATCTTTGCTGAGCTGGTTTTGTCATTACCTTTAGCAATTATCATGTCTATAAAAAGTAGAAAATCATAAAGATCTTTTGTAGTTCCTGAAGTATAGGAGTAAGCCTTGTCAACAAGCATCCTAAGATTAGCTTGTCTTTCCTTTCCCTTAGGTAAGCCCCCAATAAAACTATAGTATTTAGAATCCAATAATATCTTCCAAATAAGATCCTCCAGTCTAATATTATGACTATCCAGTGTCCACTGGTAAAATCTACTAAAAAAATGTTCAAGTTTTAATCTTAATTCTTCATCAATACTTGGTTCTTTTTCATCTATTATTGTTTTATTAATATAGTTTTGACAGGCTTCATAATAAGTATCTTTTTTATAAGTAGACCTGATTATAGTTAATTCCTTTAGGTTAAAACCTCCGATTTTTGATCTCATAACACTAAGTAGAGGGATATCCTGGGCCATATTATGGATTAGTCTCAGAACATTCACCATAACCTGAACTTCTATCGACTTATAATAACCTCCCCCTCCTTCATAATAAAAGGGGATGTGTTCCTTCCTAAATACATCTTCATATACGCCAGCCCAATCTGATACAGCTCTTAATAGAATTACAATATCACTATATTTAACTGGTCTATTTTTTGTCTTAGAGTCCTTATCATAGACTGATTCCTTTAGTAGTTCTTTTATTCTCCTGGCTGTGAATCTAGCTTCTAACTCAACTTTTTCAAGGAACTCTAATTCTTCATCCTTATTTTCCTGGTCTGAATCTACATCAAAGGATATATTATTCTTAGAATCATCTTTCTCTAAGTCAATAATATTAAATTCCACTGGATTACTGGTTAAAAAATCATTGTTTCCTGTATATAAAAATACATTCTCATTATAATCTATTTCTCCAAATTCCCTGGACATAATTCTACTGAATATGAAATTTGTAGATTTAAGTATCTCTTCTCTACTTCTGAAATTTTTATTAAGTTCAATAACCCTATCTACTTGTTCCTCATTAAGTTCATCATTATCCAATGAAAACCTATGATATTTTTCATTGAATATTCCTGGATCTGCCAATCTAAATCTATAGATACTCTGCTTGACATCACCAACCATGAACAAATTGTTATCTCTTTTAAGTTTATTAATGATGGCTTCTTGTTTGCCATTAATATCCTGGTATTCATCTATAAAGATGTATTTAAGTTTGTCCCTATACTCTAGTGCAACTCCTGAGGCTTGTGGCCCAGTCTTATCTTCCAAGCTATGGGGATCTGTTAATATTTCTAGAGCAAAAGATTCCAAATCATTGAAATCCAAAAGAGACAATTCCTTCTTCCTGTCACTAAAAATATCATCTACTTTCTTTACTAACCTATAAAGACTTCTCATGGAAGGATACATATGATTATTATCCCTTGCATAGGAGTCTAAGATGCCCGAACTAAGAACTTTACTCAGATCCTTAATAATATCCTTATACTTCTTTCTATTCTTATTTTTTACAAAGTCCTCCTTATCCTCATTAACTTCCCTATTTTCTAAGCCTTTTTCCTTTGCTAATTTAACAAAACTATGATTACTTAGACTTTCAATAAATTCATCTATTTCCCCATAGGACTTTCCTATTAGATCTTGGATAAGTTCCAAGTCTTTTCTTAAGATATGTTCATAATAATTTGGTCCATCTGGACTTTGACATAGGCCAATCCCTGATTCAACCATTCTTTTACAACCTTCTAAACTCATTCTCATGTGGCTTATTATTTCATTTAACCATGGAGATTTACTAAGTTGTGCACCATCCATATTCAAAAGTTCAATACTTTCATGAAGCCATTTATAGGGTTGTTCAAAACTTTGTATAAATCTATATGTTTTATCAATTAAATCATATAACTCATCATCATATCTATTGCCAGAAAAGCTTTCCACTAATGAAATGAAATCCTCTTTTTCATCTGTATACTCAATTTCCAAGGCCTCTTCTATGGACTTTCTATATAATCCATCCAACTCTTCAGTATCTCCAATTTTTAAAGATGGATCAATTCCTATCAGGTGGAAATTCTTTCTGAGTACATCTAGGCAAAAGGAATGAAATGTTGTTATTTGAGCCTTATCAAGTAGATTCAATTGTTTTCTTAAGTGTTTGGTGTTTTTACCGTCTAAAATTGCTTTAAACAAGGCTTCTTGTATTTTCTTTTTCATGCCAGAGGCAGCTTCATTGGTGAAGGTAACAACCAGAAAACTATCTAGATTTTCATTCTTGTCTCTGACAAAACTTATTATTCTCTCAACTAAAACAGCAGTTTTACCTGATCCAGCTGCAGCTGAAACTAGGATGTTATAGTCTTTCATATCTATGATTCTTCTTTGTTCCCTAGTCCATTCCATTGTCAGAACTACCTCCTTTAGACTTGATGAGATGGATAAATTCTGCTGGCTTATTAGTCACACCTTTAATATTTCTATACATATCATCATTAGTAGTATCAAACATGCAAATGCTCTTGTAATCACAATACCTACATGCATCATCATTTCTGTTCTTCTTATAGGGTAGAATTGGAAAGTCACCATTTATTATTCCACTGGATATTTCCTTAACCTTGTCCTGAACAAAATCAAGTAGGATCCCAAACTGCTCCTCATCTAAAACAGGAGAACCTGAATAGGGTAAACCAGCCTTTGTAAACCTTACACTTAAGACATTACTATTCTCATAGTCAAGGTCCATGGCCTTGATTATCCTACTATCATTTAAGGTATAGCCGCTTAATCTAAGTTCCTTTAGTTTAGCTTCATAGGGGTCACCAACCTCCTGGTCAAATATTGGGTCATCCACTGCAAAGTAATACAGTCCTCCCACCTTAGGTTTACTTCCCAGTATAGAAGCTCCCCTATCCACCATAGCCAAGAGATAAACAAATAGTTGAAGTTGTAATCCCTCATACAAATCCTTTAATTCAATCCTTTTCTTTGAAGACTTGTAATCAACAATTCTAATGTATTCTTCTCCTACCTCATCCTTATATGTATCAACTCTATCAATTTTCCCCCGCAACTTAATTGTTCCCTTATCAAGAGTTATTATATAGGGGTCAAGCTTGATCTTATCTCCTTTTCCCATACCAATATTTAATTCAGAGAACCTTGGTCTAAACTCTCCACTTTGAATTTGAAATAAAATAACTTCAGATGAAGATAGCAAGACTCTTTCCATCTTCCTTTGAATGTATTTGTTTCTCTTTGTAGATTCAAAGGCCAGATTCCTTAGATTTTCCCTCTTTCTAATTTTTTCAATTGATTCCTTCATCAGAGCTCTTGCATCATCCCTTGTCAACTTAATAAGAAGGTCTTCATCTTTCATAATACTATTTATATAATCCTCAATTACATCATGATGTTCGTTCCCAATATCATAGAATTCCACTTTTTGTATTATTCTCTCCTTAGGTCTTAAAATATCTTCCACAAAATATTTAAAGGGGCACTCCGAATATTTTTCTAGTTTTGTTACCGTCATATTTAAATTATGCTCAAATCTATTTAATATGGTTTCTGAATCCAACCTTTCCCCATTATTACTATATTCTAGAGATTCAATCAAATCAGAGGTAAGGTCAACCTCATTCTTTGAAAACCATCTATATACTTCCTTCCATGATGGGCTTATGTCTTCTGTCTCAATGTAATTTCTCAAAAAGATAGCTAAGTGTTCTCTAGATCTACTTACACCTTCAACTAAATGCAGATCATCATTTAAAATTCTATCATCGAAAGCTCTTGGATATATTTTTCTCAAATTATTTAAAATCAACGCCGGTTGGTTTGTTGAATTATCATTACTACTTAAGGGATAGCTTATGTAAAGCTCCTCTGAGGGCACATTAAAAAGCCTGTAGAGTATGTGATTACTTCTAAAGGTATTGAATTCTGTACCATTTTGTAAGGAATGTCCCCAGTTGATTATTACTTTCCTATCATCATCAGTTAATAGTCCCTTTTCCTTATTATCTGATACAACTTCTTGGGTTAATCCCATAATAATTAGGACTTTTGTTCCCTTAACTGATATATTCTTTAAATCTCCGACCTCTATACTATCAATAATTGGAGGAATTGTTCTAATTTTAATTTCTTTTAACCCTGTTTCTAAAAGCTGCTTAAATGAACTTATAGTTATCCTTTCTTCTTCACTGATTATAAGTAATTGCTCAAGTACTTCCATAATTGAATTCCATGACTGAGATAATTCACTTGCCTTGACATAATTATTTCCCATGATGTATTCATCATACTTTTCCTTAATCTGATCTTTTACTTCTAAATTAGTTAAGAATTTAAGTATGAATATTGAATAATCTCCAATACTTGATAGCCTTTTATATTCTTCTCTCTCATTGGAAAAATAAGATTTGAATATATTCTGTGCTTCTTTAATATCTTCTTCCACATTAAAACCTATATTTTCAAACCACCCATCCCCTTTTAAGCCAAATTGAAGAGCTGCGTTCTCTAGTTTACTTATTTGATGAGGATTTAATTTTGAGTATCCACTTTTTAAGTACTTTACAACATCCTCACTTCTAAAATTGCCAGAAAACATGTCGAGGATTGAGACTATTAATTTTACAGTTGAACTATTAAGTACATCCTTATTTTCATCAATATAGTATGGGATGTCTTCCATATCGAATATCTTTTTGAATTCATGAGAGTATAGTCTGCTATCACTTACTGCAAGTTTAAAGTCCTTGTATCTATATCCTTTAGTCCTTACTAATCTTTTAATTATCCCTGCTGCTCTTTCAACTTCCTCATATGGATTTAATGAACCATATACTCTAACATTTTTTACCTCATCCTCAAAGGTTGATGGTTCAACAGAATAAATATTTTCTTCTATCCTTCTTACTTCATCTGCTATGCCTTCTGTGTAGGAGCTTTCGATTATGACCTCGTCTTCATTCATGATATTTGAAAAAGAGTGGTAGGTATCATAAATTATCTTGAATGCCTCCCAGTCTTCCTTATCCTCTATGTTACTAAGGTAGGCAGGGTCTATGTTAAGGGATAGACTTAATCCTCTTGAAACCTGATTTAAGGCTACTATTAAGCTTGTTTCTGCCCTATCAAAGTGATCATAACCATCAATCCATACTTTGGAGTTTTTTATCCATTTTGAATCATTGATCAATTTAGTGGCATAGTATAATTTATCTTCACTGTCATAGTAGATATCTCTTGTAGCTTTTATATAGTCATCATATATCAATTGTATATCAGCTAATTTTTTTCCTGTAACAACTCTATCAGTGTTTAATACTATTTCTTTTAAGCCCTCCGGACTTATTTCATTCTTTTTAAATTCCTTAATTACACTTTCCAGCTCATAGAGCATCCCTTGGGTATCTATTACCTTATTATAAAAATTCAGTCTTTGCTCATTGTTCTTTATTATCTTCTTTAAGAGTAGTAATTTTCCGAATGTTGTTATCTCACTTATATTAACTTTTCCCTGTTCTTCCAATATCTTATTTACTAGACCACCGATACTTAGAATACTTACATCCATAATTCCATCATTATTTATTCTTGCTATCATATGGTTCTCAGCTTGAAATGTAATAATATCTGGCACTATAAGAATACAAGTGGAAAGTGGATTTGCCTTTATATAGTTATCGATTTCATCATATATAATTGTTGATTTTCCCGTCTTGCCTCTACCCGCTATGATTCTCATCCCATATCCCTCCATATAGAGCCTATCTTGATAAGTTTAAACTATCTCATATACTTAATTTTAACATAAACTCCCTACAGTCAACAGAATTTTAATTTCCTGTTTTTTGTAAGAAGTTAATTTGACATTCTCAAATTGTTCTAACCTACTTCACAAACTTATGGATGGCTTTATTTAACTTATTTAGTGGTTCCTTGTCTTCATTTTCTATGGCCTCAATTATACAATGATTGATATGATCCTCTAGTATTAGTTTTCCCACATTATTAAGGGCTGATCTTACTGCAGAAATCTGTATCAATACCTCATCACATTCCTTGCCTTCTTCTATCATTCTCTTAACTGCTTCAGCATGTCCAATAATTCTTGCCATTCTATTTATTACCTGCTTATTATGAGGATGCTTATTTATTTCAACCATGATTTTCTCTCCCTTCTCCTAATTAATCTTTATATCCTTCCATCTTCCCCTTAAGAACCTTATTAATAGAATAGTACCTCTTACAACAATATCCAGTGCATAGGCTAACCATACTCCAACCAATCCCATGTTAAGCTTTAATCCAAGTAAATATACCCCCAATACTCTTATTCCCCAAATACCCAGTAAGGTTGAGTACATAGGAAACTTAGTATCGCCAGCTCCTTGTAGAGCAGATGTTATTACTAATGTCATACATAAGAAAGGCTGAAAGAAAGCTATTATTCTAAGAACCTTAATAACTTGTTCAATCACCTGAGGATCCTTACTAAATATTCCTGCAAGAGCTGGTGCAAAAATATAGAATATTATTCCTACTACTACCATGAATATGGTAGCTAGAAAGTTGGAAACTAATCCAAATTCTTTAGCTTCTTCTGGACTCTTTGCACCTAGATTTTGCCCAACTAATGTTGCAGCAGCAACGCCAAAACCCATTCCGGGTAAGTAGGAGTAAGCTTCTATTGTACCTGCTATATTATGAGCAGCATAAGCCTTAGTACCAATCATAATAATTAGACCTCCATAAGCAAGTTGACCAAATCTCATTATTAGTTTTTCTATTCCTGCAGGTAGTCCAATTTTTGATATTGATTTAATGATATCCAAATTCACTTCCCATTTTTTAAATATATCAATATGTATTTTTAATCTATTTCCTTTGACTGATAATAATAGTAGAATTACCCCAACGATCCTAGAAATTGTGGTTGCTATTCCTGCACCAAGAATTCCCAATCCCTGAAAATTGAATGCACCAAATATTAGTATGTAATCCAGAATAATATTAATGATATTAGATACAACACCAATTTTCATGGGAGTTTTTGTATCTCCAGCCCCTCTAAGGCTACTGGATAAAACCATCATAAGGCAAAGAAATACTGATGGAACCGCAACAGATAAGAAGTAAGGCATAGCATATTTAATGACACTTTCATCTGCGCCAAGCAAAGAAAGAATATCCCTTGCAAATATTAAATTAAGCACTCCAAATACAAGTCCAATCCCCAAGGCAATAATGATGGATTGTTTAACCGAATCATTTGCTCTATCAATGTCTTTCCCACCAATACTCCTGGAGACTAAGGCAGTTGTTCCAACCCCTATGGCTAAAAAGAATGATATGTAAATATTCATGATTAAATTAGTTACACCCACTCCTGCTATTGCCTCTGTCCCAATTCTCCCTATGAAATAGGTATCAACTGTTCCAATAAGTACCTGTAGTATATTTTCTATCATTGCCGGAATGGCAAGGGCTAATATTATTGGAATATTGTTCTTGTGCTTATTAAACATCTTTAAAATGTAATCCATATCAAATTCTCCTATTTTTAGTATCCCCTATAGGGGGATACATAGATTATATTACCTTACAAGCTTACAATCAACTATTATGGTAAAATAGGTTGGTGTAAATAAACAAAAAAAGAGTATAGCAATAATTTCAAAATTATGAACTATCATGCTATAACTCTTTCTTATCCTTATAAATATTAATCTACATATTAATAAACTTCCAATTGACCCATCATTCCAGCCTCTTCATGTTCTAGTATGTGACAATGGTACATAAATGCTCCCTTGTAGTTAAATGGTACAATAATCCTAACTGTTTCAGTTCCACCTATAAAGACTGTGTCCTTCCAACCTTTTTCATTATCAGGAATTTCTCCCCCATCTCTAGAAAGAATTTGAAATTGAGTGCCATGAATATGAAATGGGTGTCCATTACTAGTCATCATTCCTGGAATAGTTGATATTTCCCAAATTTGAACATCACCAAGGTTAACCTTGTCGTCGATTCTATGCATATCAAACTGTCTTCCATTAATAGTAACCATGTGACCCATTCCATCAAGTTCAATAGTCTTTATAGTTGAAGCTACACTTTCATCAAACCACTTAATTTCATTTAACACATCCGGTATTACAGTATTGTCTACAAGCTCATCACCTATTCTAAATGTCATAATTAATGTGTTCTTGTTTCTAAGTTCAATTTCTTCACCTTTGGAGTACCTAGAAAAATCAACAACTATTTCAGCTCTTTCTCCAGGGGATAAAAATAGTGTATTCAAAGTTACTGGGGCTTCCAATAATCCCCCATCGGTTCCAATTTGATAATACTGGGATGAATCGCTTAATTGAAGGTTAAAATTTCTGGCATTTGCACCATTTAATATCCTAAATCTCATCTTTCTCTGGTCCACATCCAAATATGGTGTAATTGCACCATTAACCATCATTTTATCTCCAAAAGCACCTTCCATCATATTATCATTGTATACAAAGGACCCATCATCATCAAATCTTCGGTCTTGTAGTACTAGTGGGATGTCATTTGCTCCATACTCATTAGGAAGATTTAAAGATAGTGAATTATCATCCTCGACAATAATTAATCCAGCTAACCCATAATACACTTGAGTTGCTGTAGTTCCAATTACATGGGGATGAAACCATAGTGTTGCCGCTTCTTGCTGAATGGGGAAGCTAGGTTTCCATATTTCCTCTGGATGAATTACTTGATGAGGACCACCATCATTTGCTCCTTCTACTTCCAATCCATGCCAATGGACAGAAGTATCATCACTTAATTTATTTTCAACATTGATTGTTACTTCATTGCCTTTTTTTACTTTTAATACTGGTCCAAGGTAGTTGCCATTATATCCTAATGTAGGAGTAGTCTTTCCATCTATGAAGTTACTGCTACCTTCTTGAGCTACTAAATTAAATTCTGATCTATTAGGATCAGGATCAATATCTTCCTGTAGCTTTGGTATTGGTAAGGCTCTTATTATATTACCAGAGTTATTACTGGGTCCAGATTGTTGATTTTCTGATAAGTTTGGAGTTTCTACAGTATTAGGGTTAAGAGATAAATTATCTTTACTTATAGGGTTATACAATACACCAATGATTCCAAATATAATAAGTGAAATGCCCAGTATAACTCCTAACAACCATTTTTTCTGCATCCAATCACCTCATTTCATGCTTCACTAGCAACTAGCAACTTCCAACTAATCTATATCAATTCCTTGAAGACTTATTTAAGTCACAGCAATCAAGTCTTTTATTTCCAAATGCTTCCTGGTTTCCTTTAGATATCCATAATATTAATTGAGATATTTTTCCCTTAAAAAATTCAATCATTATATTCTCACTCCTTATTTAATACTTTCGGGATGGTAATAGTAAATTTTGATCCTCTATCTAGTATTGAATCAATTTCAATACTTCCATTCAATAACCTTAAGTTCTCCTTTACCACATATAATCCTATCCCTTCACCGGATGTATTTTCAGAACTAACCCTATAATATGCATCAAATATCTTGTCTATATCTTTCCTATCTATCCCAATACCAGAGTCTTCAATTTCTAGAATTATGTTTTCACCTGAACTAGAGTATCTAATTCTTGCATACCCACCGGTGTTTGTAAACTTTAAGGCATTTGTTAATAGGTTATATACCACCTGACTAAGTTTAAATTTATCTGATTTCATCATTATTTTTTCTTCAGAGATTATTGATAATTCTAAACCTTTCTTATCAAATTGTGCCTTTAATCCATTTACAATTTGCTTTAATAATTTCGCAACTTCAAAATCTTCAATTGAAACATTCTCAATGGTTTCCTGTGCATCTATAAGACTACCTAGATCAGAAATTATACTAATAATATTATCAACTTGTCCCTTCAATACTTCAATCTCTTTCGCATCAACATCTATTACCCCATCCTCTATTCCCTCTATATGTGTTTTTAGAATTGTTAGTGGAGTTCTGGTTTCATGTATTAATTTATCTGTTACTTCTTTTCTACTTTTATGCTTTATCTTTAACTTATAGCTTAAATCCTCTAAACTACCTCTTATACTAGTAATTTCAGATATAAATGACTTATCAGTTCTAACAGACTTACTTTCTTGAATTTCATTGGCAATTGCTGCTGTATCTTTAAGATCTCTGCTCATTATCTTGCTAAGATAAATTCCAATAATTGCTGATATTCCCATGGCAATTAAAGCAGCAACCACACTATTTGATAAGAGGGCATTCTTAAAAAACCTGCTTATGAATGAGTTGTCTGTTGAACTATGCCTAGTGATATATAAGGTCCCTATTGACTCTCCTTCATACTCTAGATTATATAGGTCAGTCTCCTCGTTATCCCCAATGATCATTCTTTGCATTCTGCTTCCCATCATCATGTCATGATCATATACATTAGTTGAAACATCTGCCAATAATTCACCACTACCATTAAATAACCTGATTCTAAAAATCGGGTCAATTAAATGAGTCTCTAAATCCGCAAGTAATTGTGATTTTGACCTATCCTTATTTATTAGAACATTATTTGAGTAATCAATTATCTCTTCTAAGTGATTATCATAGGACTCTTTAAGGTAATTTACAAAGAATCTATCTGTTAGGGATCCGAAAATTAAAGAGTTTATACTAACAGAAACTAGAGCTATTACTATTAGGGTTATAAGTAGTAATTTTCTAATACTCATTTAATTTCACCACCAAACATATAGCCTGCACCGTACTTTGTCAGAAGATATTTTGGACTGCTGGGATCATCTTCTATCTTTGCCCTTAATCTTCTAATATGGGTATCTATTGATCTATCTATTCCCTCGTAATCATATCCAAATGCAAGGTTTATCAATTGCTCTCTACTTAAAATGTTCCCCCTGTTTTCCATTAGGGCTTTTAATAGCTTAAATTCTGTTGATGTAAGTTCAATAAGTTCACCCTTCTTCTCCAAGATCATGCTTCCAATGTTTAAACTAATTTCTCCACATGTTAGAGTTTTCAATTGAGTGTCATTATATACTCTCTTAAATATCGATTGAATTCTTCTCATCAATTCTTTAGGGCTAAATGGCTTTGTAACATAATCATCTGCTCCCAGGTCAAACCCTTTTATTCTATCTGGTTCTAATTCCCTTGCTGTAAGCATAATTATTGGTACGTTTGAAACTTCTCTAATATCAGATAATACTTGAAACCCGTCAATTCCTGGTAGCATAACATCAAGAATGACCAAATGAAAGGTATTTTCAGAAAAAGCCTCAAGGGCACTTAGTCCATCTTCTACTAAGTAGTAGTCATAGCCTTCATTAATAATATATTTAGTTATAATACTACTAATATCCTTATGATCCTCAACAACTAATATTCTCTTACTCATACCAATCAACACCTTCATATTAATATATTTGAAATTTACCCCTATTTAGACCATTTAACCTGATTAAAAGTCTAAATCTACTTGTTTAGTATGTTCTTCTTGGTCAAATATTCCTCTTCAGTAATCTCACCGTTAACATATCTTTCCTTTAGTACATCTAACAGGTGTTCATTTGTATTGCTCTTTCTATTTCTCTGGAATAGTATAATTACTAAGGATACTACTAATATAGTAATTCCCAGTCCAATCAGCATTCCCCATGGTCCCCATGCACCCATTCCCAGTCCAGAAAAACATCTTCCGATTCCATATGCACTATTTCTAAACATCATCACTATCTATCTCCTCTTTTTATTTATTTTTTAATATAGCCTTCATTCTTTTATAAGTCTCTTCATCAATTTCACCATTTACAAATCGTTCCTTCAATAGTTTTTCAGACTCATCTTCCTTTTGAGTGAAAAGTTTGTTCTTATCTCCTGTAATTAAGAAGTAGACAACCACTAAAATTAACAATGGTAATACAATCATTATATTCATCTCCTTTTCTTCTATTAAGCATATTATCTCAATGAATTGTTACATAAATATGACCAAGCAAAATGATTAGAACTGTATCTATATTTATTAATGAACAAAAATTTTCTTAGTAAACAAACTAACAAGTCATAATTTAGTCATAATCTTTTTGAATAATTGGAAATGAACAAGGGAATAAGAAATCAATTTAGAGGAGGATAAACGTGAAAAAATTTATATTATTATCAATTGTAACTTTATCAATCATTGGATCTACTAGTACAGCCTTAGCAGCAAATAATGTTTCTAGAATGGCTGTAACTAAAGGTGGCCAACATATAGCCTACTGCGCTCAAATGATGGATTATGGAATCTCATCTTGTGTAAATCTAACATCCTGTCATTTGAATTAAGAATTATGGTCTGATTCATTATTGGATGAAAATGATGAAAAACATAAAAGTCTCCTGACTTATCAATCAAGTTAAGGAGATTTTTCTCATAATATTCTAAATAAATTAGAAGGCCTTCTAAATTTATCCATATAATAGTACAACTACAAGACTTATAACTATTACTATTTAATCCTTAGAGAAAAAGTCTACCACCATCACTGATAAAACATCTTTAAGTGAAGGTGGTAGACTAATGATTTTAATTAAATTTTTTATATCTTTTATTTGTAAAGTTCCAACCATCTCATCATGATTGTTGATATTTCAGCTCTAGTAGCCTTACCTAATGGGTCCAGTCTGTTTCCTTCCTTACCCTTTATTATGCTATCTCTCACCATCCACTTAATAGCTTCAAGAGCCCATGTAGATACATTTTCTTTATCTACAAAATTTATCTCTGGTAGGTTTGAGAGTTTAATGTCCATATTCATCTTAAGAGCATATCTTAGGAACATAACGCCTAATTGCTCTCTTGTAACACTATCACTTACACCAAATAGATCATTGCCATAGCCCTTGACAATACCATTCTGGCTTGCCCAAACAACTGCTTCCTCATACCATGAACCTTTTTCGACATCCTTAAAACTCTCCCCTGAACTTGTAGGTGAACCAGCCAATCTGTGGAGCACAGTCACTACCATGGCTCTTGTCATTTCCTTGTCAGGTCCGAATTTGGTTTCTGATAGACCTATTAGTAGGCCCTTCTCAACTACGTATCTAATACTATCATAGAACCAGTCATCCTTATTTACATCTAAGAACCTACTAAGAATATCATCAATATCAATATCATCTTCTTCAACCACAACTTCCTCATAACTTGAAGCATAGATAGTATATTCACCTGAAAGTAAATTGCTATCCAAATAACCTTCTTTTAAGCCAATAGCTTTGATAGTTGTAGTCTTATTTATGGTAATGGGACCAATATATAAGGTACTTGATGATGTTGGATTGCTTCCATCAAGAGTATAGTAAATTTTTACATCAGGTGTGTTTGTTAGTAACTGAACACTAACTTGGTTCTGATACCTCCCTGGTAGGGGTGAGAAAGTTAAATTGTCAACACTTGGGCTTAGTATGGATAAATCATCTCCGATAATATATCTTGCCTCAACTATGTCACTATCATCATACCCTACTTTTGATGCTATACCCCTTAATACTGTGGAGCTACTAATTGTTATAGGTGTAGTATATCTTCTTGAATTAATAGTTGGGTCTGAACCATCGGTGGTAAAATATATATCTGCACCTATAGTTTCACTACTTAAGCTTACTACTTGCTTTTCGTCATAGTTTCCGCCGGGTACGTTAACTACTGGGCTAGAAACAACTCCTCTTAGACTATACACAATCTCGTCGTTAAATAGTTCTCCCATATGGACTCCTGAGTAGCTCATAACATTTCCTGAAACTTCAACCACATACACCTTTGGTGTTAATCCATCATCTTCAAACTGCTTGAATCCACCAGGATAAAGATCTTCATCAGCTACAAATCTTACTCTCCTAACAAAGGTATCTGAATCCACTAAATCTATCTGGTAATCGTCACCATCAATATAGCCAGTATTCTCAGCAGGACTTACAAATTCAATCTCTTCACATGGTACTATTACTCCCGTTGCCACTTCTTTAACTATTATTCTATTGATACCCTTATCTGGATCATAGATTGATTTAGGTAACATGTACTTATTAAATTCAATTTCAACTCCATTACTATTAATGGCAACACCCTTAAGGGATGGCTGTTCAATTGATAGTAATCCTATATTAACTTCTAAATGAACTGGTGGAACAGTCATACCCTTTGAATATGCTATCAGATACTTGTCATTATCATCCTCATATCTTACTCTCCAGTCTCCTGAAGGTACATCCCAACCATACCTTCCATCCACATCAGTATATTGTGGATTTGTTTGACCTGATAGCTCCAAGACCTCATCATTCCAATCAAACCAGATATCGTTTACTCCAGTTTGAGCAGTAGCCTTGATGCCTTCTATTCTATTTTCCTTAACTCCCTCAAAGACATAACCTGATGGGTCAATAAGATAAACTGGATCTTCTGGATCGTCCTTCTTACCTAGATCCTTCTCTTCCCTTCTTAGCTGCATGGTAATGTCAGCTAGAATTCCATTACCCCATATATTATATTCAGCATCAATCTTATTGGTATAGACCATATTACCTGTTGAAACTATATAACTTAAACACTTGCCTGGTAAGGAGAAGTATCCAGATCCATAGCTTACAACTCCCATCAAGCTACTTATTGAGTGACTATCAGTTCTTGCCTTCTGATACTCCCTAATATCGTCACCAATTCTTATTCTAACATTAATATCCTTGATTTGACTTGCAAGTGAACTCAAGGATGCTGGATCGAGACTAGCTGGTCCAGAGAATATCTGAGCAGCAGTAGCTACTCCACCAACCACCTGTAAACCTGTTCCGAACTTGCCTAAATCAGCTGCTTTTTCTTTACCTGTCTCATATACAATTTCCCCTAAGTTTTGAACATATCCAACATAGTCTACCTTGCCTGATATGTCTCTTACTGTATCGGAAGTGCTATTTAGAGAAATATCCCGACTGCTGGCAAGTAGAATCCCACTACGTTTAAAGCCAACATCACCCTTTAAACTGGATGCTAGACCTTCGCTTAAGTACATGGTCCTTCTAACTTCGTATCTAGAACCTGTTGTTGTGGATGAGTCCTTGTAGAGATAATACTCTCCATTGGTTCCCACATCTATCTTTCTGAAGCCTTGAGATAAAAGGGTTTCTAAATCTGGGCTAACTACATCCGAATAGTCTACCTCCATACCTACAACTCCATCTGCATAAACCTTATGGGCTTTAAGACTTGTTGAAGTTTCAAGGGTCTTCACTAGCTCAGAGCTTCTAAATTGCTGGGGTACACTGGCAGGATCTATTCTGCTTACTGATCCATTTAATGCATTATTGAATTCTTCCTCTGTTGGATTTGAAACTCCAGTCAGTATTGATATATCAACATCTTCCTTCAGTGAATAGAAAACAGAAATGTCATTGATGTTATAACCAAGATTTTCTTCAACCATCCAGTCAGAGTACTTTCCATTGGGGTCATCCTTCACCAGACTTGCTGGGTACTTAGATTCCTCACCATTTTTACCTCTGTTAACAACATATACCTCCTCCAATTGACTACTTACTGCATTATTTATGGTAAAGGTTATTACACTGTCAATATGGGGATTATAACTATAAGCAGCTTTAATATTATCCCCTAGGGTTGATATCTCATATACTTGATATTTTGATGAATCTCCACCAAAATGAGCTGAATTGATGAATTTGTAATCAGATAAATGAACTGTTTTTCCCCCATCAATTAAGTCCAGGGAAACAGTCTTTGATAGAAACTCCTTCTTGTCTGGTGTTATCATTTTTGCATACAGATTATGAGTATTAGCAACCTCAGGAGCAGTTAAGCCCACTTCAATATTATAGTAATTGTTACTATCAGAAGTTCCCTTACCTATTAACACATCACCATCATAAATTTCCACTTCACTACCCCTATAAGCCATACCTCTAACGTAGATATCTGTTTTAGGCATTACCACCTGCTTAGGAGCGATAATACTAATCTGTGGGGTTTCAACATCCACATATCCATAATAATACTTGTTCTTATTATTTAACATTGAATTGACGTAAACTAGGCATTTTTGCTGGTTCACTCCACTTACAACACTTGCTTTGAAGGTCAAGATATACTCACCATTCTCATTAGGACTATAAGTCTTAACTCCTAGGTTATTATCCATACCATTTAACTTCTTATCAGTTGCCGTTGAGTACTGGTGTCCATATACTCCAATATTTGTAATCTGTATCTTATCTCTTAGGAGTGGATTTATTTTTATCTCTGCCTTTATATAGATATCTCCCTGACTTCCATCAACACTTGTTGGTTCATACTTTGTAGTATATACTACTTCAAAGGGAGATAGCATTTCACGTTTTACCATTTTATCAAGATCTATTTTACCCAGATCTTTAATGAGTCCTGCCTCAACTGTAACTACCTGCCTGAAATAGTGATATCCTTCAATTAACCCATTCTCTGAGAATATCTTGCCATTTGAGAAACCATTTAGATCCTTTAACTCATTACTATTGAATAAGTATACAATATATTCACCATTCTCTAATATCCTCCCTGATGAAGTGACAAAACTATTGGTTCCAGAAATTGCTTCTTCTAGATACTCCTCATTTGAGTACTTCTTATATATCATCATATAGGGGACTGCGTTTGAATCCTCACTTGTGGTCACATTAGCCTGAATAACTCCTTTTGGTAGGGCAACCACATCAATGGTTGCATTGCCATACTCATTCAAGGCTACCTCATACATGGGAGCTTCTCCAACATACTCATTTCTAAAGTGTGGGTGAACATAAACCGAATTATTATTCTGGTTGCTGACGAATTTATAGGTTCCATATGAATAGTTGTATGCCATAATATCTTCATTCAGTATGGATTTAAAACTAGATGTCACTAAGGCTTCAGTTGACTCCAGTAAAACTAAATCCGCATCATCTTCTCCCTCTAGAACCAGTGGCTTAATTAGAGTATTAATTTTAACTACATTCTGGTCTGAATAGTCCATGATAATATCTTCTGCTGCTTGTCCTGTATTTTCTATATCTTTGGAATAATAATCGTAATTCTTCTTATTAGCAACCAGGTATATTCTTCCTTCATTATATACCTTGATGGTTGCCTTTCCTTCCTCATTAGTTGTTGTTGAATTGTTAATATATAGGTCATAAGATCCATTTCTTAGAATCTGAGTGTAGTCAACCTGAACGCCCGGTATAACCCTATCTGTAAGAGAACTATCCTTGGTAGTTATTACTAGATTTCTGGTTGGTATCTGACTTATAGTTAGTGGAATCACATTTTCACCTGGGCTTAATACCAAGTCTTCTGTAATTTCAGGAGGCATTACATAGGTTCTTAAATCCTCTCCCCCAATGACAAGTCTATAGCTATCAATAATCATGTCTTCAAAAAGATTAACTGATACCTTATCTATGGCAAGATATCCAAATCTTTCCTCTGAACCTACCATATACTTGTACTCCACATAGGCCGTTTCTGATAATACTCCCCCAGAAACTGTAAACTTAAGAGAGGCTGGTTTTTTAGCCAATCTAAGATCTACACTTGTACCAGCTCCTGCTTTTGCCTCAAATGTACCTGAAATATAGGTGGATTGACTATCATATATACTGTAATTATAGGTTCCTGGTGCAAGACCATCTATCTTAAAATCCTTAAGACTGGAACTGATCCTAATATTTTTGCTTGAACTGAAGTTATCTGCATTGATATATAAGTACTTTCCATTGTATTCTCCGTTTTCATTAGGCAAATTTACAAAGTCTACTACAGAGCTCACATTTAGATTTATTGTCCTTTCTACTGTTACAGAGTTCTTTGGATCCTCTGGATCTCTTAAAATAAATTCAAAAGAACTAATAAATGCAGCATCAGGGGGAATAATCCCAGTGCCAGCATATCTGCTTAAGCTAATACTATAGGGCAAGGAGACATCCACAAACTTCTCCACATCATTTCCATCCCTATATAGTATTTGAGCATAAGCCTCAAAGTAATTTCTCCCCTTTAATGATAAGTCCACTCTGCTACCATTGACAATATAGGTCGTCATTTCATTATTCTGATTGTAAAAGTAAGCTAGTCTATAGTTTGCATCAGTAAATGTAATATATGGAGTTAACTGTACCGTAACTGGGATATCCAGATACTGGGAAGTTCTGTTAAGATTATCAACAAAATAGAATCTTAGCAAGGTTATACTATCATCGTCAAACAAAACATTTCTTGAGTATGTCTTAATTCCATTTCTATCAGTTGTTAATTTCAAATCCAGGGTTTCTACTACATCTTGAGCATTATTTAAGAGTTCAACCTTTGCAATATAGTTTTCACTGGATTGCATGAATAGATCATACGAGCTATTGTACTCTATTTTAACTGGTGTAACTCCATCATAGGCCTGCCCAGCCACCCCACCTGCGCTTGGAGGTCCAAAGTCCATGGACATGTATACTATCCTAATTGAAGTAGTATATTTCTGGTTATCAGAAGACAGGAATTCAAAGTATATTACCTTCTCTCCAAAACCATCGCTTAGTTCATAATTAGAGGAAGTATTTATATTACCATAGGGCAATAAGGAAAGAGTATTTAGATCTTCTGAAAACCTCATGGTTGAGAAACTACCCTTATTAATATTTATCAGAACTGATCTATCAAAGGAAGTTGATGCTCCACTATTTATGCTAATAATTGGATTTACTATATCCACAATCCCTGTATATGGATATAGGGAAAAATCAGCTGATCCATTTATATAGTTCCCAGCTTCCTTTAGTCTTATGGAGTACCAACCTCTAGCCATATTATCAGTAATTGTTCTTGAAAGACTTAACTCAGTGCTGGAAACAAATGTTGCATTTACCTCCAATAAGATATTGTCCAGTCCACTGATAGAATGTTCCCTTATAACTGCCGTATACTCCTTATCAGAACTGAAACCTTCACCTAGTATCTGAAGATCCCTATTTCCCATGACCCTTGTTATGGCTGGAGGAACGGTTCCTTCAATGGGTTCTTGGTAATCTTCTAATCCAATTTGTATGTTCATGTTTAAGTAACCCGTACTTATTTCTCCACCATTATAGTATAAAGATTCCAGGGCTGTACCATTGTGGAAGATCTCAATATTATATGCATCATCGATTAGGTTGTCAGAGGATAAGTTAAGTATAAGCTCTCCATTACTAAGTATTGGAGTGCAGTTAAGATTTATTTCTAGCTGTTCATAACTTGTAGCAAGAGCACTTAGATTATCTATTGGTAAATTAAGTCCAGATAATACTACTTGAAAACTCTTTGTTCCAGAGGGCAACTGAATTAAACCTGGGTTCTTTGTTGAAGCAGGAATACTAGCATTAACTATACCTACATTTTCTACTCTCTCAATTGGTACTTCATGATATTTTGAACCATCGTAATATACTTCTATACTAGTTGAACCAGTGGGTATATTCACATACCCACTTAAGGTATAGACTCCAAAATTTGGACCTTCAATGATCAAAGAATTAGATTGTAGTATACTGACTCCAGTATTATCCTTTACATCAAATTTTGTATTGTCAGCAATTCCACCACTTGTTAATTCAAACTTATGGATTGAATAATCTAGGGTTGAATCTACCTGTCCAATATAAAATTTACTAGTATCAGCTGTCTCATAGGAACCAGAGCTCTCATGCCCTCCCATTGAACTTCTTCCTGGAAGTGAGTTCCCCATCTTAAACTGACCCAGTCCATTGGTTGGAGTTACTGGAATGCCTGCTGAATACACTTTTACTTCCTCAAAACTAAACTCAATGAAGAGTTTTTCTCCAGGATTTATAACCCCTATTATATCAAGCTCTCCACTAATGGTGTAACTTCCTCCATCTGTCTGATATAAACTTGCATTTTCCATAAGCATACTGCCTACATTTCTTCCCAAGACTACTTCAGCCCACAAACTATCTTGAGTACCAGTCCATAGGTTTATTGTCATTCCACTGGAAACTTCAGCCTTGGTTCCACCTAAGTTACTTATATTGACTTCAAAAGGTAAAATCCTTGAAGTCTCACCTATTTCTGTAGGTAAGTCTCTTGAGTCAATGAAGGGGTAATTACCTATGCTAAAATATGCGTTATTATTAGTATAGTAGGTCCCTTCACTATCCTTTAATCTTATGTAATAATTCGTAGATATTAGTCCTGCTCCTGTGGTTGCCAATTCATATGTGTAATGCTCTTCTCCCTTATTGGTTGTTCCCATAAACCATCTTTTGCTTTGAAAAGCAATGGGAGTATATGTTCCATCGTATGTGGCTAATTCAGCAGTCAGAGGTTCAAGGTTTCTACCAATGACATACACATATACCTTTGTATCACCTTCATCTGCATAGTGTCCTGTCCAATCCGACTCACGGCCAGATATGAATTCAGGTACAACTGTTTCAAGCTCACCTTCAGAAAAAACAGGTAAAGATGTGAAGTTTGTAAAAATCATTGTAAAGACTAGTATCCAAGCCAAAATCTTATCCCTTATCATATAACTCCCTCCTTGATTAACTACCCTCTAAACTTCATGGCTTTATTATACTAAAAGAATTGATACTTTTCTACATATGTCATTAACTACATGCAAAAAATATTAATATTCTTGTCCAATATTTTCCCTCTAAATGATTCGCTCAAACTCACTTAAAATAATATTTCATATGTTTAATTTCAATTCAATAACCAAAAAAAGACCTCCTTTATGTCAAAGAAAGTCTTTAGGTTTCTATAGTTTTTATTGTTCCTACTGATTTATCTTATATTCGTAGCTAACAACTCCACCAACATCCATGAATCCGCCAGCATCGTAAATTCTTCTTGCCCCTCTATTATTCTCATTTACAGATAGTATGGTTTTGTTGAAGCCATTCTTTTCTGCAAATCTAATTGCTTCTCTTAATAAGAGACTTCCTAAACCCTTGTGTTGGTAATCAGGGATTATTGATAAGGAACCAATATTCATTACAGGTTCACCATCAAACTCATCTTTGGTACACCTAATGGTTCCTACAGCCTTGCCATTGTGTCTTAGTACCATCATACCACCAGGAATATAATCATCCTTATCTTCATAGGTTAGGATCATCTCAGTACAGATAGGAATCTCATTACCTGTTACAAATGCAAAAGCTTCATTTCTAACCTTACACCAATCTTCAGCTTCTTCAGCTAAATCATAATTTGTTATTTCATATCCTTGAGGGAATTCCTCCTGTGGGAATGGCTCTCCTTCCCTAACCATTAGATTTACATATCTCTCAGCCTTAAAGCCCAGGTTCTCCATCTTTCCCATTAATGACACATTATCTGATGGGACAAATAAATATACCTTCTCAAAATCAGTTGCATGTATAAGTATTCTATGGAATATACTATCATAGATTGCTTGTTTATCTTTCTCAGAATATAGTATTCTAAATCTTGCACGGTTTCCCCTTTTATTATACTCATCAATCATAAGTGAAGCAGCAGCAACTATCTTATTTCCTTCAATGTAGAGAAATGTAGGATTCTCGGGATTGTACTCAAAACTATTAAGATCCTCTTCATACAAATACGAATCATCCACCTGGTCCCTATGCCTTCTACAAAAATCTGTAAATTCTTTTAAATTTTCACCATTAAGTTCTATTATTTTGCCTTCAACTTCCATCAATCCACCCTACCTTTCATTTTTAATATTTTTCTTACCTTATTTATTACCCAAGAATCTCATAGATAAGCCATTATTTTACTTTAAAAGAATAATTTATCTTCTAATTATAGTAAATTAATTAATACTACATAGATTATGTAAAAAAGCTCCTCTAAATTAGATCTAAAGTACTGCTTCATCTCTAATATGAGGAGCTAAAGATTACATCCTTGTATAGTCTTTTTCTACTGACTTAAAAAATCCATAGCCGCTTGAGCCATTACACACACTGATTCATAGAGGACCTTGTCATTCCACTTAAAATTAGGATTATGGTGGGAAATTTCAGACCCATCAGGTGATATACCAACAAAGAAGAAAGAGGATTTAACACTTTGAGAAAAATAAGCAAAGTCTTCTGCAGCCATTAATGGCTCTCTCAGTTCCTCTACCTTATCCTTTCCTAGTATCTTAATAGCAGAATTTTTCAGTAGCTCAGTTAAATCATAGTCATTTACAACAGCTGGCAGGGCATAGTCTTCATCAATTTTGAATTCATATCCTGCACCTTGAGATTCTGTTATACCCTTTATTACATTCTCCATTGAATTTATAATCCATAATCTTAAGTCTGGATCAAAAGTTCTTATTGTTCCAATTACTTCAACATACTCTGGTATGGTATTATATTCACTCTCTGCCTTTATGGAAGCAAAGGAAATTACTGCCGGATCAAAGGTACTCTTTCTTCTACTTATGATTGATTGCATATTATTTATAACTTGAGCTGTTATGGTAATGGGATCAACACATAAGTGAGGAGTAGATCCATGTCCACCTTTCCCCAAGATCTTGAAAATGAACTTATCTGGTGCCGCCATTGCTGGTCCAGGTTTAACCTTAATGTCACCTTCTTTAAAGTCTCCCCATAAATGCAGCCCAAAAGCTGCGTCTACATGGGGATTTTCTAGAATCCCACCTTCAATCATTGACTTGGCACCATCTCCATATTCTTCATCAGGTTGAAAAACAAACTTAAGGGTCCCCTTCAACTGGTCTCTCAATTTACTTAAAACCATGGCCACACCTAATAGTGATGCTGAATGGCCATCGTGTCCACATGCATGCATTATACCATCAGTCTTGGACTTGTATGGTACATCTGCCTCTTCTTGCATAGGTAGGGCATCCATATCTGCTCGAAGCAGGATGGTTTTACCTGGATATTTACCTTCCAGTATTCCAACTACTCCTGTTCCTGATACCCCTTCTGTAACTTCCATGCCAAGACTTCTTAGCTGGTCAGCAATAGCCTTGGCTGTCTTATATTCCTTATGCCCTAATTCAGGGTACATATGAAACTGTCTTCTATATTTTATAATTTCATCTAAATATTCTTCAGTTAGCTTTCTAATCTCTTCAGTATACATATTCTCACACCTTAATTAAGATTCTTTAATCCAGTAGTCTTACCATCATTTCCTTGTCTAAATTACCACCAGTTATTACTACTGCAACATTTTTACCCTTGAAGTAGTCCCTATTTTCCATCAAGGCAGCCACCCCAACAGCTCCCGATGGTTCTGAGACCACTTTTTCATCAACAAGTAGGTATTTAGTAGCTTCCCTTATTGATTTCTCACTTACTACTAAGATATCATCAATACACTCCTTTGCCATTTTAAAGGGGATTTCAGTTACTCCACCTATTAATGCATCACATATACTCTCCTCAGAAGGAAATTCTTCATACAGGACATTATCCTCCAAGGACTTGACCATAGCTGGACAGGCTGCTGTCTGAACACCAATGATCTTAACCTCAGGGCTCATAGTCTTGGCAGCAATACTCACTCCAGTAATTAATCCTCCTCCTCCAATAGGGACGATGATAGTATCAATACTTGGATTTTGCTCCATTATTTCAAGACCTACTGTCCCTTGCCCAGCAATTAATTGCTCATCTGAACAAGAATCTATATAGGTCATATTGAATTTTTTCATTTCCTCTAAAGCAATCTTATGGGCTTCATCATAATTTTTGCCAATCTGAACCACATCAGCACCATAATACTTAATTTTATCAACCTTTGCCTTTGGAGCAGTCTCAGGTACAAATACCTTGGCATTTTTAATATTTAATAAACTTGCTGCATAGCTTACTCCCGCTCCATGATTTCCTGATGAAACTGCAATTACTCCTCTTTCCTTCTCATCTTCACTTAAAGATGATATTTTACTAAGGGCACCTCTAACTTTAAATGCCTTCTGTTTCTGCTGGCATTCTAATTTTAGGTAAACTTTTGTGTCTTCATTGCTTAAGCCAATGGAGAAATCCAAAGGTGTCACTGATATATGTTTTGAAATTCTATCTCTTGAATTTAATATGTCTTTTAAATCTATCATTTTTCCTCCTAATTCCTATAAATATTCAATAATCATTTAAACAACAATTTATTGCTTCATTTCTCTAAGAAGTTCCGTAAACTTGTCCAGTCCATCCCTAAGGGTTTTAGAATCAAAGGCATACCCTATCCTTACACAACCTTCCATTTCAAAGGCTGATCCAGGTGTAAACAAGACTCCCTTTTCCTTAATAAGCTTAATACATAGATCATAGGAAGGAATATCCTTATCATAGTAGACCAGGGCTGTTGTACCTGCCACTGGCTTAATATATCTAACTTCAGGTGTATCATTAACCCATTGGTCAAGAATTGCTCTGTTCTTCAATAAGATCTCTCTATTTCTATCAAATATCTTATCCTTATTCTTCAAGGCCAAGCTTGAAAAAATATCATCTAAAACTCCACAACTTATGGTGTCATAGTCTCTTCTGTTTCTACATGCTTCAATTACTTCCTCATCTTTGGATACTATCCATCCCATTCTAAGACCAGCAAGGGAAAATATTTTGGACATACTTCCAACAGATATACCCTTATCATAAATATCAACTATGGATGTCATATAGCTCCCATCCTCAGAAAGCCCTCTATAGACTTCATCAGAAAGCACATATGCACCAACGCTTTTGGCCACTTCAACAATTTTTAATAATTCTTCCTCTGGCATGAAAGATCCAGTGGGATTATTTGGGTTGTTTATTGTTATCATCTTCGTATTCTTATCAACCAATCTCTTTAGTTCATCAATATCAGGTAGAAACTTATTATCTGGTGTTAATTGAATTATCCTTACCTCTGCTCCTATGGATTCTGGAATAGAATAATGCTGCTGGTAGGTAGGCATAACACAAACCATATTATCATTTTTTTCTATCATGGAAACTATAACCTGATGATTAGCTCCTATAGCACCATGGGTTGGTATAACCTGACCAGGTGTAATGTCCTTGTATAAACTAGCAATTCCATCCAGTAATTCAGGTGAACCATAAATATGACCATAGGTCATTCTAGCATCTTCCAATTTACTTAAATACTCCTTAGGGTCCTGACCTGATAGGCTTATTAATTCACCTAAAGTCATTGAATCTATACAGGTTTCCCCTAAGTTGTAAACTGCATCATTTTCGTATTCATTCATCCACTGCTCTACTTTGAATGTTTTAATTTTCATTTAATCTACCTCCAACATTTATTTTTATAGACTTACAGTTGCTCCAAGAGACAATTTCTTTGCTTGATCAAGGGCTAATTTAGCCGTTGTTAAATCAAGTAATGCAATTCCTGTTGCATCAAAAATTGTGATCTGATCATCATTTTCCCTACCAACTGTCCTGCCAATTATTACCTCTCCGATTTCTCCAATTATGTCTTCCTTCTTTATTATACCAAGAGATATTGGGATTTCTAACTCTCCCACATTTATACATTGGGGAGTATCATCAGTAAAGACCCTCGCATTTTTAAATAATTCCGGATCTATTTCCTCTTTCCCAGACATGTCAGCACCAATACAAGAAAAATGAGTTCCTGGCTTTACCCAATCCTTCATAATAATTGGTTGTCTTGAAGGGGTTGCAGTAATTATTATATCGCTTTCTCCTACTGCTTCTTCAATATTAGAAACAGGAATAAAGTTTATGTGATCTTTAATCTCAAGTCCAAAGTCTTCACTTAACTCTTCCTTAATGATCTTAGCCTTGGCTTTTGCCTTGGCAAAATCCCTTGGGCTATAGATCATAACATTTTCCAAGTCAGGAAAAAGTAGTAGGGTTGCTGCAATTTCAAAGGTAGAAACATGGCCTGTACCCACAAGAAGAAGATTCTTTGAATCAGCCTTTGCCAGATACTTAGCTCCAATTGCTCCAGCAGCTCCAGTTCTCATTCCCGTAATATGTGCTCCATCTAATATTCCCAGCGGAACTCCTGTATTGGCATCCACAACCATTATCAAACCGATCAAGGCAGGTAAGTTCTTCTTCACATTCTCTCCAAACCAGGATACCATCTTCAAGCCAAAGATTTCAGTATCCTTTAACCATCCAGATTTAATGTCCATATCAGCTACTCCACTTTCAAATTCATGGAATACCAAGGGAAATACACAAGTATTATCCTCAGCCTTGGACCTATATACATCACTTACTACATTTATAACATCTTCCATCCTCAATAACTTCTCAGTATCACTCTTACTTAAAAACTTAATATCAAACATATTATCTAATCCTTTCATATTTGTACTATTTGACCTGTAAATCTTACAAGATCTGTTCTTTATTGGTGTATAACAGTAAATGGTTACCTATACAATATACCTTTTATACCCCTGGGCTGTCAATAAATAGCCCCTGGGTAACCTGTCTTTTTAGTCCTCCTACTTATCTATTTACCCAATATAGACCCAAGATTAAATAGATAATTTATGAGCTATATATTCAGTAAACGGGACCTGCTTAAAAACTTTTCATTTAGGGATTATCCATTCTTCTTCACACAAAATAACCATTTCCTTCGCAGAGAATTTATGTATTTTTGAAGAGCCCATATCTACACATTTTAAGATTAAAAAAAAGAAGCCTTTGACAAAGCTTCAATTTTTGTAGATTTTCAATTTTGATTATAAAAATTCTGATAATCTGAACTCCCTCTAAATACGTCCACTAACCATTGAGAATTTTCTTCAACCATAACAATGTCTCCTGATACTGTTATAGCTTCATTTTCTCCATCAGAGAATAAAACTCTAAGTGATATTGAATAACCATAATGAACTCTTCCGTCTTCATAGTCGCCCATTTTAATTATATCAACAGAATCTACTTCAACCTTATAATCAACATTCTCTCTTATTAAGTCATCCCATGGTATAACCGATTTGATATGGCGCTATCAAATCCCTTATCAGTCATTAAGACTCCGTAATCTTTTTTCATTGATTCACCATATTCCTCAATACTATATTGACCTGTTCCTTCAGAGTCAAAAACTTCACGGAAGTATCTTGTAGAATCCAAGCCTTCTGGATTGGTAACTATTTCGAGAAATTCTTTGGCATAGTATTTCGAATCCTTATTGAAATTAGTCATTAAACCAATTAATGCAACTATGATAATTAAAGCAATACAAGCAATCAAAATGTTTGTTCTTTTCTTGTTTTTAATCAAATTTATATACATCCTTTCAATAAAGACTTCATATCACACTTTTCTATTAAGTTGCACTCCCGACTTCTTTTAATATAGTACATCACAAAAATGGATATATTATTCCAACTAATTCTAAGTATTTTGTTGAAGGAGTATTTATTTGATGATTTCTCAGCGAAGAAAAGGCAAAAAAGCATATAAAGTGATTTACTACCCATTATATATGCTAATTTGCTAATTCATTACATAAATTATACTATATGTTCTATGCTCTTAGTCAGGTCCTTCTAAATGGAAAATATAATATATAAGCTATTATAATATTGTTCTGCTTTTACTTTCTTAAAAATAAAAAGCCTAGTAGCAAGTTAAACTTGATACTAAGCTCTTATAATTTGTCTCCTAATCACTACTCCAATTATTAACCATAACTCTATCTGTCGATAATATTTTCTGTGGTTTTAAATATATACGCGATTTGAGAAAAAGTTACCACTATTCTCTTCCTTAGGTAATTTACCTAATTGCATCTTCCTTCCACAAACACAGTTATACCAATAACCTTCATATGTATTGCCATAGATCTTAGCATTGCTCTTACAGATAAGACAATTTCCTTCCTTGGCTTGCCCTGATCCTAATCCATAATATACCATCTTTTCTATTACCTCCCAACTTATAAATATAATCTGGACGATTAACATTTAATCGAGAATCTTGCATAATTGCATTCTCGCTTGAAATAAACAAAAACACCTCAACAAGCATCAAAGATGCCCGAATTTGAAATGA
>CAZNTE010000029.1:0-30697 GCA_964575895.1 uncultured Tissierellaceae bacterium | reverse complement strand
ACAAGAGGCAACAGAAGCTACACTTATAATACCAGAAGATCTTAAGGAAATGACTATTTAGGAACAGAGGGCAAGCACCCTCTGTTTTTCATTTTACCCAAGCACTGTCAAATTTAACCATATGAATTTATAATGCAAATCTTTCTCAAAAATGATATAATGTTCAAGTTAGCAATGATAAATTTATGACATTTAATATAGACATTGACATATACTTAGAAAACTTAACTTATAGTTTGGGAGGAGATTTTGTGGATAGAATATTAGTGGAGAAAAGTCCTCCATTAAGGGGAAGTGTTAGAATAAGTGGTGCAAAAAATGCAGCCTTACCAATATTGGCAGCATCTTTATTAGGAACAGAAGATATCATATTGGAAGATGTACCAAAGCTAAAAGATGTTGAAATAATGTGTGAAGTTTTAACTTCATTGGGTAGTAAGGTTGAATACCTTGAAGATAATGTAATTAAGATCAATTCAGCTAATATTAACAGTTATGAAACAAAGTATGAGCTGATGAGTAAAATGAGAGCTTCTTTCTTGGTTATGGGACCTTTATTGACAAGACTTGGTAAAACTAAGAATTCAATGCCTGGAGGATGTGCTATTGGTACGAGACCAATAGACCTTCACCTAAAGGGTTTTAAAGCTTTAGGGGCTAAGATAGACATAGATGAGGTTAATATAGGAGCTTATGCAGATAAGCTTATTGGGGATAAGATATACCTAGACTTCCCTTCAGTAGGAGCCACAGAGAATATAATGATGGCAGCTGTAATGGCTGAAGGAGAAACAATTATTGATAATGCTGCAATGGAGCCTGAAATCGTTGATCTATCTAACTTTTTGAATAAATTAGGAGCTGACATCAAAGGAGCTGGTACTTCAACTATTAGAATAAAAGGTGTCAAGGTTCTTAAAGGTGCTAGACATCCAATTATTCCTGATAGAATTGAAGCGGGAACCTTTATGGTTGCAGCTGCTATAACAGGTGGAGATGTGGTAGTAGAAAATGTAATCAATAGCCATCTTAAACCTATTACTGCTAAACTAAAAGAAGCAGGGTGTACTATAGAAGAGGGGATTGACACCATTAGGGTAATTGGAAAGGATAGGTTAGATCCAATTGACATAAAGACGCTTCCTTATCCAGGATTCCCAACTGATATGCAGGCTCAGTTTATGGCCTTAATGTCAATTTTAAAAGGCAATAGCGTAGTTATAGAAACAGTTTTTGAAAATAGATTCATGCATGTGGATGAGCTTAACAAAATGGGAGCAAATATTAAGATTGATGATAGATCTGCTATTATTACTGGGGTTGAAAGTCTTAAGGGCGCATTAGTGAAGGCATCAGACTTAAGAGCAGGAGCGGCTTTGGTTTTAGCTGGTCTAGTGGCAGAAGGTACAACTCAAATAGAAAACATTTATCATATTGATAGAGGGTATGACGGAATAGAAGAGAAGTTTAGCAACTTGGGAGCAATTATCTATCGTAAGACCCTTTAAATACAAGTATTTTCACGAGTGGTAGGGTCTTGATTGTAGCTTATACATATTGTATAGTTATATTTAAGACCCTTAAAATTTCTTATTTAAGAGCAAAGGAGGATGGGCATGGGAGCATTAAGAGCAGATGTTGGAATTGACCTTGGAACAGCCAGTGTATTAGTTTACATAAAGGGAAAAGGTATTGTGTTGAAAGAACCTTCAGTTGTTGCTATTGATCAATACACTAATAAGTTTCTTGCAGTGGGAGAAGAAGCTAGAAAGATGCTTGGTAGAACGCCAGGAAATATAGTAGCTATTAGACCGTTAAAGGATGGTGTAATTTCTGATTATAGTATCACAGAGCGAATGCTAAAGTATTTTATTCAGAAAGCATTGGGTAGGATGTGGCTAAAACCAAGAATTATTATTTGTGTACCAAGTGGAATTACTGAAGTTGAGAAAAGAGCAGTCATGGAAGCTAGTAATGAGGCAGGCGCAAGTAAAACCTATTTAATAGAAGAGCCAATTGCAGCTGCTATTGGTGCTGGCTTAGATATAACTCAGGCTAATGGAAACATGATAGTTGACATAGGTGGTGGAACCACGGATGTAGCAGTTATTTCATTAGGTGGCATTGTCGTATCCAAGTCAATAAAAACAGCTGGAGATGAATGTGATGATGCTATCATAAGATTTATCAGGAAAAAACATAATATGATGATTGGCGAAAGATCAGCCGAAGCTCTTAAAATGGAAATAGGATGTGCATATCCTTTTGATGAGGAGAGATTTATGGAAATTAAGGGTAGGAATTTGCTAACTGGCCTTCCTCTTAATGTGGAGATATCATCTAATGATTTATTAGAGGCATTACATGAGCCTGTAAGTGAAATTGTGGAAGCAGTTCACGAGGTTTTAGAGAAAACACCACCAGAATTAGCATCTGACGTTAGTAATGAAGGTATCTACTTAACAGGTGGAGGAGCTATGCTAGCTGGTTTAGACAAATTGATTTATGAAAGAACTGGAATAGTCACTAGAGTAGCAGAAAATGCAGTTGAGTGTGTTGCAATAGGGACAGGTAAGAGCCTAGATTCTATAGCTATTCTTGAGAAGAGTATGAGAGAAAGCGACAGATCTAGATTTAGATAATATGATGTTTACCATTAAATAATAATTTGTATATGAAAAGATTAATTCTTGAAGTTGAATTAGTCTTTTTTAATTGGATTGAAACAACTAAAGAAGTTGTAATACTGTATACTAAATAGTTAGAAAAATAACCTCTGGATTTGGTTTATATAATCCAGAGGTTATTTTTTATTCATAGGGTTTTATTAGTTGATAGCTAATGCCATTAGAATTTAAAACAAATTCAATGTATCCATAATTAGATAGTTTATCAAAATTATCAACTGGAGAGTTATCCAAATACATATATCTTACTCCGTCTCTAAGTTCCACTTTAGTAGTATATGCTGATTGAACTACAAATACATTCTTGTCCTGATTTGCCAATTTAACAAAGTTATCATGAAGAAGTTGAGCTTCCAATTTATCAGTAAATCCTCCACTTCCCATTAAGGGTCTGTTAATTGTTATAATTAAATTTTTCTCAGATATTTTATCTATGTTATCCAATAATTTTATCCACTGGTTACTATCGTAAGCTCTAATACCTTCTGATGTTGCCTGTAAAGTAAGGAATAAAGTATTGCCATTTTTGTCTGTCCCATAGGACCTACTAGTATTAATAACAGCTGAGTGGCTAATTTTATTCTTAAATCCTTGACTTATTGAACCTAACTGGACACCGATTTTTCCATTAGATAGTGAATTGTGAAGGGAGGTTAATCTAGTTGTCGAGATCACTTTTGAAAACAAGGTATTTCCTGTTATCCTTGGTTCACCATAAACTGTCACCTTAGTGCTATCTTGGTTTAAGGGTGGACTGAAATCCAATAGATCAAATACCTTAGTAGCTTCTGGCGCTAAATCTTCATTATATGGTGTTGGAGTGTATAATGTTAGTCCATCAAAAAGTATACTTCCAACTGGAATTTTAGCATCATCGATCTCGGCAACATAAAGCCTTTGAAGACTTATGGGATAAACCACATTATTTGGAATACTTGCTTCTAAAAACTTCCAATCAGAAAAATTAATATTTTTAGATAGATCCACAATAAAACTACTTCCAGAAGAATCAACTAAGGTTGCTCTTAACCAAGTGTTGGAATTATCTCCTTTAACCCAAATCCCAAATCTAGAAGGCTCATTTTCGAATACATATCCATTTGAAGTATTTGTGAAGTTAATATACGCAGCTCTTGTGCCAGTGCCCTTAGTAAAATCATAGTTAAGGTGGAGACTACTTGAGCCTAAATATCCTTGAGGGGATATTAGTGAACTGGAAATAACTTCTGATGGATAAACTGAACTTTGAAATTCACTAAATTTTTCAAATGATTCTATCACCTCAGAGGTAGTACCCACTGATACAAGGATAGGTTTAATACCATTACCAGCCTTAACTAAGATCACTCCAGATCCGATATTGCCATTAGAACGAAATGTTCCATCTACAACTTCTCCAATACTTCCAATTACTTGAAAACTGAGTTCAGGCAAGTTAAGATTAGCTTCTCTACCCAGATAATCCTTTCCTTTAAAGGTTCCTAAATGCCTACTTTCATTTGGGGATAGGTTAAACCTATCCAGTGAAGAGTTTATTTCCTCAATAGCATTTAAGACAGTTATGTTTATTGTGGAGGAAAGATTCCTATAACGTGCTGTAATCACTGATTCACCAGGAGATGTAGCATTAAATATTGATGAACTTATATTTCCATTGTGTCCACTGACTTCATAAATTACTTCGGATGAAGTTAAGGGTATAGGATTATGATTTTCATCGTATCCTTTAAGTGTCAATGAAGTTTTTCCACCAGGGAATAATCTATTTTGAGCAGGAGTTAATTTGATATATGATAATTCTCCCACTGGTGCATTAGAAAAGATGCCAACACCATTAACAATCATTCTCTGAGATCCTTCACTTGGTTTATTTGCAATAAAAGAGTTATTTGCTCCCAAAGGTTTTATGGCCATGGTAGTAGAGCCACCACCATCTAAATTAACGGCATTGTAAGCTCCAAGGGTCTTTAGGATAGCTCCGAAAGTTTCTTGGGATACACCCTTAAAGGAAGAATCTCTCCCATCTATTGTTACTAGAATTACTTGGGTATTTTGCCTATTTACTCCTAAACCTGTTCTTGGATGATTACCAGTTGAGTTTATATTTGAGTTTGTAACATTACCATCTTTTAAAATTATGCTCCCTGAACCTATTGCAAATTTAATATTTTCAAGATTAGGTACTATTTGAAGGGTAAGTTCAACTTTATCGCCAATGTTTAGGTTATCTAGCAGACCATTTCTAACTGCTAAAACATAGGCATCTTGGTCTTTAGGTATTGGAAATGGAATATCTCCTTTTCTTTTACCAGTTACTTCGCCATCAACAATTAGGATTTCAGTCAAATCATTATGAAATCTATTTCCAATGGATTGACTACCCCAATCTCTGTTTAATAAAGTTACAGTGTCAAAACTAGGTGTAACCTTATTTACCGTATTAATATTTACTGTTGTGCCGTTAGTTAAGTTGCTAAGTATTTGAGTTCTACCTAAATAGTCAATTAAGACCCTATTATCATAACCAAGGATAAAGTTTGGTAGCCCCCAAGGTTGCTGAATTGGATTTGATAATAATCGACCATCATTGATCAAGGTACCTAAGGATGAAGGAATAGGTTGATAATTAAAATAATCACCATTTATTCCAGCAACTGCATTATGGCTCTCCACCATTTTTGATAGAGTATCTCTGGATGCTAATCCTTCCTTGTGATAAAGGGCACCTAAAGATGAGTAGGGATTATCTAGGTCAAGTCTTAATACATTTATCTGCCACCATCCACTAGTTGTAAAACGTTGAATTTTCTCGTGAACTACTCCAGATGCTAGGTTATTTGCTTCAACTCTTTCAAAGATTGTACTTGGTAGAGTAACATTAATTACTTCTGATGCAAAGCTAGGTTTTGATATTATAGTAGCTGCAAATAGCAGTGAAAGAACCAGTATATTTTTAATCTTCATGTCTATCTCCTCCGTGTATTGTCATTACATCCATTATATACATAGGGTATTGGTAGTTGGTTACAATTGTGTTACATCTATGTTACAGTTGGAGATGCTAAAAATATTAAAGAAAATACTTTTTAGTTATTACACTCGCTAAAAGAAGACAAACTGAAGTAATAATTTGGAGTTGTATTGTGAAATTGGGGTTAGAAACTGTAGAAATTAAGATGAAAGTCGGTAAAAAGTTCGAAAATGGAAATGTGTATGTAGATATACAAAAAAGCAAAAACGCTGGAATATTTAAACTCCAACGTTTCTTTTGGTCGGGGTGAGAGGATTTGAACCCCCGGCCCCATGGTCCCAAACCTTTCTTACTGAATATTTTATTTTTATATAACTTAATGTAAATTATGATAACATCACATTTTAAAGGAATTGATTATAATAGTATATATAGAAATAAAATAGGATTTATTTTTTTTAGTCGGTAAATAGTCGGTATTTTTTATGAATTTAATCCTCTTTTATAATAACAACATCTATTCAATAGATTATTCTATTATACTATACATAAAAAAATGGTAATGCTTGGAGAGTTAAATTACTACAAACAAGAATGGGAAATAAACTAATAGATTGAAATAGATTAATTTCAGCCATTTTCAACTATTGCTGTGATATAATAAATTTAAATATATTACATAGTCGTTTAGGGAGGGATTATATGCCATTAAGACACCTTTCTGAAAAGGACATAAAAGTAAGGTACATTACTCCAGCAATCACACAAGCAGGCTGGAGTTTAAAGCAGATTAGGCTAGAGTATGCCTTTACTGCAGGAAGAATTATACTACGAGGACAAATGACGTTTAGAGGGAAGCAGAAGAGGGCTGACTATGTCCTTTTCTACAAGAACAATCTACCATTGGCAATAATCGAGGCTAAGGATAACAATCATCCAATAGGAGCTGGCCTCCAACAAGGGATTGAATACGCCCAAGCACTTGACATCAAGTATGTCTATTCATCAAATGGAGATGGATTTGTAGAACAGAACCTATTAACTGGAGAAGTAAGTAACCTAAACCTAGATGAGTTTCCATCGCCAGAAGAACTGTATACTAGGTATAAAATTGATAAGGGAATTGATGAGGCTGAAGAGAGAGTAATGCTTGAGCCATATTATTATGTCCCAAATTATAAAACACCAAGATACTATCAAAGAGTTGCAATCAACAGGACTGTCGATGCTGTAGCTAAGGGTAGGGACAGACTTATCCTAGTTAGTGCTACTGGGGAACGTGTCATAATAGTGATGGGTGCAGTTTGTGTTATAAAATCAAGGGTTTCAGGAACTTTAAACAAATATATTTCGTGCATTGCTTAGAGTAATTAGGATCTAATTGTTGTAAGCAGTGCATGAGAAGTAAAGACTTTGGGTCTGTAATGACTTACAATTATTTAGTATAATTATATTTAAGATGGTAATCAGTTGCGTATAAGTAATTAAGTATGTCTTAACCTATCTAAATTTCTAGTGATAGATAGTTGCAGAATGTAGTTTATGGAAATTTCTGTAGTTATCCACAATACAAGAACAAAAATATATGAAAAAGCATAAAACAACTTTTTCATAATTGAAGGAAAACGAGATATACAGAGAAAAAAGACATAAAGAAACAAAGGTTAAATTTAACCAGTTAAATTTTTCGATTTAATTTAGAAATCAAGCTATTAAAGTTTTAATAGCAAGTGGTTTATCTGAATTGCCAGTTCTAAAGATAAGAATAAAAGCAATTAGCTGAGAAATACATGCAAGCAATATATCAGACTTTAAAGATACAGTATTCCTAACTTTAGAAGTTTTAATTTGAATAAAACTTTTAATTTGAGCAATTGATCTTTCACAAATAGTTCTAAGTCTATAGAGTTTCTGCCACTTTAGGCTATCTCGTGGCATGGAAGTATTAAATCTATAGTTGTGATGTACAGTAAGGTTTTTAATACGACCACATTTTGAAGGGGTACAAGGGTTTTTACAACTTAAAACATATTGAAGTTTACCTTTAATATTTACCCTTTTTGATTTAGGACAAAGATATTTGATTCTATCAGCTCTCCCCTTTTCTCTAATGATACCATCATAAACCATTGGTAAAGAAGGATCATAAGGGCAAAGAGGGACACCGATTTCATTAAAGTCAGGCTGTGGTAAATCATTGGAATTACGAGGATTCAAGTTGATAATAGGCATAATATTTATTTTGTGAAGATAAGCATAATTATCATCAGCATCAAATCCTGAATCACCTAAAAAATATTTAAATGAAAAATTAGGATGCAATTGAAAATGTGTTTCAAGAGCAGGAATTAAAGATTTAGCATCAAATGAATCTTTGATATCCTGAGGCCTTAAATCATTATCGAGATGATTAGTTGTATCAAAGAAATTAACATCTCTAACAAGACCAAGAGCATTAGTAGAGAGAATACATTTTAAAAAATATCCAAAATGTCCATTAAGATAAGTAAGCTTAGCATCAGGATTAGAAAGAGAATGCTTGGGCATTTGACTTTGAGCATACTTTTCGATATCGAAAGTTGAATCTGGATTGCTCTTTTTAAAAAACTTAGAATAAGCCTTGGATCTTTTAAGTTGAGACTGATAAAACTTAGGATTGTTTTCAGTAACATAGGCTTCAAATCCAGTAGTATCAGTAATTAATATAGATGATAGAAAAGGATTAACTTCTTTAGATATGTCTTCAGTAAAGTCAACTAAAGAGTTAAATAAATCATTAAGACTATCTAAAAGATTCGACTTAAATCTAGAAAATTGAGATTTATGAGGAACTTTCGAGAATCCACAAAACTTACGAAGCTCAGAAGAAATAGATAAAAAAGTAATCAAAAGATCAATTGATGTAATAGATAAGATGTTTTTAATAATAAAAGCACTAAGCATAGATTCAAGCGAAAAATCTCTTTTAGATCCAAATTTCAAATAATATTTTTGATAAAATGAAAAAGGGATAAAATCGCTGATATCAATAAATTCATCGAGTAAAGAAAGTAAATCATTTTGATTTTGATTGTAAAGCTTGTCAAAATCAGTGGAAATATCAGAAAAGCTTAATTGTTTAGTTGGAATTGGCATAGGATTCTCCTTTCATTCTAAGTGTGAGTTATACACAACTCATTACCATATATATACCCAAAATGGGGGGAATCCAGCCGTTTTAATGGAAAGAATTGCAGTGAATAAGCGAGTTGTAGAGTTCTGCAACAAGCTAAGTATATTCTGGGCAAAGGAGGTTATAAAATGATAAAAAAGATAATTTTTAGTGTTGTGTTTTTTCTTGCATTTTTAAGTCTTGGACAAGAAAGTTTTGCTACAAGTACAATTAATCAAACAACAGCAAGTAGCATTGAATATGATATTATTAAACCTGAAAAGAAGATTTATTCTTCTAGCGAAAAAGTAGTTTTAATAAATGGGAAAGCACCTTCTGGAACAGAAGTTACTATAGAGATATATGGAACAACTGATCTAACAAGACGAACTTTTAACCTTGATAATTTGCCTTTAGAAGAAGATTATATTTTAATAAGTACTGATTCAGTGGTTTCGGGTAACATGGGTTTTTTCCAAAAGCAACTAGACCTAGTTCGAGGAATTAATAAAATCATTATTAATTTTGGAGTAGAGGGTATAGCAAATAAGGAAATAATAGTATATAAATACGACCTTGTAAGAACTGATATAAGGCTTCCTTACATTAGGACTAACACTTCAAGGACATTAATTCCATTGATAAGATAAGAAATTAAGGAGAGGATAAGATGAAAGAAAAACTTAAAACCCTTCTCCTTCTTTTTTTGGTGGGAACTTCTTTGGCCATGACCCAGCAACTATGGATACAACTACCTGAAAGAATTACTAAAGTCTTTGAGATAAAGCCCACGTATTCATCTTCCTACTTATTATCAGATATGATAGCGCCTAATAAGTACTTGATTAATTTTGAAAAGAATAAGACAACAGTAATTTATGATGCAAGTAAGTATGGTTTATGGGACTCTTCAAAGGCTGCAATTTCTAAAATTCTAGCTTCATCTTCAATAAAAACACAAGAGCTTGAAGGTGGCTTAGATAAGAATAAGCAAAAGAGTCCATCTATAGTATTTTATCTACCAGAAAAGATGAGTACTAATATTATAGCAATGGCCTGGGAAGTAAAAGAACCAAATAGGATTGCGGATGCTCTACCCTATATTGAAAGTATTTCAATAGTATTAGGTGAGGGGGAACCTTTTTTTTTTTTTCAGGGGAAGGTAATAATTTAAAGGTTTATGATGAAAGTATAAATTTAGATGAAGTAAGAAATGACCTTTTAATGATAGAAGAAAATGATGATTTTGATTATTATTACTCAATGTCTGAGATATTTGAATTGGGTGGAAACAACATTTTTATTCCCTATGAAATAAGGAATAACTTAGCAGCAGTATTTGTTAAAAATGACCTAGCAAATATGACTAAGGCAGATATGGAAACCCTAGCCCAAAGATTCTTAGAAAAAGACAAAGATTACCTAAGGCAAATTGTAGAAAGTAACGGGTCTACTATTTTTATAAATGATAACAGGGTAATAAAGTTTAACTTAAATGGAACTGTTGAGTTCTTTCACTCTTTAGAAAACAAGGTAGAAGATAGAAACCTCTATTTAAGCCTTTCTACTGCTGCTGATTTTATATCAAAAAAAGCTTATTCAGCTAAGGGGATGTACTTGGCAGAAACAGATGAAATTGAAGCAGAGGGTAGCTTAGGTTATAGGTTTGTGTTTAAATATAGGGTAAGGGGAATCCCAGTACTACTTGGGAATAGAGAAGTAAATGAGTATGTTCAAATGGAGGTATTTAACAACCAAGTGAGGTCTTATAAGCAATTGTTTAGGGGGGAGATGAATATTGATATTTCCCAAATCCAGGCAAGTGATAATTTACTTTCTTCATTTGATGTTATAGATAGAAATTACGAGTTTTTTGAAAAAGCTTATTTAAAAGCAAATTCTTTAAGTAAAGAAGAACTTGGAGATAGTGTTATACAAAAGGTCCTAAGTTCAATAGAAGATATTACCATAGCTTATTATGATCCAGGTCTTATGGAACAAAGAGAAAGACTTGTTACAATCTGGCAGATTAAGGCAAATAACAAGGTTTATGCATTTAACGCATATTCAGGAAAGTTAGTTTATGAAAGGTAAGGAATAACAATGGATTGGTCTAAAGCAAAGACAATTTTAATAATAGCCCTTGTTTTTACAAACCTTTTTTTGGCGAGCTTTTTCTTTGGAAAGGATGATAGTAAAACACTTTCAGCCAGCCCAAACTTAAGGGAAGAAGTAGAGAAAATATTAATGAGAAAAGACATTAAACTAAAGGCACAAATTCCAGACTCTATTGAAAGTAGGCTTAATTTAATAGTGGAATATGAAAATATGGTTGCAGAAGATTTAAATAAGATGTTTTTTGAAAACCAAGGAATAATAGAGGCCTCTCAAGCCCTTACTGAAATTTATAAAAAAGATGAGTCTTTAGTAATTATAAATGATAAGCTTATAATTTATGAAAATGAAACAAAGACACAGGGACCTAAGCTTTCTAATTTAGAATCAGCTGTTAAGCTTGCCCTAAATTTTATGCAAGAAAAGGGATATAATACAGATGATATGAAACTATCATTTTCCCAAGAGACAGATGATGGGTACTTTCTAGATTTTACCAAAACCCTAGATGATTTATACATTGAACACAGCTTTACTACCTTTAGAATAATGGATGGGGAAGTTAGAAAGATGGAAAGGACTTGGCTTAATATCAAAGATAAAGTGGAAACTGAATACCCCATCATTTCAGCCCAAAAGAGAATCTTAGAACTTATAAGTATGGAAGAAACATTTGGAAAGACCATAACAAATATTTCCCTCTCCTACTACTTTGACCCAGAAAAACAAGACTACCTAGGAGAATACCAACAAGCCATGGAAGGTAACGCAGTCCCTGCATGGCGAGTCCAATTTGAAGATGGCTATAAGGTTATATTAGAATTAGATTAAAGAAGGTAAGCCTTCTTTTTTTTGCTTATTACTATATATTTCTCTCTAAAGGTGAATGTACCCAGAGGAGTTTTGCAGTTGACTTATCTTTGTTTTTCCAACTATGGCTAGTTGAAGATTTGAAGTAGATCGAATCTCCTTCCTTAAGTGTATACAAGTCCTTTTCATCCAAAGTTATCTCCAGGACTCCTTTGAGTACATGTATAAATTCTTCACCATTGTGTTTTTGTGTCATAATAGAACCATATCCCGGTTCTACATAATACATCATAGGAAATAGAACTTTATCTTTTTGTGCTATAAGAGATTCCATAAGGACTCCCGGCAGTCCAGTCTGTAGCTTTTCCCCCTTACCTTTCTCTACTATTATATTTTGCTCTTCTTCAGGTTCGAAAAAATGGAGTACATTTTCACCGTAGTAGCTTGCAAGCTTTTGAATAACTTCATACGAAACATTAGCCTGACAGTTTTCGATTTTGCTAAGATAAGAAATAGAAATATCGATATCAAGAGCTACTTCTTCAAGGGTTTTATTTAACTTAATTCTATGGTCTTTCCACTTGCTACCTAATAATTTTCTACTAGGTGTGTGAGAAGGCGGTTTTTTCAAATTATTCTTGATTATAGGAGGCGCCTGTATATGGGGCATAAGAATATCTTTAATTGCTTGAGAATTCATTTGATAGTTTTTTGAGTAGTGTTTTATTCTTTTTAAGATTTCAATATCATTTAAACTATATATCCTATATGAATTAGCTGATCTTTTGGCTGTAAAAAGATCTTTTTTTTCCCAATTTCTTATTGTTGAAGTGGATACTTCAATAATTTTAGCAACTTCATTTATATTGAAAAAAATAGTATTAGAACCATAATTTGATTCAATCATGTGACCCCTCCTCTTATAAATATATTAATGACATTATACCAAAAAAATTGAATAATACCTAAATTATTTATGAAAGTCATTTACTTTGCATTGTTCTTTTCTAAAAAACTATCCAAGTAAACTATTTTCTGTTCATACTCACCTTTTGCAATTATTTTGTCACTGTGAAAAACTTTAAACTTATAAGTAATTTTATTATTTGTAATATCTAAAACAGTCGAAACGACATTTATTACCCCATTTACCGGGGTAGCTCCTATATGCTTTAAACTTACGCTTGTTCCAACTGGGCTAAAACCTTCTGGCAAAGACTTAAATAATTCTGCTGAAGAACCTAGCTCTATATATTTTAACAATGAAGGTGTTGATAAAACACTAACACCTTTATTACCAGAAGCATCTGCAGTGTCTGATTTCATTACAGTGAATTCATTGCTAAAGACTTCTTTAACTTTTAGCATGCTATTATAATCCAAATTAAACCTCCTTATGTAGTAATAGATTTAAGAAACACATCAATTCTTAGTCCCATTTTCGAACAATATTCCCACCGTCTACCACCATTGTTGTACCATATACAAATTCCGCCTCATCGCTTGCTAAATACATAGCTGCCCCTGCAATATGTTTGGCTTGTCCATAAGTCCCATAGGGGGTCTTGGACAGTTTTATTTGTGAAGCCTGGCCATCTAAAAAAGGCCCTGAAAGTGGAGTATATATGGACCCAGGACAAATAGTATTGCACCTAATACCCTTAGAACCGTATGTAAATGTAATTTGCTTACATAATCCTACCAATCCATGTTTTGTTGTAGTATATGCAGCCCCACCATGGCCAGCAATTAATCCTGCAATCGATGCTATAAAGATAAGGCTGCCACCACCATTATCTATCATATGAGGAATAATTGCTTTTGATATAAAAAAGTTACCCCTTAAATTTACTTCCACAACCCTATCCCATAATTCGGTTGATGTTTCCAAAATTGGCACATAATAATCAAATGCAGCAGCATTGCTTATAAAAATATCTACCTTACCAAAATTATTTGTAGCTGTTTCCACCAGATGATTTACATCTTTTTCTTTTGAGATATCACCTTCGACTAATATGCATTTTCCGATCTTTTCTAACTCTGAAAACAACTTTTGACCAGCTTCTTCTCCAGGCAGTCCGTTCATTACAACATTAGCACCCTCATTCAAAAAAGCCCTTGAGATACCCTCGCCGATCCCTGAAACCCCTCCTGTCACAACAACTGTTTTTCCTTCAAATTTTGTCATTTTATCCACCCCTTTAATGATATAAAACCCCATGTAAACAAATTCATACATTAACATCTGCAACAATACAAAGGTAGTTCTATTCTTATGTGATCAGTATTTAAAACTACCTATTTTTAAAATTGCCCAAGTACATATTTATTTTATTATAGCATAATATCAATTAACATTATACTAAGTTATATAAATACTTGACAAGGTTAATAAAATAAGATAAATTAGAGTTGTAAAGTTGGAAAACGCTTACATAGGTTAGGAAAAACAAGGAGGGATTAGTATGGGATATCATGAACCTGGGAAATGGTGGGTAAGTCCTGAAAATTACGAGCCGGAGGTGCAAGAGAAATTCAACTTTCCAAAAAAAATTGAATTTCTCGATACAACACTTAGGGATGGAGAGCAACAACCTAGCATTATTTTAACCAAGGATGAAAAGGTAGATATTGCAAGAAAGCTTTCAGAACTAGGGGTCCACCGTATTGAGGCAGGTACACCTGCTGTATTAAAAGAAGATGAAGAAGCAATTAGAGAAATCTGTAGTCTTGGATTAAAATCAGATATTTATGCTTTTGTGCGCTGCATGGAAAAAGACATGCTACTAGCTAAAGACTGTGGAGTAGATGGCGTAATTGCAGAAATGATTGGTAGTGAGCACATGCTAAGATTTGCTAAGAAGTGGGAAGTTGACAGAGCAATTAAGGCATCCATAGAAGCAACTTTGATTGCTAAAGAACTAGGACTTAAGGTTACTTATTTTCCTGCGGACTCATCGCGTGCAGAGTATGATTTTTTAGTTGATATGCTTCAAGCGATTATAGAAGGTGGGCATGTTGATGCAATTACACTAGTTGATACAATGGGAGTTTTTTCACCTGAAGGAGCAGCTAATAGAGTTAGAAAATTGAAGAACAGATTTCCTAGTATACCTGTTGAAGTTCACTTCCATGATGATTATGCAATGGGAGTATCAACAACAATTGCAGGCCTTGCAGCAGGAGCTGAGGTTGCGCATGTAACGGTAAATGGAATTGGGGAGAGGGCAGGTGGAGCTCAATTAGAAGCAGTAGCATTAGGGTTAGAAGCTCTGTATGGAGTAAAGACAGGTCTAGATTTAAGTAAGTTTAAAGAAGTTTCAGACTTTGTTACTGAACGTACGAGAGTACCTATGAGTCCAACTAAACCTGTTGTTGGGGATAAAATCTTTTTATGGGAAACAGGACTTCCTTCAAGCCTATGGGAAAATGTTAAAGATATTGACCCATTGATAATGCTACCTTATATGTATACTCTAACAGGACAAAAAGAACCATATTTACTGCTTGGTAAAAAGAGTGGGAAAGATAACCTGAGAGTATGGCTTGAAAATAACAACATAGACTTTCCTGAAGAAAAATCTGGAGATTTATTACAAAAAATAAAAGAAAAATCGTATTTAGAGAAGAGAGATTTGACAAATGAAGAATTTTTAGAAATTGTAAGACTATTTGATTAATGATTGGAGTTGATTTGTTTGGAAATAGATAGAAACCTAAAACAATTGTTTTCTCTTGAAGATAAGGTTATTTTAATCACTGGTGCTAGCGGGGGTTTAGGGGTAGAATTTTCTAAAAGTCTTGCTGGTTTAGGAGCTAAAATTGCTCTTTGTGACATAGAATATACAAAGACTAAGGATTTAGAAAGAGAAATCTTAGAGCAGGGAAACTCTGCACAAACATTTAAATTAGATCTTGCAGACTTAGACTCTGTGTATAATTGTGTTAAAAATGTAATTTCGCACTATGGACGAGTAGATGTATTAATAAATAATGCTGCTCAAAACAAGCGTGAGGGTTTTCTTGATGTTGAAGAAGTAACTTTTGATCGTATTATGGATGTAAATGTTAAAGGTGCATTTTTCTTAAGTCAAGAAATAGGACGTCATATGGTTGAAAATAAAATCAGTGGTAGTATAATTAATGTGGTTTCAAGTAATGCTGTGAATATGTTAGGTGGCTTAGGTGTTTATGGTGCATCAAAAGCTGCTATGTGGGCTATTACAAGAGCTCAAGCAATTGAATTAGCCAAGCATAATATTCGATCAAATGCCTTATCGCCTGGTTCAACTTTAACGCCGTTGACAGCCCCGATATGGTCTGATCCTAAGAGGTCCGATTATTTAAGAGAGAGAATAGCAATGGCTAGGCCAGCTAATCCAGAAGATTTATTGGGGATGTTAGTATTGCTTTGTTCTGATGCATCAAGGTATATGACAGGAACTATGCACCATGTAGACGGAGGATATTTAGCAGGCGGTCAACCGTGGCCATACGATACAGCATATTAAAATTTTGTATAAAAAAACTAAAGGGGGAAATTTTGTGAATAAAAAAAGATTTTTATCAATACTAATTTCAGCTTTGCTATTAATGGTAGTAATAACTGGTTGTACAAAGAATGAGACTAATGAACCTACTAATGGTGAAACATCGAGTTCAGATAAAGTGTATACTATGAAAATTGGTAATACTACATCTCCTGGTGATATTCTAAACATTACATTTGTAGAAATGGCAGAAGCTATTCAAGAAAGGTCAAATGGTCGAATTAAAGCTGACGTTTATCCAAGTGGACAGCTAGGAACTCTTAGAACTATGACAGAGGGACTTCAAAATGGAACACTAGAAATGGCTACCCAGTCACCTGGTGGATTGGCTTCTTTTATGCCGGTTTATGGAGTACTAGAGCTACCGTATTTGTATAATTCTCATCAAGATGTGTATGATGTTGTTGATGGAGAAATAGGTCAGGAATTGGCAGAAGCCTTTCTAGAAAAAACAGGAGTTAGGATAGCTTCTTACTGGCAAAATTTGTACAGACAAACTTCCAATAATATAAGACCAATAAATACATTAGAAGATTTTAAAGGTATTTCTATTAGAGTACCAGAGACAAAAACTGTTTTAGATACTTTGACAGCACTAGGTGCTAATCCAATGCCAATGGCATTTGGTGAAGTTTATACAGCTCTTTCACAAGGAACAATTGATGGACAAGAAAATCCGCCAGCTGTTATTCACTCAGCTAAACTATATGAAGTACAAAAGTACATTAGTTTAACAGGACATATTTATAGTCCAGTGGTAGTTACGATATCTGAAGATTTTTATCAGTCACTACCTGAAGATTTAAGAACGATAGTAGATGAAGAACTTATTGCTGCACAATCAAGAGTTAGAAAAGCAGCTGAAGAATTAGATGAAGAACTTCTTAATGAAATGAGAGAAAAAGTAGAAGTAAATGAAGTAGATACAAGTGGTTGGAGAGAAGTTGTACAACCTGTATATGACAACTTGATTAAAGATGTAGGTCCAGAGGCAGAAGAATATATCAAAAAGATAGAAAGTGTAGTAAATAACTAATCAAAATTATTTATCGACACTGACAATGGTGATTTAATTGTCAGTGTCGAAAACAAAGGAGAAACAATATGAAAAAATTGATTAATCACTTGATAAATTTCACAGCTACTGTATGCAAAGTGTTATCATTTATTATGGTTATTTTATTAATGCTCATGTCTATCATTATGTTTGTTCAAATCACTTCTCGAGTAGTATTCAAAACAGGATTTGCTTGGATTGAAGAGCTATCACGCTATTCATTTATTTGGATGTGTTTCTTAGGAATACCAGTCGCCTTTTATTATAATGACTTTAGTCGATTTGATTTACTACAAGAAAAATTTAAAGCTAATACATTAAAAACTTCTTTAACAATTATAGATATCGTATTAATAGGAATTATGGTTATTATGACAACTGGGGCAATACCATTAGTCCAAAGACAAATGGGTCAGCTTGCAACTACTTTACCGATTCCAATGGGCATAGTTTATATAGCTATACCAATTGGTGGGGTGATTTCTATTTTTATCCTTTCTCTGAAAATATTACTGCGATGGGTAGAAAACCGTGATTTTGTACTAGAGGAGGAGACTAAATGATACTGACAATACTTTTAGTGTTTTTATTTTTAATTATATTAGGGATACCAGTGGCATTTGTACTTGTAAGTACTGGAATTTATGTAATGCTTGCTCAAGGAATTTTTAATCCTGTAATCGTTTCGCACAATATGTATAGCGGCTTAGATCAATTTGCATTTTTAGCTATACCTTTTTTTATTTTGGCTGGAGAAATAATGGGTGAAGCTGGACTTACAACTAGGCTTATGAATTTTGCTTATAGCTTAGTAGGTAGATTTGCTGGTGGATTAGCACATGTAGCTGTATTAGTAGCCATGATTTTCGCTGCTATGTCTGGTTCATCCGTAGCTACAACTGCAGCTGTTGGAGCATTGCTATTGCCCGATATGGTCAAGAAAGGTTATGGCAAAGGATTCTCTGCATCTTTAGTTGCAGCCAGTGGAGCGATTGGGCCGATTATACCACCTAGTATTCCAATGATTTTATATGCAGTTATAGCAGGCCAGTCTGTAGAGAGAATGTTTTTAGGAGGAATAGTGCCAGGAATCATCTATGGATTAATGCTTATGATTTATGCTACATATTATGCTAAGAAAAACAAATTACCCAAAGATGAGACAAAGTTTGAGTTTAAAGAGTTCGGTATAAATTTAAAAGATGCATTTTTACCTTTGTTGACACCAGTAATTATTATGGGGGGCATCCTATCAGGTGTTTTCACTGCTACTGAATCGGCAGTAGTTACTGTAGCTTATTCTTTATTTTTAGGCTTAGTTGTATATAAGAGTATTAAAACAAGAGACTTATCAAAAATATTTTTAAAAGCTGCTCGGTCAACCGCTTCTATAATGATGATATTAGCAGCTTCGGCAGTACTTAACTGGGTTTTAACAAGTCAACAGATTCCACAGCAAGTTGCAAACCAAATAGCTGCTATGTCTAATGATCCAACAATAGTTATGCTATTATTAATGGGTTTTGTACTAGTTTTGGGTTGTTTCATGGATGCAACAGCAATTATATTATTGATTACACCAATCGCTATAGTAGTATTAAATCAATACAATATAGACTTAGCTTACTTTGGTGTAATGATTGTAATTAATGTTTGTATTGGTGCATTGACTCCGCCTGTTGGTGCTAACTTATTTGTCGCATCTAGAATTTCAAATACAAGCCTAGTAGACATATCTAAGTCTGTTATACCATTGGTTCTTTCAGCGGTGGTCTTATTAATAGCATGTGTACTCTTCCCAAATATTATTATGTTCTTACCAAATCTAATTTTGACTTAAGGGAAGGAGATATACGATGAAAAAACATATTATGAGCTTAGTTCAAAAAGAAGATAAGGTTTTAAGCATTATATTTGATTTTAAAGGCAGTGAGATTTCTAGAAGTGAATCGGATTTATCTTTGATTGAGTTAGATAGTGGATGGAAAGAATACAATCCTGATGATTTGTTTAATTCAATAGTCGAAACAGGAAATACTGCTTTAAAACTTGCAGGATTGACTGGAGATGAAATTGAAACTATAGGAATAAGTGTTCAAAGAGGAAATCTAGTAGTTTGGGATTCTAAAACAGGAAAACCCTTCTATAATATTATTGCAACTAATTGTCTAAGGTCAAAAGATATTTGTGAAAAAGCAAAAAATGATGGAATAAGTCAATTGGTTAAAACTACTAGTGGCTTAGAAATTGAAACGACTTACTTAGGGCCAAAAATGAAATGGGTACTCGATAATGTAGATGGAATTAAAGAAGCACTGAATGATGGGAATGCAAGAATGGGGTCACTTGATTCATGGCTCTTATGGAAATTAACTGATGGAGAGAAGTTTTCAACAGATTGTACAAATGCTAGTTTTAGCATCTTATATAACATATACGATAATGTTTGGGAAAACAAACTACTTAACTATTTTGAGATACCAAAAGATTGCTTACCTAGTGTAGAACTATCTAGCTATCTCTTCGCAAAAACCGATAAGATCTATTTTGGATCTTCAATAATGGTAGGCTGTTTGGTTGAAGAACAACATGCTAGTCTGTTTGGTCAATTAAGATATGACTTAGGCGGATGTCGTGCTTATTATAACAAGGCTAGCAAAATGGTTTTTCATACTGGTTTAAATCCATTTCCAAATGATGGTAATTTAATTACTACCTATGCCTACGGGATAAGTGGAAGAGTTAAATATTCACTTGAATCTCAATGGTTCAAATATAAGATAGAAGAAAATCCAAAAACACACCCAGATGACCTCCTAGCTTACAAAATTTACAACAGTGTAAAAACAGCTGAGAACTTGACAGATACGAAGATTTTAGAGCTAAGAGTTGATGGTCCAGATAGTAAAAAAGATGAATTAATGCAATTACAAGCAGATATGCTCCAAATACCTGTTATAAGACCCTATGTGAAGGAAACAGCTGCCTTAGGGGCTGCTTATATGGCTGGGGTAGCAACAGGCTACTTTGAAAACGGGCGAAAAGATATAGTCCCTTATTGGAGAGTAGATAAAAAATTTGAACCAAAAATATCAGGATTGGAAAGTGAAGCAATAATTATGGCAATTAAGAGTAAACTTTAAACGGTAATTGATTTAATACAAGGAGGTAAAAATGGAAAAGAGATTATTACATGATCCGACAAATGGCAAACTAAAAGTGTTAGGATATGTTTCAGGAAGTGGAAACACTCTTTGGATGGCCCATGATATGCAACTAGAAATCGAAGAAATAGAGGGTGAAAGCCCATTTGAAATAGTAGGAATATTTTCTAGTAACCCTGAGGCAAAAGCAATAAAAATTGCTGAAGAAAGAAGTATTCCATATGCAGCAATTGATATTAAAGAATTTCACAAGAAACACAATGCTCCATTAAGTGACATGGAAGTTAGAAGGAAATATGATGTTGAAGCAAGCAAACTAATCGAAGATATGGGTGCAGATATTATTATGTTGGCAGGCTATGTATGGGCAACTACTGACGAGATAATTGGTAAGTACCCAGCAATAAATGTACACCCTGCAGACTTATCTGTCGGAAAGGATGGACATAGAGATTTTGCAGGGGCCAATGGAGTAGGAGATACAATTGAAGCAAAATACCCTAGCATATGTTCAAGTTCTCATATTGCTACAAGTGAAGTAGACGGGGGACCCTTGTTGATGCTATCGCCATCTTTTGAAATAGATTATAATATAAGCAATGAAGAAAATGAATTAAAAAGAGCAGTTCTTAAAAAGGTTAACAACGAATCAAGGTTAGTAGGGGCCAGAGTTATTTATGAAATAGCACTGGGAAATTTTAGTATAGACGAAAAAAGCAAAGTTTATTACAAAGAAGAGGCTGTTCCCTATGGTGTTAAAATAGATAGCTGGGAAGAAAACATACCTTTGTATAAAAGATCTTTTAGTGGTTTTTTCAATCCAAAGAGCTTAGTTGTTGTAGGTGCATCAGCTAAAGGTGGGATTGGAAATGCTATTTTAAAAAACATCATAAAGGGAGAATACAAGGGCAGTCTTTATGTTATCAACAGAAGTGGTGACAGTGTGCATGGCGTAAAAGCTTATTCTAACATAGGGGAATTACCTGAAACACCAGATCTTGCAATACTGACAACGCCAGCATCTGGGGTAGAAGAAGCTATTATAGGATGTGGTGAAAAAGGAACTAAAGCACTTGTGTGTATTACTGCAGGATTTAAAGAAACTGGAATTGAAGGGGCAGAAAAAGAGTTAGAACTAAAAAAACTTGTAGATAAATATAATATGCGCCTACTTGGGCCTAATGGGATGGGTATATTAAATACAGATTCAAAGATAAATCTAAATGCGACAATGTTAACTCATACTCCACAAAAAGGAAACATTGCCTTAATTACCCAAAGTGGTGCAATTGGAGCAGCGTTGTTAGATTATGCAGCAACATACGGTTTGGGATTTTCAAAGATAGCATCCTTAGGAAATCTGATGGATGTTGATGCCAGTAATATTTTAAATGAGTTGAAGAAAGATGATTTAACGGATGTTATAATCCTATATCTTGAGACTATACCAAAAGGATATGAGTTTTTAAAGCAATTACAAGAAGTAACTAAGACAAAAAGTGTCATAGTTCTTAAATCAGGAAGAAGTGAAGCTGGAGCAGCAGCAGCTAGCTCTCATACAGGAAGTATAGCTGGAAGCGATAGTGCTGTAGAAGTACTTCTTAAAAGAGGTGGAGCTATAAGAGTAGAAACGCTAGAGATGGCTTATTTAGCTGCTATGGTTTTGAGCAAGGCAAAACCAATGAAAGGGAATAAAATTGGAGTAGTAACAAACGCCGGAGGACCGGGGATTCTTATAACTGACCGATTGGCTGCAAATGGCTTTGAGCTTCCTCTTATGGATGAGAATACTCAAAACGACCTCCTAAAGAAAATTTACCCTGAGTCATCTACTAAAAATCCTATAGATGTTATTGCTGCTGGGACACCTGAACATTATGCAATTTCTTTAAAGAATATGGCAGAAAGTGGATTGTATGATGGATTAGCTGTTGTATGTGTACCACCTGCGACAGTTGATACGGGAAAGGTAGCAGAAGCTTTAATTCCAATAATTAAGGAACTAGACATCCCAATTGTCAATTGTTTTATGGGTCCAACTCTAGGAAAACCTGCAAGAGATGTCCTAAATGCAAATAATATTGCTAGCGTAGAGTTTCCAGAGGATTGTGCAGATGTATTTACCTACTTAAAACTTGAAGGAGAAAACAAGTCAAGTTTAAGAGAAAGAAAAACACATTTGAATGTAAAGAGAAAAATGACTGCGAGAAACTTAATTCAAAACACGACACCAGCGGGTTATATAAAATCATTGGATGCAATTAAACTTTTAGAACTATACAGCATTCCATTAGCTAAATGGAAATTTATCCAAGAAGAAGAAGACTACAAAGTAGAAGATTTTAGTCTGAACTATCCACTAGTTGCAAAAATTGAGAATTCAGAGGTAATTCACAAGTCAGATGTCGGTGGAGTAATTCTAAACATTATGAATGAAAAAGAGTTAAAAGAAAAAATAAAACATCTTTTAGATAAATTCCCCGGTTCTGATGGAGTTTTACTCCAGGAGCAATCTAGCATAGGTCTAGAGATGATAATGGGTGCAAAGTACGAACAGTTTACAGGGCATATAATGTTGATGGGTTCTGGAGGAGTAGCAGTTGAATTATACAAAGATGTAGCAATGAAACTCAATCCTTTAGATGAAATAGATTCTGAAGAAATGTTGTCGTCTTTAAAGAACTATCCTTTATTTACAGGATTTAGAGGTATGGAACGATTGCCTATAAATAAATTCCACCAGATTATGCTTAATTTCAGCACATTAATTTCAGAGCTACCTGAAATTAAAGAGATGGATCTTAATCCAGTTGTATGGGATAAGAATGAAAAAAGATTTTTGGCCTTAGATTTTAGAATCAGAGTATAAGATAAGTTGAGAGAACTTTTGAAATAAAGGTTCTCCTTCTTTTTTTTTGTTCTTTACTATATAATAAAGGGGTAGCAAGATTAGGAGGCATATAGATGGCAATAAAATTTTGTTCCCTCTCAAGTGGTAGTAGTGGGAACTGTCAATATATAGAAACTAAAGAAAGTAAAATTTTAATAGATGCAGGTTTTTCAGGTAAGAGGATTGAAGACCTACTTGAAGAAATTAATGTAGACCCAAAGACCCTAGATGCAATTCTTGTAACCCATGAGCATATAGACCATGCTAAGGGGGTAGGAGTTCTATCTAGGAGGCATAACATACCAGTTTATGCAAATGCCAATACTTGGGAAAGTATGGAAAAAATTATTAAGACCATTAGGCTGGACAATACTAAGGTTTTTAAAACAAATAAAAACATCCATATAAAGGATCTTTTAATCCATCCCTTTAACCTAAGCCATGATGCCCTCGAACCTGTGGGCTATATAATATTTAGTGAAAGGAAGAAGATGACCTTTATTACAGATACTGGATGGGTCAATGAGGGTACAAAACAAAAGATAAGGAATTCTCACCTATACTTTATGGAATCAAACCATGATGTAAAAATGCTAATGGATGGGGCCTACCCTTGGCATCTTAAAAAAAGAATTTTAAGCCCCCACGGGCATTTATCAAATGATGATGCAGGGTCTATCCTTTCAGATGTATTAAGGGGGGAGAAAGAACTAGTCCTTCTTGCACATTTATCACAGGATAATAATAAGCCAAAACTGGCCTATAAGACAGTTAGGAATGCCCTTATTAGCCAAGGCTTTGATGTAGATGAAGATGTAAGGCTTTTTATGACAAAGAGAGATAAGAAAACGGAAGTTTTTATTTTAGAATAAAGGAGGAAAGCCATGAACGATTATCAATATAGTCAATATCCTAGACCAAAGAGAAGACGAGGAATTTTTTCCTATCTCATTGTTGCCTTAATAGCAGGGATTATTGGAGGCATAATAAGTGCCTATATAGCCCCTACTTATTTATATGGTAAGATAATTCCCTTGCCAGAAATATACGATGCTAAACCAGCTTTAGTAAACACAATTACTATAAATCCAGTGGATGATATCAATGTTGTAGCAGCAGTAGCAGCTAAATCTGTAAGTTCAGTTGTTGGGATAACAACAGTACAAATTCAAAGGGATTTCTTTTGGTCAAGGCCTGTGGAAGGTGTTGGATCTGGAGTAATAGTTAATAGCGATGGTTACATATTAACAAACTCCCATGTAATAGTAGATGGAAATGCTAAGGAAATAAATGTCTTATTTGAAAATGGGGAAAAAATTGAAGGAAGAGTCTTATGGTATGATTCAACCCTAGATCTTGCGGTGGTAAAGGTAAATAAGAAGAATCTTCCAGTTGCTGAACTAGGAGATTCTGATGAAATTTATGTAGGCCAAACTGCAGTGGCAATTGGAAACCCCTTGGGTTTAGACTTTCAAAGAACAGTAACTTCAGGAATAATTAGCGGCCTTAATAGGTCTATACAAGTTAGCAGGTTTAATGTAATGGAAGGTTTGATTCAAACCGATGCTTCCATAAATCCAGGCAATAGTGGAGGACCTCTTTTAAATGGAGAGGGTAAGGTTATTGGTATAAATACAGCTAAAATTCAAACGGGAGAGGGTTTAGGTTTTTCAATCCCAATAAACCTAGTTAAGCCTGTTATAGATGAAATTATAAATGATGGAAGCTTTAAAAATGTTTATATAGGATTTACAGGTAGTGAAGTTAAGGTTTATGAAGTACAAATGAATGTTGACCTGCCAGCTGATGAGGGGGTTGTTATTATAGAAATATTACCAAACTCTCCAGCAGTTGAGTCAGGATTAAAGCCACTAGATGTAATTACAAGGGTAGATGATGATAAGGTTACTAATATGTCAAATCTAAGAAAAACCCTTTATAACTACAGGATAGGTCAAAAGGCAGTTTTAACCATAAATAGAAACGGTGAAATATTAAAAATTCCAATAAAGTTTAAGGAATTTTAAGGAGAAATTAAATGAAAATCTTATTAGCAAATGACGATGGAATAAGGGCTGAAGGTATATATACCCTAGCAAGGGCCCTTGAAAAAGACCATGAACTTATAATAGTAGCCCCTGAAAATCAAATGAGTGCCCAAAGTCACTCCATAACCCTCCATAAACCTATTGTAATTAAGGAGGTGGACCTTGAAGGAATTAAATCAAGAGCCTATAGTATATCTGGCACCCCTGCAGATTGTGTAAGGGTGGGCTTAGAAGAACTTGTAGGTGATAAGGTTGATATAGTCTTTTCAGGCATAAATATGGGCCTAAATTCTGGGATGGATATCTTGTACTCAGGAACTGTTTCTGCTGCTATAGAAGCAAATATATATGGGATACCTAGCGTTGCAGTTTCAGCTGAATGGAAGGAAGGCAAGGTTAATTACGACATAGCTGCCCTTTATGCCCTAAAACTTCTTGAAGTTTTAGATGTCGAGGAAATGACTCTTCCTTTGGTTTTAAATTTAAATACCCCTTTTGATTTAAATGATGTAGATAAAGATATTAAGGTTTGTAAAATAGGAGGATCTATCTATGATTACTACCTAGCTGAAAAAAATGGTAACGGAGAAAGAACTTTAAAGGTAATGGGTAGGAGGGATGCCCAACTTGAAGAAAATACTGATAGGTACTACCTAAACAAGGGGTATGCAACCCTAACTCCCCTAGCTTATGATTTAACAAATTTTAACCTAATAGAAAAGGTTAGAAGGTGTATTGAAGAGGGAGAAAAGTGTGAGTAATCATTCTCTCTAGCGGGTATAGATTGTTTAGACTTTAATTTGACTAAACCACTATATAAAGGGGAGAAAAAATTATGGATAATAGAAATGAAGTTGTAACCATGGGTGGAAATCCTGTGACTTTATTAGGAAAAGGTGTAAAGGTTGGGGATATGGGACTTGATTTTACAGTGTTAAAAGATGACTTAAGCCCATATAGTTTAAGTGAAGCTGGAAATAAAGTAAAGATTATTTCAGTAGTTCCTTCACTTGATACAGGAGTTTGTGAAATGCAAACAATAAGGTTTAATGAAGAAGCTGCAGAGTTAGAAGATGTTGTCATTTTAACCATATCTGTAGACCTTCCATTTGCACAAAAAAGATTTTGTAGTGCACACGATATAGACAAAGTTCTTACCCTATCAGACCACAAGGATTTAGACTTTGGTAAAAAGTATGGTTTTGTAATAGAAGAATTAAGACTTCTTGCAAGAGGAATAGTAGTGTTAGATAGGGACAATACTGTTAAGTATGTAGAATATGTACCTGAAGTTACAAGTCACCCAGACTATGACCTAGCACTTCAAGCAGCAAGGGAATTAGTATAGTAAATTGATAAGCCTTCTTTTTTTAAGAAGGCTTTACTTAATTCATAAATATTAGGAGAAGCTATGATAATAGATATAATTGCAGTAGGAAAAATAAAAGAAAAGTATATAAATGAAGGTATAAAAGAGTACTCAAAGCGTCTTTCAAGGTATGCTACTTTAAATATCATAGGAGTAGATGATGAAAAAGCTCCAGAAAACCTATCAGATAAAGATCAAGAGATAGTAAAGAAAAAAGAAGGAGAACGGATATTAAGTAAAATTTCCCAAGATGCGTATGTAATAGCACTTACCATAGATGGAAAGAGTTTATCTTCACAAGGACTTGCAGATAAAATAAATAATCTTATGATCGAAGGCAGTTCACATATAGCATTTGTTATTGGAGGATCATTAGGATTATCAGATGAAGTTATAAAAAAAGCCCAAATGAAACTATCTTTTTCTAAAATGACATTTCCACACCAATTGATGAGACTGATTTTACTTGAACAAGTGTATAGGAGTTTTAGGATTATTAGAAATGAACCCTATCACAAGTAGCAGTAAAATATCTTACCGTAGGGATGGACGACTCTGTCCATCCGCATAATTAAACTAGATAATAAAAAAAGACCTAATAAGGTATTGAGAATAGAAATAGTGAAAATGATACTCTAAATCCTACCCTAAATAAAGAGGTGAAATTATGTATAAGCACAAAATATATGAAATGAGTTTTGCAAAAGTATATCCCCTTCATATTACAAAAGCCCAGAAAAAGGGACGAAGAAAAGAAGAAGTAGATGAAATTATCACTTGGCTCACCGGGTATAGAAAAGAAGAAATAGAGTCTCAAATAGACAAAAAGACAAATCTTGAAAGCTTTTTTAAAGAAGCTCCTAAAATGAATCCAAAGCGAAATTTGATTAAGGGTGTTATTTGTGGTGTAAGGGTTGAGGAAATAGAGGAAGAAACCATGCGTGAAATTCGGTATTTAGATAAGCTAATTGATGAGCTGGCTAGGGGAAAAACAATGGATAAAATTTTAAGAAAATAATAGTTACATTAAAAAATGGAGTAAGACTCTTGATTTAGGTGTAAAACACATATAAACTATAATAAGTGGACTAGAATAAGAGATAAAAAACAAAGATGGGAGATAGAAGATGAGAATAAGAAATACAAAATATGTACTCTTGCCAGCAATAATAACCTGCTTTTTATTTTTAAGCTTTGTAAGGCCAGTTCTAGCATCTGAGGCAGAGATAAAACCTGATACGGTTAAACCTGTAATAAATTATGCTTACATAGAAGAGGGAGTCTTTAAAGTAAGTATATCTGATGATGAAGAGTTAGCAAGAAAACCTATAGTTTTTAAAATAGGCAAGGAAGCTAAGGCCTATGAAATTAGTATTAATGATTATGAATATGAATATGATGGAAGGAAAAAGATTGGGGAAATATATGAAATAAAAATTGAGATACCATCAGATATATCTCTTACAATAATTGACTATGCTGGAAATGAAAATTCATATAAATTTACAATTAAAGAAGATAATATGGGACTTACAAAATACATACCAGACTTTGTTTTAGACAGGCTAAATGAAAACAGACAATCAAGTGTTAATAAATTTAAAGGGTTTGAAGATATACTTGAATTAGAATATGGCAAGGTTGTAGATGCCTTTAGCTTGTATGAGGGTATTATAAAAGATACTTACTATAAGTACAATAAATCTGATATTAACTTCAAGGCAAGTGGCTTATCGATAAATAAAGATGGTGTAATAACACTTAATAAATATGGGATATTTAAAATCACTATGTCTCACAAGTTGGATAAGACCTTTGAAGCATCTGCTTATGTACTTATAAAACCTGATTGGAAAAACATAGAAAAAAGAGATAGCCCAAGTAATTTTAACCCCTATATAGTCTATAATGATAAGGTGAAGGTGGCAGATTATTTTAGACCAAAAGGTGAAACGACTTCAAAGAAAACAAAGATAGATACAACCTATATGTTAGTCTACAATGAAGATGAAGATAAGACTTTTGGGATGAATGATCAAATAAACTTAGACTTAAACAAAACATATAAGTTATCTGTTTTAAACTTTGAAGATAATTCACAAGTAGACCTTTACTTGATGCGACAGGAAAAAACAAAACAAACTAGCAAAAACTTTGCTGACTTAAGCCAGGATCATTGGGCAAGTAATGATATTAAGACCCTAGTAGCTAAGGGTGTATTATCTGGATACCCAGACGGAAGCTTTAAACCTAAGGGAAACATCACTATAAAGGAATTTATGACTGTTTTAAGTAAGGAGATAGCCCTAAATCCTACCAAGGCAAAACCTGTTGTTGGGGACATATTTGTAGGTATTAGTCCAAATACTTGGGGCTATATTGAATCTAAATCAATCTTAGATAGGCTACTAGCAAGTGACTTGTATAAATTTAACTTTGCAAATTTAGATAGGCCTATTAACAGAGAAGAGGTAGCATTTTTAATAAATAATTCTTTTATGCTAGCAAGGCCCTATAAAACATTTGGTGAAGATAAATTTAGGGATCTTGAAAGCTTATATGCAAAGGATATAAAAAACCTTTTGGACTTAGGAATAATATCAGGCTACCCAGATGGAACATTTAGATCAAAAAACAATATAACAAGAGCAGAAATAGCTGCTTTAATCACAAGAATTAAATAAAGATAGCCTTTTAAGAATACTAAGTTATTCTTAAGGGGCTATTTTTAAATTTGTTTAAGAAACTTATAGAAAAAACTTAAGAAACCATCTAATTTAGCCGATAGGATATAAGGAAGGTTATTTATTAAGGGGGTTTTTTAAAATGATTTTTAAGAATAGGATATATGCAATAATCTGTAGTTTAATAATATTACTTATAATTTTTGTCATCGCCGGGATATAATTGAAGAAAAAAGCCGGTTAAGAATTGACCCACACCTACCAAATGAATACCATAGAAGTATGGCGAATACTTTTATGGAGGTACAAAATGATAAGGAGTGGGCTAATTACTATGATACGCGAAAAATCAGACCAGGGCAAGAGCCCTTATGCCATCTCAAAAGAGCTGGGCATATCAGAAAACACAGCAAGAAAGTACATCGATAACCGTGGGAAACCTTTGAAGCATGGATTATCAGGAAAAACTAAGGGTTCAAAACTGGATCCCTTCAAGGAAGACATTGAGAATTACCTAAAACAGGGAATACTCAATTGTTCAGTGATCTTTGAAAGGCTTCAAGATAAAGGATATGATGGAGGAATAACCATTATCAAAGATTACATAAAGCCTTTCAGACCATTAAGAACACGCAAAGCAGTGGAAAGATACGAAACACCTCCTGGAAAACAGGCACAGATGGACTGGGGAATAGTACACTATGTAGATGGCGAAGGTAAAAGCCATAAAACTCCAGCATTCATAATGATTATGGGTAATTCAAGAGCAAAATATGTAGAGTTTACAAAGAGATGCGACTACTACAGTCTTGTAAGATGCATGTTAAACGCATTTGAGTACTTCGGAGGTATTCCAGAAACAGTTCTAACAGACCATATGAAGACCGTTGTAATAAGGGTCGAATCAGGAAAAGCAATCTTTCACACACGGTTTTCAGAATTCGCTGCAGACATGGGCTTTGTTCCAAAGCTATGTAGAGTAAGAAGACCACAAACAAAAGGCAAGGTAGAAAGACTGGTTCATTATGTAAAGGACAATTTTCTGCCCGGCAGAAAATTTACAGATCTTGAGGATCTAAACAATCAAGCAATAGAATGGTGCAAGAAAGCAGACAGTAAAATACATGGAACAACAGGAGAAATACCTCTAAAAGCACTTGCGAAAGAGCCACTCCTACCCTTGCCCGATGCATCCACA
>CAZNTE010000028.1:0-30958 GCA_964575895.1 uncultured Tissierellaceae bacterium | reverse complement strand
TAATAAATTGTTATAAAGGGAATAAATCATATGTTCAAGGGAAACAAAGTGTGTTATTCCAAAAAATAATATCCTATGCAATTGAAAAATTGCCAACGGAAAGCTCTGTTATAGAAACCTTAAATACTTATCATGCTTTAACAGTGGAAAAAGAGGAGGTTGAAAATCAATTAAAGAATCTATTACCAAACTTTCCTAATGAAATTCAAGATATAAAGCATTATAATAACATATTATCAGCAATATTTAATACAATGTTAGTAGGATATATGCCAGACTACACATGTCTAATTACACCCGTTTTTAGGGCTATGGATTATTATTTACACAGAATATTAAGTGACAAATTAGGTAATAATACTGTAACAAGTACAGGAAAAAATAATTTTGCTTATTTTAATAAAGATAACGGAAATTCAAGATACTATTATAATTCAACTAAGGTAAATGCTAGTACAAAGCAGATTGATTTTTTAGATGACTTATATAATTATTATAATAAAATACGACATCCGTATGCACATTGGTCAAAGGATTCTATTGATACCCCTGTAATTACTGAGATGCACGTAGCTAGAGATTTAATTTTAGAAGGCTTGCAACTTGTAAATAAATATTATATACTATTTTAGTATCAAAAATTTATAGTGAAAGGAGGATACATTAAATGAGCAATTATCTAATTAATGATATAAATATGGTTGGGTTAAGAAAAATTATAACTTTATTGGATTATGAGTTAAAACTTTCAGATGTTTTAAAATCAATTAATTTATCCTCTTTAGAAGGCGAGATTATATTAATTGATACGGCTCTAGTATCTGGTATAAATGAATATAGATTTATTGAAAGTAAAGTAAACGAAAAAGGATACCTAGATTTAAACGAATACAGATATATCGATGTAGATAGAGATGTATTAGAAATTGCAAATAGTATAATAAGAGACAATCCAAGTAAACTAAACAATTCAATTTTAACAATTCCACAAAAAAAGAAGATAAATGATTGCTTATATTCTTTTAATTGATAGTTAGATTAATGAGAACACCCAATGAAAATTGGGTGTTTTATTGTATCATACACTTGACACGATAGGGCTCAGGTAAGACCCTTACATCCTTTAAGACGGATCAAATTCTTGCAAGACATCCTAACGTCAAGAAGGTTGTATTTGTGGTTGATAGGCAGGATTTAGACGCTCAGAGCGTAGATGAATTCAACAAGTTCGAACAAAACTCTGTTGATGCTACTGAAAATACAAGAACCCTTATGAAACAATTTAAAGACGATAACAATACCTTGATTGTAACAACAGTACAGAAGCTGTATAGAGCAATAGTTGGAGAAAGATATGCAGAAAAGCTTCAGAATTTAAAGGATGAAAAGATTATATTCAAAGTGGATGAATGCCACAGAAATCAGTTTAGGGATATGAATCGAGAAATAAGAAAGTTATTTAATAGAGCACAATATTTTGGTTTTACAGGTACTCCAAGGTTTAAACAAAATGCTGGACCAGGGGGATTAACAACTACAGATATATTTGGTAGATGTGTTCATAACTACCTCTTAAAAGATGCCATATCCGATAATAATGTTCTTGGTTTCTCTGTTGAATACATCAAGACATTTGACGGGCAATATGATGAAGGTGATAATGAAGAAGTGTATGGAATAAACAAAGCTGAAATCTTCGAGGATGATACAAGACTCGAACTGGTTGCTAATCATATCATCCAGAACTTTAACGCCAAGACTGTTCACAAAAAGTATAACGCCTTATTTGCAAATCCTTCAATTGATATTAATAAGATACTATGACATCTTTAAGACCATTAACCATGACCTAAAGATAGGTGCAGTATTCTCGTTTAATTCGAATATGGATATAGAAGAAGGGGAAGAACATCATCAAGACTCATTATTAAGACTAATGTCTGATTACAATAAGGAGTTTGGAACCAACTTTGAAATAAGTAACTATGGAGCATATAAGAAAGATATAACAAAGAGGCTTAAGAAGAGAGAAATTGACCTTGTAATAGTCGTTCAACAGCTTTTAACTGGTATGGATTCCAAAGCAACCAGTACCCTCTGGGTTGATAAGCACCTTGAGTACCATGATCTTCTCCAAGCCTATTCAAGAACCAACAGAGTATTTGAAGCCCAAAAAATGTGGGGTAATATAGTTTGCTATAGAAACCTTAAGAAGAACACTGACGAGGCAATCAAGCTATTTAATAACTCAGATAACACAGATATTATCATCCAAAGAGATTACAGTGACTATGTTAAATTATTTAGAAAGACCATAGATGAGTTATACGAAATAGCTGCTACTCCAAGTGATGTAGACAAGCTTGCCAGCGAAAAAGATAAGGCAATATTTGTTAGGATATTTAAGAAAGTAGCTCAATTACTGTTAGCACTTAGGACATTTGTAGACTTCGAATTTGAAGAAGGAATAATTGGAATAAATGAGCAAACCCATGAGGACTTCAAGAGTAAATACCTTGATATCCATAAGGAAAGTAAGAACACAAGGACTCCAACTGAGTTAACATCAATACTTGAAGATATCGACTTTGATATTGAATTAGTTCAGACAGATGGTGGATTTGTCATCAGAGGAAAGAAAATAAGTGAGTTTAATCCTATGTTTATGAATTATGCATTAAAATATTCAGAAAATAGGAAGAAAATAATTATTAAAGGTGCTGGCGCTCAACACTACAATATTGGACAGGAATCATTATCGAAAATAGATGTTAATATTCCATTATCAGAAGAACAACAGAAAATCGCCGACTGCTTTTCAACTCTTGATTCTCGCATTGAAATCCAAAAGGAGAAAGTCAAAAACCTTGAGGAACAGAAGAAAGGATACATGCAGATGATATTCTCGCAGGAGATAAGATTCAAGGATGAAAACGGAGAGGATTATCCAGAATGGGAAGAGAAAAAACTGGGAGAGATATTAGATCATTATGGAGGAACAGCATTAGAAAAGCATGTTCACCCGCAAGGTACTCACAAATTTATTTCTATAGGAAACTACAGTAAGAGTGGCAAATACATTGATAATGGACAGAGGATTAGATTGAATAATAAAACAAAAGAAAAACTTTTAAATAAGAACGATTTAGTTATGATATTAAATGATAAAACCTCAGCAGGAGATATCATTGGAGCTACAATAATAATTGACGAAGATAATAAGTATATCTATAACCAACGTAGTGAAAGGATTGTTTTTAATAGTGATTTATCACCCTTATTTATGTGGTTTTTATTGAATTCGAAGAAACAAAGAACAGATGTGTTTAAAATAAGCCAAGGAGGAACACAGATATATGTTAATTTTTCTGCAGTAAAGAAACTTAGAGTGATGATTCCCTCAAATCATGAACAACAAAGAATCCCCAACTTCCTTTCCTTATTGGATGAAAAAAACGAAATAGAGAAAAAGATTTTGGAGACCTTGCAGGAGATGAAAAAGGGATTCTTGCAGAAGATGTTCGTGTAGTGGAAGGATTATAATAGAATGCAAAACAAAAGCCAGGCAAATTCTGGTGGCTCTCTTAATACCTAAATCTTTCTGCTGCTATTGCTGCTAAATCTTCATATGAAATTCTAATTGACTGATCTTCTGATATCAGCTTTAGGATTATGTCTCCAATATTGGGTTGAGCCAATAGATACTCTCTCTTATTAAAAGTCCTTACTCCATCTTCTTCACTGAACTTGAAATATTTATTATTACTAATGATCCTTGCCTGTTCAGTATGTTGCGCTAATAAAGTTACATATCTTGAACTTGGCTTTGGCAGTTCTAATTCTTGCTTCTTAGTATCTACATAAGTGTAGTTGACCTTTTTCTTAAGGACTTCTATTAGTATTTGTTCTGCATCTTTTGAGGATGTTGGATACTTACCATTTGTTACTCTCCAGTTTCTAATGTAGGTAAAAAAGCCTATATAGTCTTGAAGATACTTTGTTGATACATTAGTCATTCTCTTGTTTATGAAGTTCTTTATGTTCTTATGAAGTTCATTTACTCTCCCTAAATTCAATCCTAAATCCTTCTTCATTTCTACAAGATCAGGATAACTTAAATTACCTCTATTCTCGATATAATCGATTAGTTCCTGAAAATAGAGTTTATCTAAAAGCTTATCATTTTCCATGCGTTTTTGCATCCTACTTGCTTCAGGTACTGATTTTAAATCAACATACCCATGTTTCCTTATTATATCATCATAATTTGAAGGCTTGACATAGTGAGGAAGATTATACACTTCACAAACATTTTTATACGCTAAATTTGCATCAGAACAAATAAATGCTGGATTGTCTAAGTGATCTTCAAAGAAGTCAACAAGGAGTTCTTTAGTTATCTTTCCAAGGGCAGAAACCTTACAAACACAATAACCTCTATTGTCTATTGCTGTTACTATAGTTGCAAACTCCGGACCCATTGCACCTAATAAAGAAGGTTGATAGCCATACATTGGATATCTTACGTCTGGCTTTGGTAGAAGTGATTTAAGCTTCCTACTACCCTTCTGGTTCCTCTAATAAAGGTCTCATCTATTTGTACTATACCACTTAGTTTAGGGGTATCCATTGATGCTATGTCGTGTACAAGCTTTAATCTCCATAGCCATATTGTCTTTATGTCTATACCTACATACCCATAATCATTTACCAGTACGTTATGCATTGTTTCCAATGGTTGATGATATATAGTCATTTCAAGTGTCCTAACCCAAGCATCCCAGTGGAATTTCGTTTTTTCTAAGATCGTCCCGCTAAACAAAGTAAACCTTGTCGAGCAGTCCTTGCAAATATACCTTTGAATGCCATCAGGTCTTTTACGATTTTTAACTACATTTAAATAGCCACATTGATGGCAGGCTGAGTTTATTTCAAACTCTTCTAATCTTCTCTGATGGCTATTTACAACAATAGATTTCATTTACTTGTCAAAATTAACCCCAGTTTCTGCAATATAATGATCCAGTACCTTTTTTAAGTCATGAAAGGGTAGTCTTAGGACAATATCTTTGATTTCATCATTAGAATAATGTTTGCTGGCCATAATTACCTCCACAATCCAAATTGAGTGGTTTAATTATCTACACTATAAGTAGAACAAAAATATGATTAATTCTCAACGAGAAAATGGAGTTTTTATGCTCTTTTTATGCCGTATATGCTGATTAATGGTTAATTGAAGTCATCACCCGAATTATGGAAAATATAACATATGGTAAGTAAATAATTAGTTCACTACTAATATGGGTAGTAATATAAGAAGGAATAAAGTTTATAGGAGTTGCTAAGATGGTTACTATAAAAGATATTGCAAAGCTGGCAGGAGTATCCAGTGCCACAGTTTCCAAGGTTTTAAACGGTAAGGATAAAAGTATTAGTTCAAAGACTAGGGAGCGAATACTTAATATTGTAGAGGAGCAGGGGTATATACCCAACGGTATAGCCAAGAGCCTAAGGGTTAAAAGCACAAAGACCTTTGGTCTTGTAATTCCTAATGTAACCAACCCGTTTTTTTCTGAACTGGCAAAGGGAATAGAGGATGCTTCTGAAGCCGAAGGATACTCTTTAATATTGTGTAGTACTTATGGAAAAGATAATAGAGAAAAGCAATATCTTAAGATTCTAGAGGAAAAGAAGGTAGATGGGGCAATAATTGCAGCTTCAACAAAAGAAGATATAGAAGTTATTGATAGGGTAAGTTATCCAATAGTACTCCTAGATAGAGATGTGGTTGTTGGAAGCAATATAGGGAAGGTAATAGTTGATAATGAGTATGGAGGATATATTGCAACTAAACATCTAGTAGAAGCTGGATGTAAGAACATTGGACACATTACATCAAGTCTAAAGGACAATCCTTCAATGAATAGACACAAGGGTATGCTTAAGGCCCTTAAGGACTTTGACATTGAAATAAATGAATCCTTGTATTACTATGGGAAGTTTTCCATAGATACAGGTTATGAAGGGGCAAAGATGATTACAAGGAATAATAAGGTGGATGGCATCTTCTGTGGCAATGATATTATTGCAATAGGTGCCATAAGAGGTTTAAAGGAAATGGGGTATAGAGTACCTGAAGATATTAAGATAGTTGGCTATGATGATATATATATTTCTAAGTACATGGATCCTCCTCTTACTACTGTTAGATTGCCCATCTACAGTATAGGTAGCAATGCTGTTGAGGTTCTATTAGGTATGATATCAAACAACAAAAAAGGAAACAAAAGAAAACTTATTCCTCAATTGGTTATAAGAGACAGTGCAAAGTAGCCAATAAAGGTTTAAATTAGTCTAAAATGGGAAAATAATATATGATTACTAAAAAGGAGTGTGATAATGTGACTACACCACATATTAGTGCTAAAAAAGGCGATATAGCAGAAACAATATTATTACCAGGAGATCCCTTGAGAGCTAAATTTATTGCAGAGAAATTCTTGGAAAATCCAGTGCAGTTTAATGGCGTAAGGAATATGTTTGGATATACAGGAACCTACAAGGGAAAGAGAATATCAGTTATGGGAACTGGGATGGGGGTTCCATCCATAGGTATTTACTCTTATGAGTTAATACATTTTTATGGAGTTAAAAACCTTATCAGAGTTGGATCCTGTGGTGCTTTTCAAGAGGGCTTAAAACTTTACGATGTAATTATAGGGATGGGAGCAAGTACAAATTCCAGTTATGGAGATCAATATAATTTGCCAGGAATATATTCTGCTACAGCTTCTTGGGAATTATTATATAAGGCAGTTAAGGCTGCTGAGGAGAAAAACATACCTGTACATGTAGGTAATATACTTACAAGTGACACCTTCTATTCAGCTGATAAGGATGGCAATCAAAAATGGACGGACATGAATGTATTGGCAGTTGAGATGGAGAGTTATGCCTTGTATTGTAATGCTGCCCATGCTGGAGTTAACGCCCTTACCATTTTAACAGTAAGTGATTCCTTGGTAACTAAGGAGGAAACAACTCCTGAAGAGAGGGAGAGAAGTTTTACAAAAATGATGGAAATAGCATTAGAATTAGCTTAATTGATGGGGTATGACTTGTTTAACTGTTGTTATATCCAGATAGAGGTGATTGAAGATGACACAGAGAAGTTCTGAGATAGTAGAAGATTTAAGAGAAGAAATTATTAATCTTGGAAGAGACCTATTTGATAATCCTGAATTAGGATACAAGGAGTTTAAAACCAGGGAAATTTTAGGCGAATATATTAGAGATATTCCATTAACCGATTTTAAAACCTATGCCATAACTGGATTTAAGGCTACCATTGGTGAAGGAAGTCCTCATATTGGTCTATTATTTGATATGGATGCTTTACCTACCAAGGGTCATAAGAATGCTCTTAATGAAGACCATGCAGCTCATTCCTGTGGGCACAATGCTCAAATGGCAGTAATGGTAGCTACATTTAAAGCCTTGGCAAGGAGCAAGGCCTTAGAAAAATATGGTGGAAGAGTTTCAATTATTGGGGCTCCAGCAGAAGAATTTGTTGATTTTGATTACAGATTGAACTTAATAAAGGATAAGAAGTTAAAGGTGTTTTCTGGGAAACAGAATCTTATAGTTGATGGTGCCTTTGATGATGTAGATCTTATAATTGGAGGACATGGGAATTCCTTAGAGGGTCATGTAATTGAAACAGGCACAGCATCCAATGGCTTTGTGGCTAAAACAGCCGTATTTAAAGGAGTATCAGCTCATAGTGGGGCTTATCCTCATAGAGGTAAAAATGCCCTGAATGCAGCCTTATTAGCATTAAATGCAGTTGCTCTATTAAGGGAAACATTCCAAGATGATGATCATATTAGATTTCATCCAATTATCAAGGAAGGTGGAGACGCAGTTAATACTGTTCCCCATAGGGTTGTAATTGAAACATACATTCGTGGAAGCTCAGTATTAGCAATAGAGGATGCAAACAAGAGAATAGACAATGCATTTATCCACAGCGCAAAGGCAATGGGTTGTGAATGTGAAATAGAAACCATGCCAGGTTATTTACCAAGTAATTACTTTGAGTTATTGGAAAACTATATAAGTGATTCTTCCAGGGAATACATCTCGAAGGAAGATATTCATAAAGGTGGAAGAACTTTTGCATCAGATGATATAGCAGATGTTTCATCAATAGTCCCAGTTGCCCATTTTGGATTCAGTGGGTTTGGTGGAAGCTTCCATGGGGCTGATTTCTATATTAAGGATGAAGAAATGGCCTATGTAACCACAGCTAAAATTGTTAGTGATGCCATAGAAAATATGTTAAGTAATAAGGAGAAATTAACCAATATACTAGAAAAGTTCACACCGGTAATGAGTAAGGAAGAATATATAACAGGATGGCTAAATTTAGATTAAAATACCGCCTTAAGTCAAATATCTTGGCTTAAGGCGGTTTCTAGTATTGTCTTGTATTATTTACTTTTTCAAAGTAGTCATCTTTTTCCATTAGGTACTTCATTTTCTCGTAAACCTCTTCTTTTATCCCCTTATCCTTAACCAGGGTAAGAGTATCTTTAATGGTCCTTATGGAACCATTTAAAGCTACATTGGCAAGTTCAATTCCTGTTTCTAGATCTGATCTTAAATTAGAGTCTGAGTTTCCCTTTAAAATTTGGCCTATTCTTATAACTCTTTTACAAAACTGAGCATTCTTAAGTTCTATGTCTATTTCACATAGGGCAGCTTCGAGAATTGCTTTTTCTCTATTACTAAGGTTTTCATCAGTATCCTTTGGAAGTAAAAAAGCACTTTCTATATCACAGTATGATTTTGAATCTTCCATGGATCCTCTTAAGAGTTTGAAATTTATGTTATCTAACTCTTCGGCAAAGGCAATATACTGATTGTCAGTTAAACCATAGCACTTCATAATGGACAATCTAGCTACCATTCCAATTAGGCCACAAGACATGGCACCAGCAATTGCTGAAGCACTCCCTCCTCCAGCAGTTGTATCTTTAGAATCTAGTATTTTCTCAAGAACATTAACATAACTCACTTAAACCCTCTCCTTTGGAAATAAACACAACAAGCTTCCATATATATAATATAAGAATAATTATTCAGAATCAAGGTAGTAAAAACATAGACAGTGAATAAGCCATATGCTATAGCACAAAATCCATCACAAATCAATACGAAAATAAGATTTATTTGACTTGAATTTAATGGTTTTATATGGTAAATTGTATATATGTTGTATATGCTATAATTATTATACACAATATATAGTAATTATTCTTAATATTATAACCATGGGTCAAGGAGGCGCTGGGTATGTTGAAAGTTGAAAAACGTAATGGTCAAATTGTGGAATTTGAAGCTGAAAAAATTGAAGTTGCAGTAAAAAAGGCTATGTATGAAACTGAAAAAGGTGTGGATGAGGAACTAGCTAAATCCATTGCTGCTAATGCCATAGAGGCATTTCAAAACAAGGAAACTGTAAATATTGAAGAAATTCAAGACTATGTAGAAGTGGAATTGATGAAATCTAGACCTGAAGTAGCTAGAAAGTATATCATCTACCGTGAAGAAAGAGCTAGATTAAGAGAACAAGGTTGGAATATGACTGACCTTCAAAGGGATATTTACGAGAAAAAATACAGATATGATTCTGAGTCCTTTGATGAGTTTTTAGATAGAGTTAGTGGTGGAAATAATCCAGTTAAAAAAGCCATTAAAGACAAGAAATTCATGCCAGCGGGTAGAATTCTTGCAGGTAGAGGTTTGGATAAAAAGGGGAGAAAGATAACCCTAAGTAATTGTTATGTTATGCCTAAGGTGGAAGATAATATTGAGTCCATATTTGATACTGCAAAATACCTAGCAAGAACATACTCCTATGGTGGAGGGGTTGGACTTACTTTATCAAAACTAAGACCAAAGGGAGCTAAGGTAAATAATGCAGCAAGTACTACCACCGGTGCAGTAAGTTTCATGGATCTTTACTCACTGGTAACGGGACTTATAGGCATGAGGGGTAGAAGGGGAGCTTTGATGCTTAACTTAGATTGCAATCACCCTGATATTGAAGATTTTATTAATGTAAAAAATGACCTGCAGAAGGTTACCTTCGCAAATATATCAGTTAATGTTGACGATGTTTTTATGAAGGCTGTTAAAGAGGATACTGACTATGATCTTTACTTTAAAGTTGAATCCACAGGTGAGGAAATTAGAAAAACTGTAAAGGCTAGAGACTTGTACAAGAAACTAGCACTAAACAACTGGAATATGGCAGAGCCGGGAATACTATATAAGGATAGAATTGATTCATGGCATTTGATGAGTCATGATGAAACATTCGAATTTGCAGGAGTTAATCCATGTGCAGAAGAAACCCTACCAGCCTTTGGAAGTTGCAACCTTTCATCCATAAATTTAAGTGAATTTGTAAAGCATCCATTCACAAAATATGCACGATTTGAATTTGAAAGATTTGGAGAGATGGTTAGAAATGGCGTTATATATTTAAATGAGGTTCTTGATGAGAATATGAACCTACATCCATTAGAGCAACAAAGAGAAATGTCAAGAGATCTAAGACAAATCGGACTTGGAATCATGGGTCTTGCAGATATGTTTATCAAGATGGGAGTAAAATATGGAAGTAGCGAATCCTTATCATTAATTCACCAAATAGGAAGAATAATGGTAAATGAAGCCCTTAGACAATCAGCATTCCTAGCTGAGAAAGATGGTCCATTCCCAAGATTTAATCTTGATGCAGTATTAGACTCACCATTCTTACAAGAGAATGCAGATGAGGATGTTCTTGAGCTTATCAAGGAAAACGGACTTAGAAATAGTCAATTATTAACTATTCCTCCAACTGGAAGCATTTCTACACTTGTAGGATGTAGTAATGGGGTAGAGCCAATATTCCAAGTTGCCTACACAAGAAAATCTGAATCACTTCATCATGAGGATACCTACTATAAAGTATTCACTCCTATAGTTAAGGAGTATATGGAAGTTAATGGATTGTCATATGAAGAAGAGCTTCCTGATTTCTTCGTTACAACATCAAACTTAAATTATGAGGAAAGAATTGAAGTTCAAGCAACTTGGCAACAATATATAGATGCTAGTATCTCATCCACAGTAAACGTACCAAACGAATTTAGTGTTGAGGATGTAGAAGCTCTTTATCTACATGCATGGGAAAGAGGTTTAAAAGGTATTACTATTTATAGAGATGGTTGTTCAAGAAGTGGTATCTTAATAACAAATAAGAAGAAGAGTAATATAGATAAGATAGATGAATTACAAGATGAAATAAGACAATTGGCAGAAGAACAATTAAAAGTAGATCCAGATACTTGTCCAATGTGTGGTGGACAACTTAATCACTCCGGTGGATGTTCAGAATGCCAAGAGTGTGGATACAGTCCTTGCTCAGTATAAAAAAAGAATAAGTTAGTCATGGTCTCCCAGATAAATTCTGGGAGGCTTTTTAAGTAGTAATTGTAGATTTCTTAAAAATAATGTAGTATCTAATTAGTAGAAGAAACCACTAAAAATGGGGGATGGGAATGTGAAAAAACCATTTATCATGCTGTATGAGCACCTAGATGAGGAAGTCTGTAATAGGATTAAAGAACTTGAAGATAATTGCAAAAGATTTGATGGCACAAATTTTAAATTTGAGTTAGATTATAAACTGGCAGGAGCAAATATTAATAATCCAAAGGTTTTTAGGGAAATAAATGAGTTCACCTATTGGAATGGAGACAAATTGATAGGATACTTTGGTATAAATGACTTTGGTGGAAGGACTATGGAAGTAAATGGAATGGTTCATCCTGACTATAGAAAACTGGGGATAGGAAATAAACTTCTGTCATTGATAATGGATGAGTGGTCTAAGAGAGAATCCAAGGACCTCTTACTATTAACTGATAGAAATTCTATTGAGGGAAAGAGACTTATAGAAAAAACTGGAGCTACTTATGATCATACTGAATTTGAGATGGCCTATAATTTCAATAGTATGAATAGTTCACAAGCCAGATTGGATCTAAGAAGTGCAACAAATAATGATTCTGAAGAGATTGCAAAACAGAATGCTATATATTTTAATGAAGCTATGGAAGAACAAGAGAGAATTGACATAGATGTAGAAAGAAATAGAGGGTTTCATATATATTTAGCTTATGTTGAGGATAAGATAATTGGGAAGGTTCACCTACACTTATCAAAAGATGAAGGTGGTATTTTTGGGCTAGGAATACTTCCAGAGCATAGAAGTAAGGGCTTTGGAAGAGAACTATTGCAGAGATCCGTTCAGGAGCTAATTGCTCTGGGAGCATCTAATATTTTTCTTCAGGTTGATGATGAAAATGATGCTGCCTTAAGCTTATACACCTCCAGTGGATTTGAGATTAAGTATGCAATGGAATACTCAAGATTGGTTAAGAAGGGTTAGTAAACAGAAATAAATAAATAATTCTGAAAATTATCGTTGAAATAAGAACATCTCTACATTATAATTATAAAGTAATACCTAAAACTTGCATAAAGAGGTGAATTATGAGGAAAAATGTTTGGAGTAAGGATTTTACATTAATCACCATAGGGACTGTAATATCAATTATTGGAAGTACGGTTATAAGACTACCATTAAGTTTATTGGTCTTTGATGAAACAAACTCAACATTTTTAGCGGCATTATTATTTATCATCGGGCTTGTACCAAGTGTAATAATACCCATTGCAATTGCTCCAATTATTGATAGGAATCCTAAAAAGCCCATAGTAGTAGGGTTTGACTATTTGTTAGGGGTTCTGTACTTATTGATTTCTTTATTAGTTTTTAGAATTGGATTTAACTACAACATTTACCTGATAATTAGCTTTTTACTGGGGATTATTGGTTCTGTTTATGGAATTGCATATCAAGCTTGGTTCCCTGATCTTATACCTCTTGGATTTGAACAACAGGGTTTTGCAGTATCTTCAAGTATTTATCCCTCAGTAACAATAATAATGGCACCAGTGGCGGCCTTTCTCTATAAAACCATTGATATACATTGGATATTTGTAATTGTTGGGGTATTACTAATATTTTCAGCTACATTTGAACTTTTTATTGCTGAAACAATTAAAAGCAAGAAAAGTCAAAGTGCTGGATTTAAGGGATACATCAAAGAGATGATGAGTGGGATTGAATTCTTAAAGAAGGAAAAGGGAATTACATACATCTACTCCTATATAAGTGTTGTTAATGGAGTAGGAATGGGAAATGGTCTTATGACCCAAGCTTTCTTTCAAACTTCAGCATTCTTAAGTGTTACAATGCTTGGAATTATACAAAGTGCTGAAACACTGGGCAGAGTTATTGGTGGAATGTTTCAGTATAAGATAAAGGTTGAACCTAAAAAGAGATATGGGGTTACAAAAATAGTATATATAACATATGAACTACTGGATATGATGCTATTATTCCTGCCTTACCCAGCCATGCTGGTTAATAGATTTGTTGCAGGATTTGGAGGAATGGTTTCTGCAACCCTAAGAGAAACCAGTGTTCAATCTTATCTGCCTAGGGAGATGAGAGCTAAGATAAACGCTGTTTTCGGAGCAGCCATAAATCTGTTTATGATTATAATCCAGTTAACAACTGGAGCCTTGGGGGATATCTTTGGATATAGAAGAGTTGTAGTTATCATGACTTCATTTGCCCTTTTATGCGTATATATATTTATAATTAGACCTAGAGAACATAATCAGAAGGTTTATGAAGCAGTAAGAGTTGAAGAAAAATAATAAAACAATGGAGCTACTTGTATGATATAGTAGCTCCATAATTATTTTCTACATTCTGGTGGATGCATCTTGTGCAAGGACAGATCTAAGACATTCATCAGATCTCATAGTAATTTGGAAACACAATTTACTCCCCTTCATCCTCTCTGAGGCATAACTTAAACCATTGGTTTTTTCATCCAACAAGGGATGGTCAATCTGTTGAGGATCACCTAGTAGAATTACCTTTGTGCCTTTTCCAACCCTAGCTATAATGCCTTTAACCTGTTTTGGAGTTAGGTTTTGAGCCTCATCGATTATAAGATAAGTATTTGTTATGGATCTTCCCCTTATAAAGTTCATAGCTTCTGCAACAATAACTCCCCTGTAGAAGAGTTCATCGATTTTGTCCCTAAGTTGTTTTTCGTTTCTATATCTTTCATTCTCATTTCTATCAACTAGGATTTCTAAATTATCTATAATGGGTCTAAGATAAGGGGCAATTTTTTCTTCCTCTGTACCTGGTAAAAAGCCAATATCCTCATCAAACTGTACATTTGGTCTTGTTATTAATATCTTTCTGTATTTCCTAGTTGATACCTCATATGTATGTTGGAGACCTACAGCAAGGGAATAGAATGTTTTAGCAGTACCTGCTGTTCCCTTAACAATTACTAAAGGGGCAATTTCAGGATCCTGCATAAGAGCTTCCTGGAGGAATCTCTGACCCACATTACGGGGCTTAACTCCAAAGGGTTCTTCGTTTATACTTCTAAGGGGTACAATCTTATTTCCATCAAATCTACCTAAGAGAGTCTTCTTTTCATTAGTTTCTGAGTGGAGTATAAAAAATTGGTTTGGGATAGGTTTAACTTCTATCTTATTTAATCCATCCATGGTGAATATAGTTTCTGGTGGAATACCCTTTTTCTTAAACTCAGTCATGGCTCTATCACTGGTGTATACATCCATTCTTCCAGTGTATTGAGATTGAAATTCAGGGGATTGCTCAGTTGTGAAATCTTCAGCAGGAACACCCATCATTTGTGCTTTTAATCTTACGATTATATCCTTTGTAACTAATATTACATTATTTCCATTTTCGATTAGTCCTTTGCATACCTTTAATATTCTATTATCACATGTGTCCCTATAAAATCCCTCAGGAATCTCAATTGAGTTATAATTTGTCTCAATTTTAAGCATTCCACCTGAATCTAGATTTATTCCTTCATATAGACTTCCCTTAGTACGTAAACTCTCCAAATATCTTATTGCTTGCCTACAGTTTGCACCTCTTTCCCCATCGTCATTCTTATGTTTATCTAACTCCTCTAAAACTGCCACAGGTAGAATAACTATGTTGTCCTCAAAGGAATGAAGGGCTGCTGGGGACTGAATAATAACATTGGTGTCAAGCACATAAGTTTTTTTCATAGGATGACCTCCAGTCTATTTCGTTAGAGCGCTAAAGTCCTTATTACCATTATACTACATGTCCTCCTAGATTAGAATCAATAAATTGTATATTTTTAGTTAAATTTTCATTAAAACAACTATATATTGTGGATACAAAAACCCATTAGTTATTATCTTAGACCCTTAATATTTTGGGTATAAAGAATATTAGGTGATAAAAATGGGAAAGATTATAAAAAAGGTATTGATTTCAATAGCATTAGTTTTAATTGTGGGAGCTGGAGGGTTCTTCATTTACACCCTTGACTATTACAGAGCTGATTTTGATGAAGCTACTCTTATTGAAGATGGTATAACCATGGTTGAAAATGAAAACTATATAGTTCAGTATCCCTCAAGACAAGTGGTAACCAAAGGGCTTATATTCTATCCTGGAGGAAAGGTAGAACATAAAGCCTACATTCCCCTACTAAGAGAGCTTTCCAGGAATGGATACTTGACAGTTGTAGTGGATATGCCCTTTAATCTTGCAGTATTTGACACTAAGGCAGCTGATGATGTAATACCTGATTTTCCAGGGATAGAAACTTGGTATATAGGAGGACACTCATTAGGAGGTGCCATGGCTAGTAGTTATATGTCGAAGTCAGAATACGAAATTGAAGGTCTTGTACTTTTGGCTGCTTATCCAGTGGAGGAGCATGGGGAAGATGTACTAGTAATCTATGGAGAGAATGATGAGATACTTGATTTAAGTAAGGTTGATCAAAGTTTAGATCCTGTCATAATTAGTGGAGGCAATCATGCATTCTTTGGAAATTATGGATTACAGAAAAATGATGGTATAGCTACAATTACCAGGGAAGAACAACAGGACTTAACTATAGGACATATTGTGGAATTTATTGAAGGTAATGATTAGGACTATTAAGATGTATTTGGAATAAGAAAGTAGGATGTGTTTTATACTTTGAGATTGAATAGTTTCCATAAAAGAAATAGAATATGACTATAAGCATATATATAAACAAATAATAACTAGGGGGTAAGTATGAGTAGAGAAACTGAAAAAATATTCAAGGAGTTTAATGAGTTTATAAAGGGCAAAGACATTAAAGAAGAAGATATTGAAATGGTTTTAAATGAATTTATGAATAAAAAAAGTATGGATTTTGAGAATTCATGGGATTATTTAGATATGGCTATGAACGCTGATAACAGAAAGGATGCTCTAAAGTACGCTAAAAAAGCTCTTGCAGAAGACAAGAATTGTCTTGATGCTGAAATTATGATTGCTGAGTTAACAAGTGATGATCCTGAAAAACTTAAGTCAAAGTATGAAGTTCTGATTAATAAGACTGAAAAAACACTTAAGGAAGAAGGATTATTTGATGAAGATAACATGGGTAGTTTTTGGGGGATTCTTGATACTAGACCTTATATGAGATTAAGATATTCTTATTTGGAATTGTTGATTACTATGGGTAAATTATCTAAATCAATTAGTGAATGTGAGAAGTTACTTACCTTATCAGAGAATGATAACTTAGGTGTTAGGTACAAACTTCTAAGCCTATATGCTCTATTTGAAGACGAAGCAAGTGCCTTGAAGTTGTACGAAAGATATGATGAGGACTCTGCAGGGATGTTGCTACCCATTATAGCTATGTACTATAAAATGGATAATTATTCAGAAGCAAAAAAATATATAAAAAGACTCAATAAAGTTAATAAAAAGGTTTTAGATTTTATAAATTATTTTGGGAAAGAAGATGAAGAGGATTTTCAAGATTTTATTGAAAGTGGAATGTATACTCTAGGGAGTAAGGAAGAACTCTTAGCTACAGTTACGGAGAATATAATCTTATATAATACCACTTCAACTTTTTTCATTTGGTTGGCAAACACTTATAGAAAAAAATGAAAATGCATACCAATTAAAACCTAAGATATTTTATAATATTTACTTGAATATAGGGGTAAGATTAAGCTTTTAAGGGTTTTGTATTAAAAACAAGAAAAGAGTTACTAGTCAATTTTTGACTAGTAACTCTTATTTTTCAGTCTATATTCATGAAGGAGTATTTCTTATCTAAAGGCTCTATGGACTTGATAATTGAACTGCCAAGACAAACATCACCTTGGTATAAAACAGCCACTTGACCTGGAGTAACAGCCTTAACTGGAGTATCATATACAATACTTAAACTACCATCTGAAAGTCCATTTACAGTTACAGAAATATCTTTTTGTCTATACCTAAACTTGGCTGTACATTTTAAAGGAAACTCAGGAGCTTTCTCTAAGATCCAAGCTGGATCTTCTCCGATCATTGAAGTTGAGTAAAGTGAAGGATGCTGTTCTCCTTGGGCAACATATAGGATATTATTTTTCAGGCTCTTTCCAGCAACAAACCAGGGCTCACCAGTACCTACACCACCAATTCCAATACCTTTTCTTTGACCTAGGGTATAATGTATAAGACCAGTATGCTCACCAACTACATCTCCATCTACATGGATGATTTTTCCTGGAGTTGATAATAGGTACTTATCCAGAAATTCATCAAAATCTCTTTCTCCAATAAAGCAGATCCCAGTGGAGTCCTTCTTCTTAGCAGTATAGAGTTCATACTTTTCAGCAATTTCTCTAACTTGGGATTTCTCCAGGTGACCAATGGGAAATAGGGTCTTTGATAAAGCCTTTTGACCAATTCTAGAAAGAAAATAACTTTGATCCTTGTTATTATCCTTACCTCTAAGAAGGAGGTATTCACCATTTTCTTCTTTGACCTGAGCATAATGACCCATTGCTATATAGTCTGCATCTAGCTTAAGAGCATAATCTAGAAATGCATTAAACTTTATTTCCTGATTACACATAACATCTGGATTTGGAGTTCTACCCTTCTTATATTCATCTAGGAAGTAAGTAAATACTCTCTCCCAGTACTCTTTTTCAAAATTTATCGTATAGCAAGGGAATCCCAGTTGTGCAGCAACTCTCTTTGCATCATCAGCATCTTGAGTTGATGTACAGACTCCATCTTCATCTTTTTCTTCCCAGTTTTTCATGAAAAGACCAACTATATCATAGCCAGCTTCTTTTAGTAAAACCGCTGCTACTGATGAGTCTACGCCTCCACTCATTCCTAATATTACTTTTTTACTCATAATTTTATCCTTTCTAGAACTTCCAAAATACCATTCCATATATTTAACATTAATTTTAAGTTTCACTTTAAATCTAAATTATATAATAGCATTAGGCATTTTTATTTGCAACTATTTTGGGGAGGATCTTAAGAAAACATTGATTTAAAGGGCTAAAAGTGCTACATTAAAAATGTGGGAGGGATAGGTGTGAAAATTAACAAACTTATTGCACCAATAATTATCACAGCATTACTAGTTATTTATTTAGGAACCTATATTTGGGGTTGGTCTAAGCTACCATTACCACCTATACCTAGAGTATTGGGATTGTTAATTCCTCTTGGGTTAATAGGTGTTAGTATTTTTGTACTAGTAGAGAGAATAAAAGAAGTAAGGAGTGGTGAAGAAGATGATCTTAGTAAATACTGATTACATTAGTGGGAAGAATTTTGAAATGTTAGGTTTAGTAAAGGGAAGTACTATTCAAAGCAAGAATCTAGGAAAAGATATCACTCAGGGTTTTAAAACCTTAGTAGGTGGAGAATTAAAAGCATATAATGAAATGATGAATGATGCTAGAGCACTTGCTACAAAGAGGATGGTTGAAGAAGCTAATTCTTTAGGTGCAGATGCTATAATAAATATAAGATATGCATCAGCAGCAATCATGCAAGGGGCAGCAGAAGTAATGGCATATGGAACAGCTGTAAAGTTTGTATAGAATAAGCAGGGTTACCTGCTTATTTTCATAGGAAGGAGCAATTTTCAAATGAAGTTACCAAAATTCAGTAAAAAGAGGATTTTTGATATTGCGATAATTGTTTTTGTAATAATAGCATTTATTTTTATTAGAAAACCCTTTTTTAATATTATAAATCCATTTGTTTATGCACTTATAGTATCATATTTACTAAATCCTTTGGTCAAATTAATAGAGAAGCAAAAAATAAAGAGAATTTATGCAATCCTTTTGGTTTTTATAATAATATTTGGGGTGGTATTTGGAATTTTAATTACTTTCATCCCCAGTCTCAGTAATGACATTAGTGTCTTCATAAAAGAATTACCAGACATTACTGAGCGGTTTGTTACCTTTATTGAAGGACTACAGAATATTAACATTCCATTTATAAATGAAAATATAAGAGAGTTCTTTAATTTTGATAATGAAATAGAGAGAATTACCAATTATTTGCGAGGAGCATTTGGGGATATTATGGATGTTTTAATATCCTCAACAGGAACCTTTCTTGACTTGATCATGACCCCTATTATAACTTTTTACTTTCTAAAGGATAAGGACAAGATAATAGGATTTTTCACAAAAGGAATAGAAGATTCAAAATTAGATGAAATAAAGGAGATTGGTAGAGATATAGATAAGGTCCTTGGTGGCTTTATTAAAGGTCAGCTTACTGTAGCCATATTTGTGGGAATACTTACTGGTATTGGATGCAGGATAATAGGAATTCCATACTCACTTACCATAGGCCTAGTAGCTGGAATTACAAATATAATCCCATATTTTGGACCATGGCTTGGAGGAATTATGCCAGTTGTCTTAGGGCTAATGGAAAAGCCAATCTTGGCTTTGTGGGTGGTTGTATTAATAGTGGTTATCCAACAGATCGAAGCAAGTGTAATATCACCACAGATCATGAGTCATTCTGTGGGACTTCATCCAGTAGCTGTTATGTTCTCAGTCCTTTTATTTGGTAACATGTTTGGTGTTGTGGGAATGATATTAGGAGTACCTACTATGGCTGTTATCTACGTTTTATCAGGCTATGTTATGGAGTATAGAAGGAATAAAATAAAGGAAAATAAGAGTGAGATATGAAAAGGATTATAAGTTTATACTTCAGTCCAAATGGGACAGTAAAAAAAAGCATAGAAGGAGTTATTTCTGGATTAAAATCAAGGGTAGATAGTGATGTTAGGTTTTTAGAGATAGACTTGACCCTGAAAGAAAATAGAGAAAAAGAAATTGAATTTAATATGGATGATGTTGTTATCGTTGGTATGCCTGTTTATGCAGGTAGAGTTCCAAATATATTACTGAAGTCTCTTAGGAAAATCAAGGGAAGAGATGCTAGAGCTTTTGCCCATGTGGTTTATGGAAATAGAAATTATGATGATGCCTTAATTGAACTAATTGATATTCTAGTTGAAGATGATTTTAAGGTTTTAGGAGCTTGTGCATCCCTAGGACAACATAGTTTTTCAAAGAAGTTAGCAACTAATAGACCGGATAGCAAGGATCTAGAAGAACTTAGAGCCCTTGGGGAGAAAATATTCAATAATTTAAATAAGGATTATGAATTTGATATAGGGATTATTCCAGGTAATAGGCCCTATGGACCATATTATCAACCAAGGGATAAGGATGGGAGTATTGTAAATTTTAAAGATATCAAACCAGAAACTTCAAACACTTGTATTGATTGCAAGATTTGCTATTATTCTTGTCCAATGGACTCCATTAATTATGAGGATGTTAGTAGGATTGGAACTTGCATTAAATGCTGTGCATGTGTGAATAAGTGTCCAACAGGAGCAAAAGAATTTAAGGATAATGACTTTATACATCATAAAGAAGAATTAGAACTTGAATATACAGCCTATAAGGAATTAGAAACTTTCTTGTAATCACTATTGATTATTTACAGTGCAAAGGTTATAATTGAGATTGTGTTTCTGACAAAAACATAACAATATTATAATGGAGGAAAGTTTATAAATGAGCAATAATATTTCAGTTACTACAATAAAAGACACATCTGCAAATCCAGCACCACTTGGATTATTGGGATTTGGTCTTACTACAGTTTTACTTAATATTCACAATGCAGGATTTATTCCAATGAGTGCCATGATTTTAGCAATGGGTGTGTTTTATGGAGGTATTGCTCAAGTTATTGCAGGAATTATGGAGTGGAAGAAGAACAACACATTTGCAGCAACTGCCTTTATATCTTACGGTATGTTCTGGGAAACTCTTGTAGCAATAAAAATTATGCCTGTACTTGGATGGGCGCAAGCACCAAGTCAGAAGGCTATGGCAGCATATCTTTTTATGTGGGGACTATTTACCCTTGTAATGTTTATTGGGACTTTAAGAATTAATAAAGCCTTACAAGTTGTATTTGGAACTTTGACCATTCTATTTATGTTACTTGCCATAGGTGATTTCACAGGAAATGAAGCAATATTAAAAATTGCAGGATTTGAAGGAATCCTGTGTGGGTTTACAGCAATTTATGCAGGGTTAGCACAAGTAATAAATGAAGTTTATAAAAAGGAGATACTACCACTTGGTATTGTAAAGTAATTAATAATCCCAGTTCAATGAGAACTGGGAAATTTTTTTAATATAAAACTTCTTTTAAAAATAGACCATGGGGTGGTGCTGTTATTCCAGCATCTGCTCTAACCTTGTTTTCCAATACTTCAAGGATAAGATCCTTCGGGAGTTTGCCCAAACCAATTTCCACCAAGGTACCTATGATTATCCTAACCATATTATGAAGGAATCCATCCCCTTTTATTTCAATTAACATAAGATCATCTTGGAAAGAAAAATCGATTTTTTCCAGGGTTCTTATGGTAGACTTCTTATAGCGCTTAAGAGAAGAAAAACCAATGAAGTCATGGGTCCCCAATAGCAGTTTTGAAGCATCCTTCATGGCATCTATATCTACATTTTCACTTATATGCCAACTGTATTTTCTTATAAATGGTGATTGGTACTTACCAATACAAATCTTGTAAAGATAAGTCTTAGAGGTGACATTGTACCTAGAATGGAATCTATCATCCACTTGTGAGATATCCTTTATTAGGATGTCATTGGGAAGATAGTGATTTAAGTATTCTTGTATTTCTTCTAAAGTATGATCAGAGTTAATTTTAAAGTTAGCAACCTGACCATAGGCATGTACTCCACCATCAGTTCTTCCTGAACCTATAATTTCAATATCTTTACCTGCCATTAAACTTAAGACTGATTCAATTTTCCCCTGAATGGTCTTATCTGAGTCTTTGAGCCTTTGCCATCCAAGATATCTAGCTCCATCATATTCCACTGTGATTTTAATATTTCTCATCCTATTCACCTATATCGAAGGTAAATCCTTCACCTTCAACCTCAGTTACATGGGATATGGACACGAAGGCCTTTGGGTCCACACTTCTAATGAAATCTCTAATCTTAATATATTCACTTCTAGAAACTATGGTATTAATAATTCTCTTATCATCCTTTGAGTAACCACCGGTTGCATGGTAGATGGTGGTTCCCCTACCAGCGCTATTTAGAATAAAGTCATTAATTGTATCCAACTCCTTAGATATAATCATCATGTTGATCTTAACATTAAATCCTGAAATCATCTTATCGATTACAAATGAGTTAATTACTATACCTAGAAGAGCATACATACCAAGTCTTGCACCAAACACGAATCCAGCAAATAAGGTTATTAGAAAATCAGAAATTAAAAGGGATTTTCCAATGGCTACATTGGTATATTTGTTAATTATTTTAGCCACAATATCCGTTCCACCAGTTGAAGCGTTTTGATTAAATACAAATCCCATACCAACTCCAGTTATTAGAATGCCAAATATTAGATTAATAAATAAATCATCAGTGAAGGGAGCTGTCATGGGATAGATTATTTCAAATAATCCTATCATAGCGGACAGTGCCAGACTGGCGTATACTGTGTAGCCCCCAAATTCCTTACCTAAGACAATAAAAGCCGTGATAAAGAGAATTACATTTAATACTCCAAGAATAACACCCATAGGTATTGAGGGTATAAGGTAGCTTAAGATCATGGCTAAACCTGTAGCTCCTCCAACAGCCAAATTAGAGGGCATTAAGAAAAAGTAAAGCCCGATGGTCATAATTAGCAACCCAAAATTAATTATTATAAACTTCTTAAAATCTAATCTCATTTTAATACCTCCACATCTTTAACTCACCTATTATAATACTATATTTTATTTACAGCAAGTACAATACTTTACATTGATAATATTTAAGCTTAAAATAGATATATGAAGATATTGATATTAAATATGGAAAGGTTGATTACATGAGTAGAATATTTGAAAAGGGCAAGATCAGAAATTTAGAGATTAATAATAGACTTGTATTACCCCCAATGGTAACTTTTAGTTTTTCCAAGGAAGATGGATTTGTAACTGATAAAAAGATTTTTCATTATAAGACTATTGCACAAAATGGTATTGGTTTAGTTATAATTGAGGCTACGTGTGTTGATGAACATGGCAAGTTATCTCCAGATCAGCTGGGAATTTGGGATGATAAGTACATAGATGGTCTTTCTAAACTGGCTGATGAAATTCATAAGGCTGGTTCAAGGGTTATAATTCAAATTCATCATGCAGGATTGAGAAAAAGAGGGGAAATAACAACAACCCCAATAACATCTTCAGACTATGATGATGGAAAAAGCAAAGGAAGAGCTATGACCTTAGAGGAGATTGAAAAAGTCAAGGAAGACTTCATTAAAGGAGCCATAAGAGCAGATAAAGCTGGCTTTGATGGAGTTGAACTTCATGGTGCTCATGGATATTTATTAACTCAGTTCTTTTCTAAGAAGGTCAATAAAAGAACTGACATGTATGGTGGTAGTTTTGAGAATAGAAATAGATTGGCTTTGGAAATATATAGAGGTATTAGAGAAAAGACCGGGGATGATTTCATCATTGGAATAAGAATGGGTTCTAATGAAAATACTCTGGAAGAAAGTATCCAAAGAGCTAAGGTATTTGAAATGGAAGGCTTCGATTTCTTGCATGTTTCCACTGGATTTGATGGCACTTCACTGGAGGTAGAAATACCATCAGATTTTCCCTGCAACTGGATAGTTTATGGTGGAACGAAAATAAAAGAAAATGTCAATATTCCAGTAATAGGGGTAAATATGATAAAAGAGAAGCATCAAATAGATTATTTATTGGATAATGATCTTCTAGACTTTGTAGCCATAGGGAGAGGGCAATTAGCAGATTATGATTTTACTAGGCACTTAAGAGAAGAGGAAGATATTCTAACTTGTATTGAATGTAAGCCTTGTAAATGGTTTACCAATGGAGATAATTGTCCTAGACAAGTCCAACTGGGCAGATACAAATAAGTCGATTATCCTATTCTTAATAGGGTATAAATAAATAGCAGTACTAATAACAATAAATAAGGAGGCTGAAATATGGATTACTTGGAATTTGCAGTAAATATGGAACTAGATGGGGAGAAGTATTATTTAGAACAAGCTGAGCAAAACAAGGATACAGCTCTTTACAAAGTATTTACCTTATTGGCCAAAGATGAAAGAAAGCATGCAGACATAGTTAGAAATTATGCAAATGCTACAAATTATGAATTAAGTGAAGAAAATGCATTTACTGAATTTGAAAATGTATTTTCTAACGAGGGAGACTTCAAAGTAGATTTAAAAGAGATGCCAGATCAGTTGGATGCTTACAGACTAGCCTTAAAAAAAGAGCAAGAAAGTATAGATTTATACAAGAAAATGCATGATGAAGCTACAGATGAAAAAGGAAAAGCATTATTTGCATACTTGATTAAGCAAGAAGAGTACCATTATAAGATCTTTGACAATGTTGTACAGCATTTAAGAAAAGCTGAAGATTGGGTTGAAGATGCAGAGTTTGGATTAAGAGACACATACTAAAATTTGGCAGCTACTTTGTGGCTGCTTTTTCTATTATATGGGAGAGGATTATATTGAGGGAGAAATTAATTGTTATAGATTGTCAAAATGATTTTATATCCGGGAGTTTAGCCTGCTACAATTCCATAAGTGCAATTAAGGAAATAGTTAAATACATTAACCAGAACGATCCTTTGGTTTACTACTCCATGGATTGGCATTCTGAAGTAAACAAGAGTTTCATTCATAATGGAGGTATATGGCCACCTCACTGCATAAAGGATACCTTTGGTGCCAAGTTGTACAAGGATTTTTATAGTGACATAAGTAGGAAAGAGAATGTACCAAATGAGAATAATATGTACTATAAGGGATTAGATGATGAAATAGAGGAGTATTCAGCCTTTGATGCAAAAAACAAATTAGGTAGCTCCCTAAAGGATAGTATTGAAGATAGTGTAGTTATATGTGGAATAGCCAGTGAATTTTGTGTTAGGGAAACAGTACTGGAGTTTATAAAGGCAGAAAAGATGGTATATATCCTATCTAGTGGTTTAGGTTATGTGGATATTAATGAACATAAGAAAAACTTAAAACAACTGGAGGAATTAGGTGCAGCAATAATATAAAAAGGATGGATTAAATGAATAATGCAAAAGTAGTATATATAAATTCTCAAGAAGAGTTAGATAATTTCAAAGAAAATGAATCTCACATACTTTACTTTAGTTCCAAAGATTGTAATGTCTGCCATTCTGTATTTCCCAAGATGATGGATTCCATAGGGACTTATCCCATAACTGTGGGGAGAATAGATGTGAATGAACAATTAAGAATTGCAGGACAGCATTTGATATTTTCTATCCCAACTATTCTAGTCTTTAATGAGGGGCAAGAAGTATTTAGGGAGAGCAGGTTTATTAATTTTGGAAACTTTGAAAGACTCTTAAGCATATTATTTGATTAAGCCACCTTTATTGGTGGTTTTTTTGTAACCAATTGTTAACATATGTAAATTAAAGGGTATTAAATCTAGAAGATATGGAAAACATCAAGGAGGTTGTGACCATGCTAATAAAGGATATAATGACTAAGGATGTAATAACTGTAAAAGCTGAAGATACTGTAGAAACTTGTGCAAATTTACTCTTAAAGCATAATTTAAGTGGACTACCCGTCTTAGACTCAGAGGGTAAGTTAGTTGGAATAGTTACAGAAGGAGACTTGATTAGAAGAGCATCAAGAATCAAGGGACCTGCAGTTTTAGAAGTACTAGGGGGTTTAATATATCTAGATAGTCCAAAGAAGTTCATGGACGAGCTAAAATCATCCATGGGTCAAATGGCGGGGGAAGTTATGACTAAGAAAGTTGTAACAATAGATCCGGATTCCACAGTGGAAGATGGAGCTACCTTACTGGTTGAAAAGAAGGTTAAAAGACTGCCTGTTGTAGATAAGAAGGGTAATCTTTTGGGGATAGTATCTAGAAGAGATATCATGAGTTTCTTGTTTCCTCTAGGTTAATGGGAAAGAGAGGAGATATATGAAAAAATCAGGGGAATTTATCTTAAGTATTGCAACTATAATCGCTTACTTAGTCATGATAGGAATGAACGCCTTGGCTAATATCCTTCCTATAAATGGCATTACAACAGGGGAAGTTTCTGATCTATATGGGAATCTATTTGCTCCAGCTGGGATTACTTTTTCAATTTGGGGTCTTATTTATCTGCTTCTAGGTGCATATAGTGTATATCAATTTAAATATATTAAGAATCAGGATGATAAATGGAGGTTAATTAATAGAATAAACCTCCTATTTTTGTTCACAAGTATCGTTAATTCTATATGGATAGTATTTTGGCATTATGGACTTATTGGATTATCCTTAATACTTATGATTCTACTATTGATATCCTTAACACTAATTAGAATAACAATTGAAAAATTACCAAGTGGAAATGGAAATAATTTATTAATTAAGCTTCCCTTTAGTGTTTATTTTGGTTGGATAAGTGTTGCTACCATTGCAAATGTAACAGCATACCTTGTAAAGGTTGACTGGGGTGGATTTGGACTGTCAGAAAACCTATGGACAGTATTAATAATACTAATAGGTCTAATGATTGGAAGCATAACAACCATAAACTTTAAGGATAAAGCCTATGGAAGTGTATTTATATGGGCATATCTTGGTATAGTTATAAAACATATAAGTGAAAGTGGTTTTGATTTTCAATATCCATTTATAGTTGTAACAGCTGCATTTTCTATTGCAGTTCTTCTATATATTATTATTTTTAAGACCAGTAAAAAATATTTGTAGATTGTTTATGGGAAATGCTAGGGGGTAAATATCACTAAACTTTAACAGAATACAGAGATAAAATAAATATATTGAAATCATAACAATAGGAGTGGGAAAATGATTCAATTTATAAAGTATTATTCAGTGGCTTTTGTAGTTTTTTTTGCCATAGATCTAGTTTGGCTTGGAGTTGTTGCTAAGAATATGTATAAAGAGCACTTAGGCTTCATTATGAGCCCAAATGTTAACTGGGTTGCAGCCATAGGGTTTTACATGGTTTTTATAGCAGGGCTTATATTCTTTGCACTTAATCCAGCAATTGAAAAAAATAGTGTTATGTATGCATTTTTAGTAGGAGGATTTTTTGGCCTAATAACTTATGCAACATATGATATGACTAATCTTGCAACACTAAAGGATTGGCCAGTTTTTATAACCGTTGTAGATATTATATGGGGTACAGTATTATGTAGTTTAACTACAACAGTTAGTTTTTTAGTATTGAAATTTATAGGCTGGGCATAAATTCTATCAGAGGGAGTGGAGAAAATGACAATTAAACAAATGACTGGAGAAAATATCTATCATGCTTTTTTATCGGGAGCAAGTGAAGTAATAAAACAAAAGAAAGAGTTAAACAGAATAAATGTTTTTCCTGTTCCAGATGGGGATACTGGATCAAATCTAGCTTATACCATGTACACCATAGTACAGCAGTCAAAAGTACAAAATTCAGTTAAAAAAACCATGGAATCTATTGCAGAGGCAGCTTTAAACGGTGCCAGAGGTAATTCGGGGATTATTTTTGCTCAATATGTTAATGGCCTTTATATGGAAATGGATGACAGTGAAGACATTACCATTGAAGGTTTTACTTTAAGTGCAAACAAGGCGGTTGACTATGCCTACAAGTCTATTTCTAATCCCGTTGAAGGAACAATGATTACAGTAATCAAGGATTGGGCGAATTATTTGAATCAATATAAGGATAAGGCAGCTGATTTCGCAGAATTAATGTCAGGATCATTGGATGCAGCACTTGAATCCCTAAGAACAACACCAGAGAAGCTTAAAGTATTAAGGGATGCTCATGTTGTTGATTCTGGAGCCAAGGGGTTTGTTCACTTTGTGGAAGGATTCTTGAACTTTGTAAGGACAAGAGAAGTAATAGAGTTTGATAAATTTGAGGAGGACCTATCCATTGAGGTGGAAGATGTCCATTTGATGGAAGACTTGGATTTAAGCAATAGATATTGTACTGAGGCCTTAATACAAGGAGATGGACTAGATACTGAAGAGATAAGAGCTTTATTAACTCCATTGGGAGATTCATTAATTATTGCTGGAAATGATAAAAGAGTTAGAATTCACATGCATACTGGTGAGCCTGATCAAATGTTTAAGATTTTAAGACATAAAGGCAAGATATTACAGCAGAAGGCTGATGACATGCAAAGACAATTTGATGCCATTCATAATAAAAAGTATGACATTGCTCTTATCACTGACTCCATTGCAGACCTACCAAAGAATCTAATGGATGAATATCAAATTCACATGATGCCTTTAAACCTACTAATTGAAGATAGTAACTATCTTGATAAAACAACAGTATCAGCAACATATTTTTATCAACTAATGGATGAAATAGCACAATATCCTTCATCAGCACAACCTGGAATAAAGGATGCAGAAAATTTCTTGAAGTTTGTTAAGTCTCATTATGAAAAGATAATTGTGATAACAGTGGCAGACAAAATGAGTGGAACATATAATACCTTTAAAAGAGCTATTGAAAACTTAAGTCTTGATAGTAGTAAGGTTGCTTTAATTGACTCTAAGAGAAATTCAGGAGCTGAAGGACTAATAGTAATGAAAGCTGCTGAAATGATCCATGAGGGTCTTGGTTTTGAGGAGATTGTTGCTAAAGTAAATGATTTGACCTTAAAGAGTGAAATCTATGTTAGTGTCACTGATCTTAAATATATGGTGCGTTCAGGTAGAATAGGAAGAGTTGCAGGCTATGCCATAAATGCCTTGAATTTCAAGCCTGTTGTATCCATAGACAGTGAAGGCAAGGGTTCCATAATTGGAAAATCATTCAGTGTGGAGTCAAACACCAAAAAGATTTATTCACTAGTTGATGAGATACAAAAAAATGACAAAATAGAAAGATATGCCATAGTTCATGCCAATGCCTTGGATAGGGCAAATAGGTTTAAGGAACATTTTATTAAAACCATTGGGAAGGAACCAGAGTATATCATGGAAATATCAAGTATTGTCGCAATGAGTGCAGGTTTAGGAACTGTTGCCATTGCACTATTAAGGGAGTAGGGGGAAGGTAAATGAATCTTTATTTAGTAACACTATTAGTTTTATTTATATATTTTAACATTGTATTTTTCATTGCCCAGTCAAAAAAGAATAACGGCTTAATTGATGTAGCCTGGGGCTTCGGATTTGTGGTAGCAGCGATTACAAGCTATATAGTATCAAATGACAATTCCACCAGGGGTTTAATAATTACCATATTAGTCCTTCTGTGGGGCTTGAGGTTGTCATACCATCTTTTCAAGAGAAACTGGAATAAGCCTGAAGATTATAGGTATGTTCAGATGAGGGAAAGATGGGGAGATAGAAATCATGCAATAACTGCATATGTGAGAGTATTCATGAGTCAGATGATATTATTATTTATAATATCTCAACCTATTCTAATAACAAACTTTAACTCTTCAGGTGCTCTTGGAGCATTGGATTTTATAGGATTGGGTATATGGATCATTGGCTATTTCTTTGAGGTGGTCGGTGATGCTCAACTAAAAGCATTTATAAGTAACCCAAGTAATAAGGGCAAATTGATGAAGACAGGACTTTGGAAGTATACAAGACATCCAAATTATTTTGGTGAAGCCACCATGTGGTGGGGGATATTCTTGATTTCAATATCTGTTCCTGGTTCTCCTTATGGAATAATAAGTCCGATACTAATAACTTATCTATTATTATTTGTATCAGGAGTGCCCTTGCTTGAGAAGAAGTATAAGAATCACCCTGAATGGAAAGAATACGAAGAGAAGACAAGTATTTTTATACCAATGCCTCCAAAAAAGTGAAAAGGTGGGAAATAAATGGACAGAGATAAGCCAATTGTAGTAGTGAGTAATTGCTTAGGTTTTTGTGAATGTAGATACAATGGCCAAACCATAAATGACAAGTTTGTGGAAGGATTAGAACAATTTGTAAACTACATCAAGGTTTGTCCAGAAGTAGACATTGGATTAGGAGTTCCCAGAGAATCTGTTAGGCTCATACTTGATAAGGGCAAGTATGAGCTTTACCAACCTGGTTCTGGATTAATCCATACAGAGAAAATGGACAAGTACTCTAATGATTTTTTAGAAAGCCTTGAAAGAGTGGATGGTTTCATATTAAAAGGAAGGTCACCTTCCTGTGGAATAAAGGATGTAAAAGTTTATCGAAATCTCTTGGTAAGAATACTCCTTCCTCTGTAGGTAGGAGATGAATTACTAAAT
>CAZNTE010000027.1:0-32769 GCA_964575895.1 uncultured Tissierellaceae bacterium | reverse complement strand
TGTTGAGGTGTTTTTGTTTATTTCAACCGAGAATGCAATTATGCAAGATTCTCAACTATAATATTATATTAGTCATGAAGTATTTAAATTCATAAGTTTAATACTTTAGAAGGATATCATAATATAAATGGGGGGAATTTGAATGAAGAAAAAATCAGTATTACTTTTAGCTATGCTATTAGCATTGTCCGTACTTATTACTGCTTGTGGAGGAACTGAAGCTCCTGAAGACTCATCTGAAATAAATAAAGATGATTATTTTATAACTGTTGCAACTGGTCCTACTAGTGGTTTGTATTATCCAATAGGTGGAGCTTTTTCAAATGTTATAAAGAATAACTTAGGTTACAAATCTTCAGCACAATCAACAGGTGCATCTGGAGAGAATATCCACTTAATCGCTGAAAGTAAAGCTGAGTTAGCTATTGCAATGGCAGATGCTATTGCTCAAGCTTATGAAGGTTATGGTGCATTTGATGGTAAAGAACCAATGGAAAACCTAACAGCTATCATGGGATTGTATCCAAACTACGTTCAACTTGTTACTACTGAAAATTCAGGAATAACTAAATTTGAAGACCTAAAAGGTAAAAGAGTAGGAATTGGAGCTCCAAACTCAGGAGTAGAGATAGGCGCTAGAAGTTTATATGAAGCTCACGGAATGACTTATGAAGATTCAAGAGTTGACTACTTAAACTAGGGAGAAGCAATTGACCAAATGAAAAACGGTATGGTTGATGCAGCTTTTGTAACAAGTGGAATTCCTAATGCTACTATCATGGAATTAGGAACTACTAATAAGATAGTTATTGTTCCAATCGAAGGCGCAGGCGCAGCAGCTCTTAAAGAAAAATATCCATTCTTCGTTGATGCTGTTATTCCAGCAGACACTTATGGTACAGATACTGATGTAAACACTGTTACAGTAATGAATATCCTATTTGTAAGAGATTCATTACCAGAAGAAGTTGTTTATGATATTACAAAGGGTATTTTTGATAATATAGATGACATTAAAGCATCTCATAATACTGCAAATACTCATATTTCTTTAGAAAACGCGTTAAAGGGAGTACAAGTTCCATTCCATCCAGGTGCTGAAAAGTATTATAAAGAGATGGGCGTTATTAAATAAATGGGAAGCAGATTAAAAGGGGAGAAGTCTTTATTTGCTTCTTCCTTTTTTAAATTCATCCTTTTATTTATTATATTTACAATAATTATATCCTCTTTATTCTTCAAAATTATTATCAAACAAGAACTTATAATATCTGGCCAAAATAATAGTACTATATATTATACTTTTGATGTTTCGCCAGAAGATAAGGTCACATTTGGTTGGATTCATTCTTTTGAACATATACCATGGACTGAAGAATACTATATCAAAGATAATAATCATTTATTATTGGATACATTTACTATTGCTGGTTTTGGAGCAGGCATTCCACATAATAAGGGAGTGCATACTAAGATCGAAAATGGAATTATTTTTTATGAAGATATAAATCAGGATTTTGAATATATTGAATGGATACACTCCCAGACTGCATTAGAATATATTAAGTTAAATGATAAGGTGATTATTAAGGGTGAAGACTTAAATCATCACGAATTTATTAAATTGAAAGTAGAAAAGAGGGTTGAATTATGGCGAAGATAGAATTAGAAGATCAATTAGGTGAAGAGCAAATTAAGATAATTGAAAAATATGATAAAGAACAAAAAACTAGAAATTTTGATAAAGCATCTTTAGTCAAGATGGTTTACTGGATAGCTATTATAATATCTTTATATCATTTCACAGTATCATTTATTGGGGCACCAGCAACATTAAAGCATAGATCATTACATGTTAGTATGATGCTATTTATGACTTTTATATTATACCCAGCTACAAATAAGTCCAGTAGAAAGAAATTGCCAGTCTTTGACTTGATATTAGCATTATTATCACTTACAACGACAATCTATGTTTGGATAGACTATCCTAATATTATTGCCAGAGCTGGTCTAATCAATACTGCTGATATGATAGTAGGAACAATATTGGTATTGTTAGTACTGGAGGCATCAAGAAGAATATCTGGATTACCATTAACAGTATTAGCATCTATATTTATTCTTTACGGATTATTTGGAAGAGACATCCCAGGAATATTCTCACACAGAGGGTATGATTGGAATGCACTAGTTAATCAGTTCTTTGTAAGTACAGATGGTATTTACGGTACATCAGTTGGAGTTGCATCAAGTTACATATTCTTATTCATCCTCTTTGGGGAAGTTATGAACAAATCAGGTATGGGTAAATTTTTCAATGATATTGCATTAGCTTTAGCTGGAAGTTCAAAAGGTGGACCAGCAAAAGTAGCTGTTATTGCCAGTGGATTCCTAGGAAGTATTAATGGTTCTGCCATAGCAAATGTAGTAACAACAGGAACATTCACAATTCCATTGATGAAGAAGACTGGTTACTCTGATACATTTGCTGGAGCCGTAGAAGCCACAGCTTCTGTTGGCGGTCAGTTACTACCTCCAATTATGGGAGCTGCAGCTTTTATAATGGCAGAAATGGTTGGAATTAAGTATAGCCAAATAATAATGTATGCTGCAATTCCTGCATTACTATATTATTTGGGGATAATCATGCAGGTTCATTTTAGAGCTTCTAAAAAGAATTTGACAGGAATTCCTAAAGATGAGTTACCTAGAGCAAGAGATGTAATGAAGGAAAGAGGTCATCTTTTAATACCTATAGTCTTCCTTTTAGTAATGCTATTCTTTAGTGGAAAAACTGTAGTGTTTTCTGCGTTTTGGTCAATTGTTGTAACAGTAATAGTTAGTATGTTCAAGAAGGCTACTAGAATGAGCTTCCAAGACATTTTAGACTCACTAGCATCTGGAGCAAGAGGAACTGTATCTGTTGCAGTTGCTTGTGCTATTGTTGGTATTATCATCGCAGTTACATCTCTTACAGGATTTGGTCTAAATATGGCAAATGCGATAATATTACTTGGGGGAACAAGTATATTAGCAACTTTAGTTTTTACCATGGTAACTTGTATGATATTAGGTATGGGATTACCAAGTATTCCTGCTTATTTAATCACTGCTACAATAGCAGCTCCAGCATTGGTTAAATTAGGTATTCCAGTAGTAGCAGCTCACTTATATGTATTCTATTTTGCAATGTTTGCAAATATTACACCACCCGTTGCCTTGGCCGCATTTGCAGCTGCAGGATTATCAGGTGGAGATCCGATGAAGACAGGAATGGCATCAGTGAAGTTAGCTTTAGCTGGATTTATCATCCCTTATATGTTCATATTCAACAATGAATTACTATTGTTAGATACAACTTGGTTAATAGCACTTAGGGTAACCTTAACCTCCATTGTAGGTGTAATCTTAATTGGGGTAGCAATTGAAGGATGGTTATTAAGGGAAGTTCCACTACCATTGAGATTAATTAGTTTTGCAAGTGCCCTCTTGCTTATTACTGCAAATATCGTTCAGGATTTATTAGGGGTAGCACTAATATCAATTCTAGTGATTCAGCAGTTAATGGCCATTAAGAAGGAAAAAGCACATGTCGTTTAAATTAGATAGAAACTAATATGGAGCATCTGGGATTATATCCTGGGTGCTTTTAAAGTGTTGGCATTTAGTATAATGTGTGATAAATTTTATATAGATGGAATAAAATGAGGTGATGGAAAAAGAACCTCAAACAATCTCGCCTGCGTCAGTAACAATGAAACAGTCGTGTTTAAACTTAGAGATGTCGATTCCGACATAGAACATTAGAAATACCTCCTTTAATAATATTTAGCACTGTTGTTTTCCACAAGGTTTCCGGCCATGGAATCACGTAAATACAAACGTCAAAGCATTAACTAACCAATTACCAGTGAAGACGAAAAGCTGTGATCTGAGTCACCTCAAAACAGTCAAAGCTATAGCAATATAGAGACAAATCCACAGTGCTTTATCATTATAATAACGGAGTAATAGACAATACCAAAATAAATTGGGAGAAAGGAGAAATAATCCAACATCCTCTATTAAAGAGGTTAATTGGATTATACGTGACAAGATGATAAATGCTATAAATGAAGAAATACTGAAGTTAAAGGAAAAATTAAGAGAGCATGGCAAAGTAGAAACTCTGGCAAGGGAAATAGAGACTGAATTAAGAAATAAGAAAGTCCTTAGACAATCTTTAAAACAAACTTTGTCCAAAGAAGGTAATGATCTTGAAAGACTTGAAAAGAATACAATAAACTCGATCTTTTTAAATCTTGTGGGTAAGAGGGAGGAAAGAATTGAGTTAGAAAAAGAAGAACTTCATTTAGCTAGATTAAAATATGAAGAGTGTGAAGATCAGATCATCCAACTTGAAAAGGATAAAAAAGAAGCAAACAACCTTCTTCTAGGATATCATAAGATGAATAAAGACCTAGCTAGACTTATAAAAGAGAAGGAAGAAATTCTCATTAAAGAAGGTGGAGAGGATGGGCTAAACCTTAAGAATAAACTAGTTAAGATAGATGAACTTAAGGTTGATATTAAGGAAGTTAAGGAGGCTATTAATGCCGCTAAAGATGCTATTGATTCCTTAAATAGAGTTGGTGATAGCTTAAGATCAGCTAAAAATTGGGGAACTTGGGATTTGTTAGGGGGAGGATTAATTGCAAATATTGGCAAGCATTCTGCTCTTGATAAGGCTAACCAAATGGCTCGTGAAGTACAGTTTAAGCTAAGAACTTTAAGAAAGGAACTCCAGGATGTAAATGAATTTACAGATATTCAGGTAGAGTTATCAGGATTTGCAACATTTGCTGACTTCTTCTTAGATGGAATTATAGCTGACTGGTTTGTTCAATCAAAGATAAATACAGCTAATAACAATGTTGATACTGCAGTATCCAGGATTCAGATGATAACGGCTGACTTAAATAGGAATCTAATACATTTGGAACACAAACTTAAGGATCTTGAGTATGGTGTAGATGATATACTAGATAAATAATGGAGATGATTATATGCTAAATATCAGCATTCCAGGTTTTGGTGAAGTTGAGATTAGAAACTTGATCTTAGACTATAATGGCACAATAGCAAAAGATGGAAAGGTTTGTAAGGATGTAAAGGAAAAAATAAAAGAAATCAACAAGTTAGGAATAAATATCCATGTTCTAACTGCGGATACAAATAACACTGTAAATAATGAGTTAGAAGGCTTGAATGTAAATATTAGAATCTTGACTACATCAAGAGAGGATATTGAAAAGAAGAGTATACTTATGTCCATTGGGGATGAGAACTCACTTGCTATAGGAAATGGGAATAATGATAGCTTAATGATAAAATCAGCAAAGATCGGCATAGCAGTTATTGGTCATGAAGGGGTAAGTGCAAAATTAATTGGAGAAAGTGATATTGTGGTTAATTCAATTATGGATGCTTTTGATTTTATAATTTATCCTAACAGATTAAAAGCTACCTTGAGGACTTGATAAATGAATATAAGAGTTATGATTTCTCTCATTATTTTAATAATAATCCTATCATTATTACTCTATAATAACAGTCAGATATCCAATATAAAGATAAGCAAAGTAAATATTGAATCTAGTAAGCTTAAGAATAGTTTAAGAATTAGTCAAATAACAGATTTTCATTCCAATGACAAAATAGACTTAGGAGACCTATATAACAAATTGCATGAATACAATCCCCATGTGATAATGTTGACAGGAGATATAATTGATTTTAAGACAAGGGATCTAAACTTAGCCTTTTCCTTAATTGATAAATTACATGAATTAAATAAACCAATATATTATGTAAGCGGCAATCATGAGTTAAGAAATCCCCTTATAAATGAATTTCATAAAGGCTTAATGGATAGGGGAGTAATAATTGCAGAAGATAAAGCATTGGATCTGAAAATCAATGAAGATGACATTAGAATACTTGGAGCAGGATTCTTATATGAGTCTTGGGATTACAATAAACTATATGAGGATATAGATGATATTAGCTACAATATTCTCTTAAGTCATTCTCCAAATCGACCTATCTGGTATTTACATGAAGAAATAGATCTAATTCTTTCAGGTCATACCCATGGTGGACAAATAAGATTACCCTTTGTAGGAGGAGTAGTATCCCCTGGGGAAGGATTATTCCCCAAGTATGACAAGGGAATAATGGAGATAGATGATAATACCTTATTATATATAGATAGTGGTTTAGGGAATAGTCTATTGCCCATTAGATTTTTAAATCAGGTTCAGATTTCTGAAATAAGGATAAATTAGAGTAACATAAAATATCGTATTATTACATTACCTATATTAATATTAGTGGGAGAGTTGTGTGTAGATCCTTCTAAATATAAATAATCAACCTTGGTTTCTTGAGACTTATATAAGTCTCTTTTTTTTGTCATGATTACAAATTTTGGGTATAAGTGTAAAATAGTCAATAAAAAAATTTCGATGCAATAAAATGATACTTAAATGCATTATATATATGAAGGGGAAATTATCATGATATTATTTGCTTTTGTCCTTGGGGATGGAGAACAATTACAGAAGGGTTTAGAAATAGATGAGAAGCTAATTAAGCGAATAGCTAAAGGAGATATGGATGCATTTGATATCTTGTATAGGCAAAGCGAGAGAACTCTATATGCCTATGTATTATCCCTTACAAAGGATCATGAAACGACACTGGATATTATGCAGGATACCTATGTAAAGTTAATATCTGCCGCCCATTTATACAAACCCATGGGAAAACCATTGGCTTGGATATTCACCATTGCAAAAAATCTATTCTACCAAAAACTTAGAAAAGAAAAGAATGTAGAACATATGGATCCTACCCACTTATCTGATGATAAGAGATTTTCTTATGTAACTAATATTGAAGATAGATTAGTACTTGAAGGAGTACTGAAATTATTAACACAAGAAGAAAGAGAGATTATTATGCTATATGCAGTATCTGGAATGAAGCACAAAGAAATAGCTGAAAACTTAGGGCTTAATTTATCAACAACCCTTTCAAAATACCACAGGGCTCTTAAAAAACTAAGGGATTACCTTGAGGGAAGGAGGTAAAGACATGAGAGAAGAAAAAATATTAAGTAGTATAAAAAAATCAATTGATGATGCACCAATTAATTTACTGGATAAAATTAAATCACAAGATATCCCAAAAATGTTAAGACATGATGAGATAACAAAGCAAAAGGATGCAAGGACATTATCAAAAACCCTATTTCCCATAATGTCTTTAGCTGCTTCTCTGCTATTTGTATTTGGAATTTGGCAGTTTAATCAAAATATTCCTGATAGCTATGTTTATCTAGATGTAAATCCAAGTGTTGAGATAGTAACCAATAAAAAAGACCATGTTATTAAACTATTATCCTTTAACGAGGATGGAGAAAAGTTAATTGAAGATGTTAATTATAAGGGTAGGGATATGGTGTTAGTAACTGAGGAAATAATTAAGAAAATGATAAGCGAGGGATATATAAGTAATAGTGAAGATTATTTATTGCTATCAGTTTTTAACAAGGATCAGGATAAAAAACAGGAACAAAAAGATAGCTTAAATGCTTCTATTCATAGCTTCATGGAAGAAGAAGAATTTATGCCGATTATACTTCTTCAAAACATCGAAAATACAAGTACAATAGTAAGATATGCCAATGATTTTGGGGTATCACCTAGTAAGATGACCTTCATTAGAAATATGATAATTTTAAATCCTGAGTTGCAGGTGGAAGATTTGGTATCATTATCACTTAAGGAACTAGTGTTAATAGGTAGGACAATGGAGTTGAATTTAGAGAGTATAATTCAAAGTGATGACTTTGACAGGATTCCAGAAGTTAAGCCAGTAGAAGATTTTATTGATGATGATGATGACAGGGACGATGATGATGACGATGATAATGAAGATCAAGAAAACGATGATAATGATGATGATGAGATAATTGATACAGGTGACATGGCCATGGATAGAAAAATAATTTCTAGGGATGAGGCAATGAGAATAGCATTATCTTTAACTGGTGGAGGAACAATAACTTCTGTAGATTTGGATCAAGATGACGATGAAGCTGAATACGAAGTTGAAATTTCCAAAGATGGGAAGGTTTATGAAATAGAAATCGATGGATACACAGGTAAAGTATTGGATTTTGATATGGATGAAGAAGATTAAAAAATAATTCAAAAAAAAATAAAAAAACAAAAATAAAAAAACAAAAATCCATGCAATAAATTACCTTCCTTATGCATTATATGAGTATAAAAGGAAAAGAGGAGGAAGCACAAATGAATATTAAAAGAAAGTTAACTATAATATTACCAGTAATACTAGTTGCAGTAATAGGATTTGGAGCATTTATGATGCTACCATCAAACAGTTTAACAATGGATGTAAATCCAAGTATTGAGATCGAGACAAATAGATTAGATAGGGTTGTTGGGATAAATCCACTTAATCTTGATGCAGAAACATTATTGAAGGATTTTGATCCCAAGGATAAGAATTTAGAAGGAGTAGTTAGCGATTTAGTCGATTTAATGATTTTGACAGGACATATAAAAGGCGGAGATGACAACATAGTAATGATTTCAGTCAAGGATGACAGCGTTGATGATGAACTTCTTCAGAAGGTAAATAAGGCAATAAGTGCATTTTTAGAAAATAAACAAATTGAAGCAACTATATTAAACCAGGCCATTGAAAGTAGTCAAAGCAATAACATAAACCAATCAGGAAGAGAAGCAGTAGCTGAGAGAATATCTACATTAGGAGCAAATTTAAGTATTGATGAACTTTCCAATATGTCACTAAAGCAACAAATACAATATAGTAAAGCTAACAATATTGACACTCAAAAGTTATTTTTAGTTGTGGCAGGGAATCTAGATAAGTCTATAAGTACCGCATCATATATCTCAAAAGAAGAAGCAACAAAGATAGCACTAGACCTTGTGAATGGAGAGATAGTTAAGATTGAGTTAGATGATTTAAGAGATGATGATGATACTCCTGAGTATGAAATAAAGATAATGAAAGATGGCGTAAAATATGAGATAGAAATCGATGCTTATACAGGTAGGGTAAAGGAATTTGAAAGTGACAATGATGATAATTATAATGGAGCAGTTAATGAAAAGAATATAATTTCAGCAGATGAAGCTAGAAAAGTTGCTTTGGAAAAAGTAAATGGTGAAATAGTAAAGTTTGAGCTAGATAATGACGACGATGATGATAACATTAAATATGAAATAGAGATAATAAAATATGGAATTAAGTATGAACTAGAAGTCAATGCATATACAGGAGTTATAATAGAGTTTGAAAGAGAAGACGATGATGATGATGACGATAGAGATTCAAAGCCAGTTGATAATGCAAGAAATATAATTTCAACAGAGCAGGCTAAATTAATAGCTTTGGCACAGGTAAATGGTGAGATAATCAAGATTGAACTAGATGATGACGACGATGATGATAACATTCCTGAGTATGAAATAGAGATAGTAAAAGATGGAATCAAGTATGAACTAGAAATCGATGCATATACAGGAGTTATAACAGAGTTTGAAAGAGAAGACGATGATGACGACAATGACGATAGAGAGTATACTAATGTAGTTAGAATAAGTGCAGATCAAGCAAAGAAAATAGCACTTGGTCTAGTAAATGGTACAATTACTGAATTCGAAGAAGATGATGATGAGTTCGAAATTGAGATAATTAAAGATGGTAAGGAATATGAAATAGAAATTGATGCATATACAGGTAAAGTTCTTGAGTTTGAAGAAGAAGACTAAAATCGTTGATGGAAGAGGAAGAGATTCCTCTTCTGTTTTTTTTAGGATGATATAAATTTAATAGAATTTAGGCTCTGTAAACTTAAAATGAAGGAATAGCACAATGTTTTCATAGAATAGCTTTAAATTACTCAAGATTTCACTTAAAAGATGATAAAGGATCATCCTTGGATTGGTCAAGGGTAAAATGAACGTGCTTACGCGCGCCCTTGACCAATCCAAGGCCGCTCCTTAAATAAACACTTAAGCGAAATCATGAACAAGCTAAGCTATCAGAAAATACTTTTTCTTTTGTTTTTCAGTTAGAGATAGTCCTGCAACTTGTGCAGGCGTTAAACCATTAAGAGATGAATGAGGTCTAACAAAATTGAAGAAGAATACAAACATACTAATTAGATTGTTGGCAGATTCAAAGGATTTAAAACCTTGTTTAGTTTTGTACCAAGCCTTAAATTGATGATGGAAAGACTCAATAAGATTATTTGAAATATCGTCTTTGAAGCTTTCCACTCTAATGTGATTAATATCAGATCCAAAGATAGTTTTTGCTGGAACTTTATAAGCGCTGTAACGGTCACTGACAATTGAAGAAACATTACCTATATCTTTAACAGAATCAAAGATAGTAAAAGCCTGAGCAGAGTCTCTGTAGGGAGAAAGATGAAAATTTAAGACAAATCTAGTTTCAGAATCAACAATAAACCAGATATAGTGTTTAACACCAGAAATCTTAACAACAGTTTCATCGGCATGCCATTCATCAGGGTTAAAATTCATCATAGGCATAAGTTCAAGAGAAAGACTATTAAACAAAGGAGCAAATTTAGTGCACCAATTACTAACAGTAGTATGAGATACCGTTATATTGTTCATAATTCTAAGAATCAGAGCAATATTACTAAAAGAGTTCTTACAATGTAGAACATGGCAAGAGCAGATAGAATAATATGAACAGGATATCGCATACGTTTAAAATCATACTTACCAACTATATTAGCAACAGAAGTAGGTAAGATAGCATTAGACTTAGGAACAAAGAATGAGTGGTTACACTTTTTATCGCAGCACCTGAAGTTGGAATAATGTTCATGATCATGGTGAAGAAAAGAAGCTTTAGAACACATTGGACAGCTAGGGTACTTACGATTATTTCTATTTATTACACTAGGATTATCAGGTGCAAATTGATGTTTACACTTACGGCAGAAAAACTTTTGGTATCCAAATTTATCTCTGCCGTAGAAATAAAATGAATGATTATTGTTGCACTTTGGACAACTGATTGATACAATTTTTGCATGAGGACTTCATCCTTTCTGGGAGGTATTTGGTTTCTGCAAAAAACATTGTACCACAGAGGGTTTGGAGTCCTCAATCTTCATTTAAGTTTACAAATCGGAAATTTAAATTAGGAGGGAAATTATGAGTTTTTTCTATTTATTCATCAGTCTTTTAATTTTTGCAATCGGAGACATGTTGGGAGTATTGACTAAAGCTAAACTTCCATCAGTGTTTGTGGCACTGGTACTTTTCTATGTTGGATTTGTAACTGGAATAATCACACCGGATATTATTGCACAAGCTGGTTTAACTGAACTAGGAAAATGGTCAGCAGCATTTATTGTATTCCACATGGGTACTATGATTAACTGGTCTCAACTAGTTAAGGAGTGGAGATCTGTAGTAACTTCAATTCTTGCTATGGCGTAGCTGTAGTAGCATTATTTGCAGTTTCTCCAATAATCGGACTTCAATCTGCAATTGTTAGTATTCCTATAATCAATGGTGGTATTGTTGCAACACAACTTATGACAACTGGAGCTATGGAGAGAGGATTTGCACTGGCAGCTGCTCTTGGTACTATAGTTTATGGAGTTCAAAAATTCGTATGTACACCTCCAGCTTCTTTACATGGTTTAAAGGAAGCGGAAAAACTTATTGCAGAATACAGAAAGAACAAAGCAGAAGGTAAATTGGATCTTGCTGAAAATACACAAGCAACAGATGCTAAATCAAATGGCAAAGTTCCATTCTACAAGCAACATGAAAAATATTTTACAGATTTTGTTTGTATAGCTATCGCTGGTCTATTTGCTTGGATATCACAGGTTTTAGGAGGAGCTACTCCAATTAATTACTCTATTTGGGCATTATTACTTGGAGCAACAGTTGGATACATAGGCATTGTACCTCCAAGAGTTCTTGAAAGAGGTAAGGCATCTGGTCTTTTATCCATGGCTTTATTCGCTAGTATTATACCATCACTTGCAAAAGTATCTCTTCCAGACTTACTTGAACTTGGATGGCAAACACTTGTAATATTTGCAGCTGTTATGGCAGCAACTTATCTTTTCATGTATGTACTACCAGGTTGGAAAATTGTTGGATCTAAGAACCTAGCAGTTGGTATCGCCATGGCTCAGTTGTTAGGATTCCCTGCAACATACCTAGTTTCAAACGAAATAGCAACAGCGGTTGCTCAAAACGAAGAAGAGAAGAAAATAATTCTAGACAAGATTATGCCTGCTTATGTAGTTGCTGGTTTTGTTTCTGTAACTTCACTTTCTATAATTATAGCTGGTATATTCGTAAACTTCTTATAGAATTAGTTTGACTTAAATAATAGTTAGGAGGATGATTTCATGAATTATGATCCAAGAGTATATGGATATGCATCAAGAAGAAATGTAGTATATGCAAAGAATGGAATGGTAGCTACTGGTCAACCTATGGCAGCTCAAGCAGGTCTTGAGATACTTAGAAAAGGTGGAAATGCAATTGATGCTGCAATTGCAACTGCGGCTACTCTAACTGTAGTTGAACCAACATCCAATGGTATTGGCGGAGATAGCTTCGCATTAGTATGGGTAAAAGACAAACTTTATGGTATGAATTCCAGTGGAAAATCACCAAGCAGTATATCTATTGAAAAATTAAAGGAAATGGGAGTAACTGAAATTCCAAAATACGGATTTATTCCAGTGACCGTGCCTGGTGCTCCAGCAGGTTGGGTTGAGATGTCCAAGAAATTCGGGAAACTACCTTTAACAGAAGTATTAGCTCCTGCCATTAGATATGCATCTGAAGGTTTTGTCCTTACTCCAAATGTTGCTAAATTATGGAATAACGCCTTTAAAGTATATAAGCAAAACTTTAAAACTCCAGAATTTGAAAACTGGTTCAAGGTATTCGCACCAGAAGGAAGACCACCTCAAGCAGGAGAGTTATGGAAATCAGAAGCTCATGCTGATACCCTAAGAAAGATTGCTGAAACAAATGGAGAATCATTCTACAAGGGAGAAATTGCAGATAAGATAGATGAGTTCTCAAGAAAATACAATGGTTTCATTAGAAAAGAAGACTTAGAAGCATATGAAGTAGAGTGGGTAGAGCCAATTGGTGTAAATTACAGAGGATACGATGTATGGGAAATACCTCCAAATGGCCATGGAATAGTTGCTTTAATGGCACTTAACATCCTAAAGGGCTATGAGTTTGAAGCTAGAGATACAGTGGATACTCTTCATAAGCAAATTGAAGCTATGAAAATTGCATTTGTTGATGGACAGAAGTATGTTGCAGACCCAGATAATATGACTGTTACAGTTGAACAACTTTTATCAGATGAGTATGCTGAAAAGAGAAGAAGTTTAATTGGAGAAGAAGCAATAATGCCAGAACCAGGAAATCCAGCTTATGGTGGAACTGTTTATATGTCAACTGCTGATGCTGAAGGAAACATGGTATCATATATCCAAAGTAATTACATGGGATTTGGATCTGGTTTAGTGGTACCAGGAACTGGAGTTTCTCTACACAATAGAGGTCACAATTTTGTTTTGGATCCTGAACATGATAATGCTTTGGCTCCTTCAAAGAAACCTTATCATACAATTATACCAGCATTCTTGACAAAAGATGGCAAGGCAGTGGGACCATTTGGTGTAATGGGTGGATTCATGCAACCACAAGGTCATCTTCAAATGGTAATGAATACAGTTGATTTCCATATGAATCCTCAAGATTCCTTAGATGCCTTTAGATGGCAGTGGGTTGGAGGTAAGACAATTCAGGTTGAGCCTGGATTCCCAAATCATCTAGCACTTCAATTGGCAAGAAAAGGTCATGATATAGTTCCTCAATTAGATACTAACTTAATGGGTAGGGGACAAATTATATGGAGAGATGAAAACGGCATCCTATGTGGTGGAACTGAACCTAGAACAGATGGAACAATTGCTGCTTGGTAAAATAAGAATATTTTAAAGGATAGAATAAGTAAAGTGCCCAACTTAAGTTGGGCACTTTACTGATATTTTTACATCTAGTTAAGGTGTTTGACTTCTTAAAATCCATAAATGGAGGGAATGATTTTATGAGGAATATTATGGAAGAAGTATATAATTACATAGATTCTAAGAGAGATGAGATGCTTCTTAAGTGGCAGGAGATAGTAGAATTAGAAAGCTATGCAAGAGAACCTCAGAAGGTAGATATATTAGGAATTAGACTTAAAGAAGAATTTGAAAGTGCAGGATTAACCTGTGAGCTAATTGATGTAGGAAATAATGGGAAGTCTTTAGTTGGAGTCATAGGTGAGGACAGAAAGGGTGAACCAGTAATTTTTTCTGGTCATTTTGATACTGTCTTTCCTACAGGTACATTTGGAGAAGACCTATTTAAAATAGTGGATGGAAATGCCCATGGACCAGGTGCTCTGGATATGAAGGGTGGAATAATCATATCCTTATATGTCATTAAGGCCCTAAATGAAGTTGGTTATGATCAAAGACCCTTGAAAATTATATTCTCAGGAGATGAAGAGATTGGGCATCTTAACTCACAGGGAGCACAAGTAATAATGGATGCAGCAAAAGGTGGAAAATGTGCATTTAATATGGAAACAGGATTGATAAGTAACAAGCTATGTATAGGTAGAAAAGGAAGAATCGAGTGTCATATAACAGTTACTGGAGTTGAATCTCATGCTGGTAATGACTTCCTAACAGGTAGAAATTCCATAGAAGAGATGGCATACAAGATAATTGAGATCCAAAAACTAACAAACTTAGAAGTGGGAACAACTGTTAGTGTTGGTAAAATTAAAGGTGGAACAGTTTCAAATGCTGTACCAGCTCAATGTAAGATTGAAATCGATATTCGATTTGAAAAGGAAAGTGAAATGGACAAGGTTTCTAAGCAAATTGAAGAAATTGCAAAGAAAACTTATGTTGAAGGAACAACTACCTTATGTGAGTTTGTAAATGTTATGGCTGCCTATGAAACTACTGATGGTGTAATTGATTTCTTCAATTATGTAAATAAAACTTCAAAGGAATTTGGATTTGGAGAAATGGAAGGGGTCAGATTAGGGGGTAGTTCAGATGCTTCCTATATTACCAAAGCAGGAACTCCTGTAATTTGTTCCTTTGGTGTTAGAGGTGCTTGGAATCATACAACAAGAGAGTATGCCCTTGTTGAAACCTTATTTGAAAGAGCAAAACTAATCAGTACAATAGTTTTAAATTTAGAAGAAGTTAAATAGTAAAATCCTAGAAGATTGAAATAAAAAATCTTCTAGGATATAATGTCTTTTATGATATTAAATGTTAGTTGGGGAGTGGTAGTAAATGGATACGCTTTTATCCTTGCTTCCATTGATTGCCCTGCTATTTTGTTTACTGGTCTTAAAGTATCCCGCATCTAGAGCAGCAGCGATATCAGTTTTTATTGCTATTATTAGTGCGTTATTATTTTTCGGCGTGGACTCTTTTGGACTTAGTATAGCAATCAGCAAAGGGCTATCATTGGCAGTATATGTATTACTTATTATTTGGGCTGCAATATTTCTATATAATACGGTATACGAATTTGGTGCTATTGATGTTATAAACAAGAACATAGTTATCTTTATTAAGGATCCCTTTGTTCAGTTTTTACTTTTATCATGGTTGTTTTCATCAGTACTACAGGGGATAGCAGGATTTGGTGTCCCGGTAATTATAGTTGTACCAATACTTATTAGTTTGGGGTTTGATCCCCTTAAGTCAGTGGCAGCAGTATTATTGGGTCATTCTTGGTCTGTTAGTTTTGGCTCAATGGGATCATCTTTCTTTACTATATTCTTAGTAACTAATCTTGATCAGCAAAGTATAGGATATTCAATGATTATATTTGATTTTGTAGCAATGATTCTAATGGGAATTTCTGTTGCTTATATATATGGTGGACTGAAGTATGTGAAGAAGGCACTATATTATATAATACCTTCATCAATTGTTATGTTGGGTGTAATGTTGGTTGTAGTCTATCTAAATCTTGTATCCTTAGTGGGATTATTAAGTGCACTATCTGGTTTTACAACTATGTATATCTTATATAAGCTTAAGGATAAGAAAGATAAGAAGATCGTTCTTTATAAGAGTGATATTAACCTATTTGACTCCTTATTACCTTATATAATAATAATAGTTCTATCCTTATTATTCCCAGTGTTAAATTTGGACAGATTTAACTTAGCCTTTAAATTCCCAGAATATACCACAGCACTTGGATATTTTGTAAAAGCTGAGTCGGCTTATTCGAAAATAAAATTATTCGGGCACCCAGCCCCCATAATTGTTTTCTCTGCAGTAATTGCCATGTTCAATTACAAACGAGCTGGTATTTTCAATAGAGACAGGTTGAAAAAGGTCCTAAACAATACCGTTTCAAAGAGTATAAATACTTCCATAACCTTGTTCTTTCTAATAAGTATGGCCTTGGTAATGATGGATTCTGGTATGACAACCACACTGGCAAATTCCGTAGCTAAATTGACGGGAAGTATATATCCTCTAGTAGCTCCATTTTTTGGTGTCTTGGGAAGTTTCATAACGGGAAGTAATACCAATTCCAATGTAATATTTGGTAAATTCCAGGTTTCCGTAGCTGAAAGTCTTATGGTTAATCCATATGTCATGGCTGGTCTTCAATCAATATCTGGATCAATAGGAGTAAGTCTTGGGCCTACAACTATTTTAATGGCTGCTTCAGCTTCTGGCATGACGGGAAGAGAAGCTGACATTTATTCTAAAGTAATAAAGCCAGTAATTTTGTCTGCCTTAATTCTTGGAATCGTTAATTATATTTTACTCTTTGTAGTCAAGATAAATATCGGAATGTAAAAAGAGTATTGAAAGGATAGATATGGATGAAGAAAAATGTGGCTTTTGTAGTTATTTTGATAATATTTGCAATACTATATGCATCATTAAATTATGATATTCCTATTTTAAGAAATGTTGGAATAGCAGGATTTGTTCTAGTAGTTTTATCCCAGATTATTAAGTTATAATCTGGGATTTTTTTAAATAATGTGGAATCATTCTTTTAGTGTTCTGTTATAATATAATAAAGAGTATATGATTATTTATTGGAGGAGATGTAATGGACTACAATCAAATTAGAGAGCTAGCAAAAGATATACTATCTCCCACATGCCTAGTGTGCAGAGAATGCAATGGAGTAGCTTGTAGAGGCCAGGTACCAGGTGTTGGAGGGAAGGGGACAGGAAATAGTTTCATAAGAAATTATGATTACCTTACCAAGGTTAAGGTGGTCATGGATACCATACATGAACATGGAGAACAAGACACGAGTGTAGAGCTATTTGGACACGATTTTGCCGCACCAATTTTCGTAGCACCAATTGGTGGAATGGATGTGAACTACAAGAATTTACTTACTGAAGCAGAGTATACAGATAGGGTTGTTAAGGGTGCTGTGGCAGCAGGGGTAGTAGCCTTTACTGGAGATGGGGCTAATGATGAGTACTTTAAGGCACCACTTAAGGCAATAAAAGATGTTAAGGGCATGGGAATTCCAACCTTAAAACCTTGGGGACAAAAGGAAGTAATTGAAAAGATAAGGATAATTGAAGATTTAAATGTTCCTGCTTTTGCAATGGATATAGATTCTGCAGGACTAACACATCTTGCAAAATCAGGCAAGCCTGTGTATTCAAAGACAGTGGAGGACTTTAAGGAAATTGTGGAGTCAACTGATTTACCCTTTATAATCAAGGGGATCATGTCCGTTGAAGGAGCTATGAAGGCTGCTGAATCAGGATGTTATGGGATAGTTGTTTCAAATCATGGGGGCAGGTGTTTGGATAATACCTTGGCAACTTGTGAGGTCCTTCATTCCATAAAACTAGCTGTTGGTGATCGAGTGAAGATATTTGTTGATGGTGGAATAAGAACAGGTGCTGATGTATTCAAATCCTTAGCCTTAGGGGCTGATGGTGTACTTATAGGTAGAACCTTTACAATAATGGCTTTTGGTGGAGGCATAGATGGGGTTGAACTTTATGCAAATAAGCTAATTAGTGAATTAAAGGAGACCATGTTGATGACGGGATGTAAGAGTATTAGGGATATTACATATGATAAGGTGGTTGTTGTAAAATAATCTCCTCTAGGAGGAAAGTATGAAGAAGAGCCAGATAATAAGAAGAGATGAACATGGAAACTTAAATATAGAAAATGATGCACTAAAGGATTATTCATTGAATAAACACAAGGAATACTTAATTTATGAAGAAGGTGGGAAAATAGTTATGATTCCATCTATTCATTCAATTTCAAGAATATATATTGAACCCACATCTCTTTGCAACTTGAATTGCATAACTTGTATAAGAAATAACTGGGAGGAAAAACCTGGTGGGATGACCATGGAAACCTTCAATAAGTTTCTTAAGGATCTAGATGATGTACCAAGTGTAAGCTCCCTTATGTTTGGTGGTTTTGGAGAGCCAATGTATCATCCTGATATATACACCATGATAGATAGTATTAGCCACAGAGGAATAAAAGTAGAAATGACAACAAATGGGACCATGCTAAATGAGAAGACCATTGAAAAGCTTTTTGAAGCCAATTTAAGTAGACTTTGGGTATCTGTTGATTCCATGGATACAGATAAATTTAATCGCATCCGAGAGGGAGGAGATTTTGCCAAGGTATATGAGAGTTTAAAACTTTTTAAGAGGATTAACCAAAGGAAGAAGAATAAGATTCAATTGGGAATTGCCTTTGTGGTAACAAAGGATAATGCAGATGATCTTTCAAAACTGAGGAGTTTTGCTGGGAGTGTATGGGCAGAATATATCTCTGTAAGCAATGTCATTCCCTATGAAAGGGAAATGGAAGAGAAGATGCTATGTAGAAAGAAGTTGTTTAAACCCTTAACCTATACTCAGGAAGAAGAAAAGCGAATGGGCTTTAAGGAGATTGTTCTTCCTGAAATTAGTTTACCTAGGATAGACTATAACCAGTATACTAAGGAAGGGCTTTATGATATATATGCATCTATGATGAAGATAAAAACCTTAGGGGAAGAATTTAAGGAGTATAGGGATTATTGTAGATTTATCAATGAAGGGATAACCTTCTTAAGGTGGGATGGTGAAATCTCACCATGTATGGGACTGCTGCATTCATATAAAACTTATTTAAATAGCAATGAAAGAATAATGAAGGAACATTCATTTGGTAGTATTCACAAGAATTCACTAAAGGAGATATGGGATAGTAAAGAATACCATGACTTCAGAGAAAAAGTATACAACTTTGATTTTTCTCCTTGTGTCCTATGTGGAGGTTGTGAAGATGTAGCATCAAATGAGAAGGATTGTCTGACGGATTCATTCCCTGCCTGTGGAGGTTGCCTATGGGCTCAGGGTGTAATACAATGTCCATAAGAAGGAGGGGAGTTTATGCCAATACTACAAATAGAAATGCTTAAAGGAAGAACTGTTGAGCAAAAGAGGATGTTAGTTGAAAAAGTTACAGCTGCTGTTTCAGAGTCTGTTAATTGTCCTAAGGAAGCTGTAAGGATAATAATTAGAGATATGGAGTTTGAAGATTTCGCTGCTGGCGGAGTTTTAAGATGTGATGAAAACAAGTAATAAATAAGTAATATCACCATGTGGTGATAGGATACTTCCAAAGTAGAGAGTCTAAATATTAAAACTTAGACCATCTATTTGGAAGTATTTTTTTGTGGAAATAATAACAGTCTAAGTCTTAAATATAAAATTAGGATTGGAAGTAATCTAAGATAGAATTTAGAGATGAGGATAGAATTGACTTACATAATCTAATTTCACCCTTATTCTTGTTATTCTAGGCCATTAATGATAAAATTGTAATAGAGGTTCACAATTTTTTGTGAATTATTCGATCTTATTATTATTTTCTTTTCAACTAAGAACTATTCTTAAAGTTGAACTTGTAAAGTAACAATCATATAACTATAAAAGTAATCTTCAGCAATAATTATCCTGCCAGGGAGAATATTGCTGTCATAACAACTTATCTAATTAAGCAGGAACTCTTTACATCTAAATCAACTTAATAAAAATAGGAAATGCCAGTACAAAGTTAGTCTATCTCTAATTAAGTATGACAGTTTTTTGATTTACCCTTTTAACCTTTAGAGAAAGATTATGGTAGTGTGAGTCAAAAATCTAGACTTAGATTTTGAAAATACAAGTAGTGTTATTAAGTCATGGTTACTTTAGTGGCTCAATAAGTTCAGGGGGGGATTATTGCAGAAAACATAGATTATAAACTTAAAAGAATAAGAATTTACACAAATAAACCAAGGAGGTCAATGGATGAAAGTTACGATAATTGGAGCAGGAAATTCCGGAATTGCAATGGCAGCACACCTTAGTCATGCAGGTAATGAGGTAACCCTATGGAACAGGTCAAGGGCAACGATTTCTAAATTGATTGAAACACATCTAATATATAGTGACGGGATAGTAAAGGGAGAGGTACCCCTTCACAAGGTAACTGATGATATAAAAGAGGCATTAATAGATCCTGATATTATTCTTATTACAACTCCAGCAAACTCTCATAAGGAGTTAGCTGAGTTAATTGGAAAGAACTTAACTAAATCAACGGTTATTGTTTTAAATCCAGGAAGAACATTTGGGGCTTTGGAATTTAGTGAGATTTTTGAAAGCTATAACAGGGACTATAAACAGATTATCGCAGAAACCCAGACTATAATTTACACCTGTAGAAAAACAAGCGATGATTCAGTTAATATTATTGCTTTTAAAGATTCCGTATTAATATCTTCCATGGACGTTGAAGAGGGCAAGAGCATTTTGGATTATTTGCCAGATTGTGTTAAACCATATTTTATTGAGGCTGAATCAATGATTCAAACTTCAATTGGTAATGTGGGTATGGTTCTTCATTGTGCCCCCTTACTATTAAATTCGGGTTGGACAGAAAATAAGAAGAATATATACAAATACTACTATGATGGCATAACTCCAACAGTAGCAGGGTATATTGAAAAGATAGATAGAGAAAGAATTGAAGTATCAAAGGCTTTGGGTTTCCAAGTTGAAAGCACACAAGAGTGGTTGAAGAGGACTTATCATGTAACTGGTGATAGTCTATATGAGTGCGTACAAAACAACGAAGCATATAAAACCATTGATGCACCTGAATCCCTAAGGCACAGATATATATTTGAGGATATACCTTGTGGACTGGTTCCCTTGGAAGCTTTGGGCTTAAGATTGGGTGTGGACATGTGTTATACTAGCTTAGTAATAAACCTAGCTTGCAAGCTACTGGATGTTGATTTTAGAGATATAGGTAGAACTCTAGAATATTTACACATAACAACTGATGAAGATAGTTTAACAACCGTCTTCGGAAGGAGGATTTTAGATGAGTAATGACATAAATAAAAAGTATGGATTTATTAAACCTTCAATTGATGCCCATACTATGGGTATTAATTCCGCTGCGGAATTACTGAAGGAATGTGGATATGAAGTAATTATTGCAGATGATAATGTATCCCATGGAATGAATGATTTCAAACACGAACTTAGGAGAAAGCTTGTTGTTGAATGGATAATTGCCAATAAGGTTGAAAGAGTAGGCCTAAGTTATAGGTTGGACTTGGAAGATGCAGTCAATATGGTTGGTTTTCTAATAGAAGATATGAAAAAAGAAAGACTTATGAAGTTTCAGGGAGGTCAAGTAGAAACCATATTCTTTGCAGGAACAGCTAAAACTTGTGAAGCAATTGAAAAGGAATTTGAGGGATTGGTTGAGACCTTTGTTGGTGGTGAAACAGTAAAGGAAACCTTGTTGAAAATGGGAGTTCCAGAAGATAGGATACCAACTCATATACATGAAGGAAGTAAATACGATGATAATCTGCTGAAGTTCGGAAAAGAAATCATTGATTCTCAAGAATACTTGAATTATAAACCAATAGATAGATCAAACTATTTAGAATTTGGTACTAACAAGGACACTGTAGTTAAAAGGATAGATTCCAATATAAGAGATAATTTCCAACCACTAATGAGGGCACATGTTGGCCCATACTCAGCTTCCATGACCAGGATGGAATCTGTTAATGAGTTTATTAAGTGGGCTAAGGATTTGGCTGATTCAAAATACCTTGACATATTATCCATTGGTAGTTCACAACTTACTCAATCAAACTTTGGGGAGGATTGGGAAGATAAGACAAATGGTGGAGGAGTACCAGTTAATTCACCTCAGGAATATAGGACCATATGGCAGGCATCAAGACCCTTGCTTGTAAGAACATATGCAGGAACTAAGGATATACCTAATTTAGCAAGAATGCATGAAGAGACCTTAAACATCTCATGGCATGCCCTATCCTTATGGTGGTTCAATAAGCTGGATGAAAGAGGACCCTATGATGTATATACTAACCTAAAGGAGCATGTGGAGACAATTAAGTATATTGGCACTACAAACAAACCATTTGAAGCTAATGTACCCCATCATTTTGCCTTTAGGGGAGCTGATGATGTAACCTATATTGTGTCTGGATTTTTAGCTGCTAAGTTGGCAAAATCCCTAGGTATTAAAACCTTTATTCTACAGAATATGTTAAACACTCCTAGATTTACATGGGGAATACAGGACTTGGCAAAATCAAGAGCTATGATAAAGCTTGTTAAGACCCTTGAAGATAACAATTTCAGAGTTTTACTACAACCAAGAGCTGGACTTGATTACTTTAAACCAGATTTGTACCAAGCAAGAATTCAATTGGCAGCTGTATCAGCCCTGATGGATGACATCGATCCATACAATGAAATGAGTCCTCCAATTATTCATGTGGTAAGCTATTCAGAAGCTTCACACTTAGCAACGCCAGAGATAATTAATGAAAGCATAAAGATAACCCAACACTCCATACAAAAGTATAGGGAATTGAGGAAAAAGGGCTTAATTGAGGATATGGCTAAAAATTCTGATGTTAATGAACGCTCAGCAGAACTTTTCCAAGGAGCAATGAAAATAATTTCTGCAATTGAGAGTAACATCAGTGACCCATATACACCAGAGGGTTTATACAAGATATTTGCTGCTGGATTTTTACCAGTTCCCTATCTATGGGGGGAAACCCATGAATTTAAACATGCCAAAAATTGGATAACAAAACCCATTAAAGGTAGTCTAAAGATTGTAAATGAAATGGGCAAAGTCATGAGAACAGAGGATATAATTGAAATTGCAAGAAATAACATCAAGGACGCTGAATATAATTTAAGGCAATTACAGATCAAAGAGCTAAGAAATTAGTAAAATACAGTTTGAGTAAAAAATACTGCTTGAGGGCAGTATTTTTTTATTGACAGTGATATAACAAAGAGTTAATATATACACATACTAATAAGTGCATATGAGAATATGAATAGGATGGTGACCATGGAAAAAGTATTGAATGTATTTAAGGTATTGTCTGATCAAACAAGACTTAGAATCCTGGTGCTACTTTACCAGGAAAGTCTTTGTGTCTGTGAATTTACTGGAGTATTGGATACTCCCCAGCCAAAGATATCTAAGGGATTATCAAAGCTAAGAGATCTTAATCTTGTTAATGATGAGAGAAGGGAAAAATTTGTTTTTTATTCCCTTCAAAGAGAAAATCAATTTTTACTTAAAATTCTTGAGGATATAGTCACTAATATAGATGAGTATCCTCAACTAAAAATAGATCAAGAAAGACTAGCTTTTAAGGAAAAGTATCTTGATCAATGCAACCCAATTTCTGTACTATAACTACTTTGAGGTGAGAACATGTTTTTTTTTAAATGGCTAAATAGTCAACTATTAAAAATGGAGTGGCTATTTGAGCTGGTTAGACTACTAGTGGAAGATGTTTTTGGACTATCCATCCAGGATAGAATTGGTGGGAGCATCCACTTTTTCATATATGATGTTATTAAGATATTTATACTCTTGTCTGTACTGATTTTTACTATATCCTATATTCAAAGCTTCTTTCCTCCAGAGAGAACTAGAAAAATATTAGGAAAGTACAAGGGTGTAACAGCCAATATTCTAAGTGCCTTACTGGGAACTGTTACTCCATTTTGCTCTTGTTCATCAATTCCACTATTCATAGGATTTACAAGTGCTGGATTACCTATAGGAACTACTTTTTCATTTTTAATATCTTCCCCTTTAGTAGACCTGGCATCGGTATTACTACTGGCAAGTATATTTAACTGGAGAATAGCCATAGCTTATGTAGTGGTAGGTATTGTACTTGCTGTAATTGCTGGTACAATAATTAGCAAGGCCAAGATGGAATCTCAGATTGAAAGCTTTGTTTTTAATACTCCCTTAATAGAGCTTGAACAGGAAGCACTGACTAGAAAAGATAGAATTAATTTTGCTAAGATCCAGGTGCTGGATATTGTAAAGAAGGTTTGGTTATATATTTTAATAGGGGTTGGAATAGGAGCCCTAATTCATAACTGGATTCCTGAAGATGTAATATCAGCTATTCTTGGACAAGACAAATGGTATTCTGTACCTTTAGCAACAATTGTTGGGATTCCAATGTATGCTGATATATTTGGTACTCTTCCCATAGCAGAAGCCCTAGTTACAAAAGGAGTTGGAATAGGTACAGCCCTTTCATTTATGATGGCAGTTACAGCTCTGTCACTCCCATCGATAATTATGTTAAAAAAGGTAATCAAACCTAAGCTTATGATTGTATTTGTAGGTATTGTAACCATAGGAATTTTAATAATCGGATTTAGTTTTAATGCATTTGGACATTTATTTATATAGAGGGAAGTGGGAATTTGAATATTACTTTATACCTTGTAACTTTTGGATTTCTACTCTTATCATTTTTAAAAGATAAGAGTAGAACAATAAAAGCACTAAAAAAATCCTGGAAAGCCTTTGAAAATATATTGCCTGACTTCCTCGTGGTGATTCTCTTTGTGGGGGTATTGATGGCATTTTTAAATCCTGAGGTTATATCTAAGATTATTGGTGCTGAATCAGGAATAATTGGTGTATTACTGGCATCACTTGTTGGATCTGTAACCTTAATTCCAGGATTTGTTGCTTTTCCAACAGCAGCAATTCTCCTTAAGGGAGGAGCAGGCTATACCCAAATAGCAGCCTTTGTTTCCACATTAATGATGGTTGGATTAGTAACCATACCAGTGGAGATGAAGTATTTTGGTAAGAAGCTGACAATTTATAGGAATTTATTAGCTTATGGATTTTCATTAATTGTTGCAGCTGTGATTGGGATGGTGATATAAGATGGCTAAGAAATATTTTAAAAGATACTTCAAAGTTTTTGTAATCCTACTGATTACTCTATCCTTATATCTGGTAAATAATGAACTTGGAGCTAAGGCAATGGATGTAACATCCTATACTTTGAAGGAAATGCTCTTAATCCTTCCACCTATATTTGTACTTTTAGGATTATTAGATGTGTGGGTACCTAGGGATACCATGGTCAAGTATATGGGAGAAGGATCTGGTATTAAGGGAGTACTCCTATCGATATTTATTGGATCAGCGGCAGCAGGACCCTTATATGGAGCTTTTCCAGTAGCTGCAGTGTTTATGAACAAGGGAGTTAAGTTTAGTAATATTCTAATTTTCATAGGTGCTTGGTCCACAACAAAGATTCCCATGTTTTTATTTGAGATGGCTTCACTGGGAGAGAAGTTTGCAATAACCAGATTATTACTTAACATACCAGGAATAATATTAATAGGTTATGTCTTGGGAAAAATTATCAAAAAGGATGAAGTTGATAGAATATATGAGAATGCAGTGATAATGACTAAAGAATAGAAGAGGATTTAGGATGATAATTAAGGTTTTAGGAACAGGTTGCAAGAAATGTCAAAAGACTGAAGAAAATGTTAAGGAAGCAATAAAAGAGTTGAATCTGGATGCTTCTGTTGAAAAGGTTGAAGACTTTAGACAAATAATGGCCTATGGGGTTATGACTACTCCAGCAGTAGTAGTTGATGAAAAAGTAGTGGTATCAGGAAAAGTTCCAAGTATTGAGGATATCAAGAAGTTCCTGTAGAAAGTATACCAGCAGAGATCCTGCTGGTTTTTATTTTTAAGTTTATATTGACAAGGGTGAATGTATTTGATAGTATATGAGTGAAATCGAATATACTCATACAAGGAGGAAGTTATGGAAGATTTTTTTAAAACCCTAGGGGATGAAAACAGACTAAGAATACTTAATCTTCTAATGAATTATGAGCTTTGTGTTTGTGAAATTGAGGTTATTCTAGGGCTTAATCAGTCCAATGTATCAAGACACTTGGGGAAATTAAAGAGCAATGGCCTTATATCAGGATACAAGGATGCACAGTGGATTCACTATAAGATTGATGAGGATTTTAGAAGGAACAACAAGTTGCTAGTTGATTACCTGATTGATAGTTTTAAGTCTCATGAAATATATGGTGAGGATCTTAGGAAATGTAAGTTGTATGTGGAAAGTCCCTATACATGTCAGACTATTACAAATGAATTAGAACTTGTTTTAAACCATATTAATCAGTAAATTTATCATTATGGAGGATAAGAAAGTGACAAAGGAAAATTTAACTGGAATTAGTTTTTTTGAAAAATACCTTACAGTTTGGGTAGCTTTTTGTATGATAGTTGGAGTTCTTATAGGGGTTTACTTACCAGGAATACCTGAATTTCTAAGTAATTTCGAGTATTATAATGTATCTGTACCAGTTGCCATACTAATTTGGCTAATGATATATCCTATGATGCTTAAGGTTGATTTTAAAAGCGTAAAGAAGGTTGGTGAAAATCCTAAAGGATTAATTATTACTTGGGTAACCAACTGGCTAATAAAACCCTTTACCATGTTTGCCATTGCCTATTTATTCTTCAATGTATTCTACAAGAATATCATTGATGGAGAAATGGCAAAACAGTATTTGGCAGGTGCAGTTTTATTGGGAGCAGCTCCTTGTACGGCAATGGTCTTTGTATGGAGCCATTTGACTAAGGGAAATCCTGCTTATACCCTTGTGCAAGTAGCAACTAATGATCTAATTATACTTGTTGCCTTTGTTCCAATAGTTGCTCTACTCTTAGGAGTAAGTGATATTATTGTTCCTTGGAACACCTTATTTTTATCAGTTGTATTGTTTGTCGTTATTCCCCTTTTAGCTGGGGTATTATCTAGAACATATATTACTAAAAATAAGGGTATAGAGTATTTTGAAAAAGTATATATTCCTAAATTTAGCAACATCACCATTATCGGATTATTGCTGACCTTGATCATAATATTCTCCTTTCAAGGAAGGGTAATAATAGATAATCCAATTAATATTTTGTTAATAGCTGTACCGCTTATTATTCAAACATTCCTGATATTCTTCATTGCATACTTTTGGGCCAAGGGTTGGAAGCTACCCCATAATGTTGCAGCACCTGCAGGAATGATTGGGGCATCAAACTTCTTTGAATTGGCGGTTGCTGTTGCCATATCAGTATTTGGAATAACATCTGGTGCTGCTGTTGCAACAGTCGTGGGAGTACTAGTGGAAGTTCCTGTTATGTTAATGTTAGTAAAGATTGCTAATAACACCAGATCCTGGTTTGTAACTGAAGTAAGATAAGAAGGAGGAGTTATGATGAATAGAAAGCCAAAGGTAGCATTTATATGTGTTCATAATTCATGTAGAAGTCAAATGGCTGAAGCTTTAGGAAAGCATTATGCAGCTGATGTATTTGAAAGTGTATCTGCAGGTACTGAGACTAAACCTCAGATTAATCAAGACGCAGTAAGAATTATTAAGGAAATATATGATATTGACATGGAAGAAACTCAACACTCAAAGCTTCTTGATGAAATCGGGGATATTGATATCCTGATTAAGATGGGATGTAACGTTATTTGCCCATTCCTTCCAAATCAACACGAGGAAGATTGGGGTCTGGATGATCCATCTGGTAAAAGTGATGAGGAGTTTAAGAAAACTATTGAGATTATTGAAGAGAATATTAAGTCTCTGGCAGAAAGAATTAAATCTGGAGAATTACATCTGGAAGATTAGAAGAAAAAGGTTTTGCTATTTGAGTAGCAAGGTCTTTTTTTTCACTTGAGCCTAATAATTTGATATAATGTATACTAGTAGACATAATATCGAGGAGGGTATAGTGGAGATAAAAGATATAATAAAAAAGAAGCTAATTGCAATAATAATCCTGGGAGTAATTATGGGAGTAGCTTTTGGAACCATGCTATGGAGTATTAATAGTCCAAAGTACATAGTTGAGATTAGCATAAATCCCAAAATAGAATTAAAGGGAAATGTACATGGAAGGATTATTGAATTTAAAGGATCCGATGAACTGGGAGATGAGATCTTAAGGGACTTATCCTTAAAAGGAGAAGGAATCGAAGATGGAGTAATACTTGTAGTTGAAAGTATGAAGGACTTAAATCTACTAGAACAAAATAATGAACTAACTATTAATATTACTGGTGGCAGTGAATCAAGAAATGAAGAACTCATACTTAACTTAAAAGGTAGATTAGATGACTTCTTATTAAGAGAGGGTATTGAAACTACTTACAAAATAAATAGGCTATAGATATCATTTTCTAACTCTACTTTTAAAGAGTTTTAATATACCAAAGTTAAAGACACATACAAGGACAGCCTCCATAAGAATAATTAAAAAGTAGAAAAGTAGATTGTTATTAGATATTCTTAGCATCATTGTATGTAGAGGTATCATATAGATTGATTGGGTTAATCTAATTCCAACAAAAAGAGCTATAATGGTTAAAAATAGATAAAATAGTGTATTAAAAGGAGATATTTTTCTATCTCTTTTTTTAGTTAGCATCATAAGTGCTAGAGCCAAGATAATATATGTAAGCACAAATATTAACTGGGTCGGGAAAAATATTAGTGTTGTTATAAATAAACCCATTGAAGTCAAAAGGTAGTATAACAAGGTTTTACCACTTTCAAAAAGCACTATAATTGGTGGAAGTAAGAAGGTGGATACAATACTTATGGGTCCCCTAAATAATATGAGACATACTATGGATAAGCCTAATGCCAAGGAAGCTCTTGTTAAAGTTAAGATTCTTTCTCTTCTATTGTCTATCATTTAGTTATCTCCATTATTATAAGATTGATGTATCCTTATCATTATATCTGTCCATATTAAACCTTCTATAGGAATTCTTACCCGAGTTCTTTGCTTCATACATGGCAAAATCAGCATACTCAATCAAGTCATATATATCCTTTGTATCTTCACCATAAATGGCCATACCAGCACTGCATTGAATATCTTTTTCAATGTCCTCTATAGTAATTGGTCTATCAATAACTCTTGATTCTATTTCATTCCATATCTTATCAACATCTGAGTCACTGACTTCATCATATCCATGAATATAGAGTCCAAATTCATCACCGGATATTCTCATGCAAATGATATTTTCAAAGGGAAGACTAGTAAGTCTCCTGGCAAATTCTTTCAGGTATTCATCCCCAACTCGGTGTCCGTAAGTATCATTTACATCCTTAAAATCATCTATGTCAATAAAGGTAAAAATTCCATACTTATCATTTTTCCTACCTATAGTTAGATCAATCTCTTCCCTATACTGATATCTACTTACAAGTCCAGTTAAGGAATCCTTTACCAGTCTATTGTTAAGATCCTCGTTTAATCTTTTAAGGGCTGAATTTGCTTTTGTAAGTTGTCTTTGCATATTTAAAAGATTATTATTAAGCTTTTGAATTTGTTCAAATTGATCTCTAATCATGGAAGCATTTTTCATAATAACTTCGTTGTCACTGTCCTTAAGTACCAGAAGGAATTTATGAGAGATATCCTTTATTAAACCCATGGAAGCATCATCGAGTAACAGAGTTGCATCAAGTCCTTGAACAAATACCCTATCTCCAGACTTCATCATACATAGGCCTACATGGATTTTTGGACTGGTCAATGTGAATACATCACTACATAATAATACCTCAGGACTAGAAACAACCTGGGTAAATAGGGTTTTAACAGCCTCTTTATCTTTATTATCAAATAGACTATCAAGACTAGTCTGCAAAGGAGATATCAAATAAACTGGCTGGTACCAGAAAGTATTAATTATTTTAAGATTTTTGTCGCATTGTATTAGAAATGATACATAGTCTTTCTTCATTTCTATCTCCTTTAGCATTTAGTAGGGTTATTTTTTTATCTTCTCATTAGCCCAAGCGATTAGATCATCTGATGACTCTGAATAAAAATCAACACTCCATTTCTTCCATAAGGCATCTGTATTTTTAAAAGCCTGGCCACCAACTGCGATTTTCAAATTAGGGAAAGCTTCCTTTATGGACTTAACAATATCTTCACATGTGGATAAATATGGAGGCATAGTAACAGAAAGAGCTATTAAATCAGGGTTGTGCTCTTTTATTGCATCTAGCAATGCTTTTTTTGGAAGGGCTGCACCTAAATAATATGTATCCCATCCATTAAATTCAAAAACATCAGAAATCATTCTAATACCCATTTCATGAAGTTCACTGCCCACGGCACAGGAAACTAATACCCTATTAACTCTTGGTTTATCAAATAATTCATTATAAAAACTGGACATTACTGTTTGAGTAACTGAAGTTGCATAGTGTTCCCTATCAACAGTTATAACATTCTTATGCCACAAAAGACCTATTTCATACATTGCCTTAGTTAGGATTTGCTCGTAAATGTCCAAGATACTTAAACCACTTTCTTTTGCATTATCAATAATCTTATAGGCTTCTCTGGTCTGACTTTTTAATATGGCATTAAGGTATGCTCTTCTAATTTCATAATAATCTCCATTCATAAAGGTCTCTGATAATTGTACATCTGTAACTGCTTTTTTCGTTACTTCAACAGCAATACCTAGGTATTCTACGGCAAGATTGATCTCATCATGAGATAGCATATCACCAGAACTACTACTTAGAATTTCAGCCATTATATTATAGTGATCAACCATGTGCTCCATAATTCTGTCTCTATCTATATCCTTCATCAAATTACACAGAAGATCATAAATCCATCTTGCATATCCCTCAAATATCTTACTGTCTTTAAAGTGAATGGAAGTTAGTAAAAAGCTAATATTATATATAACATCATCATACATCAATTTTTTTCGTCTTTCATCCATCTCTTCTTCTAACTTAGGGTCTCTTCTAAATTGCTCTTCAAATATTACCTGCGAAATTTCTATAAATCTCTGATCTGAGTAATTCATTAGTATGCTCATATTTAATCCCCACCAATCATTCTATTTATCTCATGAAATTAGAATACCGGATATGGACGATTATGTAAATCAATTTACCCACTTTCTAACATAATTATTCGGTAATATAGCCATTTAAGATAATATTATCGGAAAATTCAATCAGATTACAGGTCAAACAAGACTTATTTATTTAAGACCAGCAATCAGGGCTTAGATGCTTATGGTTTGGAGAAGTTTTTTATAGGTAGTGGATTAAGATTAAAACTCATGATTATTCTTATAATTTAGGGACTTATTGGCATGTATGGATAAATATAAAATTATAATTTGGGTATAAATTTTTCAAATAAATATTACAATTTCATGGTATAATTAACTAAATAATGCAGTGGTGCATTAAAGCAAACCTACAACTTCCATAACAAAGGAGATGTTTAATATGAGAGCCCACCTGAAGGTTATTTTATCTCTTGTTTTTTTTCTATCTATTATATTCTTATATATCCCCCAAGTATCACTTGCAGTTGAAATTGAAGAAAAAATAGCAACTAATTTTAATGAGCTAAATTCTTTCTTGTCTGATCCTAATGGTAGTATAGTTAAACTTGGTGGAAACATTAAAATACTAAGATCCCAGGCTGGAGAAGATGCAATTGCTATTGATGGTGGTGAACATATCCTCAATCTGAATGGATATACTATAGAATACTCATTTGTAAATAGTGCTAATGAATATGACGGAACGCCCTTAGTTTTAAGAAGGGGTAAATTAACCATAAATGGCCCTGGAGCAATAATTGGAGGCAGATTAGCTGTAGAATCAGGAGGCTTTGGAACAACTGTTATTATTAATGGAGGGTCTTATACTGGAAGGGCTGCTACCGCCTTAAGAGTACAGAGCTTACTAATTTTCAATAGTGGAAACCTTACTGGAAGATTTGGTGAAGTCTGGCTAGAAGGTGGACTTATGGTTGATAATGCCAAAGTAGTAAAAAAGATTAATTACGCTCATAATGCAGGTGGTGCTATCATACAAAATGGCGTCCTAAAAGGTAATGGTGGAGTATTATCTTCTGAGTTAACATTAAATAGTCTTAAAATTGATCCTTCTTCTTCCTTGACACTAAAGGAGGGAGGAATTATAAGGGTAAAGGGTTTGTTGGAAGGAAGGGAAAGAATTGAGCAAATTGCATAATTTTTAACCGTTGAAATAACTAACTTTTTTACAAGC
>CAZNTE010000026.1:0-37665 GCA_964575895.1 uncultured Tissierellaceae bacterium | reverse complement strand
TTAAGTTTATTAGGTTTGATGATTAGTTCAATTTGCTATTGCAATTTAAGAAAATTTTATGTTTTTAATCAACAGAATTTAAATTATAGTTAAAATAGTAAAAAAAAGCAATAAAATTCTCATGTTACAAAAAACAACCAGGAGTTGACAAAAAAACAACCAATGGTTTATATAAAAAGACTGTTTTCAACCAATGATATGTTACAATTAAGGCATAAAAATCATATGATTAAGGCAAAGAATGGAGGGAAACAAATGAATACTATGGGTAAAAGAATTGGTGAACTTAGGAGAATGAAAGGTATAACTCAAGATCAGTTATCAGATGCTATGGGGGTATCATCTCAAGCGGTAAGTAAATGGGAGAATGATATATCTTGTCCAGATATTGGATTGCTACCAGGATTAGCAGATTATTTAAATACAACCATTGATTATCTTGTAAGAGGTGAAAGCTCTTCAGATGCAAAAGTTGTGGATACAGATAAGAGAAAAGACTTTAATTCATTAATAATGAAGGTATCTATTCTTAGCGCTGAAGGGGATAAAGTTAATGTAAACCTTCCCATGGCCTTGGTTAAAATGGGATTGCAGATGGGAATGATAGATGACTTTACCAAAGGGAATCAAAACATGAAGGATATTGATTTTGAAGCAATAGTTAAGATGGCGGAAAACGGGGCTATGGGAAAAATTGTAGAGATCCAGTCAGCAGACGGTGATAAGATAAATGTAACCATTGAATAGGAGCAAAGAATGAAAATAAAAATAAAGAGTAGTAGCAACTTTTCATTGAATATCCCTATTCCCTTGGGATTAGTAGATAATAGAATAGTTTTAAAACTTATAAAGGACAACTTTTTAAATCAATCTAACTTAAATGTGGATGATGAAAAATTAATTCTAATGATAAAAGAATTAAGAAAACTAGAAAAAGATCTTCCGGAAGGATTTTGCTTAGTGGATATTAAATCTAAAGATGGGAATATTATAAAAGTATCTTTATAAGTTTGATTTTCACGATCCTTAGGTGTAATATTTAACTAGGAGGGATAAAAAATGGCTGAAAAGAGATTTGAAGTAGTTCATAAGGAAGGTAAATTTGCAGGTATAAAAATATTAGTTGATAAAGAGACTGGAGTTAACTACCTGTTTGCTTTTGATGGATATGCAGGTGGACTAACAGTATTAGTTGATAAAGAAGGAAAACCAGTCATAACCCAAATGGGAAGATACCCATACTAATGAAGAAGAAGATTGTTATTTCATTGGTTTTAGTGTTTTTAATGAATTTAGTTGATTATTATCTGAATCCATCCTATTGGGTAAAATCAAGTATAAAAGTAATATTATTTTTACTTGTACCAATAGTTATAAGTGGATTGAGTAAGGACTATCTATTGAGATTGATAAAACTTAAGAACAAAAATGAAGTTAAGAGGACAATAGTAATAGGGTTTGGAATCTATGTGGGAATTATTTTGACCTACCTTGTTTTATCTACCTTTATCGATTTGGAAGTTATCAAAGAGATTCTTGAGAATAATTTAAAGGTTAACAAGAGTAATTTTATTTTTGTGGCAATATATATTTCTTTCATAAACTCCTTAATTGAAGAGTTCTTCTTCAGGGGATACTTATTCCTTGGGTTACTTAAGGACAAAGGCAGAGTTTATGCCTATACCTATTCAGCTTTACTTTTTTCTATTTATCATGTGGGTATAATGGGGGGATGGTTTAATCCCAGTATATTTGTACTTGCACTAATTGGACTCTTTATAGGTGGATTAATCTTTAATTTTATAAATGAAAGAAATAATAATATAGTAAGTTCATACATGATCCATATGATGGCCAATCTTGCCATAAACACTATTGGATTAATTATGTTTGATATACTTTAGTGTAAAGCTAACCTCCTTAGGGTATCTAAATAACAGAATATTATAAGGAGGTTATTTTTTATGAAGAAAGTAATAGTATTAATTGAAAACTTATTTGATGAGCAGGAGTTAGTGTATCCATATCATAGATTAAGGGAAGATTATGAGGTACATCTTGTAGGTCCAAATAAAGATGAAATATTTACTGGAAAGAATGGACTGAAATTAAAGAGTACCCATGCATCAAATGAAGTAGATGCTAAGGATTACGAAGGACTTATTATCCCTGGGGGTTTCTCACCAGATTATATGAGAAAGACAGAAGCTACCAAGGAGTTAGTTAAAAGCTTTGATAAGCTTAATAAGCCAATAGCTGCTATCTGCCATGGACCATGGATGATGGCGTCTTCTTGTGATCTGAAGGGGAAAACTGTTACATCAACATCAACTATAAAAGATGATCTAATCAATGCAGGTGCTAATTGGGTTAGTGAAGAGGTTGTGGTGGATGGCAATTTAATTACTTCAAGAACTCCCTTGGATCTTCCTGCTTTTATGAAAGCTTTTATAAAGAAAATCAATATCTAATAATTTGGAAACCCTCTTGACATTAGTCCTTTATCGCTATAGAATGATAAAAAGCGATGATAAGGACGAGTAAATCTTCAAAGGTCAAAAGAGAGGGAAGTTCACCGGCTGAAAGACTTCCAATGATACTAAAGATTGAAAACCACCTTGGAGTACAATCCTGAAATTAGTAGGGATTAGCGGTTGCCCCGTTATGGCAAGTTTTTGATTTATAAATTTAGGTGGAAACGAGATAAACACTCGTCCTTTTTGGGATGGGTGTTTTTTTAATATCAAATTAAAGGAGGGGAAAGTATGATAGGTAAAAAAGTGGCGAAATTTGGCGGAAGCTCACTGGCTGACAGCCAACAGTTTAAGAAAGTTTATGAGATAGTTAAGGGTGATACTGATTCTACGGTAATCGTACCTTCAGCACCTGGAAAGAGAAATGGAAAGGATCATAAGGTCACGGACCTTTTATACATGTGTTATCAGCTTTCCTCCCACGGTCTTAACTTCCAAGAAGTCTACAGCCTAATTGAAAATAGGTACATCCAGATTTGCAATGAATTAGAGTTAGAATTACCCATAGAAGATGTTTTAAAGGAAGTAAGAGATAATATTGCAAATGGTGGTTCAAGAGACTATTGTGCCAGTAGGGGTGAATACATTAATGGTCTAATTTTAGCTGAATACCTTCAGTATCCATTTATTGATGCAAAGGAAATAATAAGATTTAAGGATAATGGTGAGTTTGATGAAGAAACCACTGAAAATTTAATTTATGAACGTTTAAGAAGGATGGACTTTGCTGTTGTACCAGGATTTTATGGTGGAAAATCAAATGGGGAGATCGTAACATTTTCAAGGGGAGGAAGCGATGTAACAGGAGCAATCATAGCTCATGCAATCCAAGCAACCCTTTATGAGAATTGGACAGATGTATCTGGATTTTTAATGGCGGATCCTAAAATTGTAAAGGACACAATAGGAATAAAGCTTATTACATACAAAGAATTAAGAGAGCTTTCATATATGGGAGCACCAGTACTTCACGAGGAAGCTATTTTTCCTGTTAGAAAAAGAGGCATACCCATTAGGATTAAGAATACAAACAGGCCAGATGATGAAGGGACACTAATAGTTCATGATCAATGGGAAGAAAAGAATAAAGGAACCATAACTGGAATAGCAGGGAGAAAGGATTTTAGTGTTATTTCTGTTGAAAAGACTCTAATGACCAGTGAAAAGGGGTTTTTCAGAAAACTTATTTCTGTTTTTGAGACTAATGATATTGGGATAGAGCACATGCCTTCAAGTATAGATTCAATATCAGTTATAGTTTCTGATAAGGATCTTAATGGTAAACTTTCAAAAATTACTGAGGAGATAAAAATATACTGTAATCCAGATAATATAGACTCCTACCGAGGAATGGCTCTAATCGCCGTAGTGGGTAGGGGAATGATCAATACAAAGGGTATATCTGCTAAGGTTTTTACAGCCTTATCAAGTGAAGGTGTAAATATAAGAATGATATCTCAAGGTTCAAGTGAATTAAATATAATAATTGGAGTTGAAAACAAGGATTTTGAGAAGGCAATTAGTGCAATATATTATGCTTTTAATTAGGGGGAAGAAAGATGAAAAAATATAATGTAGCAGTTGTAGGTGCAACAGGTTTGGTGGGTAGAACAATACTTAAAGTGTTGGAAGAAAGAAACTTCCCAATAGATAAACTTACACTTTTAGCATCTGGAAGATCAAAGGGTGAGGAAATAACATATGGTGGAAGAAAAGAAGTAGTAGAGGAGTTGAGAGAAGACTCATTCGAAAATGATATTGATATAGCATTTTTTGCAGCTGGAGGTAGTATCAGTGAAAAATATGCACCAATTGCAGCATCAAAGGGAGTAATAGTAATTGATAATAGTAGTATATTTAGGATGAATGACAATGTTCCCTTAGTAGTTCCAGAAGTAAATAGTGAAGACATATTTCTTAATAAAGGAATAATTGCCAATCCAAATTGTTCAACAATACAATGCATGTTGCCTCTTAAGGCAATAGATAAAGAGTATAGGATAAAGCGAGTTGTTTATTCAACTTACCAAAGTGTATCTGGATCAGGTTTAAAGGGATTAAAAGATTTAGAAGAAGAAAAAGTGGAGTTTTATCCATATGGAATAAAGGGAAATGTCCTACCTCATATAGATGTATTTCTGGAGAATGGATATACAAAGGAAGAAATGAAGATGATAGAAGAGTCCAGAAAGATTCTACATAGGAATGACTTAAAGGTTACAGCTACTACAGTTAGAGTACCTGTTAAGTTCTCCCATAGTGTATCTATAAATATAGAATTAGAAGAAGAGTTTGACCTAGGTGCAATAAGAGAATCATTAAGTTCATATCCGGGTATAGTTGTAAAAGACAACCCCAAGAAAAATGAGTATCCAATGCCAATAGACACCCAAGGTAGGGATGAGGTATATGTTGGAAGAATAAGAAGAGATTTTAGTACTAAATATGGACTTAATATTTGGGTTGTTGCAGATAACATTAGAAAGGGAGCAGCAACAAATGCTGTTCAGATAGCTCAAGTATTAATAAGTAAGGAGGATTAATATGATAGGGGTAGGATTATTAGGTTATGGAACAGTAGGGCAGGGGCTAAATAGAATAATAAATGAGAGAAAAGATCAACTTAGCAACATTCTTTCAGACGAAGTAGATATAGTTAAAGTACTAGTTAGAAATACGGATAAGAAAAGAGAAGTTGAAATAGAAAAAAATAAGTTCACCAAAGACTTCAGTGAAATCCTAAATGATCCAATTATTAGTATAGTTGTAGAAGTTACTGGTGATTTGAGCATGGGATATTATTATATAAAGGAATCCCTGGAGCATGGGAAACATGTGGTTACAGCTAATAAGGCAGTGGTATCAGCTTATTATGAGGAATTATCAACATTGGCAGCTAATAAGGGATTGTACTTTTTATATGAAGCAAGTGTTGGTGGGGGAATCCCATTAATAAAACCCCTAAAGGACATTATTGGAATAAATGAAGTAAGCAGTATAGAAGGGATTTTAAATGGTACATGTAATTATATATTAACAAAAATGACTGAAGAAGAACAAACCTATGAGGATGTACTTAAAGAGGCTCAAAGACTAGGATACGCAGAGGAAGATCCATCAAGTGATGTTGAAGGAACAGATACTTTAAGAAAACTTAGAATAATATCAACCTTAGGATTTGGAGGAGTTATTGCAGAAGATGATATTCTTTGTGATGGGATAGATAAGATATCAGATTTCGACATTAAACTACTTAAGGAGAAGAATAAAGTAGTTAAACTTATTGCAGGCTCATATAGAAGCGATGATGGTTATTTCTCGATTGTACAACCAAAAGCTGTAGATGTAGGAAGCTATTTTGCCAATGTTAAGGATGCATATAACAGTGTTAGCATAAAGGGAAATTATATTGGGGAAGTAAAATTATTTGGATCAGGAGCAGGGATGCTGCCTACAGCTAATGCAGTTCTTAGTGATTGTATTGATGTAGTGCTTAAGAATCAAAGTATGGAAACACCTTTAAGAGGTAAAGGATTGAACAACAACAACTCTGAAATTTCAGGAATATACTATGTTAGACTGGATAATGGAAGTGAATATGAGTTTAATGATATAATTGCTGAAAAACTAAATGAAAAACCCTTGTGTTTTATAACAGAGGAAATAAAATTCATGGATTTACTACAAAAAATTGCAGAGTTAGAAGAGGGGCAATACTCAATAATTCGTATGTAACTAAAGTAGAAGGGAGGATATGATCTCTGATCATAAGAAAAAGATATGAAATATATTAGTACTAGAAATAAAGAAACTAATGTAACAGCTTCACAAGGAATTCTTAAAGGAATTGCTGAAGATGGTGGACTTTTCGTTCCAGAAGAATTTCCTAAGCTTGACTATATTAAGTTACTTAACAAGGATTATAAGGAAGTGGCTATTTCAATACTTGAGCTTTTCCTTGATGATTTTACATTAAAAGAAATAAGTGATTCTGTTAAAGGAGCATATGGAGACAAATTTCAGTTTGAAGATATTGTTCCCATAAAGAAAGTTGGAGAGATAAGTTTTATGGAACTTTTCCATGGACCAACCTTGGCCTTTAAGGATATGGCCTTGACACTACTACCTTATTTGATGAAATTATCTTTAGAAAAAAATAATATTGACAAAGAAATAATGATACTAACAGCAACTTCAGGGGACACTGGGAAAGCTGCTTTAGAGGGATTTAAAGATATTCCTGGAGTCGGAGTAACTGTGTTCTATCCCCATGGGGGAGTAAGTGAAATTCAAAGATTACAAATGGTTACACAAAGAGGAGATAATACTCATGTAATAGGAATAAATGGAAATTTTGATGATGCACAAACAGGGGTTAAGAAGATATTTTCTGACAAAGAATTCAATTATGAGTTACTTAATAAGGGCTATATACTTTCTTCTGCCAATTCAATTAATATTGGAAGATTAATACCTCAGATAGTCTACTATGTTTATGCTTACCTTCAACTGATTAAGAGAAATGAAATTAAGGAAGGTGAAAGTATAAATGTTGTGGTTCCAACGGGAAATTTTGGAAATATCTTAGCAGCTTTTTATGCTACTAAAATTGGACTACCTATTAACAAACTGATATGTGCATCCAATGACAATAATGTTCTTTCTGACTTTTTCAATACAAAAATTTATAACAAAAATCGGAAATTACTATTGACCTCTTCTCCTTCAATGGACATATTAGTTTCCAGCAATTTGGAGAGATTCCTCTATCATCAAGTAAAAGATGATGAAAAAATAGGGAGTTTGATGGATGATTTAAAGGAAAAAGGTGAGTTTAGTATTTTAGAAGATATGGATATTATTTATAGTAATTACGCAGATGAAGATAAAATAAGCTATTGGATTAAAAAGATTTATGAAGAGGATAATTATATAATGGATCCTCATACAGCAGTAGCTTACTCAGTCTATAAGGATTACATGGAGGAGACAAATGACTCTAAAAAGACAATAATTGCATCAACAGCTAGCCCCTTTAAATTCTCATCCAAAATTCTATCTTCACTTGGAAGAGAAGTATCAGAAAATGAGTTTGAAAATCTAAATACATTATCACACATCTTAAATTCTGAAATTCCTTTACAACTTAAGGAATTAAAAACATTAAAGGAAAAACACACTACTGTTGTTAATGTTGAATCCATGAAGGCTCAACTAAAAAAGATAATAGGTGGTGAATATAATGATTAAGATAAGGGTCCCTGGAACCAGCGCCAATCTTGGACCAGGTTTTGACTCCCTGGGACTTGCCCTTGATATATATAATTATTTCACCTTTGAAGAAGGCCATTCAGATGAGGACAACCTTGTATATGAAGCATATAGGAATACTTTTGCTAAGATGGGAAAAGAGTTTGTACCAGTTAAGATTAGAATAAAAGATGGGATACCAATATCAAGGGGATTAGGTTCTTCTGCTGCATGTATAGTTGCTGGAGTTATGGGTGCATTGGAAATGATGAATGTGCCAATTAACAAGGAGCAGGTTCTTGAAATTGCAACTGAAATAGAAGGGCATCCTGATAATGTAGCACCAGCAATATATGGAGGTTTATGTGCCTCAGCCATGGATAGTGGAAGGGTTTACACTAATAATATAGACATAGATGGAAGTTATGGGTTTTTAACAATTATTCCTGATTTTAACCTTTCAACAGTTGTTTCTAGAAGTGTATTACCTAAAGAAATATCCTTTAAGGATGGAACTAGCAACATATCCAGGGTAAGTTTACTTATAGCAGCTCTTATTAGTGGTAGAGATGATTTGATAAAAATTGGAGTACAAGATACATTTCATCAACCTTACAGAGGGAATTTGATTACCGGATTCAAGGAGGTAATAGATAATGCATATAAACTAGGAGCTCTTGGCTGCTATTTAAGTGGAGCAGGACCAACTATTATTTGTATCACAAGAATTAATAATTATGAATTTATAAATGGGGTTACTCAGTTTATAAAGGAAAGATTCCCAGGATGGATGTGTGAACTTCATAGTTTAGAATCAACTGGTGCTGATATAGTTTAGTTGATTTTTACACTACAATAGTATAGGATATTAAAAGGTGATGGAGTTCACCTTTAACCGCGAAAGCTAATGACTCCTGTCTAGGATTATTTCCTATGGCAGGAGTTTATTTTTTGGGAGGAATACTATGGCAACTAGTTTAGGTATTATAACTGTTTTGGGCTTACTTGCAAATTATATTTTTACGAAACTGAAACTTCCTGGACTTCTGGGGATGTTACTTTTAGGAATTGCATTTGGACCCTTTGGTTTAGGAGTATTAAATGAGGATCTAATGAGGGTGTCTTCTGATTTCAGGGAGATTGCACTAATAATAATCCTTCTAAAGGCAGGTCTAGGTCTTGATTGGGATGAGTTAAAGAGCATTGGAATTCCTGCAGTTAAACTTAGCTTTATTCCAGTTATTTTGGAAGGAATTACAGTAATGCTCTTATCAACCATTCTATTTGACCTATCCTTCATTGAAGGAGGGATATTAGGATTTATAATAGCAGCAGTATCACCTGCTGTGGTTGTTCCAACAATGATTGACCTTAAGGAAAGGGGAATTGGGTCAAATAAGAATATTCCTACCTTAATATTGGCAGGAGCATCCTTGGATGACATTGTTGCCATAACCATATTTTCAAGTTTCCTTGGGTTGTATACAGGGGAGAGAATAAATTTATTACTACAATTTCTAAAGGTACCCACATCTATAATTTTGGGAATCGGCATTGGGTTTGTAATAGGTCTTATATTAGTGTTTATTTTTAAAAAGTATCATATTAGAGATACAAAAAAAGTCCTAATGATAGTCGGAGTTGCGATTATTGTAATGGAACTAGAAAGACTCTTGTCGTCAAGAGTCCAAATTGCAGGATTATTAGGTGTAATGACAATAGGATTTGTAATATTATTAAAAAGAAATGTTGTTGCAAAGAGATTATCCTTAAAGTTTAATAAAATATGGGTCCTAGCAGAAATACTGCTATTTGTCCTAGTTGGAGCTCAAGTGGACATATTAGTAGCTTTAAAAGCTGGAAAACTAGGAGTAGTCCTTATACTGGGGGGGTTACTAATTAGAGCATTAGGAGTATTTATATCCCTTATAGGCAGTAATTTAAATAGGATGGAAAGAATATTTGTTGCTATTTCATATACACCTAAAGCAACTGTGCAAGCTGCTATGGGATCAGTTCCTTTAGCTTATGGAGTAGCTAGTGGGGAGATCATACTTGCCCTTGGGGTCCTTGCAATTGTTATAACTGCTCCTCTTGGAGCTATAGGAATTAAATATTTTTCTAAATTCTTAACGAATGGGTAAATAATGTAATTTATTGGGTAAAAGTTTATGGAGGTGATTAGAGTGAAAAAAACAGATATTCTTATTTTAGCAATTCCATTCATAATACTAGCCCTAGCCTATCCATTTTTGCCTGATCAAATACCTAGGCAATTTAGAATTGATGGATCTGTAGCTTACATGGCCAAGGAATTTATTTTCCTTGCAGGATTCTTACCATATGTCATATACAAGTCCATAGGTAAGAGGAGAAAGTAAGATGGGGTTATTATCCAAAGTTTATGGAGTATTTATTACAGCATTAATTTTTTATTTAATAGGGCATTTCTCTAAAACTAAACTTATAAAAAAGATAGGAGTAGCTCTATTTCTATTTGGGCTTGTACTGGGTATTGCATTAATAACTGGAATGATAAAACTTACATAGTTAGAATTAGCTTATATTGGGTATATAACCATCACTAATATATAGAAGGTGATGGATATGATAAAGTTTCATGGAGATAACTTAGTGCATCCTGAAGAGATAGCATTAAGGGTATTGGACTTAAAAACAATGACAAATTTTTATAATGAAGTTATGGGATTTATCCTATTGGAGGAATCTGATGAAAGGTCAATATTTTCCCTTGATGGAGAAAATAAATTTTTGACTTTGAGAGCAAATGATGAATTTATTCCAAAGAGTAGGGGAAAAACAGGCTTGTACCACTATGCCATCCTACTTCCTACTAGAGAGGATCTAGGTAGTTTTATTAATCATCTAGTTAAGAAAGGATACAATAGATTAGGTGGATCTAATCATGGTGTTAGCGAAGCTCTATATATTCAAGATCCTGAGGATAATGGGATAGAGATATATGCAGATGTTGAAGATAATAAATGGGAGTATAACGGGGATCAGGTTAAAATGGTAACTGAGCCTTTGGATTACACAGGTCTTATGGAAGTGGGAAAAGATAAGGAGTTTGCGAAAATCCCTCAAGGAACTATTCTAGGACATATCCATCTTCATGTGGATGATCTGGACAAGTCATTAAAATTCTACAATAGAATTGGTTTTGAACTGGTAAGCTTTTTAGCTGGAAGTGCTTATTTTATTTCCACTGGCGGATATCATCATCATATAGGGATGAATGTCTGGAATGGAAGAGGTGCTAAGTCACCAAAGGAAAATGAATCAGGACTTGACTATTACACTTTAAAAGTGCCTGAAGAAGTACTGGATGATATATTAAAGAACCTTGATGAAGCAGGCTATGATTATGAAAGATTAGAAGGGAACAAAATCCTTACTAAGGATCCAGCAGGAAATAATATATTGATGAAATAAGATTAGGCTAGGATGATTTATCCTAGCCTAAGTAATTCTATCTTTCTACACCTTCAAATGGACTTCTAATATCAATATGACCCATTAATGATTCAGCTTCTTGACCATCAACTAAGAATTGAACCTTATCCACTGTATCAAGAGAAGTTAGTGATTCTACAACTTGACTAATAATATAACTCTCCTGCATAGAACCCCCATATAATCCTTCACTGGAGAAGTCTACATATGCAACACCATCAAACACATCAACAGAGTTAAGGACTATATTTTCATGGAAACCTGTACTTAAGGTATCAATATCCACAGGTCCAGCCATTAGAGCCCTAACTATTGCTTCCTCTAAGCAAGTCTCTCCGTAGGTTATGGTTTGGACTTCTGTAAGCATATACTCATACTGCTCGTCACCTGTTAAAATGTACTCGTTGTTACCAAAATATAGGGTTACTTCTACACTTTCTTCTTCAACAATTTCTTCAGCAGGATCTTCAACTGGCTCTTCAACAGGTTCCTCCACTGGTGGAGTGCTTGGTTCAGCTGGATCTTCTGCTTCTTTTGGGGAACAGGCAGCTAATGACACTACCAAGACCAATGATATAATTAAAATTAATATTTTCTTCATTCTATTCGCCTCACTTTCCTACATAGGACAATTACTTCTTAAATATATTCTAGCATTTAAGCCACTTCAGCGCAATTTACAATTGGATTACAATCAAAAGACAAATCGGTATCAAATAAGATAAATTATTATTTGCGATTTTGATATAATTATTATATAAGTTTGGGTATATTTGTATTTAAGGATGTGATTAAATGAGGATTATAGGAGAATATTCAACTGCTTTAGTTTATTCCAATGAGTTAGAAGATGGAGCAAGGGATCAAATAAAGAAACTCCTAGATCAGGATTATATGTTTGGAAAGGATGTTAAGATCATGCCAGATGTGCATCAAGGCATAGGCTGTGTTATAGGGTTTACCTGTAATATGGGAGATATAGTTATTCCAAATATTGTGGGAGTGGATATTGGATGTGGAATGCTAACAGTAGAATTAGGAAGAGTTGATATTGACCTTGTAAAGCTAGATGAGTATATAAGAAAGAATATCCCATCTGGTACTAAAACCCATAGAGATCCTGTGGTTAAATTTGAAAAATTAAAAGAATTAAAATGTTATGATCACTTAAAAAAGCAGGAAAGATTTGATAAAAGCATAGGAACCCTAGGGGGAGGAAATCATTTTATAGAAGTAGGAAAGGATTCTAAGAATCTTTTATACTTGATAATTCATAGTGGCAGTAGAAATCTGGGTAAGCAAATAGCAGATTATTATCAAAAGGTGGCAATAAAAAACAAAAGTGATAAATATTCCAAAGAATTATGCTATCTGGAAGGCAATGAAAGAGATGACTATCTTCATGATATGAATATAGCCCAAGAATATGCTAAACTAAATAGAGAAGTTATGGCAGAAGTAATAGTTAAGGGGATATTTAATAAATCATTTAAAGACTATAAATATTTTCATACTGTCCATAACTATATCGATTTCAAGGATAATATAACCAGAAAAGGTGCAATCGCTGCCTATGATGATCAACCTCTACTAATTCCAATAAATATGAGAGATGGTTCACTTCTTGCAAAGGGTAAGGGAAATATGGATTGGAATTATTCTGCTCCCCATGGTGCAGGAAGAGTAATGAGTAGAAAAGAAGCCAATGATGCAGGATCTTTAGAGGAATTTAGAGAAGCTATGAAAGGAGTTTATTCCACTTCCATCCACAAGGGTACTTTAGATGAGAGCCCCTTTGCATACAAGAGCATGGAAGAAATCATAGGAGCTATTGAAGATACAGTTGATATAATAGATAGAATAGTTCCAGTATATAATTTTAAGGCATAGGGGGAAAACGCAATGAATTTAATATTTGCAGTTGATGGTAACTGGAAAATAGGGTTTAATGGGCAAATGCTTGTTGAGATAGAGGAAGATCTACACAGGTTTAGAAGAATTACAGAAGGACATATAGTTATTATGGGGAGGAAGACTTTAGAGGCTTTACCTGGACAAAAACCTTTGGAGAATAGAGTAAATATTATAGTCACAAGAAATAAGGATTACAAGAAAGAGGGATTTATAATTGTGAATTCTCTTGAGGACCTATTTCCTCTCTTAAAGGAGATAAACCCAAACAAGGAGAAGGAAGTATTTGTAACTGGTGGGGGAACCATTGCTAGACAGCTTCTTCTTTTCTGCAACAAAGCCTATATAACAAAAATATTCAAGGATTTTAAAGATACAGACACATTTATTCCTAATCTTGATTTAGATGATGATTGGGAAGTTGTAGAGGAATCAGATGTATTTAGACAGGACGATATTTACTATAGGTATGTTAATTATGAAAGAGTGAGGTTATAAAGTGGATATAAAGGATTTGGTAACTTTTGATGATTTCTTAAGACTAGACATAAGGGTAGGAGAAATAATTGAGGCAGATCTTCTGGAAAAGGCAAAAAAACCCGCATATAGACTTAAGGTAGATTTTGGAGATAATCTGGGCATAAGGGATTCCAGTGCACAGATTACTGAACATTATAGTCCAGAAGAACTAGTAGGAAAGCAGGTTTTAGCTGTAGTGAATTTTCCGCCAAGGAAAATTGCTGGCTTTAAATCCCAGGTTTTAGTTCTTGGGACCTACTCAAAAGATGGAGTAGTATTAATAAGACCAGATAAGATTGTTAAAAAAGGAGACATATTAGGTTAAATGGTCCAATTATTGGACCATTTAATATTAGGTAACAAATGTTACGTAAATTTCATTCATTAAAGTGTATAATGTAGAGTGGAGTTATTAGGAGGAGGAATTATATTGAATAAATACTTTGATGTAGGAGAAAAGGTTTACGATATCACAGAAAGATATCCTGAGACAATAGATGTATTTGCTGCAAATGGTTTTGAACATCTTAAGAATGAAGCCATGAGAAAAGTCATGGGAAAAACTATCAGTTTAGAGCTTGCCTGCAAGACTAAAAAAATAAACTTAGATATATTTGAACAAAAGTTAGTAGATATAATAGAACAAACCAGGGATTCTTTGGATTCATCATTATCTGATGTAAAAAAGAATAAGGACGGGAAGATTAGAATTGAGGGAGTTCTTCCTTGTCCAGTTAGAATCCCCTTAATGGAGCACTTCACTAAATGGCTAGAAGAAAATGTGAACTTATTTCCCGATGGTATAAGTCATGAACTTAAGGCTGCAAATATAGGTGTTGACTGGATAAGAGAAGCCATGGTGGATATGACAGAGGAAGGAATAGCAGATATTTTTATGAGTGCTGGTTTTGATTTGTTCTTCGATGAAAAACTTATGGGAAGACTCAAGGCTCAAGGTGTATTTGAAGATGTATCTGGTTTTAGCAAACTGAATTTGGATTTTGATAATGACAAGATATCATTAAAGGATCCAAAAGGTCAGTATACAATAATGGGAGTTGTACCTGCAGTATTTTTAGTTAATACTGAAGAATTAAATGGAAGAAAGATGCCCTTATCATGGGAAGATTTATTAAGCCCAGAATTTGAAAGGTCAATTTCACTTCCCTTAAATGATTTCGATTTATTTAACGCCCTATTATTAAGTGTATATAAAGAGTTTGGAGAAGAGGGAATAAGAAGCCTAGGTAGAGCCCATATGAGGAGTATGACACCAGCTGAAATGGTTAAATCTAATATTAGGAATACTTCATCTGGAATACCAACAGTAACAGTAATGCCATATCTCTTTGCTAAAATGGTTAGAGAAGAAAGTCCCCTAAAGCCAGTATGGCCTAAAGAAGGAGCTGTAATAAGTCCAATCTTCCTACTAACAAAGAAATCAAGCAAGGAGAAGGTTAAGCCCTTAGTTGACTTCTTCTTGTCGAAAGAAGTTGGACAGCTTTTATCAACAAATGGAAAATTCCCATCAGTTAATCCAGAAGTTGAGAATAACTTAGATGAAAACCAAGGTTTTCTATGGATTGGTTGGGATTTTATAAACAATCACAAAGATATTGGGGAACTGATACGACGTTGTCTAGATATTTTTTATGAAGAGTCAGGAGGGAAATAATGAACCTAGTAATTTTCTCAGGTCCACCATCATCGGGGAAGACAAGTATAATTCTGAAGACTATAGAGGCCATGAAAAAACGGAATTTAAAGGTTGGGGTAGTTAAGTTTGACTGTCTTTCAACTGATGATGATATCTTGTATGAAAAGGCTGGAATACCTGTGAAAAAAGGCCTTTCGGGGGCATTGTGCCCAGATCATTATTTTGCATCAAATATTGAGGAAGTTGTTCAATGGGGTGTAAAAACTGACCTTGATCTATTAATAACTGAATCAGCAGGATTATGTAATAGGTGTTCACCATATATAAAAGAGATAAAAGGTGTGTGTGTAATTGACAACCTATCAGGAATAAATACTCCTAAGAAAATCGGACCAATGCTTAAGGCTGCAGATATTGTAGTAATTACTAAAGGAGATATAGTATCCCAAGCGGAAAGAGAAGTGTTTGCATCCAAGGTAAATTCTGTAAATCCAAAGGCATTGACCATGCACATAAATGGTTTGACAGGTCAAGGTGCATTTGAATTAAGCACTCTGCTCTTTGATGAAGACAACAGGATTAAAAGCGTTCAAGGAATGGAATTAAGATACCCTATGCCCAGTGCTCTGTGTTCTTATTGCCTTGGGGAAACTAGAATAGGCAGTGATTTTCAAATGGGTAATGTAAGAAAAATCGATTTAGGTGATGACTATGTATAATATGACAATTGAGGAATTATTAGAAAAGCACCCTTTTGCTTTAGCCTATTTTGAGGATAATAAAATTGAAATTCATGGTAGTGAAAACTTAACGTTTAAGGAATATTTAGATAGCCTATCCAATGAATATATAGAAGATATGGCAATAGATAAAGAAGTGCTTCTTGAAGGATTAAGTCTTTTTATCCAGCAAATGAATAGCTTCTTAGAAGTGGAAGAAGACAAAGGAGTACACTCTCTATCCATCTTGCCAGGAACCAATAAATCAGGAGAAAAAGAAGGATTTAAGGAATTAACCATAAAAAAATCAGAAATCATATCAATCGTTGGTCCCACTGGTTCAGGCAAATCAAGACTACTGGCGGATATTGAATGGACTGCCCAGAATGATACACCTACAGGTAGAACAATACTAATAAATGGTGAAGTTCCGGATAAAAAGTGGAGGTTTTCCTCCAACAACAAGCTAGTAGCTCAACTATCTCAGAATATGAACTTTGTAATGGACTTAACTGTACTAGAGTTTTTACAACTTCATGCTGAAAGTAGAATGGTTGTGGACATAGATGGAACAATCAAGAAGATAATCCAGCAAGCAAATAACTTGGCAGGGGAGAAGTTTCAACTGGATACACCAGTAACTGCTTTAAGTGGTGGTCAGTCAAGGGCTTTGATGATAGCAGATACAGCTATCTTAAGTTCTTCACCAATAGTTTTGATAGACGAGATTGAGAATGCGGGGATAGATAGAAGAAAAGCACTTGATTTATTAGTATCAGAGGATAAAATTGTGCTAATGGCAACTCATGACCCAACTTTAGCCTTGATAGCAGACAGGAGAATCATCATTAAAAATGGTGGTATATCTGAGGTTATAACTACAACAAACAAAGAAAAAGAGATCTTAGAAAAACTAGAGGAAATGGATCTATATATTCAAGAGATGAGAAGCAATTTACGTAATGGGAAAAAATTAGATAACTAATAGGAGGAAAATATTATGCACGATGGATGTACTGGAAGTTTTGGAAGTGGAAAAGCAGTTGTTGATAAGATAAGAATGATGGGTTTTAATTCAAGACCAATGCCAGATGGTGTTGTAATAACTTGTATTGAATGTGGTGAAGATGTAGTTATGACTCATCTTGAGACAAAGTGTGAAAGCTGTGGGATGGTATATGGAGTGACACCTTGTTCTGTAGCATACCCAGAAAGAATAAAAGCTGCTGGAATCAATTATTAATTCCAACAGCACCATTTCTATACTCAGTGGGAGTAAATCCAGTTATTTTTTTAAATACATTTGAAAAATATGTTTGATCATTAAAACCAACAGCAAGGGCTACATCTAATATGGAATGATTTTCTTCCATAAGGAGGCTCTTGCTTTTTTCTATTCTAATTTCATTTAAGGTTAAACTAAAAGATTTCTTAGTTTCTTTTTTATAAATTTTACAGAAGTAGGTCTTATCCAAATTGAGATATTTTGAAATACTATCTAATGAAATTTTAGTATTGTAGTTTGCACTTATATAGTGATTTGCCTTGGAAATATGGAAGTTATAAATGCTATCTTTAACTACCTTAGATAAACTGTAATCCTTTTCAATACTTCTAAGTATTTTTAGGATGTAGGGAACGACGTATCTTGGTTTATATTTATAACCAATATTGTGTTCTTTGGAACACGAGCAGGGTCCAATTAAATATACACCATTTTTTATATCATTATTAATAGGAGTGGAAAAAAAGAACAACCTATTTCCTAAGGGGTAAAAATAAAGACTCTTGTCAGTTAGACTATTAACTGAGACTTCAAGTATCTTATTATCTTCTACAAGAGAGTAATATGTATTGTTAAATAATCTGCAACTAATTATTTCGCCATTTCCACCAATAGCCATTATTGGTAGATCAACTAGAATTGAAAGCTTGTCTACTATTTCTTCAATATGATTTTGAAACATGTATGCCTCCTTTGTTAAATAAGTACATAGCTCGTTGCAGAACTCTGCAACTCGCATGTTTACTGCATTTTAATCTATTGAAATGGCTGGATTCCCCCATTTTTAGGTATATATACAGTAACAAGGTGTGTATAACTCAAAAATATTTTGAAAGGAGAATCCTATGCCAGTTTCAGCTAAACAATTAAATCTTTGTGATATTTCTACTGACTTTGATAAATTTTATTATCAAAATCAAGATGATTTACTTTCTCTATTAAATAAATTTATTGATATCTGTGATTTTATTCCCTTTCTTTTTATCAAAGATATTATTCAAAGTTTGGTACTAAAAGAGACTTTTCACTTGAATCTATGCTTAATGCTTTTATTATTAAAAATATTTTAGCCATTCCATCAGTTGATCTTCTAATTACATTTTTATCTATATCTTTTGAACTTCGTAAGTTTTGTGGGTTTTTAAAGATTCCTCATAAGTCTCAGTTTTCTAGATTTAAATCAGATTTTCTTAGTGATTTAAATGATTTATTTAATAATCTAGTTGATTTTTCTGAGCAAATTTCTAAAGAAATTAATCTTTTCCTATCTTCTATATTGGTTACTGATACCACTGGAATTGAAGCTTATGTTGCTGAAAACAATCTTAAGTTTTATCAGTCGCAACTTAAAAAGTCTAAAGCTTATTCTAAACACTTAGAAAAAACAAATCCGGATTCTGGGTTCGATGTTGAAAAGTATGCGCAAAGTCAGATGCCTAAGTTTGCTTCTTCAAATCCTGATGCTAAATTAACCTATCTTAACGGACACTTTGGATATTTTTTAAAATGTAGTATTTCTACTAATGCCTTAGGAGTTGTTAGGAATGTTAATTTTCATGATTCCGATAACAATCTTGACCAAGACTTAAGACCTCAAGATATCAAAGATTCTTTTGATGCTAAATCTTTAATTCCTTCTTTAGAAACTTTTTTCCAATTACATCCTAGTTTTAGTTACAAATATTTTTTAGGTGATTCTGGATTTGACGCTGATGATAATTATGCTTATTTACATAAGAAAAACATCATGCCTATTATCAATATTAATCCACGTAATTCTCCTAATTTGCCTCAACCTGGATTCAATGAAGTCGGTGTACCTCTTTGTCCCAATGACCCCTCTTTACCAATGATCTATGATGGTATTTGCAAAGAAAAAGGTCGTGCAGATAGGGTGAAATATTTATGTCCTAAGGTTACTAAAACTACTATAAATTACAAAACAACCTATATTTTAAATTGTGATAACCCCTGCTCTCCATCAAAGTGCGGTCGAACTAAAACCCTCACCATACATCATAATTACAGGTTCAACTCTTCAATACCACGTGACAGTGTTGAATGGCAAAAGTTGTATCAACTTAGAACTATTTGTGAGAGATCTATTGCTCAAATTAAAAACTTTATACAACTCAAAACTTCTAAAGTCAGAAATACAATTTCGCTAAAATCAGATGTTTTACTTGCTTGTATATCCCAATTGATAGCGTTTATTCTTATATTTAAAACTGGTAATTCCGATAAGCCCCTTGCTATTAAGTCTTTAATAGCATAGATTAATCAACAATTAAATTTGATAATTTTTATGGGTTAAATCTAACCCCTATTTTTCATGCTCTTTTTTTGTGTATCTCAATAAGATTTATATTAAATTATCATTTAAATTGTGGATAACTATGGATAGTTTTCAAATTTCTATTCTGCAACTTTCTATAAATAAGTACAATATAATTAAAAAAAACCAAATATTTTCAATGAGGGTACTTTTAAAAGATGGTATATTATCGATAGTGATAATCAATATCAATAATAACATAATATAAGTATTATATCAAGAAGCATACATAGGAGATTAAAATGAAAAAAATATTATGGATTATTAGTATTCTTGCCCTAGGGATAATTTCATTATTTATTGGGGTTAAAAACTTGACTCTCATGGATATCCTCAATTTTGAAGAAGTTCAGGTACAAATAATGTTAATAAGTAGGTTACCAAGGTTAGTAAGTATAATTATTGCTGGTGTAAGTATGAGTATATCAGGTCTAATTATGCAACAAATAAGCAGAAACAAGTTTGTATCACCAACTACTGCTGCAACGGTAGATTCCTCTAAGATGGGTATTTTGGTTGCAATGGTTTTGTTCTCAGGTGCAAGTTCCTTAACAAAAATGCTTATAGCATTTATGTTTGCCATCAGTGGAACAGTATTATTCATGAAATTATTGGGGAGAATAAAAGCAAAAAGTTCCATATTCATACCCTTAATGGGAATGATGTTAGGAGGAATAATCGATTCCCTAACTACCTTTTTTGCATATAGATTTGATATGGTTCAAAATATCAACTCTTGGTTAATGGGAGATTTTTCCATGGTCATAAAGGGAAGATATGAGTTGCTATATATAAGTATTCCACTTCTTATTATTACATACTTTTACGCCAATAGGTTTACTGTAGCGGGAATGGGAGAAGATTTTGCTACTAACTTAGGTCTTAATCATAGGATTATTATGAATATAGGAATTGGAATTGTAGCTTTATCAACTGCCCTAGTGGTAGTTACAGTGGGAAGAATTCCATTTTTAGGACTGATAATTCCAAATATTATTACCATGTACAAGGGTGACAATATGAAGAACAATTTATTTATAACTGCTTCATTTGGTGCAACATTCCTTCTATTAGCTGATATTTTTGGAAGATTAATTATTTACCCTTATGAAATCTCAATAAGCTTAACTGTTGGGGTTGTTGGGAGCATTATATTCCTATTCTTATTATTAAGGGGTGATAATTGATGAAGTCAAAGAAGAAGGTATTCTTGTTGTTTATAATTATGACTACTTTGATGGTCCTATATGTTACTTGGGGAGTGAATGTTAATAATTATAGGTATTTTTTATCAGGTAGAATTCCTAGAGTTATTGCCATAGCATTAACTGGTGGTGCAATAGCTTTTTCATCACTGATGTTTCAAACAGTAACAAATAATAGGATTTTAACTCCTAGCGTCCTGGGTCTTGATTCCTTATATATACTTATTCAAACCATAGTTGTATTTTTTATGGGTTCAGGAAGTGTTTTTATTCTTAATAAGAATCTCAATTTTACAACTACATTAATTATGATGATTTTATTTTCTTGTATTCTGTTCAGTTTGTTGTTAAAACAGAATAAAAATTTAATGAAGCTGTTACTAGTCGGGATAGTAATTGGAACACTTTTTTCCAGTCTATCGTCTTTTTTGCAAATGATTATTGACCCTAATGAATTCATGCACTTACAGGATAAATTGTTTGCAAGTTTCAGTAGAATCAATACACAGATTCTCACCTTAAGTATAATTCTAGCTGGAATAACAACCCTATTTATTATAAAGGATTTTAATGTATGGGATGTACTTTCACTAGGAAGAGATGTGGCTATAAATTTAGGAGTTAATTACGATAAGACTATTTGGAAGATGCTAATAGCTGTTTCCATATTGGTTTCAGTATCAACAGCATTAGTTGGACCTATAACATTCCTAGGATTAATGGTAGTAAATTTGGCTAGGGAGTTTTTAAAAACTTACAAGCATAAGGATTTAGTAATTGGGTCGGTACTAATTAGTATCATCTCACTTGTTGGGGGTCAGCTCATAGTGGAAAGAATGTTGAATTTTGGAACTCCAATCAGTGTTATAATAAATTTCTTTGGAGGAATGTACTTTATATATCTATTACTAAAGGAGAATATATCATGATAGAAATTAAAAACTTAGTCAAGAAGTACTCTAATCAAAAAGTTGTTGATGATGTTACAACAAGTATAGAAAAAGGAAGGATAACTTCTTTTATTGGTCCAAACGGAGCAGGAAAAAGCACCTTGTTATCTGTGGTAAGTAGGCTAATTTCCAAAGATGGAGGTGAAGTCTTAATAGATGGTATACCCTTGGAGCAGTGGGAAAGTGGGGAGTTAGCAAAGAAAGTTTCCATACTAAAACAGGCAAATAATATAAACATAAGATTACGTGTCAGAGAATTAGTTAGCTTTGGTAGGTTTCCTTATACAAAGGGAAATTTAAACAAAGAAGATGAAAAGCTTATAGATCAAGCAATTACTTATATGAAACTAGAAGATATTCAACAGAAGTTCTTAGATCAACTAAGCGGTGGACAAAAACAAAGAGCATATATTGCCATGGTTATTGCTCAAAATACAGAATACATCTTGCTAGATGAGCCATTAAACAATCTTGATATGAAACATGCTGTGGAAATTATGAGAATGCTAAGAAAATTAGTTAAGGACTTGAATAAGACGATAGTTATTGTAATCCACGATATTAATTTTGCATCTTGCTATTCAGACAAAATTGTTGCCATGAAAAATGGCAAGTTGATGGAAGAAGGAGATACTGATTCAATAATTAATTCAGAGTCTTTAAGAGGGATTTATGATATGGACTTTCATATCACTAATATGAATAACATGAAATTATGTGTATATTACTAAATGGAGGGAATAAAAATGTTAAGAAATAGAATAGTTATGATATTTATTATGATAGGAATGGTATTTACATTTGCAGGCTGTGAATCATCAGCAGGAACAGTAGAAAAGGGAGATGTTAATACAGTACTAATACAACATGAGCTGGGAGAAGTAGAAGTTAAAGTTAATCCTAGTAGGGTTGTGGTTTTTGATTATGGAGTTTTAGATATCATAAATGTAATAGAAGAAGATGTAATTGCACTACCTAAGAAGACGCTTCCAGAATACTTAAATAAGTTTGGAGTTGATAGATACGAAGATGTGGGGACTCTTCAAGAGCCTAATTTTGAAAGAATATATGAGTTGTCACCAGATCTAATAATAATATCAGGCAGACAACAAGCTCTGTACGAAGAATTCTCTAAAATAGCACCAACTGTATATTTAACTATTGATGGAACTAATTACATGGAAAGTTTCCAGAGAAATTTGGAGATTATTAGAAGAATTTACGATAAAGAAGAAGTTATTAATACTAGGTTAGAGAAGATAAGAAGCGAAGTAGAAGAATTGAGTAATAATTCAGTAGATAATTCACTTATTGTAATGGCAAATGACGGGAACTTAAGTGTTTATGGCAAAGAATCTAGATTTGGAATAATTCACAAAGAGTTTGGAATTAATCCAGCTGATGAGAATATAGAAACCAGTAATCATGGGCAGAGCATAACCTTTGAATATCTATTAGATATTAATCCGGAATATATGTTTGTTATTGATAGAGCTGCTGTAACAGGGGGAGAAATTTCCGCAAAACAAGTGCTGGAAAACGAAATTGTCAGAATGACAGATGCATATAAGAACCACAATATAGTTTATTTAGATGCTCATACCTGGTATGTATCAGTAGGTGGATTTGAAAGTACTGAAAGAATGATAGAAGAAATTAAGAATGGAATAAAGTAAGATTAGCTTTTGAAGATATTTTACATAAATTCTCATTTGGTAACAAATGTTACTTAGATTATGACTTTCTTAACCTATAATAGTCTTTGTGAGTTTAAGACAGATATCAAAATATCAAGGAGGAAATACATAATGAGTGATAACAAAATGTTCTGTTACCAATGTCAGGAAGCTTTAAACGGCAAGGGGTGTATAAAAGTTGGAGTTTGTGGAAAAACTAGTGAGGTGGCAAATCTTCAAGATTTAATGATATATGCATTAAAGGGAATATCAGAAGTGGGATTAAAAGCTGATGATTTAGGTATTAAGGTAGAAGGATTAGATAGACTTATCATTGATGGATTATTTATGACTATTACCAATGCTAATTTTGATAGAGATAGATTTTTCCAAAAGATTAAAGAAGTATTAGTAAAGAGGGATGAAATAAAAGAGAACTTATCTAAAAAGGGATTAGATCTAAATGATTTAAAAGACGCTTCAACTTTTAGTGTAGATGATAATAATGATATTGTTTATAAATCTGAAAGTAAAGAAGTAGGGGTACTAGCAACCTTGAATGAAGATGTAAGATCTCTTAGAGAACTTATTATTTATGGATTAAAAGGTATGGCAGCCTATGCTGAACACGCAGGAAACTTAGGTTATGAAGATGAAGAAATATCAAAGTTTATCAGAAGAGCTCTTGTAGCAACAATGGATGATAGTTTAAGTGCTGATGATCTTGTAGCTTTAACAATGGAGACAGGTAAATATGGTGTAACTACCATGGCCTTGCTTGATAAGGCTAACACTACTACTTATGGGAATCCAGAAATAACAGAAGTGAATATAGGTGTTAGAAATAATCCAGGTATTCTTGTTTCAGGACATGACTTAAAGGATTTTGAAGAATTATTGGAGCAAACAAAAGACCAAGGTGTAGATATTTATACCCATGGAGAGATGTTACCAGCTAATTACTATCCTTCATTTAAAAAGTACGATCACTTTGTAGGAAATTATGGAAACGCATGGTGGAAACAAAGAGAAGAGTTTGAAAAATTTAATGGTGTAATTCTATTTACAACAAACTGTATTGTACCACCAAAAGCTGATTATGCTAATAGAGTTTATACTACCGGATCATCAGGATATCCTGGATTTAAGCATATAGCTGATAGAGTTGAAGGAAAAGCTAAAGATTTCTCAGCCTTAATTGAACACGCTAAGAGCCTAGCGGCACCAACGGAAATTGAAAGTGGAAAAATTGTAGGTGGATTTGCCCATGCTCAGGTGTTTGCACTTGCTGATAAGATAGTAGATGCTGTTAAAAGTGGAGCTATTAAGAAGTTCTTCGTAATGGCAGGTTGTGACGGAAGACAAAACGGCAGAAGTTATTATACTGATTTTGCACAAGCACTACCAAAGGATACTGTAATTTTAACTGCTGGGTGTGCAAAGTATAGGTATAATAAACTTAACCTAGGGGACATTGGTGGAATACCAAGAGTACTAGATGCTGGACAATGTAATGACTCCTACTCATTAGCAGTTATTGCAATGAAGTTGAAAGAAGTATTTGAATTAAATGATATAAATGAGTTACCAATTGCATATAATATTGCATGGTACGAGCAAAAAGCAGTTATTGTTTTACTTGCCTTATTATACCTTGGAGTAAAGAATATTCACTTGGGACCAACTCTACCTGCATTCCTATCGCCAAATGTTGCAAATGTATTAGTGGAGACTTTTGGAATTGGAACAATTAAGGATGTTGACAGTGATATAGAACTATTTATGGCTAATTAAAAAAATAGCTTTCGCTTAAATGGCGGAAGCTATTTTTTATATCCTCTTAACTATTTTGCTGTAAAAGGGTATAATGGCATTAGTTGAATATGGAGGTGCGAAAATGTACGAAAGAGAATTTTATGACATTTTAAGTAGTAATGAGAGGCTTGTATGGAGTGATAGACCAAATAAGACAATACATTTACTTAAAGGATTACCTATGTTTGTTATTGGAATAATATGGGGAATAATAGATATTGGAATAATTTTAGCAATTGGGGGAAGTGCTCCATTATTCTTTATAGGACCTTTTATGCTACTACATATGATGCCACTTTGGATTGGTGTAGGAAACATGATAAGACTATTACTTAGCTATGAGAATGTATATTTTGCCTACACAGATAAGAGGGTAATAATAAGGTCTGGAATTTGGGGTATAGACTATAAATCTATAGCATTAGACTCAATAACAGACATAGAAGTAAATGTAAATCCCATAGAAAATTCAAGGAATTTGGGATCATTAATTATTAATGATAGCTATATTGGACATGGGGACAACAGGAGAAGAGTTATGAATAAACTTTATGGAATAAGTAATCCCTATGAAGTTTACAAGAACCTTAAAAAGATATCACTGGATATAAGGTCGGATATTAACTATCCAAATGAACTAAGACCAGAGAATAATCCAGGTTATAATACAGAGTACAAAGGCTAATACTTATATACAAAATCCCAAATATTGGAAGAAATTTGATGTGCTTATAATTTCTTGGAATATTTAAATAGCCTAGGGGTATATGTATAGAAGAGTTTAAATAGCAAAACATAAAGGGGGTAGATGAATGAATATACATGAGTATCAAGCAAAGGAAATAATGAAAAAATATAATATTCCTGTACCAAATGGTGTACATGTATTGACTGTAGAAGAAGCTGTTAATACAGCAAAATCAATGGATTCAAAGGTATTTGCTGTAAAAGCTCAAATCCATGCAGGAGGAAGAGGAAAAGCAGGTGGAGTAAAGATCGCAAAGAGTATTGAGGAAGTGGAAAGTGCTGCTAATAGTATCTTAGGTGCAACATTGGTTACACCACAAACTGGTCCCGAGGGAAAGGTTGTTAATCAATTACTTATTGAACAAGGTTTGAATATTGAAAAGGAGTACTACTTGAGTTTTATAGTTGACAGAGGATCATCCAGTGTTGTAATCATTGGGTCAGCTGAAGGTGGAATGGACATAGAAGAGGTTGCTGAACACTCCCCTGAGAAGGTATTTAAGGAGATAATTGATACATCAGTGGGCTTACAAGAGTTTCAAACTAGAAGATTATGTTTTAATATAGGGATACCAAAAGAAGCTTTTAAAGAAGCAACCATGTTAATAAAAAACATGTACAAACTTTTCTTGGATAATGACTGTAATATAGTTGAAATTAATCCATTGGTGTTGACAGGTGAGAAGAGAATCATTGCACTGGATGCGAAGATTTCCTTCGATAGCAACAGCTTGTATCGTCATAAGGATTTGATGGAGCTCAGAGATTTATCAGAGGAAGACCCAAGAGAGATTGAGGCTTCCAAGTATGATTTAAGTTATATATCCCTAACAGGGAATATTGGCTGTATGGTAAATGGAGCTGGTCTTGCTATGGCAACCATGGACATGATTGATTACTTTGGTGGATCACCAGCTAATTTCCTAGATGTTGGTGGTGGGGCTACAAAAGAAAAAGTAACTGAGGCATTTAAGATCCTATTATCAGATGGTAATGTTGAAGGTATCCTTGTAAACATATTTGGTGGAATTATGAAATGTGACATAATAGCTGAAGGTGTTGTTGCCGCAGCAAAAGAACTAGATTTAGAGGTTCCACTAGTTGTAAGATTAGAGGGTACAAATGTTGAGTTAGGAAAGAAAATTCTCTCTGAATCAGGTCTTGATTTAATTGCTGCATCATCACTGGCTGAGGGTGCTAGTAAAATTGTTGAATTAGTAAACAATAAGGTGGTGATGTAATGAGTATTTTAATTGGAAGAGAAACCAAAGTTTTAGTTCAAGGTATAACTGGTGAAACAGGACTATTTCATACTAAGCAGGCTATTGAATATGGAACAAATATAGTTGCAGGGGTTACTCCTTTTAAAGGAGGAACGGAAGTAGAAGGAGTTCCAATTTTCAATACCGTTAAGGATGCAGTTGAAAAAACAGGAGCTAATGTATCTGTTATTTATGTACCACCACAATTTGCTGCCGATGCTATTATGGAGGCTGCTGATGCAGGATTAGAATTAGTGATTTGTATTACAGAGGGAATTCCTGTATTGGATATGGTTAAAGTTAAAGCGTATTTAAAAGATAGAGACACAAGACTTATAGGACCTAATTGCCCTGGAGTTATAACACCAGGTGAATGCAAAATTGGAATAATGCCAGGCTATATCCACAAAAAAGGTCATGTAGGTGTAGTCTCAAGATCAGGAACATTGACATATGAAGCAGTGCATCAACTATCTACTAGAAATATAGGACAATCAACAGCTGTTGGAATTGGGGGAGACCCAATAAATGGTACAGATTTCATTGATGTTTTAAAGATGTTTAATGAAGATGATGAAACCTATGCAGTTATAATGATTGGAGAAATTGGAGGGACTGCAGAGGAAGAAGCGGCTCAGTGGATAAAGGAAAATATGACAAAACCAGTAGTTGCATTTATTGGTGGGAAAACAGCGCCTCCAAGTAAAAGAATGGGTCATGCTGGTGCTGTTATATCAGGAGGAAAGGGTAAAGCATCCGATAAGATAGCGACTCTTGAGGAATGTGGAGTAGCTGTTGCCCCAACACCTGATTCCATGGGAGAAACTCTAGTAAAGTCACTTAAGGATAACAATATATATGATAAGTGTTTAGTTTAGGAAGAAATCATGAAAAAACAGGGTACAATCAAGGGTGCCCTAGATTTTAATCCATAGAAACGTTTAACTTTTCACTTTATAGTGGTATAGTTATATTATAATAATAAAAAGAATTAGGCTTTAATTTTGAGAGATACATAAATTTGGAAACCTAAAAAGCTTATTCTACATATGGGTTTCACAACAATTTATTATCTACTCAATTTAATTATAAAAACTTGAGGAGGTATGTGAAATGATGTATGTTGGTATTTTAGTACTTATTGGCGCAGTATATTTATTAGTAAAGCAGTATGAATCAAGAATGGTTCTTTTTGGTGCAGGCTTACTTATGGCACTGTTGTCACTACAACCAATGGTTGCACTAGATGCTTTTGCAACTAGAATGACAACGGGTGGATTAATTACAGCTATTTGTTCTGTAATGGGTTTTGCATTTGTTATGAAGCTTACAAAGTGTGACCAACATTTGGTTAATTTAGTTGTTGGGGGTCTAAGTAAGTTTAGAGCAGTTCTTATTCCTGGTGCAGCTTTAGCTACATTTGCAATCAATATAGCACTACCAAGTGCTGCAGGAACATCAGCTGCTGTAGGAGCAATTTTTATTCCAATATTAATAGCAGCAGGAGTAGCACCTGCAGTTTCAGCAGCAGCAGTATTGGCTGGTACTTTTGGTAGTATGATCAGTCCTGGGTTATCTCATAATGCTTTCATAGCAGAGATGGCAGCAGTAGATGTTATGGATGTAATCAGTGTCCACCTTGTGGCAGATATAGTATCCATAGTAATTGGAGCAATTGCACTTACAATAGTTGCTAAAGTTCTTAAAGAAGATAAGGGATATGTAATTGAAGGTGGAGAAGCAAGACTGGAAGAGAAAAAAGAAGTTGAAAAAGCAAATGTGTTATTTGCAATAGTACCAATCATTCCGATAGTTTTATTAGTTCTTGGCTCAACTGTTGTTCCAGCTATGGCAATGGGAGTTCCACAAGCCATGTTAATAGGTACAATGATAGCTATATTAGTAACAAGAACAAAACCTCAAGATGTTACTAAAGCATTCTTTGATGGTATGGGAAATGCTTATGCAAATATCATGGGTATAATAATCGCCGCAGCAGTATTTGTTGCAGGTATGGAAGCGATTGGTATAGTAGAAGCATTTATTAACCTATTAGTTAACACAGAGAGTATAGTAAAGGTAGCAGCTACATTTGGACCTTTCATACTAGGGGTAATTTCTGGATCAGGAGATGCAGCAGCATTCGCATTTAATGAGGCGGTTACACCACAAGCTCAAATGTTTGGATTGGAAATGATAAATATGGGAAGTATAGCAGCGCTAGGTGGAGCATTAGGAAGAACAATGTCTCCTATAGCTGGAGCTACAATTGTTTGTGCAACAATAGCTAATGTTAATCCTTTAGAAGTTGCAAAGAGAAATGCTCCTGGTATGATTATAGCTGCTATAGTGGCAATGTTCTTATTAGTATAGGGGTGATATAGTGAAGGTAAACAAAAGCAGGATAGAAGTTGACTTTGACAGTATATCTAAATTTGGAGGGCTATCTAAAGGCGGGGTAACCCGCCTTGCTTTTTCTAAGGAAGATATGGATGCAAGGAGTTATTTAAAGGATGTAATGGAAGACCTTGGGCTTAAGATTAGTGTCGATGCCTTTGGTAATATGCGTGGCAGAAGAGATGGAATCAAGGATTTAGCTCCAGTTGCCATAGGGTCACATCTTGATACTGTTCCAGAAGGTGGTAACTATGATGGCATAGTGGGAGTGATAGCTGCTCTTGAAGTAGTAAGGGTTCTAAATGAAAATAATATTGAAACATTAAGACCAATAGAAGTTGTTAACCTATCTGCAGAAGAATCAAGCAGGTTTGGCGGAGCTACCTTGGGTAGTAAGGTCTTATCGGGCAAGATTGGGTTAAAAGACCTTAATAAGTATGCAGACAAGGAAGGCGTAAGTCTTTACAAAGCTTTAGAAGACAATGGATTTGAACCGGATAAGATAAGTGAAGCAGTATTGGATAAAGGAGAAATTTACTCCTTTATAGAAATGCATATAGAACAAGGTCCAGTTTTGGAAACAGAAAAAATACCAGTTGGTATAGTTACTTCCATAGCTGCTCCAACAAGATTCAGAGTGAAGTTTAAGGGAGTTGCTGATCATTCTGGAAACACTCCAATGAATATCAGAAAAGATGCTCTTACTGCTGCCAGTGAGTTGATTCTTGGTGTTGAAAGAATTGCTAAAGATGAGGCAGGGCCTGCAACTGTTGGAACTGTTGGGTATGTTTATGTTAAACCGGGAGCTATGAATGTTATTCCTGGAGCAGTTGAATTAGGAATAGACATCAGAGATATTAATAGTGATGACAAGAAGATTGCCGTAAAGAAAGTTATTGATCTTATTGATAAGATCAAAGAAGAGAGACCTGTTGAAGTTGAATATGAAATATTAACTGATGATGAACCGGTTGAACTGTCTTCAAAGGTTATAGAGACTCTTGTAGAAACTGCTAAAGATAGAGGACTAGACTATAAGGTGATGCATAGTGGAGCAGGTCATGATGCCATGCATATGGCAGACATCGCTGAAGCTGGAATGATATTTGTTCCAAGCAAGAATGGCATAAGTCATAATATTGAAGAATTTACTGAAATGGATGATATTGTAATAGGTACAGAATTACTATTACATGCAACCATTAGATTAGCACAGGAAGGTGAGTAATATGGATCGAATTAAAGAATTAGTAATGTCCTTAGAAGATAAGGTGATTGAGTATAGAAGAAGCTTTCATAAACATCCAGAGCCAGGTTGGACTGAGTTCAGGACAGCATCAACAGTTGTTGAAAAACTACAATCTCTAGGTTATGAGGTTAAATATGGTAAGGATGCTGTTATTAAAGAAGATATGATGGGTGTTCCCAGTGATGAAGATTTGGCAAAATTTATGGAAAGAGCAATTTCCCAAGGTGCAAATCCTGAAATAGTTAAGAAGATGGAGGGTGGATTAACAGGGGTAATTGCAGAACTTAAGTGTGGAGAAGGACCAACATTTGCCTTTAGATTCGACATGGACTCTAATGATATTGATGAAGCAAGAGATGAAAAGCATAGACCTTTCAGAGAAGGTTTTTCATCTGTAAATGAGAAAGCCATGCATGCCTGCGGACATGATGGTCATACTGCAATGGGTTTAGGTTTGGCTGAAGTTTTAGTAAACATTAAGGACGATATTAAGGGGACTATCAGACTTATATTCCAACCAGGTGAAGAAGGAGTCCGTGGTGCTAGAGCAATGGTTGCTGCAGGAGCAGTTGATGGAGTAGACTACATTGTTGGAGCTCACATAGGATTTCAGTCTAAAAAAGTGGGAGATATAATTTGTGGTACTGAAGGATTCCTAGCCACTACTAAATTGGATATAAATTATAAAGGAATACCAGCACATGCTGCTGCTGCTCCTGAAGAAGGTAGAAATGCACTTTTAGCTGCTGCAACTACAGCAATAAATCTACATGCTATAACTAGACATAGTAAGGGCACATCTAGAATAAATGTTGGGATTCTAAATGCTGGACAAGGTAGAAATGTAATCCCTCCAAATGCAATTCTTAAGATAGAAACCAGAGGATTAACATCTGAGATAGATGATTTCATGCATGAAAGTGCTAGAAGGGTTGTTGAGGGAGCTGCAAAAATTTACGATGTGGATTATGACATCAAAATTGTTGGTGGAACTAAGAGTGGATATAGTAGTCCAGAGATGATTCAAATGGTTAAAGAAGTTGCAGAGAAAATGGATTATTTCAAAAACATCACGGAAAACTCTGATTTTGGAGCTGCAGAAGATTATTCTCACTTCATGTCAATAGTACAAGAAAATGGTGGAATAGGAACATATCTTCAAATAGGAGCAAATATGACTGCTGGTCATCATGATTTCTATTTTGACTTTGATGAGTCCGTTTTAGCACAAGGAGTAGAATTAATGGCAAGAACTGCCATTAAGGTTTTAGGTTAATACCTGAGGAGGGATACAATATGGCCTATGAATTTGATGTATTGATAAAAAATGGTTTAGTAGTAGATCCAAATACAAACATTCATGACATTAAAGATATTGGAATTAAGGATGGAAAGATTGCTAAAATTGAAGATAGTATTTCCGCTACAAAAGCAGAGGAAATATTTGATGTGAATGGGAAGTTGGTAGTTCCTGGACTAGTTGATTTGCACATGCACGCATCAACTTGGTTAGGGGGGAAATATGGGCATAAGATGCTTGCTCAAGCAGGAGTTACCAGTGCCTTAGATATGTCAGGACCTATTGAAGGAGTAATGGAGATTGCCAAAGATAATGGTGTTGGTTTAAATATTGCATGTATTGAGTATGTCAGACCTGAACACACAGTAAAGACAAATAATCCTACAGATAAAGAAATTGATGATGTAATTGAAAGTTGTTTTAATAGAGGAGCCATAGGGATAAAACTCTTAGGTGGACATTATCCTCTAACTAGTGATGCAACAAAACGAGCAATACAAATTGCAAATGACAAACATGCCTATGTTGCATTCCATGCTGGAACCATGACTTATGGTTCAAATATTCAAGGAGCATTGGAAGCTATTGAGTTGGCAGATGGAAATGCAATTCACCTAGCTCACATTAATAGTTACTGCAGAGGAAATGTAAGGGATTACATGCTTGCGACTGAGGAAATTATTGAAGCATTAAAGAAGAACCCAAGAATTAGGACAGAGGCATATCTTTCACCTTTAAATGGAACTAGTGCTAAATGTTCCAATGGGATTCCAGAAAGTCTAGTTACCCATAAGTGTCTTCAAATGGGTGGATTTGAAGCTACAGAGGAAGGCTTAGAAAAAGCCATAGCTAATGGATGGGCTCAAATAAATGTAGAGACTGGCGGCAAAGTAGATCTTGGTGTTGGGCAGGAAGCAGTTGAATATTGGAGATCTAAAGGAACTGATACAACGGTTAGTTTTGCAGTTAATCCTGCAGAGCCAAGATATAGATTAGCTACTGTTAAAAGAGACAATGGTGACTTCGTAGTAGATTGCATTAGTACTGATGGAGGAGGAATCCCAAGAAATGTAACAATTGAAATGGGATTGAGTTTAGTTAAGCTTAATGCTTTAAGTTTGGAAGATTTTGTATTGAAATCAAGTACTAATCCAGCAAGAATCTTAGGGCTTAAGAATAAAGGACATTTTAATATCGGTGCTGATGCTGATATAACAATTATTAATATGAAAGAACAAAAACCATATATGAGTTTATCAAATGGTAAAGTAGTAATGATCGACGGATATGTTTGTGGAAGTGGTTCAAAGATTATTACAACAGCTAAAGGCGAAGAAGCTGTGAAAAATTATGGATTAGAGCCTTTGGTTGTAGATTTGTCAGAAAGTGGTTTTTATAAGTGGTAATATCTTTCCCCCATCCTAGGATGGGGGAATATTTTTAGTTATTTACCTTGAAACTTGGGTATCATACATAGATAATCATTAAACTTGGAGGTACTTATTTTGACTAATTGGTTGTTGAATATAGTTTTAAAGGGAGAACAAGATTATTCAGATAGAGGGAATAGATTGAAGGTTGGATATTTAGCTGGAGGTGTAGGAGTTATAGCTAATATAATTCTTGCTATAATAAAGCTAACTATCGGTTTGCTAATATCATCCATAGGGGTAATTGCTGATGGGGTGAATAATTTTGCAGACTCTGCTTCTTCAATTATTACACTTATAGGATTCAAATTATCCAGTATGCCAGCAGATAAGGAGCATCCTTATGGTCATGGAAGACTGGAGTATGTGTCTGCCCTTTTAGTTGCTTTTATAGTTATTCTAGTAGGACTACAATTTACAAGATCATCTATAGATAGAATTATCACACCAAAAGCAGTAGAATTTAGCATTGTACCCTTCGTTATACTATTACTTTCAATATCTGTTAAGATTTGGCTGAGTATTTTTAATAGAAAATTAGGTGAGCTTATAAATGCTAAAGGCTTAATTGCAACAGCAACAGATGCATTTGGAGATGTATTAATAACCTTAGTGGTTGTTCTTTCAATTGTAGTAGGTCAATTTACCACTTTCCCAATTGATGGTATAATTGGACTTGTGGTATCATTTTTTATAATTTATGCTGGATACAACTTAGTAAAGGATACAATAAGTCCTCTGATAGGGGAGGCTCCATCAGAAGAGCTTATTCAATCAATTTATGATGATATATCCAGCTATGAGTATATTACAGGCGCTCATGATTTAGTTGTTCACACATATGGTGCTGGTAGAACCATGGCTACCCTGGATGTAGAGTTTCCTTCAGATGTTGACGTTATTACAATTCACGATATAATTGATCAAGCTGAAAGAGAAATTGGGGATAGATATAATTTGACATTGGTTATTCATATGGACCCTCTAGGTCCTGAATCAAAAGAAAGATACCAACTTAGAAATCAAGTAAAAAGAATTATTAAGCCCTTAGACATGGTTAAGTCAATACATGACTTTCAAATACTGGAAGAAAATGGGATAAAGATAATCGAACTCCATGTGGTTATAAGAGGGGATAAAACAGAAAAAAATAAGAATTTCGACAAGATAAAATATGACCTAGAAAAGAAAGTAGAAGATAGTTTAGATGATTATAAGTGTAGAATAATTCTGGATGTGGATTTCTAATATGAGGAGAGAATTTATGTATAATAGACAGAAGAAAATGATAACCAATTATATAAAAAGTGGAGAAAAAACCAAGGACAACCTAAAGCTAGGAGTTGAAATTGAACACTTCGTTGTCTATAAAAATAACTACCAAAGTGTCTCCTATTATGGAGAAGACGGTGTTGAATCAACTCTTAAGAATTTATTAGATCTTGGTTGGGAAGGAACCTACCAAGGAGGATATTTACTGGGGCTTATAAAGAATGATCTTAGTATCACCCTAGAACCAGGTAGCCAGTTGGAAGTAAGCATTGAAGCAAAAGTCAATCTTGAAGATATAGAAAGATCTTATTTGAGTTTTCTTGATGATTTATTACCAGTATTAGAAAACAAAAATCAAAGTTTGGTTGCTTTAGGCTATCATCCACAAACTAAGATTGAAGATATTAAATTATTGCCAAAGAAACGATATGACTTGATGTTCAATCACTTTAAGTCCAGAGGAAGTCATGCTCATAACATGATGAAGGGGACTGGTGCCTTTCAAGTTTCTATTGATTATTTAAGTGAAGCTGATTATGTTAAAAAATTTAGAGTTATCAATGCTCTATCACCTATATTTTATGGATTGTTTGAAAATGGATACTTTTTTGAAGGGGAAGCCTGTAAGATACATAACATAAGATCCTTCATATGGTCAAATTGTGATAATGATAGGGCAGGGAATATTGAATGTGCTTTTGATGATGACTATTCATATGATAAGTATGCAGAATATATATTAGAAAGACCCCCTATATTTACAATAAAAAATGGTGAAATAATACCTACTAATAAAAAACTAGTTAAAGATATCCTTGATCCTGACAAAACAGAATTTGAAGAGTTGGAACATCTAATGACCATGTTCTTTCCCGATGCAAGAACTAAGAGATATATTGAGATTAGAATTATGGATGCAGTTCCATACCCATTGAATATTGCAGCAGTTGCTTTAATTAAGGGGATTTTCTACAATGAAAATAATTTAAATCTTGTATTTGATTTTGTTAAAGATATCAAATACGAAGATATTCAGATTATAAAAGGTGAGATACTCATTAATGGACTGAATACAATCATAAAGGATAAATCCATAATAGATTTAGGTAAATGGCTAATTGAGCTTTCAAGGGAATCACTAGGAAAGGAATCTATTTACCTTAAACCTTTGGAGGACATGTTAAATGAGGGTAAGAATCCATATTTAATTACCAAAGAAGCAGTAGAGGAGTTAGGAATAAGTAAGGGCTTAGAATGGGCAACTCTAAAAAGGTAGGTGATATTTTGAAGGGAAATGAGATCAATAATAATTATATTTCTATGATACTGAAAAATCCAGATGCATATATTAATGATTACAAGAATACAGTTATAAAAGTAGCCAATTCCAATGCTAAGTATAAGGGAAAACCAGTACCATTTCTTTATAATCCTATGTTCTTCAGCAAGAGTGAAGAAGAAAGCTTAAAGAGCATTATGGAGAAAATGATGAAGATAGGGGATAAAGTAACAGACCAATTTATAAAGGATGAGAGTTACAGAAAATTATTTGGATTCCCAAAATTTATTGAAGAAATGATCTTAAGAGAAAACAGGTACTCAATAAATGTTCCAATAGCAAGATTTGATCTTTTTTTTAAGGATGATAAGAATTTCAAGTTTTGTGAACTAAATACTGATGGATCATCAGCTATGAATGAAGATAATACAATAGGTAGAATACTAATGGAGTCAAAGGCTATTCAAGATATGAGTACTAATTATAGTTTATATAATAGGGAACTTATAGATAAGTGGGTTATGGAAAGTTTGAGTATTTTTAGAAAATGGGATCCCAATAATAATAACCCTAATGTAGCTATAGTGGATTTTGTTGAAAGCGGGACTTCAGCTGAGTTTTTAGAGTTTAAAAAGGCTTATGAGAAACAAGGATATAATTGCATTATCGTTGATCCCAGGGAACTAGAATATAGACAGGGAAACCTGTATAAGGATGATTATAGGATAGATTTAGTCTATAGAAGAATAGTTACATTTGAACTTATTGAGAAGGCAGATGAAGTACAGAACTTTATTAATGCTTACATGGACGATGCCATGTGTGTAATTGGTACTATAAGATCTCAAGTGATTCATAACAAGGTCTTTTTCAAAATTTTATTTGATGAGCAAACCCATAGATTCTTGGAAGAGGATGAGATTAAGTTTATTTATGATCATATCCCATTTACTGGATTATTCAAAGGAAGTGGAAGTATCTTTGAAGAAGTTTTAAATAATAAGGATAAGTATATTATGAAACCAGTAGATATGAATGCATCTCAAGGAGTCTTTGTTGGCAGGGACTTAAGTTTTAGTGATTGGAAAGAGAGACTTGATAAAATATTTGATACAGACTATTTATATCAAGAATTTATAACCCCATATGAAAGAGATTTTATAGTCTTCAATGATTCGGATTTCGAAATACAGAAATTCAAATCAATAGTTGGTGTTTTTTTATACAAGAGAAAGTACGCTGGATTATACACTAGAATTGGGAAGGAAAATATAATATCTGGAGTTACAAATTATTTCACAGTTCCAAATTTAATAGTGGAAAAAAAGTAAAATAAAACTGACTTAAATTGCAATAGCAAATTGAACTAATCATCAAACCTAATAAACTTAATCGT
>CAZNTE010000025.1:0-38066 GCA_964575895.1 uncultured Tissierellaceae bacterium | reverse complement strand
TGCAATGTGTTTCAGGGTTTTATTTTGTTTCAACTGTCAAACTTGGGATTACATTTTACCAGAGTGCAAATGGAAATAATACATAAAGTATTATCGACTTGTTTTAATAGATATTTTGTTATAGACTAATAATATTAGTTTAATTGGAGTGATATAAATTGGAAGAAAAAAATAGTATAGCAGGAGAGGGTTGCGAGATCCTTGTACCCTTTAATGAAAGAAAACCTCTTAAGGATATAGAAAGAAGTATAATTAAAACATATAGAAAGCATATTTGGACAAAGTTTATAAAAGCTATAAAGGAATATGATCTAATCCAAGATGGAGATAAGATAGCAGTTGCAATATCTGGGGGTAAGGATAGCCTTCTTATGGCAAAACTGTTTCAGGAATTGAAGAAGAATGGCACTCAAAATTTTGAAGTTGAATATATTGCCATGGATCCTGGATATCATAAGGACATTAAAGAACTCCTTGAGGAGAATTGTAAGTATTTGGATATACCAGTTCATATTTATGAAGCAAATATCTTTCAAGTAGCAGATAAGATAGCCAAGGATTATCCTTGCTATATGTGTGCAAGAATGAGAAGGGGAGCCTTATATGGTAAGGCTAAGGAGCTAGGATGCAACAAGTTAGCTCTTGGGCACCATTACAATGATGTAATTGAAACCACTATGCTTAATCTTCTTTGTGCAGGAAATTTTAAAACCATGATGCCAAAATTAAAGGCACAAAACTTTGAAGATATGGAACTTATCAGACCAATGTACTTAATTGAAGAAAAATACATTGAAAGATTCATTCAAAATGCTGGAATCTGGCCACTTAATTGTGCTTGCATGGTGGCTGCAAAGAAGATTGGAAACAAGAGAAGAGAAATTAAAGAGTTAATTGAAAGTTTACAAGGTAATTTTAAGAATGTTGATATGTCAATTTTTAAAGCAGCTCAGAATGTAAATATGGATGCTGTAATAGGATGGGAAAAAGATGGTGAGAAGCACTCCTTTTTAGATGAGTATTAAGGTTAGGACCACTAAGTTCTAATATAAATCATTGAAGCTTAGAATCCAAAATGATATCAGGGGATTAATCAGTGCCCTATATATATGTTATTTAAATAAATGTAAAGAAGGGATATTATGAAGTACTCAATAGGTCAATTAATACGGGTTGTGGTTGGACTATTTGTTTTCTCAGTGGGAATTGTTATGACCATAAATGCTAGTCTTGGTGTTTCACCTTGGGATGTTTTTCATCAAGGCTTATCAAATACCCTTGGAATTACATTGGGTCAAGCAAATATCATTGTGGGATTTTTTATTATTTTCCTAGATATAATCTTGGGGCAAAATATTGGTTGGGCAACTTTGCTAAATATGATGTTAATTGGGATATTTATAGATCTTCTAATGCTTAATCATATAATACCTGAAAGCACTACAATTCTAGCAGGGGTGATAATGCTTCTAACGGGAATACTCATAGAAGGTTATGGGTGCTTTATATATGTGTCTGCAGGAATGGGTGCAGGACCTAGAGATGGCCTTATGGTAGTTTTAACCAAGAGAACGGGTAAGTCAGTAAGGATGATTAAAACTTCCATTGAGATAGTAGCAGTAATAGTAGGTATGATACTTGGAGGTAAATTTGGAATAGGGACCGTTATAATGGCTACCTTTGGAGGTCAGATATTCCAAGTAGCCTTTAAGAGCGTTAAATTTGATATAAAGGAAGTTAGGCATAGATTCATTCAAGATGACATAAAATTAATAAGACAAAAAGGATAGGTTTATATTAAGGGATTACCAGATAATAACTAGATTTAGTTCTTATTTGGTTTTTTTGGACTTGAATTAAAATAGAGTACTAGTGGTTATTGAATCAATAAAACCAATTAATTTACATATTTCTATTGATATTTATATAACTTAATGATATCTTTTAAATGTTATAAAAACACGATACTTACTAGTATAGCTAGGAGGGGTGGATTATGAGAGTTCGAAATATTATATTTATGTCCCTTGTAGGGATAATATTTTTATCTATTATTATAAGTTCGCTTGTTAGGGGAGAAAAAGAAATATCAACAATTGAGAATAGATCTCTGTCTATTATTCCTACCTTTTCACTAGATAAATTTTTAGAAACAGATTATCAAAGCAATTTAGAAGTGGCATTAACAGATCAAATAATATATGGTGATCGTGTTAAGTTACTTTATAATCAAATAAAAAATAACAACTTAGATCATATAGTATCTCTATTAAAGAGATTCGAGGAAGAGAAATTAATTACATCAAGTATAGAAGAGAGCATTATTGAAGGACCCGAAGAGAATAAATCGAAAATATACTTAGAATCAAATACGATCCATCAAGAAATGAAATCAGAAAGAGATAGGATTAAAAGAATTGAAAAGGAAAATATTGAACGACTTATCTCCATGGGAAGACTACCACAAAATTCATCGTTTGAAATTAGTATTACACCTAGGGGAAGTGGACACTATGAACTTGATGAAACCAAGCATTTAATTGTACGAAAAAGGACTTCAAAAGATGCTGATAAGCTATTTGAATCTAAAGCCAATAATTACAATTTAATTGCTAAAAATTACCCAGATTTATCATATTACTGCTATTATATAGAATCAGATGTGGACATAGACTTTATCAATGGGGTTATAGATCATGAATTGGTAAATTTATTCTTTGGGAAGCTGAATTCATCCATAAATAAAACAGCCCTATATTTAAATGAACCAACAGATTATCAAAACTATTTCTATAAAACAGATCATCATTGGGATGTAAAAGGTCAATTAAAAGGATATGAAGATATTCTTTGGATATTGAATGATAAGGAATTTGATACATTAGATATTGAAACTAAATTGATAGAAGGTGCTACTTACAATGGATCCAAATCTAGAACTATTAGTGATTTCAAATTAAAGGATGACTTCAGTATATTGATTTCTCCATTAGATGATCATGAAGTATATATAAATGGTGTTAAGAGTAATTATGGATTGAAGAAAAGGTATTCTGAGGGTAAATATTCTAAAGATATTGGTGTTAACCATTATGGAATTGCTAATGGAGGAGACTTTGGCCTAGTAGAGTACAGATTTAATCAACCAGATAAAGGAAATATATTAGTTTTTGTTGAATCATTTTCTAATCCAGTGAATGAATTTATTGCATCACATTACAATAATGCATATTTTGTAGACTTAAGGTACTATGATAAATCAATTAATCCTTATTTTGATTTTGGGGATTTTGTAGATAGCAAAAATATAGATGATGTGATGTTCATGGGTTATTATTTCTTTTATGCAAATGATAGATTCTTAATAAATGATTAGGAGAATTTTATGGTATTTTCTAGTTTAACATTTTTATTCATTTTTTTCCCAATAACCTTAATAGTATACTTTTTAACGTCAAGTAGAAAACTTAGAAATATTGTTCTATTTATTAGTTCATTAATATTTTACGCCTGGGGAGAACCTATTTATGTTGTATTGATGGTTTTTACAACACTTAATAATTATTACTTTTCACTATTCATTCAGAAAGCAAAGGACAATGATAGAACTAAAATTTCCAAGATTTACTTAGTCTTATCATTAATAATAAGCTTAGGGATATTAGGATACTTTAAATACTATGATTTTTTAATTGTTAACTTAAATAATTTATTAAATATTAATCTTGATATTCATAATCTACCATTACCAATAGGAATAAGTTTTTATACCTTTCAAAGCATCTCATACACTATAGATGTATACAGAGGAAAACTCAAAGCCCAAAATAAGTTTATAGTATTAGGTACATATGTAACATTATTTCCACAACTAATCGCTGGTCCAATAGTTAGATATAGTACTATAGAAGAAGAATTAGAAAACAGAACAGAGACTGTTGATATGGTGGCACAAGGACTAAGGCGCTTTATCCTCGGATTAGGTAAAAAGGTAATTATAGCAAATCAGATGGGTTTTATAGCCGATAATATATTTAATAATTCAAATACATCTGCAGGAACTATAATGATATGGATTGCCTTACTAGCATATACTTTTCAAATTTATTATGATTTCTCTGGATACAGTGATATGGCTATAGGTATAGGTAAAATGATAGGATTTAATTTTTTAGAAAATTTTAACTACCCATATATCTCAAAAAGTATAACTGAATTTTGGCGACGATGGCATATATCACTAAGCTCTTGGTTTAGAGACTATGTTTATATACCCCTAGGAGGAAATAGACATCATGCAATAAGAAATATTCTGATAGTATGGCTATTAACAGGATTATGGCATGGTGCCAATTGGAATTATATAGTTTGGGGAGTATACTACGGCTTATTGCTCTTAATAGAGAAATATATTTTAAAAGAAGTACTACTTAGAATACCTGGAATTATAAAATACTTATATACAATGATATTTGTAGTAATAGGGTGGGCACTGTTTAGGATAGAGGACTTAAGCCAGTTATTCCAAATATTACAAACAATGTTTGTTTATGAGTCAATATCATTGAGAACTGTTATGATAGAATACCAAGATATATTCTACGCCCTACCATATTTCTCATTAGCTATTATTGGCAGTACTCCATTAGTTAAGAATTCAATGGAATATTTTGAAAAAACTAAGAGAAAGTTCAATCATATAATTATTGATCTATATCATATTAGTATATTATTTATTGTTGTTATATTTTTAGTAGGAGATACCTTTAATCCGTTTATATACTTTAAATTTTAGAGGAATTACATAACCACATGTAATTCCTCATTTTTGATTCGTATAAATTATCCTATCTTCGCTTTTTCCAATTCACTTAATTCAAATTTCTTCATCTTTAAAAAAGCTTCTGTCACTCTCTGGAGTTCTTCTTTTGTACCACCAAATAGAAGCTCTTCCATAGTATCAGGAACTATTTGCCATGAAACACCAAACTTATCCTTCAACCATCCACAAGCTTCAGCTTCAGGATCTGCTGAGAGCTTGTCCCAGTAATAATCAATTTCCTCCTGATCCTTACATCTTATTATCAGAGAAAAAGCTTCATTAAATGTGAAATCGGCTTCCATGGCATTATCCATCAAGACAATTTCAAAGTCATGGATACTTAAGGAGGAGTAATTTACTAGTGCATTTTTGTTGGGTGCATCCCCTTTACCATAATAGCTAATAGTATTAAGTTTGGAATCTTTAAACACCCTTTGATAGAAATCTAAAGCATCCTTTGCTTGCCCACATACTCCACTAGAAAACAGCATGCTTGGAACAATCTTTTGATGGAATTCTTGCCCCTGATTATAGAAAAGTTGCCAGCTTAATCCGTACTTATCTTCTACCCAGGAATAAAGATTGCTAAAGTGATATTCACCTAAAGGCATTAACTCCGCTCCATCTTTTTTAAGTTCACCCCATAATCTCTTCAGTTCCTCTTCTGTTTTACAATACACCATTAAGCTTATTGATGGATTAAACTTAAAATAAGGTCCTGCACTTATGGACTCAAAGGCGATACTTTCTAGTCTAAAGGTAACTATTTCTGAATCTCCTGAAGGTGTATTTTCAATAATTACATTTCCTAAAACAGCTGAATCCTCCAAAAGACCAGTATAAAACAAGGCAGCTTCTTTTGCCTCTTTGTCAAACCAAAGATGAGGAATTATCTTATTCATACATAACACAACCTTTCTGCACAACTTAAATATCAGTAACTTGATTTTTATTCCCAATAGGTATGATTCTGGTGGTATCACTGTTGATTTTGTTGATAAAATCCTCGGTAACTTTATAGTTATCCCCAAAATGTAAGGGGAAAAAATACTTTGGACTCAATTCTTCAATAAAATATTGACCACCTAGATGATAGTTTTCTTGGAGTCTAGGGTCAACTGGGAAAAATGCTAAATCAATTCTTAAGCCTTTTAGCCTTAAAACTTCTCCCTTAAAAGCTTCTTCCATTCTCTTTTTTTCTTCATCAGTATCATCATTCCAGTACCACCAGTGCAAATCCCCTGCAAAGAAGATATTTATTCCATCCATTTCAACTAAGTAGGAAACACCCATATCAGTTGAGCTTAGTGTACTAATCATTAAACCATTGACTTGATGGGATTCATAAGGTGCAACCATTTGAATCATATTAGTGGTTTCTAGATTTATATCATCGCTTAAGACATAACTGATATTCTCCTTCCCGCGAGACCATCTGAATATTTCTTCAGAGTAATGATCTGGATGGGAGTGGGATGCAAAAACAACCACATCCTTATCTTTTATTACAATATTACCTTTAAAGTAATCAAATACAAGTTGAAAATTCGAACTCTCAACAGAATAACAACTATGATATATATACTCAACCTTTAATCCTAATTTATCCAAAACCTTATCCCCCTTGCTATATGATGTAATCTCTTAATACCCTTTTTTAACTATTATACATCTACTTTTCATATAGTTATCACATTTTGCATTTAAAATAAAATTAAGTAGTAAAGGAGGGATATTAAATGGATGAAAATAAATTTGAAATGAATGAAGAAGTCAGAGAAGATTTGATGGATGGAAAGGAAGAAGTAAAAGAAGTAATTGAGGAAATAGAATCTAAAGTACCTGAAGAAGAAACTTATAAATCTAGAAGAAGGATGAGTTTTTCTTTAATAGCTCTAGTCTTGATGGTTTCCATCTTGGGAGGATTATTTGGAAGCTACATTGGAGCCAATTATATATTCAAAGGTGAAGAATATTCATCTGCTCCAAGGGAGAGTATTTTAATTAATTCAAATGATAGTATAACAACTGTATCTGCAGTAGCCTCATCAGCAATGAGTTCAGTAGTTGGAATAACAACGGTTGAAACCCAAAGGACTTTTTTTTCTGAACAGGATGTCAGCGGTGTAGGGTCAGGAGTAATCGTCAACAAAGATGGGTATATCCTTACAAATTCACATGTTGTTGCTGATGGTAATGCCAAAGAGATCAAGGTATTATTTGAGGACGGAGAGACAGTGGAAGGAATCGTCCTTTGGAATGATCAGATACTAGACTTAGCTGTTGTAAAGGTAGAAAAGTCTAATCTTCCTGTAGCAGTACTTGGTGATTCTGATGAACTAATTGTAGGAGAAGTGGCAGTAGCAATAGGAAATCCGCTGGGACTAGAACTAGAAAGAACAGTAACAAGTGGTATTATATCAGGGCTTAATCGAAGTGTGAGAGTGGATGTAGAAAATGTTATAGACAATTTAATTCAAACAGATGCCTCAATTAATCCTGGGAATAGCGGGGGTCCTCTTCTAAACTCAAAAGGAGAAGTAATAGGAATAAATACAGCTAAGATGAAATCAGCTGAAGGTTTGGGATTCTCTATTCCAATTAATCAAGCAAAACCAATTGTTGAGGAAATAATTGAAACAGGAACATTCAAGACGGTATTAATGGGAATAAGTGGAGTATCTCTAGCTGAATATGAATCTAGGCTGGGGGTAAATCTGGCTGCTGAATCTGGTGTTGTTGTCATTGAGATAAGTAAGGAGAGTCCCGCAAATAGAGCTGGAATTTTACCAGGAGATGTCATTCAGAGTCTTGACGACTATGAGATAACAAATATGGGACAACTTAGAAGAGAGTTATATAGGTACAAAGTAGGAGATAGTGCTACTGTTAAGATATTTAGAAACGGTGAAACTATAGACTTAGATCTAGAATTTAAAGAGGTTAGATAAGACTACCCTGTGGAAATTTTTCCACAGGGTATTTATTTTACACAAACTTTACATTGCCATTATAATTCCTTAATGATGTCTTGTTATTATTAGGATGAAATGAAAAGAGATTATTAAGGAGGATATTAAGGTGAAGAATATCAAAAAGATTTTAGTGGTAGGAATTACATTATTAGCATTAACTTTAACAGCATGTGGAGGAACTGATAGCAGTGAAACTCCATCAGGCAGTGGACTAGAAGGAGCAGTTATAATTGATGGTTCAGGTACAGTTTATCCATTAATGGCAAATATTGCTGAAAATTACATGACTGATAAGGAAAGTGGTGTAAGTGTTCAGGTTGGTAGAGCTGGATCAAGTGCTGGATTTAAGAAGTTCATCCCGGGAGAAACTGATTTTTCAGATGCATCAAGAGCAATTAAAGATGAAGAAATTGCTCAACTTGAAGAAAATGGATTTAAATATGAAGAAGATATAATGGAAATTAAGTTAGCATACGATGGTTTAACAATGGTAATTAACAAGGAAAATACATGGGCAACTGAAATGACAGATGATGAAATTGTAAAAATGTATCTTTCAGGAAGCTACAATGCTGATGACAAAGTTCTATGGTCAGATATTAGAGCTGATTGGCCAAGTGAAGAAATTAAGTTCTATGGACCAAATGAAAATCATGGAACATATGAGTTTTTCTATGAAGTAATTCTGGATAAGCAAAATATGGTTAAAACAGCTAATCTTCAACAAGAGTACTCAACATTAGTTGATTTAGTATCAAGAGATAAAAACGCTATTGCATTCTTTGGATTTGGATACTATATAAATAATACTGATAAATTAACAGCAGTAAAGGTTGATTTTGGAAATGGACCTGTTGAACCAAAACTAGAGACCATAGGAGAAGAGCTTGATTATGCTGGATTCACAAGATTAGTATACACTTATTTAAATCTTCAGTATGCTAAAGAAAAACCACAAGTTATGGACTTTGCAAAATTTGTTGTTTCACCAGATGGAGCAGCAAAACTAGCAGGAGATAATGGATTTGCTCCTCTACCAGAATCAATGTATTCTGAATACCTTAGTTTTCTTGAAGGATTAAATTAGAATCTAAATAAGATGGGAAGATATCTTCCCATCTTAAATGAAGTTTAGGAGAAATGAAAATGAAGAGTAATGAGATTAGAGATATAATACAAAATAACATAAAGAACAAAAAACATTTCTCAGATAGAGCTATGCCCTTATTTTTCTTATCCATGGCATTTATATCAGTTCTTACAACCTTTGGAATAGTCTATACTCTTGTGGTAGATGCTTTGAAGTTCTTTGCTGCAGTACCCTTAAGTGAAATTTTCAGTACTAGATTACAACCCTTGTCAGCTGATCCATCATTTGGAATACTACCATTGCTTAATGGAACAATTTTAACTACAATAATAGCCATGTTTGTAGCGGTTCCAGTGGGAATGGCTGTTGCCATATATCTAAGTCAGTTTGCATCAAAGAAGTTAAGAAAAATTTTAAAACCTATTTTGGAAATTTTAGCAGGTATACCTACAATCGTCTATGGTTTCTTTGCATATTCAGTGGTTACACCTATTCTCATGAGGCTAATTCCAAGTCTTGAACCAAAAAATGTATTAAGTCCTGGTCTTGTTATGGGAATAATGATTATACCTATGGTAGCATCCTTATCTGAGGATTCCATGAATTCGGTACCAACCATAATGAAGGATGGGGCAACAGGATTAGGATCAACAAAGCTTGAAACAACCTTTAAAGTAGTAATACCTGCTGCAATCTCTGGAATAATGTCATCTATAGTATTGGCAATATCCAGAGCAATTGGTGAAACCATGATTGTAACAATTGCCAGTGGTAGCTCAAAGAGATTTACATTTGATATTTTCCAGTCCATGCAAACAATGACATCTTACATCGTAGAGTTTACAAGTGGAGATGCAGGTAGTGGAACTGTGGGATATTATTCACTTTATGCTGTGGGATTAATACTGTTTTTATTTACAATGATAATGAATCTCCTTGCACAATATATCACCAAAAAGTATGGAGAGAGGTACTAAAGATGAAAGAAAATAAATTTCAAATAGATAATAATCGCATAAAACGAAGGATAGTCCTAAATAACAGAGTAAGAGACCTATTTTCTGTAGTAATTGTATTGGTAATGGCAATACTCATAGTTCTTCTTTATGGAATAGGTAAGGATAGTATTGGCTGGCTAGATCTTCAGTTTCTAACTAGTAATCTATCAATATTCCCAGAGAAAGCCGGAATTAGAGGAGCCATAATGGGGACTGTGTATATGATGCTTGTTGTAATACCCATAACCTTGATACTAGGGGTAGCAACTGCTATTTATCTAGAAGAGTATGCAAATGATGGCAAAATTCAGAGGTTCATAAAAGTAAATATTTCAAATTTAGCAAGTGTACCTTCTGTTATATTTGGATTACTGGGGTTAACTGTGTTTGCCAGAATGCTGAATCTAGGATCCAGTATCCTAGCTGGAGGATTGACCATGTCCTTGTTGGTTCTTCCAATAGTTGTAGTTGCATCTCAAGAAGCCTTAAAAGCTGTCCCAGGATTTCTAAGGGAAGCATCCTTTGGAATGGGAGCTGATAAGTGGACTACAATTTGGAGAGTAATTCTTCCTGTGGCACTTCCTGGGATACTTACTGGTGCGATACTTGCCATGTCAAGGGCTATAGGAGAAACTGCTCCATTGGTGGCCTTAGGCATACCTACTTTATTAATGAAGATACCCACAAGTGTTATGGATGATTTTACAGTACTACCAATTCAAGTATACTATTGGACATTAGATAGCGTTCTTACTAGAGAATACACCTTCCTGGCAGCAGCAACAATAGTCGTACTTCTAGTAACCCTATTTGTTCTCAACTCCATAGCCATAGTAATTAGAAACAAGTTCCAGAAAACATTTTAATCGGAGGAAGTATTATGAAAGATAATAATTTAGAAATTGTATATGATGTAAAGGGTTTAAATCTTTGGTATGGGGATAACCAAGCCCTAAAGGATATAAACATGAAAATTGAAAAGAACAAAATTACAGCAATAATAGGGCCTTCAGGCTGTGGTAAATCTACTTTCATAAAAACCCTTAATAGAATGATTGAAAATGTTGATGGAGTTAAAACATCTGGGGAAATTCTATTTCATGGTGATGATATTTTTACTAACAAGTTGAAAGTGGAGGAACTAAGGACTAGAGTTGGGATGGTATTTCAAAAACCTAATCCATTTCCAAAGTCAATTTATGAAAATGTTGTATATGGACCAAAAATTCATGGCATTAAGGATAAAAAACTCTTAATGCAAATTACGGAGGAGAGTTTAAAGGGTGCAGCTCTTTGGGATGAAGTAAAGGACAGACTAAACGAAAATGCCTATAGTTTATCTGGAGGTCAACAGCAAAGATTATGTATAGCAAGAAGTATGGCTGTAAATCCTGAAGTAATTCTGATGGATGAGCCAACATCAGCCCTAGATCCTGTAGCTACAATGAAGATTGAAGAGTTGATGGAGGATTTAAGGAAGGACTATACAGTGGTAATAGTTACCCACAATATGCAACAGGCAGCAAGAATATCAGATAAAACAGCCTTCTTTCTAAGTGGAGAGCTAATTGAATTTGACAATACGGATAAGATTTTTGGAACACCAAGAGATCAAAGAACAGAAGATTATATAACAGGAAGATTCGGATAAGAAACGCCTTGCTAATTAGGGTAGCAAGGCGTGGTTTTTATTTCATATAAAACTCTTCGATATACTCTTCGTAGGTCATACTTCTATCTCTAAAGCCATCTTTTGTTATTTCAATGATTCTATTTGCTATGGTTTGAATAAACTGGTGATCGTGGGAGGTAAATAGCAGGTTGCTCTTAAAGTCCCTTAAACCATTATTCACAGCAGTTATAGATTCAAGATCTAGGTGGTTTGTAGGTTGATCAAGAATTAATACATTTGCATCTTTAAGCATCATTCTAGACAGCATACATCTTACCTTTTCTCCCCCTGAAAGTACCTTAGCTTCCTTTAAAGCTTCTTCTCCAGAGAAGAGCATTCTTCCCAAGAAACCTCTTAAATATATTTCACTTTGTTCAACAGAGAATTGTCTTAACCAATCGATTAGATTTAGATTAACTCCTTCAAAGAAGTGGGAGTTGTCCTTAGGAAAATATGATGTGGTTATAGTTTGACCCCATTTAAAGGTTCCACTATCCTGGTTTTCCTCTCCAATTAATATCTTGAACAAATGAGTTATGGCTAGTTCATCTCCAATAAATGCAATCTTATCATATTTGTTTACCCTAAAGGATAAATTTTTTATTAAGTGAACTCCATCAACTGTCTTATTCAATTCCTCCACAGTTAAGATCTCATTTCCAACTTCTCTTTCCATATTAAAGCCAACAAAAGGATATCTTCTTGATGAAGGCATAATATCATCCAAGGTGATCTTTTCTAATAATTTCTTTCTTGATGTAGCCTGTTTAGATTTTGAAGCATTGGCGGAGAATCTAGCGATAAAGTTTTGAAGATCTTTAATTTTCTCTTCCTTTTTCTTGTTTTGATCTCTCATTAAACTCAATGCCAGTTGACTTGACTCATACCAGAAGTCATAGTTACCAACAAACATCTTAATTTTACCAAAGTCAATATCAACCATATGGGTACATACTTCATTAAGAAAATGTCTATCATGAGATACAACGATTACTGTACCTTCAAAATCCCCTAAAAAGTCCTGCAACCATCTTATGCTTTTTACATCCAAGTGGTTGGTAGGCTCATCTAGAATAAGGATTCCTGGTTTTCCAAATAAGGCTTGAGCTAATAGTACCTTAACCTTCTCATTACCAGTTAAGTCCTTAACATCTTTCTCATGTAGGCTAGTGGGAATACCTAAACCTTGAAGTAGGGAGGAAGCTTCACTATCTGCACTCCATCCATCCATTTCTGCAAATTCACCTTCTAGTTCAGATGCTTTAATACCATCTTCATCAGTAAAGTCCTCTTTTGCATAAAGGGCATCCTTCTCAATCATGATGTCATACAATCTTTTATTTCCCATAATTACTGTCTGAATTACATTAAAATCATCATATTCATAATGATCCTGTTTTAATACACTCATCCTCATATTTTTCCCTAGTGTAATATCACCTGTATCAGCTTCAATATCACCAGATAAGATTTTAAGGAAAGTACTTTTACCAGCACCATTAGCACCAATAACTCCATAGCAGTTACCTGGAGTAAATGTTAAATTAACATCATCAAAAAGCTTTTGAGCTCCATAACGAAGGCTCACATTATTTACATTAATCAATATATTCATCCTTTTCTATTATATAATCAAGCTATTATACCATATATAAATAATTAATCCAAATAATATAATAGGAAATTTTTAGTTTCAACAATCAGGTATTATTGACTTCCAACTAATTAAGAGATAATTTTATCAACATATAAGATTTGTTAATTTTTGGGTATTGTAAAAAGAAAATTCTTAAGTAAATCGCCACGAAGTAATAATATTATTATTCTTCTTCTTCTTTTTACAATCGATAGATCAGCTTAGGCGTCTTATTTCCTTCTGATATTAAAGAATCTATTTCAGTAAAAATAGTTGCTCCTAATTTTAAATAGAATTCCCTTGCATCCGGACTAGTTATAATGGTAAATTCTCTAATGTCTAGTTTTTAACATTCGTCAAGAGCATGCTTCCATAACATTTTCCCATATCCTTTTCCAATATACACGGGTTCTATAAATAGATACTCTAAGGAGACCTCATCATTTAATAATATTCCATAAAAGCCTATTATTGATTCATGGTCCTTAAGAATATAGGTTGGATTATTTAATATAAATTCTTCAGTGATTAAGTATATTTCTTTAAATTTAGCCATAAAATCGGAACTATAGCCCCAATAAGATTCAGATCTTATTTCTAAACTAGCTAATAAACTTGCATCTTTTGGGGATGCACTTACTATTGTGATCATAGGTTAAGCTCTCCTTTAAAAATTATTAATCTTGTATAATGTTACTTAATATATAACTAATTATTATTTTAGAACTAATTGTTTCTGTCATCTATCATATCACAATAAGGAAAATCCCAACAATTAAGATAATCTTAACTGCTGGGATAAGAATGAATCTAGCTCCATATACCTACGCTCTTATATTTTAATTTATTTTTCAAATTTATATTAGTTGCATAAACAAACTTTTTAAATCCAATCCAGGTAAAACAAGAAAGAGCTGCTATGGTTCCCAATCTCCCACCAACTCCAAGATAGGCTGAACTGGCAAGTATAAAGAGTATAGCTGTTATCGTAGAGACTACAATCATCTCCCAAATGTTAGGAATGTTCTTTACTGCTACCATTCCAGCATAGGATGAACAAGCTGCTACTACCATTAAGCTAGTTCCAAATTCTCCGAAAAAGTGTGGTAAAAATATTCCTGATACTAAAGTTACCACAGCTGAACCAAATACTGGACCTTTTTTTAGATTATTAGATATCAAAAAGGTTAAAGCTCCTGATACTGTAGATACTAAGATGATTAATAAGGTTTCCATTTTGCCTTCCTCCTAAGAAAATAGTCCAGTTAAAGCCCTGGTTAGTAGTGATGCCATCGCTGCTGTAGTTCCACCTTTTCCACCTATACCCGCATAGATTTGAGTAGTAGTTATTATTACAACTCCAACAATTAATCCACCAGCTAAGGCAAAGAATATGTTAGGTATAATTACCTGGGAACTCATTCCAACAAATGATGCTGTGTAGGTTGCACCAGCTAAAGGTGCAGGAAGTAGAATAGCTGCTATTACTCCTACAAGTCCATTGGATACAATTGCTCCATAACCCATATGGTGATTTAAGAAATATGTTATTGCAACTCCAATTAGGCTACACGCTAAAATATATAATCTATCTTTAGTGATTTTCATAATATCTCCTAATTCTTAATCTCATTGAAGTGATCAACAAGACTTATAGTAAAAAAGCACCCAAAAACAAATAATACTGCCATGGTTGAAATGTTGAAATTAACTATTAAAGTAGAAACCAATAAGCCTGAACTTGTAAGAACAAAGGCTAATAGTCCAATTAATTTTAGTATCATAAGACCCTCCCAATACAAGATGTATTTATATAATAATATGTTGATAAATAATTGTCAATATACCATATAAGAATTTACTATAATTTTTTATAAATTTTATACAATTTAGAGGATGCAAATAATTGAAATATCTGATAAATGACTTAATAACAAAGCTAGGGACTCTAATTATATCTGAATTAATAGATTCATATACATCTAATTGAGTGTTAATACATTAACAATATTAAGCTAAAAAAAGGATCCTGTCAAGCAGAATCCTTTATTTTACTCCAATAAATCTTTCTTGAATTTCTTGTATTCCTTTAGAAGTAAAATCTTCTTATTATCATCTCTTACAAATGTTGGAACGCTGTCAATTTCATATACCTTTGCTAGATTTAAAGATTCTTCCAGCAGTTCAGTAAAATGAGGGTCCTTAAGAGCATCATTTAATTCATTAAGATTTAAACCCACCTTGTATCCAATATCATTAATTACATCCAACTCTGCAACATTTCTTCCATCCTTAAAGATTGCCTTAAAGGCTTCTCTTGCAAAAGGTCTGAACTTATCCACTGATTGAGCATATAATCCAGCAATATGAAGTAAATTTGTATTAAACTTCTTAGTTTTATTATTATATACAAGATCATACTCTTTTCCTAGTCTCTCGATTCTCCTATAGGAAAAATCAATGTTTTCTTGAGGAATATCATCACTTAGATCGGAACCTATTTGGGGTGTGTCTCTATCCAGAATAAATGGAATCCACTCTATCGTTATATCCTCATCTTCATTTAACAATCTATCTCCAATCTCAAATCCTATATAACAGAAAGGACATGCGAAATCTGAAAAAACCTTAAAATGTGTCATTTGATAACCTCCTTTAGAGACAAGTATACCCACTAATAAGTAAGCTTAACAAAAGTTACAAAATGGAGAAAAAATTCCATTAAATGATACAATATATGCAATCTGTGGTATCCTATAATAGACAAGACATTGGAGGGATAGTATGTTTAGATTATTTAAAAGAGTAAGTTTCATAATAGTTTTATTTTTGATCATGGTCGGTTCAGCATTTTTTATTTCTGATACAATGAAGTACACCTCTATGATAGAAGTGCTTAAAGAAGACTATCCAGGTTTTAGTTTCTATGCAGAGGATATTGAAGGGATGCCCTATGAAATAGTGGAGATCTTAGCACTTCAAAATCTTGAGTATAATAGATTTAATAAAGAAGAGTCCATGGAGAGCCCAAGATTAAATCAAACACTTATAAAAGATTATAATCCAGAAGAAGTTGAAGACCTTAGAATTAAAGTCTCCCAAAAGTCTGGAGAGATATATGATGCATACCTTGCTAAAGCTTTCTTAAAATATATAAATAAATCAAATGTAATTGTAATAGCACTAGTGGTGGTTGAGATTGTTAGATATACATTAGAGGAGAGGAGGAGAGGAAAACAGAATGCTAGGAAATAAGAAGTACACAATTAATTCCTATACTCCCATAGATTACTTAACTCTTGAAGAAATTTTTGAAGAAAAGGCAAGAAAAGGATACCTTGTAGATACCCATAAGTTTGGCTTAATAAGGTACATAAAAACTGAACCCCAGGATTTGGACTTTTCCATTGGAGTTTATCCAAAATCAAGAGCCTATGAAGGTGTGGATGATTTAGAATCAGGAGTATATATAAAAGCCCAGGAAGAAAAAGGTTGGACCCATGCTGTATCAATTTCTAATATGCAGGTTTTCTATAAGGAGAAAAATCTAGATATTCCCTCTATAGACAAAACCTATCAAATAGAGAATATTAGAAGCTCACTAAAATTAGAGACCATAAGTTACTTGTTACTAGGAGTATTAAACTTATTCAATATGAGGAGATTATTCCCTCTTGAAATTAGTAGCTTTTATTCTAATACGGGTATTTTTGGGATTTTAATCCTGCCAATTATTACCTTCTTCTTTCTATATAATGGTATTGAAAATATAGTTAACTTAGTGAGACTAAAAAGACAATCAGGAGAGGATGATATTTCCTATAGAAATCACACTCTGGTGAAAATAAAGAGAAGGGTATTTAATTTTGTTGGATGGTTTGTACTAGCTACATTATTAATTACCTTATTACTAGATAGTAGAGTTGAGGAATCTCTAGTATTCTTGACTTTACTTCCTATAGGGGTGGCATTTCTTATAGGATTTAGTTTAAGAGCATTTTTTAAAGGTAGAGATTATGATCCCTTCTTAAAGACCTTTATTATGATAATTCTAGTTTTCATTGCTGTATTTGGAACTTCAAGTTTGACAATGAGATTTTATAGTGGTTCACAAGAGAATAGACTTACCCCTGAAGATGTATTTGGATTAACCTTTGAAGACCTAGGATATATTATCGATGCTAATCATAGTGAATACTACGATGCTAGGGGTAGTATTCTAATGCCAACCTATTACACCTATTATGAGTATATTGGGCATCAAAGATTAGGTACAGAGGTAATGGTAGGTAAAAATGAAAATTTAACAGATTATTTCCTAGGAAAAAAGTTAGAGAGAATGACCTCCTACTACAGTGAATACTGGGATGCTAAGGAATTTTATCCAGCTTATGAACATGCTTATTTTATAACCAATGAAGAGGGAGAAACCAAAGAAGGTGGAAGATTAGTTATTAAGGAAAAGAATAGTATCGTGATCTTTACCCTAGATAAGGATTTAAGCCATGAGGGGATAATAGCCATTATAAATGAGAAAATGAAAGAGATTCCTGAAAATTGGTAGAATAACTGCAAAAAGGGTAAATAGCAGATATAAATTAATTAGAGTCACGAATTAAAGGGGGATATCTATGGTTAAAGCACTACCAAAGAGAAGTGAAGTAGACAAGAATTTGACGTGGGATTTATCTAGTTTGATTAAGAATGAAGAAGCATTTAAGGAAACCCTTAACAAGGTTCTATCCCTAGCTGAGAGTATCGAAAGGGATTTTAAAGGAAATCTTAAATCAGCGGATTTGATCAATAATTGTTTAGATAGGATGAGAGAGTTTGAAATGATGGCATCCTGGGTTGGTAGTTATGCGTACTTAAGCGTTGCCAGTGACCAGAAGGACATGACAAGTCAGGAAAGACAAGCTAAGATAGCTACTCTGCAATCAAAGATTCTTAGCAACTTAAACTTTGTTCAGGCTGAGATACTAGCTCTGGATGAGGAAATGGTTAAAAAGGCTTTAGAAGATAGTCAGGATAACAAAGGTTATTTAGAGAATATATTAAGAAGAAAACCATACACCTTAAGTCCAGAGGTTGAAAAAATCCTTCTTTCACTATCATCAGCATTAGAAGCTCCATACAGGATATACAATACTACGAAGTTAGCTGATATGAACTTTGGAGAATTTGAAGTTGATGGGAGTAAGTATCCATTGAGTTTTGTACTTTTCGAGGGAGAATGGGAGTATGAGAAGGATACAAATCTAAGAAGAGAAGCCTTCAAGGCTTTCTCCAAGAAACTAAGAGAATACCAATATGGTCTTGCCACTGTATATAATACACAAGTTAATAAGGAAAAGACATTTTCAGAACTTAGGGGATTTGATTCTGTAATTGATAGTCTTTTATTCAATCAAAAGGTGGATAGATCCTTATATAATAGGCAAATAGACTTGATTATGGAACACCTAGCTCCCCATATGAGAAAATATGCTAATTTATTAAAGAAGACCAATAAACTTGATAAGATTACATTTGCTGATTTAAAAATAGATGTTGATCCTGATTTTGAACCTGAAATATCAGTGGAAGAGTCTAGAAAATACATTTTGGAGGCACTGGGAGTATTAGGTGATGATTATGTAAATATGATTAATAGAGCCTATGATGAAAGATGGATAGATTTTGTACAGAATGAGGGAAAATCAACTGGTGCCTTTTGTTCAACTCCATATGGATCTCATCCCTTCATATTGATTTCATGGACAGAAAGAATGAGAGAAGTATTTGTACTTGCCCATGAATTGGGACATGCTGGTCATTTTTACCTAGCTCAAAAGAATCAAAGCATCTACAATGCAAGACCATCTCAGTATTTTATAGAGGCACCATCAACTATGAATGAGATGCTTATGGCTAATTATCTTATGAAAAACACTGATGATAAGAGAATGAAAAGATGGGTCCTATCTTCAATAATTTCAAGAACCTATTATCATAATTTTGTAACTCATCTATTGGAAGCTCATTATCAAAGAGAAGTATATAATATTATTGATAATGGTGGAAGTGTAAATGCTGAAGTTCTTAATAAACTTAAAAGAGAAACCCTTACTAAATTCTGGGGTGAAGATGTGGAGATCAATGAAGGTGCTGAGCTAACTTGGATGAGACAACCCCATTATTATATGGGACTTTATCCCTATACTTACTCTGCAGGATTAACCGTTGCTACACAAGTTAGTCAAAGAATATTAAAAGAGGGAGACATTGCCCTTGAGGATTGGTTAAAGGTATTAAAGGCAGGTGGAACTAAGGATCCTGTTGAATTATCGGCAATGGCAGGAGTAGATATCACTACTGACAGACCACTACTAGATACCATTGAACACATTGGAAGCATAATAGATGAAATAGTAAAACTTACAGATGAATTGGAAGATTGATGCTCTTAATTGAGCATCTTTTTTTGTTTGAAAAAAATGTTAATATTGGGTATACTTATCCTTGTGTGAAGGATGGTGATATCTTGGAGTTCTTAAGTTTAGAAAATCTTATTAATAGAGTAGGTCTAATTCTAATATTAGCCTTTCTACTATCAAGATTTGGGATGTTTAGAAAGTTAGTATCGAAAAAAACTATCAAATTAGAGGATAAGTTACTACTGGCTTTAATATTTGGCTTATTTGGGATAATAGGAACCTATACAGGAATACATATACAAGGAGCTATAGCAAATTCCAGAGTAATTGGAGTTTTTGTTGGGGGATTGTTAGGAGGACCCTTTGTAGGGATATTATCAGGGATAATAGCAGGAGGGCACAGATACCTAACTGATATTGGAGGATTTACGGCTTTTGCTTGCGCTGTATCAACTATATCTGAAGGAATGCTGGCAGGGTTCTTAAAAAGAAGGTTTGATAAGAGTTCTCATAGATTTACATTTGCACTTTTTGGTGGATTTCTAGCAGAAGTTATGCAGATGGCCATAATACTTCTTCTTGCAAGGCCTTTTGATGCAGCTGTTGAATTAGTTAAAATAATTGGTATTCCTATGATACTTGCAAATGGAATTGGAATAGGGGTATTTATAGTTATGGTAGATAGTGTTCTTCATGGGATGGAGAAGGAAGCCTCCTTTCAGGCTCAATTGGCACTTCAAATAGCGAATAAGACCATGTTTTTCAGGGAAGGTTTTAATGCTATAACCGCAACTAAAACTGCTGAAGTTATTAAAAGTATGACATATGTAGCTGCTGTTGCCTTCACTGATAAGGATGAAATAATTGCACATGTTGGTGAAGGTGATGATCATCACCATGTGGGTGAATTAGTAAAGACTGAATTAACAAGAAGGGTACTTAGCACAGATAGATTTGTTATAGCAGATAAGAGAAGTGAAATTGCATGTGAACATAGAAATTGCAGATTAAAATCAGCAATAATTGTACCTATAAAATTAGAAAGTGAAGTTATAGGTGTACTGAAACTATATAAAAAAGAAGAAAGAGCCATTACCATGGTAGAAACAGAATTAGCTCTTGGTTTAGCTCAGCTTTTCTCTACACAGTTGGAATTAAGTAGGATTGATCAACAGAAAGAGTTGTTGGCAAGATCTGAGTTAAAAGCATTACAGGCTCAAATTAATCCTCATTTTCTCTTTAATGCAATTAACACTATTGTATCCTACACAAGAACTCAACCTGATCATGCAAGGAAGTTGTTGATTCATCTTGGAGACTTCTTTAGGTCAAACCTTCAAGAACCAATCAGCGAAGTAGCTCTGGAAAAAGAGTTGGAACATATTACTTCATATGTAGAAATTGAAAAGGCCAGATTTGGGGATAAACTTAAAATCCTCTATACTATTGATAACGATGTTAATTGTAAACTTCCTCCACTATTACTTCAACCTTTAGTCGAGAATGCAATTAAGCATGGAGTACTAAAGAGAACTGAAGGTGGATTTGTAAGAATATGTGCATCAAAAAAAGATAAAGGTACTTATATAAGTGTTCTGGATAATGGAGTAGGAATGTGTGAAGAGACAATTAATAGGGTCTTAATTGAAAATTCTTCAAGAGATTCCATTGGACTTAGGAATGTAGATGCGAGGTTAAAAAGTATGTATGGCAAAGACAATGGACTAAAGATAGAAAGCACAGAAGGTGTAGGAACACTCATTACTCTATTTATTCCAAATAAAAAAGAGGTGACGTCATATGATTAAGTGCTTAATAGTTGATGATGAATTACCAGCAAGAGAAGAATTAAAGTATATTATGTCAAAGAATGAGGAACTTGAATTAATAGGAGAAGCAGCAAGTGGATTTGAAGCTGTAAAAAAAGCCAGTGAATTTAAGCCAGATCTGATTTTCATGGACATAAACATGCCAGATATTAATGGTTTGGAAACAGCAAACATGATTATGCAATTAGGTATTAAATCATTTATTGTATTTGTTACAGCCTATGATAAGTATGCCTTGGAAGCTTTTGATGCAAACGCATTAGATTATCTTCTTAAACCTCTATCAGAGGAAAGATTTGTAAGATGCATTGATAAGATAAAGGGCATAGTATTAAAAGATACAAACTTAGATCGAGATAAGATTGACAGAATAATAAAGGATGTAATAAAAACTGATAGAATTATTAGGATTGTCGGCCACAAGGATAATAAGATAGTCCCTATTGATACTAGTGAGATTATTTACGCTTGTGTTGAAGATAAGACAACGGTTGTATATACCAGTAAAGGTAGAATGACAATTAATATAGGCTTGGGAGAGTTATATGGTAAATTAGATAAATTAGTTTTTTTTAGAACGCACAAGTCTTTTATAATAAACCTGAATATGATTGAAGATATTGAACCCTGGTTTAATTCAACCTATAATGTAAAGTTGACGACCATTAAGGAAGTCATTCCTGTTAGCAGAACTTATGTTAAAGAATTCAGGGAAATTTTAAGCATGGATATGTAATTTGTTCTAAATATTTGTATTTTAGACCTTGATTTTAACATCTTGTCTTAAAAAGACCTCTTTTTGTATTATTTAAGATATATTAATCTTGATAAATATAAAGGAGGTTTTTTTATGTCATATTTCATAATCGGTATTATAGTCCTAGTTCTAGGATACATAACTTACGGAAAAGTTGTTGATAAGCACTTTGGTGCAGACGACAGCAAGGAAACTCCAGCTACAAGATTACAAGATGGTATAGACTTTATGCCTATGAGCTGGAAGAAAATATTTCTTATTCAGTTCTTAAACATAGCTGGGCTTGGACCAATCTTTGGAGCTATTCAAGGGGCTTTGTTTGGACCAGTTGCATTTATTTGGATAGCTCTAGGCAGTATCTTTGCTGGTGGAGTTCATGATTACTTCTCAGGGATGTTATCAGTAAGACATAATGGAAAGAGTATTTCTGAGATTGTTGGTATCTACCTAGGGAATGGCGCAAGACAAGTAATGAGGGTCTTCTCAGTTGTACTACTTATACTAGTTGGAACAGTTTTTATGACCGGACCAGCAGGATTATTAGCTAATCTTAATCTGTTTGGACTAAGCAATCTTCAAGTGTGGGTCTTAATTGTGCTTGCATACTATTTCTTGGCAACAGTACTTCCTGTTGATAAGATAATCGGTAAATTATATCCAATATTTGGAGCCTCATTACTTATTATGGCTGCAGGTATTGGTGCGAAGTTAGTTATAGATGGGTATCAATTACCAGCATTTACCCTTTCAAACTTACATCCTAAGGGTCTACCAATTTGGGCAATTCTATTTACAACCATAGCTTGTGGTGCAATTTCAGGATTCCATGCTACACAATCTCCTATGATGGCTAGATGTATGACTAAAGAGAGTTATGGTCGAAGAGTTTTCTATGGATCAATGATAGCTGAAGGTGTAATTGCAATGATATGGGCAGCAGCAGGAATGGTATTCTTCAATGGAGTAGGTGGACTATCAGAAGCCCTAGCTACAGGGGGAGGACCTGCAGGAGTGGTATATACTATTTCCACAACCCTACTCGGACCAGTAGGTGGAATTTTAGCTATGCTTGGTGTTATAGCTTGTCCTATTACTTCTGGAGATACAGCATTTAGAAGTGCCAGACTTACAATTGCAGATGCCATGAATTTTGAGCAGGGACCTATAAACAAAAGACTTCTATTGTCAGTACCATTGTTTGTAGTTGGATTTGCGCTTACAAGAATTGACTTTAACATTATTTGGAGATACTTCGCTTGGTCAAATCAAACATTAGCTATGATAGTTTTATGGGCAGCGGCAGCATACTTAGTTAAGATGGGAAAATCTCATTGGATGACATCCCTTCCTGCTACATTTATGACAGCTGTTAGTATAACTTACATCATGCAAGCACCAGAAGGATTTAAGTTAGCAACATCAATTTCATATCCAGTAGGAGCAGCAGCAGCAATTTTAGCCTTAGGGTTCTTTATTTACAAGTCAAGAGTAGAGGTTGTTAGCGTAAAATAATAATACAAAGCCTTCATCTATCATATTACATGATAAATGAAGGCTCTTTTCTACTTATTTTACTTTCTTACCTAACTTATAAACACTCTCCACATCAAATAGAATATCTAAATTTTCAAGAGGATTTTCATTTAATACTATAAAGTCAGCAAATTTCCCAGCTTCTAATGTGCCATAATCATTTAGTATTCCTAAGCACTCTGCACTGTTTTTAGTTGAGGCAACTATAGCCTCCATAGGTGTCATGCCATTTTCAACCATAAGTTTTAGTTCCCATGGGGCACCATCATGTTGATTAAATGGTGTACCTGAATCAGTACCCATAGCAATTTTTACTCCTGCCTTATGAGCCTTTCTAAAGCTTTCGTGGTGATATTTCATAACATAGTTAGATTTATCAACAGCATATTGAGGAACTCCATTTTCAACTCCATACTTAACGATAAAATATGGGGCAACAAGAGTTGGAACTAGATATGTTCCTCTATCCACCATCATTTGAATTACTTCATCATCAAGAAAGATCCCGTGTTCCACTGAATCAATCCCTGCCATTACCGCATTCTTGATACCAGTTGTTCCTTGAGCATGGGTGGCAGTCAATTTACCAGCCTTATGAGCTTCATCCACAGCTGCTTTTATCTCCTCCATGGATAATTGAGGACTACCTGGTTCAACACCCTTAGTCATAACTCCACCAGTTGCCATGATCTTTATAACATCAGCTCCAGCTTTAAGTTGCTCTCTAGCAGCTTTTCTTGTTTCCTCAGGTCCATCTGCTTCTCTACCCATAACCCAACCATGACCACCTGTCATTGTTACTACCTTTCCTGATGCAACAAATTCTGCGCCTTCAATCAAACCTTCCTTTACAGCATCTCTAAGGGTAAGGTCGATATATTCGTATCCACCCATATCTCTAAAGAATGTTGTTCCTGAATATAGATGTTTCTTAAGATTATTTGATCCCCTTAGTACAGCCTTATATGGGGATTCAGTTAGCATAATAGAATTTGGATCACCAACAGGTTCCATAACTATATGAACATGTGAATTGATTAGCCCGGGCATTACTGTTTTACCACTTAAATCAACAACCTCTGAATTTTCCTCTTCATTGTAACTATCTAAACTTCCAACCTTAACAACTTTTTTTCCTTCAACTACTAGATAGGCATTGTTAACTTCCTGTGCACCAGTACCATCTACTAGTGTAAATCCTTTGTAAACTACTTTATTACTCATTTTATACCTCCTTATATAATTAAACTAATTTAACCATTATACCTGCCAATACTACTGATGCTATTGTAACTGTAATAAATCCAGAAACCAACATCTTAGGCATTATTGCATCTAAAATTAAATTCCTTTCAGCTTCAGTTTTACCATTAGCATTAGCTACTTCATTACTAATAATAAAGGTTCCAGGGAATCCAAAAAGAGCAGATGTACCGATAGCTATGGACATTTCCAGAGAATAGCCAAGTAATTTACCTACTATACCTGAGAAGATTGCTATTCCTATAAGACCCAAAACAAGACTGACTACCAAGGGGAATAATATTGACAATAGCATTTCTGGTGTTGCCTTTGCTAGGTTTCCAAATATAACTGCCATCAATGCAACCATAGCTAGACCAAAAGCATTTGATTTGGTCATTATGGCTTCTTCCAGGAATCCAAGTTCTCTTGCAACAACTCCAATTAATAAGCACATAACATATCTATGAATAATGCCATTAGTCATATCAGCTAACTTAAAACTTAAAAGTGCTACCATTGATAACTTAGCTAATAGTATGTAGGTTGTTTGAAGATTTACTGGCAATGAAGGGAGTAATTTTTTCTTTGCCTTTACATTCTTAACGACTTCTGTATCCTCTTTATTACTATCTGCACCTGATAAATTATGTGTATTTAATGCTAATATTTTCTTCGCTTCTTTATTTAAAAGAAATGATGCCACTGGGAATCCAAAGAAGCCTTGAACAACTACTAAAATAGTAACAAAAAGTGCTATTGAATCCAAACCCTTAGCTGTTGCCGCTTCGCCCATTATTATGGCAGCTACTACTCCTCCTGAGATCGGTGGAGCTGATGCTACTGCATATTCTCTACCTATTATAGGTGATCCCACTAAAAATAAGAAAATACCAATTCCCGCTACTGCAGCCAGTGCAATAACAACTGTTTTCCACTGTTTCTTAAGATCGTCTAAACTAAGTAATGTACCCATGTGGGTAATAAGCAACCCTATCATAAGAGCACCAAAACCTACTAACTGTGCGTCTTGAAAAATTGTTGATGGAAGACCAGACCAAAATGCAACCAAGAAAATTGCCGATGCAACAAACATCATTGAAACTATTGATTTTGTCTTATAGGAAACAAAATCACCAATTGCAAATACAACAAGTATAATCGTTAATGCTAATAAACTATCCATAATACGCCTCCAAGTAAAATATTTTGTTATTACTGGCCAGTAATTTAGAACCATTTAAAAAATAAAAATCTGAAAGTGAATTGATGATATTACCAAAGAGATGTCAAGTACTGTAATTCATTAACAGACAAATACTTTTTATTGATAAATTAAAGTGATTATATCTCCAATACAAATCTTCGTCAACCCATGGAAAACCTTATCACTAGAATTAGTTTTAGGAAAACGTAGGTAAGTTTTTGTAATAGCCTTGTAACATAATATTACTAAAAATGGTTTATAATAATCTTAAGAGGTGATGAGATGCTAAAAATCATTATTGTAGCCATTATAAGTGCAGTTTTATTTGTTGGTTGTGGTAATAACATAGATTTGAATGATGAAATAGATAAGGCTAAGGAAATTGCTGGAGAAAAAGCAAAGGAGATTATTCAGGATAAATTAGAAGAGAGTGAACAGCTAAAAGTACTAAAGGATTATTATACATTCATTCAAAATAGAGTAAATGAAGATGAAATACTCAACTTTTTAAAAGAAAATATCCAAGGGATGGATGAATTTAGAGTGGATGAGATGCTACTTAATCTTGAGAACCATCTTATGGTAAAAGGTTACGATACTAAGGGAATATTGGAAAAGATAGCCCCCTATATTCAGAATGCATCTGATGAGCTTAGATCCTATTTTAGAATATGGGAAGTGGAAGTTGAAGAAGAGGTAACCGATGGAGAGAAATTAAATCTTCCTGTATATAAAATTATAGATAGAGCCATAGCAGTAGAAGAACACATAGAAAAGTATCCTGATGGGAAAACTAAGGATAAGTTAAAAGAACTATACATCTCTTATATAAAGCTGAGTACTCAAGGCTTAGGAAACCCATATATCTTTGCAGATGAAGGCGAGAGTCATATTAAAGATGAGATTCTACAATCTTACAAGGATACAATACAGAATTATCCCGACTCAATAACAGCAGAAGTTCTAAGGGGATACCTTGAAGACTTAGAAAAGGATAATATGGAATTAAACGGAAATAATGTCTATTACTTTTACGAGAATGTAGATAGAATAATTAATGGATTAATTTAAGGATGGGGAAACCCATCCTTAGTATTTTCTCTTTACATTTATTTTAAGATTACATCCATCATAAAATACTTCCCCACAGTCAACTAATGAACCTAGGAGATGCATCTCAGAAAAATCATTACTACCTATTAGATTCCAGTAGTACTCTTCAGTCTCATCCTTTCTAGGAGAATTAAGAATCTGGTTTAGATCTTCTAGCACACTTTCTTCCATTTTCCCACAACAACCTGTCAAAGATACCATCCCATGATCTTTATCATAATCAAGCTGCATTTCTACATGGTGAATTCCATTTTTAAGATAAAATCTTACAAGTTCATTCATAATCTTAATTAACTTTGATTTTTCATCTCTCATCCTCTTGCTCCTTTTTAAAAGATTCTATTATTGGTACAAGTATCGCTGCAACAAATCCCCCTGAGAATCCATTGTTATACAGGTTCATTCCTCCATGAAGATAGCCAATATTTGTGACAACTGACATATGAATAAATCCTGCAAGTATTCCAAATTTCCATCCGTACTGCCCACTTATAGGGGCCAGAGTAGTTCCAAATAAAGCTGTCAATAATCCAGAAACAGAAGAAGCTTCCCAAGTTTTTAATAGACTTGCTATATAGACTCCTACAATTAGGGGCATAATATTTTTTGGGTGTTTACCAAATGCACCAAAACCAATAAGTGTAAATAGGCCACCAATTACAGGACCGCTGATTTCTCCACCTACTAATAAAACATAAATCAAACCAATAATTCCAAGTAATCCCATATTAAACATGGTAACTCCAAAACCTTCTAAGGTTACAAAATCCGTAACAAGTCTACCCGAATAGGTCATGAGCTTTTTAAATTTATCTAGGTTTGGACCAGAAATGATTAGTTTAACAACTATCATTGATATGAATATCAAAAGTAAATAGGAACCCAAAACAAGATTTCCTCCCTGGTAGACAATTGATGTAGGAGGGGTTTGGAGCTCAAATGATCTAAAAAATGACATAAATAACATTCCGGTTATTCCAGCTGTGAATCCAATATTGTAGAGATTGAATCCGTTATGAAATCTTACAAAACTACTTGCTAGGGGAGGTAGTATAATTCCAATTAAAATACCTAGAATATTTCCTAATAGTATTCCTAGAGGCAAGGCAAATCCAAAACCAAAACTAACTTGACTAACAAGTGGACTTAAGGCTGTACCAAAGAATGCAGGGAGTAAAAATTTCGTAAAGTGTTCTTTTTTTATAAGGGAATGAAGGTATACACCCGTTACTATACTAATTACGTTATAGATATTTTTACCGAAAAAAGCGAAACCTCCAATGGTAAAAATGGCAGCAATCAGAGGACCATTCATCAAGGCCTTATTCTTTTTTGCTATAAAAATTGATGACAACATAAGGATTCCAGCATTTGCTGTGCTGGAACCAATATTTCCAATAACCATGTAGTCTGAAAGCAATAAGCTTGGTGAGACTATTATTCTACCCATGCCTTGTACTATTTCTCTTGGTGTATTGAAGAAGAAGGAAGTTAATAACATGAATAAGGAGTAACCAATTATTATTCTATACTTTAACTCTTCTGAGTGTTGAAGTGATTTATTTACTACATTTTCCATAACATTCCCCCAATCAAGTTATTATTTAAACCCTATTGAGGGGTTTAACTATATTAGTTTGGCAATTATCTTTTTATATCTATCTGAATATTTTACAAAATCATAGTCTGTATTCTTTACAACTGAGTTAATAAAAGTCTGTTTTTGATAATCAAAACTCATGGTTGGTGTTAGATTTTCAACCAGACTAAAGAACTTGTTGTTGCTTAAATCCAAGGAGCTAGTATCTGTAGATAGTGCCCAGTTAGCATATTTTTCAATATAATCCAATGTCCTATTTACATCTTTTCTAACAGCATATATATCAGCAAACATAAGGAAGTTATTGCCTAGTAAATACCCTTCTAGCTTATAATCTACTATCAACTTCCTCTGTAGAGTTGCCAGTTCCATGGCAAACTCAAAGTCTCTTTCCTTAAGGGCAGTTCCCCAAAGACTGGCTAGGGAAATAATTGAGTTATTGATATTATTAAATAAACTCTCTTGTTCTATTGTCTTTGCCCTTTTACTATCCCCTGTGATGGAATAAATCGTTGACAACATAAAGTCAGTATTAACATTAACCTTTGGAAGTGTATTAAGAACTTCTATAGCCTTATCATATTCTTCCCTCATGGTGTATAAACTACTTAATACATAAAGGGAAGCTTGCTTTACTTCCAAATCATCTATTACTGATGATTGTTCCAGCAGTGATATAGATTTATCTAAAACTTCATTTGCTTGATCTTCATCCTTTGCCATTTGAATATATTCTTGTAGAAGACTTCCCATTCTAAACTTTAAGAACAAGCTATTTGGATAAGCATTTAAGTAGTTATCACAAACCAATAGAGCATCATCGTAGTCACCGGTTTCGAATTTTTCAGCACATACCTTATATATATTTGTAACATCATCAGGGGTTAGTTCTGTTTCGAACATAAGTAGAGCATCTAAAGTTGTTCCCAAAAGCCTAGCTATGGGGGATAACATTGTTATGTCTGGGTATGATGAATTTGATTCCCATCTTTCCACAACATCAGGTGTTACACCTAGTGCATGAGCAAATTGATTAATTGAAATACCTTTATTCTGTCTTAATTTTTCAATAGTACTACCAATGGATAATTTCATAAAGCCCTCCTTGATTCTTATTCACACAAATTTCAGGAAACATATATTTTTTATTATACCCTAATATGATAAGATTAATTAGGAAATGTTAGATGGGAGAGATATAAAGTGATAAGATTAATGAGATTTTTAAAGCCTTACTGGCTGGAAGTAGTTGGAGTATTGATTCTCACCCTATTTGGAGTTTTCTCCGAATTATTTTTGCCCAGACTTATGGGAAACATTGTAGATAGGGGAATTGCAACAGGAGACATAAATTATATCTACAGAACGGGATTTTTAATGCTATTAATTGCTGTCTTAGGTACTATAGCTACTGTTTATTCAAGATATCTTTCTGCTACATCAGCTTCTGCTTATGGAAGGGATCTAAGAGGAGCAGTATTCGCAAAGGTACAGGATTTTACATTGAATGAATTTGACAAGATGGGAACATCATCAATGATTACTAGAACCACAAACGATATTAATCAAATGCAGCAGGTTACCATAATGTCTATGAGAATGATGGTAAGAGCTCCCTTTATGCTGATTGGTGGTTTGATAATGGCAATAACAACTAATTTAGAACTTTCAAAGGTACTCTTAATAGCTGCTCCAATTCTTATAGGGGTAATAACACTAGTTGGATATAAAGGATTCCCACTATTTAAAGAGATACAAAAAAAGATCGATGGGCTCAATAAGGTGCTTAGAGAAGAATTAACTGGTATCAGAGTTATAAGAGCATTTAATAAGACCTCTTATGAGGAGAAGAGATTCAATGTAGCAAATAGGAGCTTGACTGATACAGCTCTTAAGGTAGCAAGATTAATGGCACTTATGATGCCTCTATTGAGTTTAATCTTGAACTTTACAATAATTGGAGTAATATGGTATGGCAGTGGATTAATTAGCAGATTGGACTTGGAAGTTGGTGGACTAATGGCTTTTATCCAGTATGTTTCTCAAATTATGTTCTCATTGATTATGGTATCAATGATATTTGTAACTATACCAAGAGCAAGTGCCTCAGCAACCAGAATTAATGAAGTATTGGATTTAGAAACAGAGATAATTGATGGAACTGATTTTAGCAATGATAAAATCAAGGGTGAACTAGAGTTTAGAGATGTAGGATTTAGTTATCAGGGAGCTGAATCACCGGCTGTATGTAATATTAGTTTTAAGACTAGCCTAGGTAGGACAACAGCTATAATTGGAGGAACAGGTTCAGGGAAGACCACACTCTTAAATCTAATCATGCGATTCTACGATGTGTCTGAGGGTGAAATTCTACTAAATGGGGAAAATATAAAGGATTTAAAGCAAGAAGAACTTAGAAAACATTTTGGGTTAGTATCTCAAAAACCATTATTATTCACAGGTTCAATAAGAGATAACATAAGGTTCGGCAATGATGATGCTACAGATGATGAGATCATTGAAGCACTAAAAATTTCTCAAATATATGATTTTGTTAAACAGAATGAAAAGGGACTGGACTATGTTCTTGCACAAGGGGGTAAAAACTTGTCAGGGGGACAGAAACAGAGACTTTCCATTGCAAGAGCACTGGTAAGAAAACCAGAAATTTATCTATTTGACGATAGTTTTTCTGCCCTTGATTTTAAAACAGATAGAATGGTTAGAGATAATCTTAAAAAAGTAACTGAAGACTCAGCTATTGTAATAATAGCCCAGAGAGTAAGTACAATAAGGGACGCTGATAACATTATTGTACTTGATGAAGGAAAAATTGTTGGTCAAGGAAGACACGAAGATCTGGTTAAGAATTGTGATGTATATAGGGAGATAGTTCTTTCACAATTGGGAGAGGAGGCTTTAAAATGAGTGAAAATAAAGATAGACAGAAATCACAAGCCCCTCAAGGCCCAAGAATGGGCAGAGGTGGTCCTCCAGGATCTGGAATGATGAGACCTCCTGAAAAGGCAAAGGACTTTAAAGGAACACTTAAGAGATTAGTTGGATATATAAAGCCATACAAGATAACCCTCTTCTTCGTGGTAGTATTTGCCATACTCAGTACAGTATTTTCAATAATTAGTCCTAGGGTGATGGGTATGATTACAACTCATCTATATGAAGGTGTTGTTGACTCTGATACTGGAATAAGTATGGAATATGTGGTTAGATTTATAATACTTCTGGGAGGATTATACCTACTATCAGCAGTATTTTCATATATTCAGCAGTACTTAATCAGTGGTGTATCACAAAAGTTAGTTTACGATTTGAGGAAAGAGCTGAATAACAAACTTCAGAGATTACCCCTTAAGTTCTTCGACTCTAAAACCACAGGAGAGATTTTAAGTAGGGCAACTAATGATGTGGATGTAATATCAAATACCCTCCAACAAAGTGTGACTAGTGTAATTGTATCAATCTTTACTTTAGTGGGGATATTGGTCATGATGATACTCATAAGTCCAATTATAACTTTAGTGACGATAATAACAATACCCTTAAGCATATTACTCACAAAGAATATTGCTAAAAGATCTCAAAAGTACTTTGCTGACCAGGCCAAGAGTCTAGGAGAGTTAAATGGCCATATTGAAGAAACATACACAGGGCACATAACAGTAAAAGCCTTTGGAAATGAAAAAAAAGTTATTGAGGAATTTGAAAGTATTAATTCTCAACTTTACACTCATAGTTACAAGTCCCAATTTATTTCAGGTATAATCATGCCCCTGATGCAGTTAATAAGTAGTTTGGGATATGTAATAGTATCAGTGGTAGGGGGAATTTACGTAATTAATGGAAGACTGCCCATTGGTGATATACAAGCCTTTATTCAGTACTCTAGACAATTTAACCAACCTATTATGCAATTGGCAGAAGTAATTAATACATTTCAATCCACAGTTGCATCAGCAGAGAGGGTCTTTGAATTGTTAGATGAAGAGGAAGAGAAAAAGGATATAGAAGACTCCATAATTCTAGCAGAACCCAAAGGAAATGTTAGATTTGATAGGGTGAAGTTTGGTTATAGTAAGGATAATATTTTAATAGACGAAATGAATATAGAAGTAAAAAGTGGACAAACAGTTGCAATAGTTGGTCCTACAGGAGCAGGGAAAACAACTCTTGTAAACCTGTTGATGAGATTCTATGAGCTAGATGGCGGGAAGATAACCATCGACAATATCCCAACTACAGAAATGACAAGACATAACCTAAGAGCTATGTTTGGAATGGTTCTTCAGGATACTTGGTTATTTAACGGTACTATCAAGGAAAATATTGCTTACGGAAAAGATGACGTTACAGAAGATGATATATACAGAGCGGCTAAATTGGCTCAAGGGGATCATTTTATAAGAACTCTACCTCAGGGATATGAAACAATGTTAAATGAAGAAGCCTCAAATATTTCACAAGGCCAAAAGCAGCTTCTAACCATAGCTAGGGCAATACTTGCTGATCCAAATATTTTGATTTTGGATGAAGCAACATCAAATGTTGACACTAGAACTGAGCAGCTAATTCAAAAGGGAATGGAAGAGTTAATGAAGGGAAGAACTAGTTTTGTCATAGCACATCGTTTATCTACCATAAAGAATGCGGATGTTATTCTAGTAATGAATGAAGGTAAAATAATAGAGAAAGGAAACCATAATCAATTGCTAGAGGACAAAGGATTCTATGCAGAATTATACAATAGTCAGTTTGTAGCTTAAAGGACCCTAGGGTCCTTTAGTTGTTTTAAGCAGGGATTAGATGAGTTGACAAATAACTTCTTGGGTAGAAATATATTAATCTTGAAGATTAAAAGGGGTGAAGATATATGTTTTTTAAGATTATAGAAACTGAAAACTTAGCACATTACTCGTATATTGTAGGTGATGGAAATGACTTGGCTGTTATTGATCCAATGAGAGATGTATCAGTATACATGAAAGCAGCCAGAAAAGAAGGCGTGAGAATAAAATACATATTAGAAACCCATAGGAATGAAGATTATATTATTGGTTCTATGGAATTAGCTGAGAAGACAGGAGCTAAAATACTTATATCAGGACACGAAGACTTAGGTCACGTATATGGGGAGAAGATTAATGATGGTCATGAAATAACACTGGGAGATATAAGAATCAGAGCCATACATACTCCTGGTCATACCCTGGGACACATGAGCTATGCAGTCTATGAAGGAGAAAATCAGAATGCTTATATGGTATTTACAGGGGATTGTCTATTTATGGGAGATCTAGGGAGAACTGATTTTTATGGTGAGGAAAACCTTGAGAAGATGACAGGTTTATTATATGAAAGTGTGTTTGATAAACTTTTACCTCTTGGAGATGATGTACTTATGTTACCAGCCCATGGTGCAGGTTCAGCCTGTGGTGATGCCATGGATGAAAGGCCATTTTCAACTTTAGGATATGAGAGGAGAACAAACCCACATTTACAAGTAGATTCAAAGGAAGAATTCATTAAGGATCTTGCAAGGATGAGAATTAAACCAAGATACTTTGAAAAAATGGAAGTATTAAATGTAAAAGGTGGAGATTTTGTCGGTGAAGATATATTATTAAATGCACTGACCATAGAAGAATTTAAAGAAATAAAGGATGATGTCTTAGCCATCGATATTAGAAAGAAGGAAGGGTTCATAGGAGGCCATATACCAGGGACCATTTACATGTCTCCAAGAAGTGTAACGGCTGTAATTGGTACTATGTTTAGTACAGAAGAGAAGGTAGTCATAATTATTGACAACAATACAAAAGAGCTAGAGGATGTCTATTGGTATTTAAGAAGGATAGGTTTTGATAATATAGTTGGGTATGTTCACAATGCCATTGATATGTGGGAAGAAAGTGGAGAGGAAGTTAAAAAACTTGTTACCATGAGTTCTAAGAAATTTATGGCGGGTGAAATAGAAGAAGACTATATTCTATTGGATATAAGAAAGATGGAAGAATTGGAAGAAGATGATCCATCACAGAATAGAATAAATATACCAATTCAAACCTTATATAATAGTTTGAATAGGTTGGATAAGGAAAAGACCATATATATAATGTGTGGATCTGGAGAAAAAGCTACTGTGGCTGCATCCTACCTTTACAATAGTGGATATAAATCCATTGTATTGACAGGAGGAGCAAGAATGCTGAAGAGCTTAAGACCAAAATAGGACACATGAGTGATAAGGCAGACTGTACTTTACAGACTGCCTTTATTTACAGGGGGAATACTTATGACTACTGATATAATAATTGTATTTGCTGTAATGGCAGTAGCAATTGTATTATTTGTCACTGATAAATTAAGGACAGATTTAGTCGCCATTCTAATAATGTTAGTACTCCCATGGACGGGGTTGATAACAGTTAGAGAGGCTTTTTCAGGCTTGTCATCCAATGCTGTAATATCTGTTATGGCTGTAATGGTATTGGGCTATGGGATTGAAAGATCTGGAGCAATGAATCCCATGGCAGATCAAATCGTGAAAAGAGCAGGGCGTGATGGAAGGGTAATAATGGCAATGATAACAGGAACAGTTGGTGTTATATCATCCTTTATGCAAAACATTGGGGCAGTAGCACTTTTTCTACCAGCTGTTAAGAAAATTAGTAAGGAGACAAAGCTTAATCCAAAGAAGGTTTTAATTCCTTTAGGCTATGGTGGTATTCTTGGAGGAACTGTAACAATGGTTGCTTCTGGTCCCCTTATTATTTTAAATGATCTTTTAAAAGAAGGTGGCTATGAGGCTTATGGATTATTTGATGTATCTCCTGTGGGAATAGTGCTTCTTCTTTCAGGAATCTTATACTTTTTTCTCCTTTTTGATAAGGTATTGCCCAATACAAAAGTGGAAGAGAAGAGAACAGCCAAGATACCAGATATATATGATTTACCTAAAGAAATACATGAGTTTACAATACCAAAGGATAGCGAATTAATTGGAAATTCCATTGAAGAGTTACAATTATGGAGACGATTTAAAATTCACTTCCTAGCTGTTGCTGATTCAGGTAGTGTAACTTATGTGCCATGGAGACAATCTAGATTTAGTGAAGGACAGACAGTTGCTATATTAGGTCATGAAGGGAATATAGAGTGCTTTTTTAGACAATTTAAACTTGAAAGAGCTAAAACACCTAAGGTTTTCAAAGATTTGGAGGATGAAGAAGTTGCAGGCTTTGCGGAATTAATTCTTCCTCCAGGATCAATTTTGCAGGATAAGACCTTGGAAGAAATTGCAGTTAGAAAGAACTTTAAGGTTGAGCCAATCTTTTATATTGATACTGATAGTGATACTTTTGAATTTACTGAAAAACCACTAAAGCCTGGAATGAAGGTAATAGTATTTGGAAGATGGCAGGATATTAGGACTCTTAAGGAAGGCAAGGACTTCATTGTAATTAGTGAAGTTAAACCACCTTCTTATGAAGTAGATGATAGGAAGAGGTTATGGTCCCTTGGAATTCTAGTAATGTCCATAATTTTAATAATACTTGGATTTCCCCTTCCATTAAGCTTCTTTTCAGGTGCTTTTGTAATGGTTATGCTTAATATAGTTCCAAAGGAAGAGCTGTATAGAGCCATTGATTGGAGAACAGTATTTTTATTGGCTGGTCTAATACCCTTAGGAATAGCATTTGAAAGTACAGGTGCAGCTAAACTATTAGCAGATCTGACAGTTGAAGTGGTTAAGAATTGGCATGTGTTTTTGATACTCCTAGTTATTGGGGGAATAGCATCCATATTTTCACTTTTCATGTCCAATGTTGCAGCTACAGTATTGTTGGTGCCACTAGTCATGATTATGGCAAATGGTTTTGGGATAGATCCAAGGGGAGCTGCCCTTTTAGTTGCAATTTGTGCTTCTAACTCCTTTGTAATCCCAACACATCAGGTAAATGCATATATTATGGGACCAGGAGGGTACGCTACAAAAGACTATATTCGAGCAGGTGGTGGACTAACCATTCTATTTTTACTAGTTGCTACTACAGTTATATATTTACTATACGTTTAGGAGGTTGATTATATGGATTTTTTATATGAGATAAGCTGGTCCCCGTATTTAGTAGGGATTTTAATAGGACTTTTAAACTTATTGGGAATGATAGTATCTGATAAGCCTTTAGGAGCATCTACAAGTTTCCTGAAACTTAGTGGTGCTATAATTGGGATATTCAATAAGGGAAAGGTTGCTTCCAATGAATATTATCAAAAGAATAAACCCAGTCTTGATTGGGGAATGATGATGGTATTTGGAATAATAATTGGTGCTTTCATATCCTCAAGTCTGTCAGGTGACTTTGAATTACTAAGGATACCAAACATGTGGAGTAGTGAAATTTCAAGTAGTTTTACCCTTAGATTTATAGGAGCTGTAGTAGGAGGGATATTTCTTGGAATAGGGGCTAGATGGGCCAATGGATGTACCAGTGGCCACGGCATTAGTGGTACAAGTCAGTTATCAATTCTAAGTTGGGTAGCTGCAGGGGCATTTTTTGTTGGAGGCATAGCTACTGCTTTCCTAATCTATGGAATATAGGGGTGATGAAATGGATAAATATTACGAAAATAAAAAACTACAGTTGATAATTGGATTATTTATAGGGATAGTATTCGGCTTTCTCCTACAAAAGGGAGGAGTCACAAAATATGATGTTATAGTGGGTCAACTTAGATTAACAGATTTTACTGTTATTAAGATTATTTTTAGTGCAATAATAACAACCATGCTAGGGATTGGACTATTGTACAAAAGAGGTTTAATAAAGGTTGAGACCAAATCAGGTTCTGTTAAAAACTCCATAATAGGAGGATTACTATTTGGCATTGGTTTTGGTTTATTGGGGTATTGCCCAGGAACAATAGCGGGTGCAATTGGTAATGGATATGTTGATGCCATGACAGGAGGCTTCATAGGAATTCTAGCAGGAACTGCAATATATGCTTTTATGCATCCTACTTTAAGAATAAAAGGAATTATTAAGGATGATAAGTATAGCGAATATAATATATTCAACAATTACAAGGGAAATATTTTTACGACTCATTGTAAAATGAAATTGAACTAATATAAAAAGCCCATAGTTAACTATCTG
>CAZNTE010000024.1:0-39086 GCA_964575895.1 uncultured Tissierellaceae bacterium | reverse complement strand
TTGCTTGTAAAAAAGTTAGTTATTTCAACGGTTAAAAATTATGCAATTTGCTCAGTTATAAAAAATTGTCAATTTATTGCTTTGGATTTAATTATTAATTTATTAACAATAAGATGATGAAATCAATGGTTTGATAATAATAACTCAATCTATTTTTATAGGTTAAAATGTTAACCTAATGTAAAATTGAGTTGACAACGTTCTCAAAAAAACTTCATATTAAGATATTTTACTTATCTTTAAAAAACCTTAATTAAGATTTTAGCCTCCCTTTTAGGTAAGGTTAATAAACTAAACCCCCGAAATTATAATTAATCTTATTTGTTTTCATCTATTAACATCTGAATTGCAACTTCTTCAAATAGTGGCTTGCTAATTAAATAACCTTGAATTAAATCACAATTATATTTTTCAAGATACTTTCTTTGAATCTCATCCTCCACACCTTCAGCTATGACATAGTGTCCAAGTTTATGGGCTAGGGAAATTATATCCCCTGTTATGGCTTCATCTTGATTTAAATAAGTTATCTTATCAATAAACTGTTTGTCTATTTTTAGACAATTTATATTTAACTCTCTTTCTCTTGCCAATGATGAATAACCAGTACCAAAGTCATCTATAGCAACTTTAATTCCAAGTTCTCTTAGTTCTCCCAACACATTGTTTATTTGATCATAATCAGATGCAAAAATTGACTCAGTTAATTCAATCCCCACATAATTAGGATTAACTCCAACCTCCTCAATAACTGAAATAAAGTTATTAACTAATCCAGCCCTCAATAATTGAATAGCAGATATATTAATTGCTAAATAAATATTTTTATAACCTAGATTTTCTATTTTTCTAAGGAATTCAACACCTTTTTTTATAATCTTCTCTCCAATAGGAACTATAAGCTTAGTCTTTTCAGCAATAGGAATAAACTCCAATGGAGAAATTAACCCTAATTTATCGCTCTTAACTCTAGCCAGAGCTTCGAATCCATAAATTTTATTTGACTTTAGGTCTAGGATTGGTTGATAGAGAAGATATAATCCTCCGTCATTTTCATCAACTGAAATCATGGTAAGTTCTCTTTTAATATCCTCTTCTCTAATTACTTGTTCAAACATATTATTATCGAAATAAGATATCCCAAAATCTTTGTCGAACTGCTCAAGAGAGTTTTCAGAAGCTATTAGTAAATTTCTCAGTAGTTGATCCATTTCAAGATCTGATTTATCCCACATTTCAACTATTCCTATACCCCCTCCTACTCTCTCTATTACTAGAAGACTCTCCAAAACTTCAACTACTCTTTTGCAAAAATCTTCAAGCTCATGTTCATCCATATAATTCCTGAAGTAGAAAACAAACTGGATTTCAAAAGTATTTACAAGAATTATTTCTCTACTTTCCAATGTTTCCAAAGCTTCTGCTATTTTCTTCCTTAAATCCAAGGTATATTGAAACCCAAAAGCTGTTGTAAGAGAGTCCATGTCACTCAAGTTAATACCTATTAGGGCTCTTCTATTATCAGATAATCTCTCCTTATCTTCTTTTAGTAATCGTTTTAGGTAATTCCCATTGAATAAGCCAGTTAAAAGATCATGTTCGGTATTATATCTAAGTCTTAATTCCATATTCTTTCTTTGGGTTATGTCAAGTATTATTCCCTCAAGTGCTTCAACCTCACCATGTGAATTAAATATACCTTGTCCTAATTCCAAAACCCATTTTCTTTCTCCATCAGCAGTAATTATCTCATATTCATAATTAAACTGCTCCCGTTTCCCTAAAACTCTTGTCCACTCTTCCCATAATTTGTCTGTGTATTCTCCGGCAATTATTTCATTGAATGCAATATCTTTACTCCTAAGCATGCTTTCTGCTGAATAACCGGTTAGTTCAAAACATCCCTGTGATACGAACTCCATTGTCCAATCCCTATTAAATTTGCATCTATAAGCCATTCCAGGTAGATGAGAGAGTAATACTGATTTACTTCTTTCACTTTCATATAAATTTTTCTCAATTTCTTTTCTTTGAGTAATATTTTGAACTAATAGAATATACCTATGTTCGGTATCCTCTGAGTGATTTAAAGTTGCAAGAACAAGATGAACCCAAAGTATTGAGCCATCTGGTCGTATAAATCGATTGTCCATGGAAAAGCTCACTACTTCATGGTCTATTACTCTTTTGTAATTTAACATCACTTCATCAATGTCATCTGGGTGGTTTAGTTTGAATAAGCCTTCTTCTAAAATTTCTTTCTTTGTTAACCCAATAATCTCCTGAAATTTTGGATTAATGGTCACCAAGTCGTTGTCTTCAGGATTAAAAGGCTCCTTATTCTTTAGTATTGCTATTCCAATTGGAGCTTGATTAAAAACAGTGTTATAGGTAAAACTTTGATCACTTAATTCCTGCTCCACTATTTTTTGCATCTCCAATAGTTTAACATGAATATCAATTCTTACCTTAAGTGATTCCATATGAATAGGTTTTCTGATATAGTCTATGGCGCCAAGTCTTAGTCCTTTAATCTCATTCTCGATCTCATCGTAATTTGTAAGAATTATTGTCCTAATATGATTGAAACTATCCTTAGAGTTTAGTTCTTCTAGAACACTAAATCCATCCATATTGGGCATATTAAGATCAAGGATAATTAAATCAATATCCTCATTATCCCTTAGGGCAGCCATGGCTTCTAGACCGTCGTTGGCTGTTAATGTTTCGTATTCTCTTAGCATGTTGCTAATTATTAGACGATCCGTTGATGAATCATCAACTATCAATATCTTGGTGCCCATAAATAACCTCCCAAAGTTAGAAATATTACCTTCTACAGCTCATTAATTTCACTTAAAAGTTTAGACAATTCATTTATAAAGCTCTTCTTAAGAACAATAATTCTTTCTTTCTCTTCATTCTTTAATGCACTTTGAAAATCTACTGCTAGATTATATAGGATCTTACCCCCTATACTGCCTGAACTTCCTTTCACTTTATGGACTATTTGTATTGCATCTGATATATTATTATCCTTCAAGGAATCCTCTAAATTATAAATTGTATTGGCATTTTCCTTGACGAACTCTTCCAAAACCAACTTATATATTTTCTCGTCTCCTCCTATGTTTGAAAGACCAGCCTCAATATCTAATGCTCTTACTTCCATTGGGTTTTTATGAGTACTAGACTCTATTATATCTTTTACTGCCTTTACAAAGTACTCTGGATTAAAAGGCTTACTAATATAATGGTAAATTCCACTTTTTTCGCATTCCTCTTTAACTCCAAGTATTACATCTGCTGTCATAGCAATAATAGGGATATCTTCTGATATTGTTCTTATTCCCTTAGCAGAATCATACCCATTCATAATGGGCATGTGCAGATCCATTAAAATCAAATCAATTAGATTCTTATTCTTTTCATATTCTTCAATCCCTAGCTTCCCATTATCTGCCACTATAGAGTCAATACCTGCCTGTTGGAGTAATGTCCTGGCAATCATTTGATTGGTTTTATTATCTTCAACTATTAGCACGCAATAATTTTTTTCCATCTTATCTCCTTTTGGTATGTTTTCTATACTTACAGTAGTTGAATTTACTGCTTTTAGGTTGAAAATATCTATAATTCCGTTTAGTAAAACTGATGGAATAACAGGCTTTACAATTCCCAGTTCAACTCCTTTATCATTCAATCTGTCTAGCAAATCTTCTCTCATCATGGGTAATAGTACAATTATCTTAGGTTTTTTTACAATTCTATCAGACTTGTTAATTCTATCAATGAAGATTAAGCCACCCTCACTAGGAGTCTCAAAATCCATAACAAATAAGTCAAATGTCTTAGAAAATTTACCATCAGCTGCTTCTAACATATTCAAAGCACTATTCTCTGATGTTGTAAGCTCGCAATGCATCCCGAATGAACCTAAGTAACTTTCTATTAAATTCATATTAGAGCCGGTTTTTTCCAGTACCAAAGTTCTCAGATCTTTAAATAAATTAGTTGATATGTCTCTTGAATATGATCCTTCCTTATTTTTATCAACCTCTAAGGTTAAATGGACAATAAATGTTGATCCCTTACCTTCTGTACTAAATACCTGAACCTTGCCATTCATCATCTCCACTAAGTTTTTAACAATTGATAAGCCTAACCCAGACCCTCCAAACCTCCTATTTATTGTTATATCTCCTTGTACGAAGGGATTAAAAAGTTTGTCAATCTGTTCTTGGTTCATACCTATCCCAGTGTCAGAAATAGTGAATGTGATATGATACTTATCATCTTGATTGGCAAGTAGTCTAATATCCAATGAAACCTCTCCTTCATTGGTAAATTTTGCAGCATTATTAAGAAGATTAAGTAAAATCTGTTCTATTCTCTTTTGATCCCCATAAAACCAATTGGGTATCCTAGGATCTTTAGATAGTTTTAATCCAATTCTTTGAGATTCTATTTTATATGAGACAATATTGACAATACTTTGAATTACTTGATCCAGGCTAAATGATGTGATTTCTAACTCAACTTTCCCCGCTTCAATCTTTGAATAATCAAGTATGTCATTTACAATACTAAGCACATTATTTGACGCTTGAGTTATCCTATCTATGTACATACTTTGGGTTAAGGATATATTTGTCTTCTTTAATAGGTATGCCATACCAGTTATTGCATTTAGAGGTGTCCTTATTTCATGGGACATTCTAGCCATAAAACTGGACTTAAACTTGTTTGCATCTTCAGCTATTTCCTTAGCAATTTCCAGGTCTTTTTGTATCTCTTTCCTTTTTTCAATTTCCTTTCTCAATCTTATGATCCAATATAATGAAACCCCAATAATAATGGCTAATACCATACCAATGATTGATACTAGTCTTATAATAGGTCCATAATCAAATTCAGTTTCTAAGTTAATCCACCGCTCACTTATTTCCATTTTTTCTTCTTCAGTAATAGTGCCAAGTACCTTATTTAATATTCCTTGCAGTTCAGGCCAGTCTTTTCTAAATGCAAAGGAAATAGACTGTTTAGAATCAGCTTCAAAGGCAGTAAATCTTAAATTGGTAAGTGCATTGGATCTGATAAGATAATTTGTTGAGGCAAGATTCCCTACAAATGCTCTTTCAGTTCCATTAGCTACTGAGGTTAATGCTTCTTCAACTGAATCATATAAACTTAAATTTATCCTAGGAAATCCTAATAGGTAACTATGATGTGAGCTGCTTTTTTGAACAGCCACAGTAAGATTATCTAAATCCTCAATTCCATAAATATTAGTCTCATCATCTCGTGTTACTATAACTCTTTTAAAATTATAATATGGTTCAGAGAATAGAAAATCCTCTTCCCTTTCCTTTGTCTTTGAAATAGCTGGAAGCATATCTATCTCCCCTTTAAGAGCAAGATTATATGCTTCTACCCAAGTCAAGTTTTCTACTACTTGAAATTGGATTCCTGTTTTTTCAGATACAATTTTTAGATAGTCGGAAGTAATACCTTTGTATATCCCATCCACATCTATAAATTCAAATGGCACAAACTTTGGGTCCACTCCTATTCTAATAACAGGATGATCAATTACGAATTGTTTTTGTTCTTTGGTCCATAATATCTCATCAGATAGAGAAAATCCCATGGATGATATGTTAACTATTATATAAATTACAATTAAGGTAAGTACTAATGCTCTTCTCATAGCTTCCCTCCAAGAATATATTTAGGGTAACCTTGTTATAGATAAAGTTTATATTAAATATTCTTTGTGATTTAGGATGCGAATCATATGAATGATTAATTTTACCACTTTAATCGATTGGCTTGTTTTGTAAGTATTATAACCTTACAACCAACAAATTACAACTAAATAATACCCTAAAATGAATGATTTATCTCATTTCATTCAATTTTCTGAAATTATTTATAGAGCATAAAAAAATACCCCAACTATTCTTTTATGATAGTTGAGATATCTTTTAATTGGTGCGGGAAAGAGGACTTGAACCCCCACGTCAATGACACTAGATCCTAAGTCTAGCGCGTCTGCCAATTCCGCCATTCCCGCAAGTGGTGATCCATCCGCGACTCGAACGCGGGACACCCTGATTAAAAGTCAGGTGCTCTACCGACTGAGCTAATGGATCCTATAAATGGGGTGGATGATGGGATTCGAACCCACGACCTCCAGAGCCACAATCTGGCGCCCTAACCAACTAGGCCACACCCACCATATATTGTTTTGGAGCGGGTGAAGGGAATCGAACCCTCGCAGCTGGCTTGGGAAGCCAGTGCTCTACCACTGAGCTACACCCGCAATGCATCCTTACATTGCAAATACAACTCGCTCCGTCAGCCGGTTTAACTGCTGACTCATATGATTATAGCAGTTTCAAATATCCTTGTCAACAACTAAGAATCAAGATTATCCATTTTTTTGAGAGGAAAAAAATGACAATTGCTCCATGCTTTTATCCAGTAAATTACTTAAGGAAATTCCAATGAGTCTTAAGCTTTTATCGTAAACCATATCCTGAAAAAGTGCTGTTGCAAGTGAGTATATCTCATCCCCTTCATAAATGTAATGATTATATGTTTTTGACTTAGTATGGGATATGAAGTCCTCATCTTTTATCTTAACAGTTAAAGTCTTGCCATGAAGGTCTTTTTTACTCAAATCCATTTCAAGTTCATAAGAGAATTCTTTTAGATAATTCATCAGCACCTTCCTGTCCCTTGTTGGCCTAAAGGTTCTTTCTACCCCAATGGACTTTCTTTCTCTACTTGTTTCAATTTGTCTTCTATCTATGCCTCTTATCCTCTCATAGATTTCTACTCCGCCTTTTCCAAATAAATCTACTAGTAGCCCTTCTTCCAGAGAATACAGGTCTTCAATAGTATAGATGCCTATAGCATTTAGTTTCTTTTGAGATTTAGCCCCTATACCATAAACCTTCTTAATAGATAATGGAAATAGGATGTCTGGCATCATTTCTTCAGTAATTATCATAAAACCATTGGGCTTATTCCAGTCAGAAGCCAACTTTGCCAGGAACTTATTATAGGAAACTCCAATTGATAAGGTTAAGCCAGTCTTTCTATAGACTTTCTCTTTTATTAAATCCCTTATTTGTTCAGGTCTTAGGGGAATCTGTGAAATATCCATATAGGCTTCATCTATGGATAAGGGTTCAATCTTGCTTGAAATTCCTCTAAGGATTGTAAATACTTGTTTAGATACCTCTTGATACCTACTCATTCTGCCAGAAATAAAGATGCCCCTAGGGCATAGCTCCTTGGCCATAAATATGGGCATTGCAGAGTGTACTCCGAATTTCCTAGCTTCATAATTGCATGTGGTTACAATACCTCTATTACTTCTTCCTCCTACAATTACAGGTTTACCCTTTAAGGAAGGATTGTCTCTTTCTTCAACAGATGCATAGAAGGCATCCATATCCAGATGTAAAAAATTAAGGGGTTTTCCCATTTCTATCTTCCTATCTAATATATACAGTCTTATAATCAACATTACCTTCTATAGTAAGTATTCCATAGCTTCCCAATCCATCATATCCCCTTGGATGAAAGGGGCTTCCAGGATTGATGATGTATAAATCATCAATCTTTTCATATGAAGCCATATGGTTATGACCAAATAGTGTAATGTCCACTTCCTTTTCCCTGGAAAAATAGTAGAGGTTTTGTATGCCATATTTGACCCTCTGCTTATGTCCATGGGTTAATAGAATCCTCTTGTCCATAACTTGGACTATTTTTTCAGTTGGGTAGCTAGAACCAAAATCACCATTTCCAGATACTATATGTGTTTCTAAATTTAAACTCTTTCCTATGGTTTCCCCATCTCCAACATAATCTCCTAGAAAGAAAAACATATCAAACTCTCTTTTTTCTCTAAGGATACTTATCAATGGAATAACAATTCCATGGGTATCACTAACAACTAGTGCCTTCATTATTCTCACCAAGAATTTCTATTAATTTTTCTCTCAGTCCATCAATTGCCCTTCGTCTATGACTAATTGAATTCTTAACATCACCATCCAACTGCGCAAAAGTCTCCTCAAATCCATCTGGTACAAATAGTGGATCGTATCCAAAACCATTATCACCACGAGGTTCTTCAAGTACTCTACCCTTGCAAATCCCTTTTACTGTGTATTCCTTCTTATCTTCAGTTATTAAAGCGATTACCGATTGAAAACTGGCAGTTCTTTCCTTCCCCTTTAAGTTATTTAGAAGGGTGATATTATTAAGTTCATCATTGCCATCCTCTCCCCCATATCTAGCAGAGTATACTCCAGGCTGGCCTCCCAAGCTATCAACAAATATACCTGAGTCATCAGCCATTACCATATGATCCACTAGCTTTGATAATTCTCTTGCCTTTTTAAGACTATTTTCTTCCAGGGTAGTCCCATCTTCTACCACATCAAAGTTCTTTAAGCCAACATCATCCTTGCTAAGTACTTCAATGGGTAGATCCTTGAGAATATCTTTAATTTCCTTAACCTTATTCTTATTTCCAGTTGATAGTATTAACTTTCTCATCTTACTTATCTCCAATTAAATTATTAATTTTTTCTCCTAGTATTTCCTTTTGAATCGTAATAAGTTCATTATTTCCCTTAACAGCCAAATCCAGAAGTTGATTTAATTCTGTTCTAGAAAAATTCCCCTTTTCTCCAGTTCCTTGTACTTCTACAAATTTTTCATTATCCCCCATAATAACATTCATATCAACAACTGCTCTAAAATCCTCTTCATAACAAAGATCAAGTGCAGGCCCTTCTTCCAGTACTCCCACAGATATTGCAGCTAGGTAATCAGTAATGGGGAATTTTGAAAACTCCTTCTTCTCATATAATTTATCAACAGCATCGCAAAGGGCAACAAAAGCACCAGTTATAGAAGCAGTCCTTGTCCCCCCATCAGCTTGAATAACATCGCAATCTATCCAGATGGTTCTTTCTCCAAGCTTTTCCAAGTCAACACAGGATCTTAATGACCTGCCAATTAGTCTTTGAATCTCTTGATTTCTACCGTCAATTCTTCCCTTTGTAGAGTCCCTCATTTTTCTAGTCATTGTACTTCCAGGCAGCATTGAATATTCAGCAGTTATCCAACCAGTTCCAGTGCCTTTTAGAAAGGGTGGTATTTTATCCTCTATCATGGCGGTACAAATAACCTTGGTATTTCCCATCTCAATTAGTACAGAACCATATGGATGCATTAGATAGTCCCTAGTAATTTTTACATCTCTTAATTGATCCATCTCTCTATTATCAATTCTCACAATTATCAACTCCTCTTATTTAACTACTATACCTATTTTATCAAATAAGTCCCTTGTTTTACAGTAAAAGAGGAAAATAAAAGAATAAATCCTTAGTTCCAGACTTATTCTTTATTTCTTCTTCTATTGATAGACTTAATTTCCATTTCTTCCTGGACTAGAATCTCACTAATATCATATGATTCATCCTGAGATATCATTTGATAAAATTTATCCCTAAATCGTCTCTTCCAGGGGGTATTTTCAGGATAATAATTAAGTAGAAAAGCCATAAATTTACCCAAATCATCATTTTTATTTCCTTCAACTACTTGTTCAAAATCTATTCTGTATATGTCTTCTTTATGTAGAATAAAATTTCTAAAATTCATGTCATATAGGACCATTTCTTTTTTATACTCTTTTTCTAAAGCAGCATAGATTCCTTTTAATATATTAAGTACTCCTCCAATGAGGTTCTCGTAGTCTTCTATTTTATTTTTTTCTGCATCCTCCATCCAATGAAGAAGAGTATTATCACCTAAATCCTCATAGAGGATTTCCTGATCTATTACATGGATAATTCTTGGGAGGCAAGTCAAGTTATTATTTAAGATGTTTACAACTTCCAGTTCCCTTTTAAAACTATCTTCATTGGAAAAAATCTTTCTAATATAGGTCCCCTGGTCTTCTATAACCCTTTTTACAACATTCCTTTTACTTACTAGCTCTACCTCTTGATGCATATCTCTATATCTCCCAACTCACTATATCCCTTGAGCTCCTTAGCCACACCTAAGACTGTATTTCTTAAGATGTTTTCCACAAAGGGAACCATGTAAATTTTTTTCCCATTGATGGTCAATTTTGTACTTAAATCATCTATTTTACAATCTTCCCTCTTAGAAAGACCCTTAATTATCCTTTGGCTAAGTTCCATGCATGAGTATCCACAGGCAGAACAACATTTAGGATCCGCATCAGGAAGGGGAACCATGGCTACTTTCTCAATTAAATCCACTAATTCTTCTATTCTACTTACACCATCAATTGATGGAAGATCTTTGTATCCTTGAATCTTGTCACTTATTACTCCTGAAATAGCAAAAGCAGTTCCATCCAGTTTAGCTTCTATTCCTTCTTCATCAGAGGCAGTGATAATCTTTGGAGCAGAAGTATCCCTTACTCCTTCCATTATTACAAAATCCTCATTATAGAATGAAAGTATTGTTTTAATATCTAATTTGTGATCAAACATTATGTCCGTTTCCTTAATTCCTCTAGCGGTAACAGTACCAGCTCCAGCTTCTCTATGCCTATAAGTATTGGTTCCTTCCACATCCATTTTAAAATCATGAAAATGAATTTCCTTAATGGTTCCAACTGAATAATTCCTTCTTTTTAGTTCTTTGATGATATTTTCTATTGTAGTTGTTTTCCCGGATTTAGACAATCCTACCACTGAAATTACTCTCACAAAATCACCTCCCAATTTATTTAAAAATAAGAAACAGGCTTCCTAAAACAACACTTAAAAAGATGAATAAATAATCAAATATCCTAAGTTTCAATTCTCTAAAACTAGTTCTTCTATCCATAGATCTAAAACCCCTTACTTCCATTGCTATAGCCATCTCCTTTGACTTTAAAAGGGAATTTACTGTTACAGGTAAGAGAAGATACTTATAGGCTGTCAGCTTCTTTTCTAGACTGACTTTCTTAAAATCTATCCCAGTTAACTCCATGGCAAGGGCCTTATTCTTAAATTCATCTCTAAGAAGGGGAAGAAACTTAGCGGAAATTAAAAGCATGAATACAATTTCATAGGGGATTCTTAGCTGTAACAATCCTTGGGTAAGATCCCTATTTGTAGAAGTTAAAAGTATTGATGAGGAAACAATAATAACTGAAAGTCTAAGCAAGAACTGTAGTCCTCTGAATAAGCCATAATCTGTAAGAATCATAATATTTCCCAACTGAATAAGAGCTTTCCCATCATTGTTAAAGATACTCTGAATTATAGAGATTCCTACTAGAATGAATATTAGTTTTCTTAGTCTGTATAGGGTGTTAATTCCATTTCCTCCACATAGATAGAGAATAATAAATGATCCCATTAATAATATTAGAAGTGGTAACAACTTATTTAATAGGACAGCAAGTGTTGAAACTAAGGCCACATAAAAAATCTTACTCCTTGGATCAAGTTCTCTAAATGGTTTCATCCTTGATCCTCCCATCTTCTAAATGGAATATCCTGTGGCCAATGGCTTTAGCAAAATCAAAATCATGGGTTATTACCAAAGCACCTATCCCCTTACCATTTAAATATTTCAGTTTATCTATTAAAATATCAACTCTTTCAGAATCCAGTGATGATGTAGGTTCATCTAGAATTAAATAACGGATATCTCTCATCATTACAGATGCCAGGGCTAACATCCTCTTCTCACCCATACTGAGATAAAAGGGATATCTGTCCTTTAGGTCCAGTATTCCAAATTCATTTAGTAGATTATTTGCTTTCTCAGTGTAGTATTCTCTATCCTCTCCTAAAATATTGTTACTCCATACCAGTTGGTCTAATACTGATGTCCCAAATATCTGATGGTCTGGATTTTGGAATAGATAGCCAATGGATTTTCCCACTTCTCCCAGGGACAAGTCTCTATTATTCTTCCTATCAATAAATACATTGCCATCCAATGGTTTTAGGATTCCCATGATAAGTTTTGTTAGAGTTGTTTTTCCACTACCATTGTCTCCTAGAATAACTGATATTTTATCTCCTGGTAGATTTAAAGAAAATCCATCAAAGATAGTTTTTCCCTTCTTGTATAAAAATGAAATATCACCTATCTGTATATAATCATCGCCCATATTATCCCTCTATATCCTTAATATTCCATCAGCAAATCTAATGTTCTCTTCTATGTGATCCACCATTATTATAGTTTTTCCCTTATCTTTTAGACTCCTAAGTATGTCTAGTATCTTGCTTCTATTATCTTTATCCACCCAACTTAAAACCTCATCAAGAAGTAGTATTTCAGGATCCATCATTAGAACAGCTGCAATGGCAATAAGCTGCTGCTCCCCTCCAGATAGGTTGTTAGGATTTGAGTGTCTTAAATGTTCAATACCAGTTAGTTCTAGTATACTATTAAGCCTCTTATGGATTTCATCCCTCTTAAGGCAAATATTTTCAGCCCCAAATACTAGTTCGTCCTCAACGGTTGAAGAAAATAGCTGAGTCTCTGGGTTTTGAAATACTATTCCTATTGTTTTAACTAATTCCAGGGGATCCATTTCTTCTAGGTCCTGATTGAATATCCTTATATTCCCAACTAACTCCCCTTTGTATACATTTGGAATAAGTGCCCTAATACACCTTAATAATGTGGTTTTTCCACTTCCATTGCCACCAGTTATAACTGTAATTTCTCCCTTGTTTATGTCCAGGGAAATATCCTTTAAGATCCAGGTGTCAGACTTTTCGTATTTAAAACCCAGGTTCTTGATACTTACTGCTATCATTCAACCACCTCAATTTTAACAACCCACTTGCATCTTCTATTACTAAAGGTATCAGATAGAATAATGGTTTCATAAGGTCCACGCCCACCAGACTCTCTTCCACCTAGGTAGGTGCCATCTTCCATATATACTAGGTAAATATTATTCTCATTCAATATTTCATCCATGGAATAAGCCACTGAAAATCCATCAGCCCCATGTACTATAACTGCCTTTTTATCCTCTAAATCAATAGATTTGTATCCTAGTAGATCTCTTATCTCAATACCTATATATTCATGTTCACTTTTATCAGTAGTGGAAGAATCAAATATTCCTATAAAATTTTCTGCATCAACTTCTTCAATATCACTTAAATCAACTTCAATACTTTCTTCACTGGTAACAAGCTCAATTTTCGCTTCAGCTAATAAGTCCATCCTCTTATTGGTAGTATCTCTGCCTAAAGATAAGGCGACAATAAAGGCTACAGCCAGTAGTGATATTATAATAAGTGCTGCTTTATTATTCTTGCTCATATTAGTTCTCCTTTAGAAAATATGGTACAATCATATCTTCATATGTCCCATCTCCATGGTCTCCTGCACCATCCTTCTCATTCATACCATGGTCAGCTGTTGCAAGTATTACACCATCCCATAGATCATCAAGGTTTTGTAGGTATGAATCTATCTTCTCAATATAAGCCAAAGTCTCATGAGCATATGGTCCATAAAAATGACCCCTATCATCAATCCCATGAAAGTGTATGAATATTAGATCCATGTCTTTATCCATATATGATATGGCTGATTCATAGATTTCATCATCCACATCCTCATCCTTATTTAAGTCGACATGAAGCATTGGCTCTATTTCAGTATTTAATATTTTAATATCTCCTTCAAGCAATACAGCCTTCTTATTCATTTCTAGAGCATCCTTGAAAATGCTCTTAACCTTAATATCTCTGAAGTTCCTATTGTATACTCCATTATCCTCTGGTAGAGCACCTGTGATTATGGAAGCAAAACCAGAATTTGTCACTGGCATATAGACACTAATTGCCTTTTCCTTAAAAATGCTACTTAAAAAAGGAATTCTTCCATCCTCCCTTAGCTTTGAAAATTGTTCGTAGGAGAATCCATCCAACAAAACAGCCAGGACCTTTTTATCTTCCTTAAGAAAATTATTCATATCTTGATATAGTTTACCTATCCTTGAAACATCTTCCCCACTGTATATTGAAATGACATCCTCAGCAATTAGGGCGTTTCCTCTTTTTGCTACAATAGCAGCCCCATCTATCTTTAAATCAAAGTCATCCTCTTCCTTGATCATTTTACCATCGTTATTTATTATGATAAATCTTTTATCATCTCCAGTAAGGGATGATACTAGGGTTGGGGATTCTGGAATAAAATCCATGAGGATATTTCCTTCATTATTGAATATGTTAATCCCACTTCTTTCATATGTAGGTTTGCTACAAGCTGGAAGAAGTAGTATGAGGATCATTAATAACAGAAATCTTTTCTTTCTCATAATATCAGCCTTTCAAAAATCAAGATTTAACTTATTTATCCCAAGGAGTATATTCCAAGCTAAAACTCCTCCCAGTGCTCCAGAAAGGGCAGCTCCTGTGATTAATATTAGTAAGGTCTCTAGGGGAAGTCTAAAAAACATGGCATTTGATATTAGGGTCCCAACAACATTAGCTGCCATGGAAGCAATTATAAATTGAATGATGTTATGCTTGTTCTTCCCACTGAATAAGAATACTAAATCAGCTGCAAGACCAGGAAGAGTATATGAAACTATGCTTAGTATCCCATGGGTGCCCATAGCTCCAGTTATTATTACAAGAAGTCCTTGGATTATTCCAATCAAGGTTCCAGTTCCTTTGATCTTAACCAATCCAATTCCAAGTACTATCCAGAACATATAGAATCCACCTGCAATTGCTCCACCTGGAATAAATAAAGGTCCTGTTATTATATGTACCAAGGGCACTATGATCGGTTTAGTTGCAACCCCTAGGGCTGCAACAACTGAAATTATAACCAATTGAAAAATACTAAATCCTCTAAGTGCTTTAAGCTTCACTGTTTCACTCTCCGTTAATAATTAATTATTATCTCTTCCACATGCTTGATCCATCTCTGACTAAAAGGGTCCTTCCTTATTACCAGTTGGAAAGGTCCGTTACCACCTTTTGATTTTGGCAAAAGATCTTCTCCGTCCCTTTCATAGGTTAAGTATACATTAAGTGGTTCACTTATATCTTCTGAAGATAATATTATTCTATAACCATCTGATGCATTAAATGTAATGCTCTTGAAATTTTCGATCTTCACATCTTTTTCTTCCAGAAAAGTGATTAACTCAATACCAGTGTACTCAGCTTCCACTGGCACACTTCCACTGCTCCTTACCACAACAGGAAATGTGGTTGAATTTTGTGAGGTTTTTACCTCATCAAAGGACACTAGTAATTCTGTCTCATTGTTTATTACCTTAATCTCCCTATTGTCATCTCCATTAAAAACAATAAACACTCCAATAATAACTACAAGGGCTAAAACTATTGGGATCATTAATTTCTTCATTTTACTCTCCCACCTTTTGTTCCATAGATTGGCTTAGGGCATTTCTTACTGCACCTATATAACCTCTTGATGTTGCAGTTGCTCCACTTATTATATCAACATTTAGATTTTGTCCACTTTTTATATCCATACCTAAGTTCCTATATACTTCCTCAAAGTATCCTGAACTTTCATTATGACTTCTTACAAAAATATTCTCTATACTTTCCTCTCTTATGGTTACTTCAGTCATAATTCTACCACCAAAGCCACTTCCAACTCCTATATATACTCCATCCTTTAGGTTCAAGTTCTCCATGGTCCATCCAGTGGTATTATTTGAAAAGGCCATTGGTAGAATGATGTAAAACCCCAATAGGATTACCAATCCACTAATAAGATATATATTCTCACTTAACCTCTTGTTTCCAAAGTGAACTTGGTAGCCTTGAGGATCTTTTATACATTTGGAGCTCACACACCTTAAACATGATACACATTCTGGAGGTAATTCCTTATTCCCCTTGGATTTTAATTCTACTACACAATCTTTTAAACAGTAATTACAGCCCTCACACTTTGCATTAGTCTTAATCTTATATAAACCAAGTACACTGATTAAACTTTGATATGCTCCCAAGGGACATAAGAATCTACAGAATAGTCTTTTAGTAAATAGGGATGTTATTAAGATTAATAACAAAATTGAAATCCCAATAAGAGTAACTTTCCCAGACAAAATATTTAGCAAACCTAACCATGGAGAAAAGGGTGCAACCCTATATCCCAAACCAATAGTGCTAAGTCCTAAAACAATTATTAGAAGTAAGTATTTTATCAGATCCAGTACTTTATTATTGCCTACTCTAACTTGTTTGATTTTCAACTTCTTTCCCATATAATTTGAAAAGTCTTGGATTGAGCCAATGGGGCAAATATTCCCACATAGGAATCTTCCTGCCACCAATGATGTTATGGTAATAGCTAGGCTAAGGGATATCCCTTTAGTTATCCCCCTCCACCTATAGGATACATCTGTGAAAAAATCCTTAAGATGACTCCATCCACCATATGGATTTAAATCAGATGGTGATACTATCCTAAAATCTACTAATCCCTTTATGTATAAGGCATACATTATGGATGTAAAGAGAATAACTACAAATGAAGCTATCTGAAAAATATTACCCTTTTTAATTCTCATATTTTTCAATCCTCAGTAGATTAGTAATAACCTGTCTATCACCAACATATATGTGTGCAAGATCTCCATCCATAACTAGGTATGAACTTTTCATATCTTCATATGGTATTGAATATTCATTATTTGAAACATCAATACCAGTAAATCTAACTCCTTCTTCCCATCTCATCCCTGCAGTAAGTAATACATCTTCTAAGAGAAGACCAAGACCTTTATCATAATCCTTTGTTCTTACAACTTGAGCCATTTTCTCTGGGAAAATTACTGCATCTTTTGTTGTGGAAAAATGGGTTATTTCCTTTACATTCATCCCCAATCTAAAATTGGGCGCTATATTCATAGGGGCATTTTCTCCCTCGTACTTAATAAAATACCTTTGTCTAACTAAGGATATGGTTTCATTCTTTGATAATCCATCTTTAGCTACCATGGTGAAAAATCCCTTATCATCTATTTCATCAAATTTTCTCAGTATTTTCCCGATTTCAACTGACTTATCTTTACTACCGTAATACTCATAAAGATATGGTTCAATGTCCTTTATTAGAGGGTTGAACAGATGAACTTTGGTTATATCTTTAGGAGTAATTTCCCTATATAAATCTATACTTGTCACCATCTTAACCCAGTATGGACCCAGTTCCAAAGGAAGGACAGTTCTAATTGGTTTCTCATCTTCTGATAGGGGATTGCCATCCACTTCCCATGCAAGAATTACATCCCCTACTTGAAGCTTTTCTCCATCAACTAGAGTATAGTATCCATCTCTTCCTGTAATTCCAATTCCTTGATATTCACTAAGATCTACACCATTATCCAGTAACACATCCCTCAAAGTAGGACCCTTTACCTTCATTTCAACTCTTGTGCCAGTTGTATTTATTAAGGTGGCATCAAGTTCCACTTGCCCATATTCTTTTATGGTTTCTGTATTTATCCTTAAACTATTATTTTCCCAATTAATTGCAAAACTATTTGAGTCTCTTTGCCACATTTCCTGAGGAACAACATCTGGAACCCTGTCCATCTGAATCCCAAATACTTGGTATTGATAAGCACCAATTGCAGCATTAACAGCATTTACAACAGCCTGAGAACTCACTGTAGCTCCTGTAACCTGTACAATATCTTCTTCCTTTTCCTTATCCAGAACAACTAAGTTAAGATATTTTTTTGCACTTAAAGACTGAAAGCGCTCTAAAAACCACTGGCTTTCTATATGTTCAGCATAACTTTCTGTTTCTTCATGTTGTAATATTTCAATCCCCATCAGTTTATTATCATCTAAGGTTGCAAGGATTTCTATGGGACCATTATACCCTACACAGCTAACTACAAATGCCTTTGGTGTTCCATCCACAAGGTAGGCTCTTTGAACAGCAGGTAGATTTAAGGATATAAACATATCATCAGATATATCCTTTATTAACTCAATCTTTTTTGCCCCTGGAAAGTATCCCCTTACTTTTTCTTCTTCAACAGAAGCACTATTATTAAGACCAAATAGTACCATTACAACAACAGTTGTTAAAAATAATATGATTAAGTACCTTTTTTTATTCCCCATAATCATCTACTCCACTATTATTTTATCAATATTTGAAACCCATAAGGGTTTATTAACATCTCCAGGTTCCCTTTGTCCCACTACCAGTTTGTATGGAGGGTTTTTCTCACCATCATATTCTACTCCATTTTCTTCCCAGGCTATAATAATGGGTAATTGTTTTGATTGATCTGTTTCATCAATATAATCCTGTCTGATAACATCATTTATTCCAAAACTCATTTCATAGCCATCAGTTGCAACAATTCTAACTCGGCTTGCACTACTAAGAACTTGTGCTTCTTTAGTTAAAAGATCCCAAAGTTTTATTCCCTTGAAGTTGGTATGGCCGGTGGTACCAAAGCTATTTAAGGAATAATAATCATTTGAATATATGAGATCATCAAGTTCCTTTAATTGACTTAATCCCAATGTAAGAGGTATAGCGACTTGGCCTTCAATCTTAATAGCAAAGCCCTCAATAACAATTTCTTCTTCAATAGGTTCTTCAACTACAGGTTCAACTTCAACCGGTTCTTCAATTGGCTCCTCAACTACTGGATCTTCTGATACTAATTCAGGTTCTTCAGCCTCTTCCTCTATTTCTTTCTCAGGTTCCTCAACTATCACTTGGTCTACTTCATCTGTATTTTCCTTAGCAGGTTCAACCTCATCTATAGGTTCTTCAACATCCCCCTCAATTTGGGAAGGTACTTCTTCAAGTCCAATGGTTGATGTTTCTTCTTCAGCTACTTCCAAGGGTTTCTCCACAACTTCTTTCTTTGAGCATCCAGCTAAAAAAAATGAAGAGACCAATACTAAAGCTAATATAACTATTAAATACCTTTTCATATATCTCTCCCTCTCAAATATTCCAAGGGGGTTTGACCCCCGTTGGAAATCCTTTAGTTCTTTAAATATCTCAATAGGATAACTGCAGCTTCTGCCCTGGATGCATTTCTACTGGCCCCGAAGCTCCCATCTGGAAAACCATTCATAAGTCCCGTCTTGGATATTATAGCTATCCCTTCATTTGCCCAGCTTGGAATATCATCATTATATTCAGCTAGAATATTGTTCATCTCTTCTAAGTTAATCTCTAAATCATATAAATTCATTAGAATAGAAGCTATCTCTGCTCTTGTAATATTGTCATTTGGTTTAAATGTATTATCAGAATAGCCCTTAACAATACCCTTCTCTGCTGCAATATCTATACTGTCCTTATACCAGGAACCATCTAAAACATCCACAAATCCCGAAACATTATTGGTAGGATCAAGATTTAAAACTCTAACAATCATGGTAACAAACTCAGCTCGTGTTATCTTATCGCTTGGTCTATATTCCCCTTCAAATCCTTTGACATAGCCCATATATGCCATTTTGGATATACTATCCATGGCCCAATGATCCTTAATATCTAGGAATGTTTCATAATTAAGTCTTAAACCAGCTCCACCATTTGTCCCGACAAATAGGGTTTCATCTGACCAATCTATGAAATATACATCATCCCACTGTCTGCTTGAGAAGGTATTTTCACTACTGTAAACTTCATTGACCTTGCTATTTACGTCTAACTTAACTACTCCCTGGCCTTTTGTCCCAATATATATGGTGTCCATACTTGTATTACTAGCAAGAACTAATCTTATATCACTGTTTTCATCTAAGTCAGGGAAAAGTTCCTTAGCCTTATAGACTTTTCTTACTCCATCCTTGATGTAATCTACTTCACCTTTGGTAAAACCAGGTGCATTGCCAGATCTAGTAACCCATACTCCACCTTCAAGATCTAAAGATATGCCTCTTACCCAATTAACATTGAAATTACTACTATCAAATCCATCATAGGTAGTAATCTCCCCAGACTTAGAAAGGTACTGATATCCACCAATATATTCTGGAGCTTCTAGGCTTCCCTTTGTGTCTGGATAGTAACCAATCCAGACTCCCCCTTCTTTATCTGCTTCAAGTGCATCCACTGAGTATGGTAAGAGCCCTTCAAGCTGGGTATATGCTACCCAATTATCGTCCTTGTCCACATGAACAAGACCATTTGCAGTACCAATCCATAATCCTCCATTACCGTCAGCTTCCAACTCCTGAACAAAGCATGCGGGAAGTATTGAATTTTCTTTGTTTATTACACTCCACTGACCATCTTCTCTAACAAGGATTCCCCTTGGTTGTGTTGGACTCCCATTTGCAACCCAAAGTTGTCCATTCTCTCTTTGTAGTATGGCATAGGTGGTATCTACCTTAACTATTTCTCCATCAAGGGTTTCAACACTGGTAATATTACTCCAGTTTCCGTCCTTGCTTCTGATGGAAATCCCACCATTATTTGTTCCTATATAAAGATTCCCTTCATGGTCAAATTCCATAGCTCTTACACTGGCTTCAACCATTTCCTTGCCTGTGTTGTTCCTATAGTCAATCCATAAGCTACTATCTAATTTATCCCCTTCATCTCCAGGAAGATTAACCTCCCAATTGGAAAGATCTTCTGCCAGGGGTTTTTCATAATCTCCTGTACCAACAACAATGCAGTCAACCCATTTAACCCACATGGATTTGTTTTCTTCAATTAAAAGTCTCAAAGGACCATTGGCATTATTGAAAACATACCCTTCCGATGCTTCATTAGGTACCAAGGGATAACCATCAACAGCATAACCTAGAATTATTTTTTTGTTTTCACCTTTAGAATTATCTACTCCATTTATAACTTGTTCATTGCTTCTTAATATTTGATTGTAATTTGCCCCACTAAATACTCTGATATTTGGATTGTCCACACCATCTTTAAGACCAACAGCCTTTGCAATCAAATCCCAAAGTACTATACCTTCAAACTCTCTAACTCCATCTCCAGTATAAATATCTCTAATGGCATACTTTGTAAGACTTTCAAGCTGAGCTAGACTTAAAGTTACAGGTTCTTTTACTTGTGAACCTGTAATTCTTAAAACTGGTTCATTCAAATACTTCTTATAAACATCCCTATTATGGTTCCAACTTGTTGAAGGGTCTATAGGCTTCATGGTAGATTCTCCATCACTAGTTACATCATCCCCAGTTCCTATTGCACTACCACCACCTACAATTATTTCCTTCAAAAACTGAACCTGATTAGAACCATTGGTATCGTTGTAACTAGTCTTACCAAATATAATTCGAAGTGGTCCACCATCATTTCCAAGTCCTGGATTATATCCCTCATCAGTAGGTCTTGTAACATATGGATATCCATTGAATCCATATGCAACTAATGGTGGCAATCCAGATACTAGTGGTTTAACTACATTTCCATCAAAATTCCCATCCCCAAGATCAGCAGCGTCTTTCTCATAATATCCATACAAAGAATAATCCTTTATTTCCCCTAATGTCATAGGTGCAAAATTATAGTTATCCGCTGCAACAAATTGAATGGATGTTGAATTTGGAAGATTCATATCGACTCCAGCTTTTTGTAGGAGATCTAATAACTCTACTCCCTTATAGGTATTGTAATACCAGAAGTATTCGCTATTAGATAGGCTATACTCTCCTTCAAATTTTATATCGTTCATGTTTTCAATATCCGATACCTTATATCTAACTTCCTCATCCAAAGCATTTCCATGAATAATTATCTCGTAATCAGTATACTTTGAAATATTGTAGGGAGGGTAGGTATGCTCATAAATATTCTTAGCATCCTTTTCTTCAACATAGATGTATGCCACATTGGAAAATTCCTTAGCTCCTACACTGGCCTGATTATATACCAGCTTGAAACAACCATTGTCGTTGTACTTATCTGCCCTATAACCCACATCTAAATCAAGATATACATATGGCACTTCATTTACACCATAGGCTATTGTATAATTATCCGCTTCTTCTATTGGTACTCTTAGTATAGTCTGTCTGGATTTATTCTTAAAGACTATATCCCCTGCATTACTTCTTGCCTTTACATAGTTTTCTATTAAATATCCTGCATTTATACCTTCGTAGGTGTTTTTAACTACCTTGTCTCCAACATTTTCATAGTATGAAACTCTCTCATGGCCATCAAAATCCTCTTCTATTTGTCTAACAGATATGGCTCTATAGCCTTCAACACCAGGACCCTCTATGGTGAAAGTAGCTCCAGATATTGCATCAACATTGTAAGGTGCTCCATCATATGAAAGATGTCTATAGGGTGAATCATCAGTAGACCCATTTGGAATCTCATCACCTATTGTTATCCTTATAACTTCTTTTCCCCATTGACTCATATTCATATCATCAATATTCTTCTGACCAAATACAAGCTTTGGAAATGAATTGTCCAGATCATTTTCAGTTAGATCTCTATCACTCCAACTTACAGGTGGAGAAAAAGTATTCTTTGGATAGTCTCCTAGCACTGCTTGATACTTTCCAAGCATTGGTTTAACAAGTTCTTTGCTGTTTTCAGTAAAATCACTATATGTATAAACTTGGAATAGATCACTTAATTTCTTTTCAAACTTAAATCCATCTGCGCAAAGAAAACTTACAGTGTAATCTAGATCACTTTTCAGGTTATCCTTACCAATTAAAGTCTCAAGATCATAACCTTTAACCTTAATTATCTTATGGAATCCCAGACTATTGTTTGAAGAATAAAATCTATCCACTAATGGAAATTTTGACCAGTCATTGGCTGTTATAATAACTTCACTATTTACCCCACTGCCTGTTATTACAAGTTCTGGTGTAGCTGCAAAAACTGATGCTTGTGGTGTTAAAAATTGAGTAAATAAAAGGGCAATGATTAAAAGAAAATTTAGCAACCTATTTCTATTATGTATAAGCTTCATAAAATACCTCCTATTTTTAATAGACGGGCGATGCTAAATGCCTTCGCCCGTCTATTAGATTAATAGCTTTTATAGTTTATATTATTGGGCTAATAGTGTGTTATATACCATTACCGCTGCTTCTGCTCTAATTACAACTTGAGTTGGTAAGAATTCCTCTCCAGCTATTTCTGTAAATGCTCCTTGATCTTCTAGCCAAGCAACATAATTTGCTGCCCAATCCGCTACATTTTCCTTATCCAGGAAGTCTGATTTTTCCATTACAAATATTTTTACTCTAGCCTCATCTACTAAACCAAGAGCTATTGCACCTCTACCTGCAACAGTAGCCATTTCTTGTCTATTTATGGTTTGATTTGGTTTAAATATTCCATCAGTGTAGCCTTTGAATAATCCACTTTCAACAGCTGCCTGAACATATGGAGCAAACCAATCATTATTATTTACATCACTAAAACTACCATCATAATCAGCCAACTCATATCCTAATGATAGAACCATGATCTTTGCAAATTCAGCCCTGGTAAATTCTCTACCTGGTGCGAATAATCCTCCACCAACTCCATTTATGATTCCCTTCTCAGCCATAACAGAGATAGCGGTTGCTGCATAGTTAAACTCCTCAGTAATATCAGTGAATACTGCAGGTACTACTGGTTCTTCAATAACTGGTTCTTCTGCCTTTACTTCTACATCAACAACCAGCTTGAAAACTGTTCCAAATTCACCTTCTGTTTTCACTTTTCTATAAACTACTATTTCATCAGTTGTTGCATCCTCGTCATTATCAATTGCCATTCCGCCTATTTCATATGCCATTACATACTTTAAATCATCGCTTAATACATCTTCTAGTGTCTGTGGATCAATTGGATATCCATCAGCTGCTGTAAAATGTACTTGTCCATCAGTAAGCTCTAGACCTAACATTTCAACTAATACATATTTTAAGCTTACTCCTTTTACCATTACAGATTTTTCACCAGTTTTGGTATTGTATATATATTCCTCTTCAATTTGGCCCTCTGCTGGTACTGCTAATAAATCTTCCATACTTAAGCTTAAGGAACCTTCTATTCCATCACCTGCTAAAGTTACTATATTTTTATTAGCCTTTACTTCTATATCTACAACAAGTTTGAAAACTGTTCCGAACTCACCTTCTGTTTTTACTTTTCTATAAACTACTATTTCATCAGTTGTTGCATCCTCGTCATTATCAATAGATTCACCATCTATTTCATATGCCATTACATACTTTAGATCATCGCTTAATACATCTTCTAGTTCCTGAGGATCAATTGGATATCCATCAGCTGCTGTAAAATGTACTTCCCCATCAGTTAGGCCTAGACCTAACATTTCAACTAGTACATACTTTAAACTAACACCTTTTACCATAACAGATTTTTCACCAGTTCTACTGTTGTATATGTACTCATCTTCAATCTGTCCTTCAGCAGGTACTGCTAGTAAATCCTCCTTACTTAGGCTTAAGGGACTTTCGATTCCTTCCCCTGATATTGTTACCACATCTAGCCCTTCTGCAAAACTAAACTGCCCTAATAACATTACAAAAGCAATCATAAGGGTTAAAACTCTAACTCTACTTTTCTTCATTCTTTTTCCACCTTTCTAATTTTTATGGCGAAAAGGAAATAAAAAAATCGACATAACCCCTTGGAAATATCGATACCTTTCTCCTTTCCAACAGGAGGCATAGCCGTTTCCAACTATACCCTAACGGCAGATTAACCATTTTTAGCAGGTTAAAGTGCTCGGAGATTGTTTAATTATTAATATTTTATCATACTTAGTCCTTCTAGTAAACAAAAGGGGTGTATATATTCTGATAATTCTTAACCTTATTTCGGGCAAAATAAAAGCCCCTTAGGGCAAGTTTATTTCTTTATACTTGAAAAGTATCCACCTCTGATTGGGCTTATATTATTTACAGTCATAAAAGCTTTCTCATCAATTGAATCTACTAAGTTCTTTAACTTTGTAAGATCTTTTCTATTAAGGGCTACATTTAACACTTCCCTTGGACCTTCAATTCCCTGGGCTTCTATTATTGTGACTCCAAATCCGTTTTGTCTTAATTGATTCACTAATTCTTCATTATTGGATGTCTTTAAAATTATTTGAGCTGAAAGATTTCCCAATGCTATCTTATTTTCAATGGTTATTCCCACAAAGTTACCTGCTGCAAAACCTAGACAATAGGCAAGTAGATTCATTGGATTATCCAATGAGCTAACAACCTTACCTAGGGCTGTTACATAAATCCCCACTTCAAAGAACCCTATTAAAGCTGCCTGTAATCTTCTCCCTTGAACAACCATCAAGGTTCTTGTAGTTGCCATAGAAACATCTATTACCCTTGCTAAAAATATTAGGGCATATCCTAAAAACATTTCCATAAAATTCTCCTTTCAATATATACAAGGGAAGGTTCTACCTTCCCTAATTTTAATACTCATTTAAATACTGGATTATACCATTTACTATACCACTTACCATATTGTTTTGGAAGGATTCAGTTAGTATTAATTCCCTTTCTGCTGGATTGGACATATACCCTGATTCAATTAATACTGCAGGCATATATGACCTTCTTAGCACTGCAAGTTTTGGACTATTTACAATATTTCTCGTCCCTGCGTTTCCAGTTAAAGTAATTATATTGTCATAGATACTCTTTGCGAATGGGAACTGATCATCCAACTTTAAAGTAGCCTCTAAGGCTGATGCATACAATACTTCCAAACCATGAATTGCTGACTTGATGTTAGAGTTAGAGTGAATGCTTATCAATAGATCTGCATTGGCTTGATTTGCAATTTCAGGCCTATCATAGAGCTCAACAAATACATCTGTCTCTCTTGTCATTATTACATTATATCCTAAGTCAGTTAAAGCCTTTTGAAGTTTCAAAGAGATACTTAAGTTAATATCCTTTTCATAAATACTACCATGTACCGCCCCTGGATCTTTTCCCCCATGGCCTGGATCTATTACAATGGTAGTATCCTGAGGAGTTAAGTCATTAATCTTTTCTACTTCTACCTTAATTTGCTGATCAACTAGGTTGGATAGGACATTATAATTTACACTTCTTCTGAAGTTTATATTAATAGTAGTGTTAACTTGATCTCTTGTAATAATTATCCTTCTCACCAGACTATCATTTACTACAAAGTCCCCTTCAGGGATTGATGTTGCAAAAGTTGGCATGGTAATTAGTAACTCTTTTTTAAGGGTATCATAATTTACATTATATGCAGAAGGGAATTGATTAGTTAAAGTAAATATTCCCTTATTCTCGATTTTTTCATAACCTAAATGGTCCCATATGTTCTCCTCAGGAACGATAATAAGTCTATTTTCTTCTGCTATTATTTCAATCCTTGGATCACTTACTCCCTCTTTAATATCAAGTACTACCCTGACGATATTTTCTGTGTTGTTTTCTAGATCAGGTACATACTGAGATGCTCTGATCCTGTCAACAAATGATATGGGCTCATTAAATACTTGATAGAGTTCTCCTTGAATAATTGTATCCTTAATATCTATTACAATCCTTGTTGGTTCTTTGATTATTGAAGTTGAATATACTGGATTATTTAACTCATTGATATATATTACATTCTTACCATCTATTTTACCAGTGGTAATCAGACCAGACTTTTGTTCCTCAGTTATTTCATCAACTTCTTCTTTGATTTCCTCATCAACATAATCATCAAAGGCAATTTCAATTGTATTCCCATCATTCTTAGTTACGATTCTATGGTCTTGCTGCTCAAACAAGGTTAGGACAACCCTAGTAACAAATGGATCAGGACTAGTTGTAAACTGAGAATAATTTACTTTTGTCAGATTCTGTCCATCAAGATTTATCTCTCCTGGCTTTGCTAAAGAGCCTGGGATTCTTAAAAGTGCCTTGTCTATATCAATAACCAACTTGTTTGATTGGGTAATATACATGGTTCTATATGATAATTTTCCTGTCCCATTAATCTGAACCCTATTATCTCCATCAGGAGTTTGAACTATACCAATATTTATAATATCAATATTTTCAGCTGCTGGTTCTTCTTCCTTGGGTGTTGATATCATTGCAGTGTAGCTATTTTGATCCCAATTTACATCATATCCTAGAACTTCCGAAATGAATCTTACTGGAACCATGGTTCTTGAATCCTTAAGGTCTGTAAATGTTACAAGTTTCGGAGTTGAATTTTTATCCAAGTATCTGGTTTCTCCATTGACAACCACCTTAGTATCATCAATTGATAAACTCACCACATTATTATCGTGGACCACTATAGCAGTTTTTGTATCTTGATCCCATCCAACCACTGCACCAAAACTTTCAGCCACAAATCTAATTGGCACAAGGGTACGATCCCCCATAATAAAGGAAGGGACCTCAGTGTTTAGCTTTTGGCCATCCACAAGTACTGCAACCTGCCTTACTGACAAGGGTGAACCATCCACATGCACATCAACACTTGTATTTGCAAAAGCTAATATATTAAAAGATAAAATAAACAAAAGTATTCCTGCTATAAATATGGTTTTTCTCATATTCTGTCCTCCGCCATTTTTCCATAAACCAATTTAATCCTATAGGATATTTATATCATTTTAAGAGGTTAGATTCAACACAACACATTAATTGTAACAATAATGTAATTAATACTTACATTTCCAAGGCCTTATATAGTTCATCAGATCCTGGTGATTGAATTTCAACTGTTCTTCCTTTGTCTTTATCAAATACGCCTTCCTGGATAACTGTACCAATTATTGTTGCTTTTATACCATCATTTTGCAGGTTTTCAAGTAATTCATCAGTTTTATCCTTACCACAAACCATAATCATACTACCACTGGATATAAGTTTTTTAACGTCAATTTCAAGGGCAGCACAAAGCTTATTAGTTACATCCTTTATGGGTAATTTATCCCCTTCTAATAGTATACCCCTTCCAATGGCTTTTCCAGCTTCCCATACGGCACCATATATACCACCTTCAGTGATGTCATGCATATACTTAACCCCTAGTTTTCCACCTATCATTCCCTCTTTGACAACACTAAGGTATTTGCCTAAGGATTTTGCTTCTTCAATATCATCCTGGCTCATTTTAGTTTTTAATTCTTCTTCCAATTCTCCTGCTAATATATGGGTTCCTTCGAGGCCAATCCACTTTGTCATTACAAGATTGTCTCCCAGGTTTATCTCATCGTAGGCCATTAATTTCTGTCTTTTCATTCTTCCAATAACCGTTGTGGATAGTATTATTCTATTTACTCCATCAGTAACCTCTGTATGTCCACCAATTATCTCCACATTTACTTCTTTGGCAGCCCTTCCTGCATCAGACATAAGAGTATCAAGTTCTTCCTTACTTGTTCCCTCAGGGCATAGGACAGTAAGTAATACTGCTAGGGGTTCAGCTCCCCTAGTTGCAATATCATTACATGATATATGGATAGCAAGGGCTCCCAATTCCTTGGTTGCACCAGTTATTGGATCTGTACTTACAACGCACAGTTCATCTTTCAAATCTAGTATTGCTGTATCCTCTCCAATACTAGCCCTTACAAGAACTTCCTCTCTTTTATGGGTTATATTCTTAAATACTATCTCTTCTAGTAATTCATTAGGTACTTTTCCTATCTCCAAGTAAATTCCCTCCTATTGTCTAAACTTATGATTATTAATATTCAAAACTAGGATATTTACCATCCCATACAATTTCTTTATAGCTCTTTTTATCTGTATCTCCTTCTGTACTAAAAAATAATACCTTTGAGTCTTTATCTAGTTTTAGCATGTCTTTTATATGCTTAAGTTGTGGATTTTTAATAATTTCAGCCACACATCCTAAAGTTGCAGCTCCACTTTCTCCTGATATTACTCTATCATCTCCCAGTAGAGGGTTGCCAAGTATTCTCATACCCTTAGCTGCCACGTAATCTGGGCATGATATAAAGTAATCACCATAGATTTTAAGTATTCCCCAGCCAATTGTACATGGCTCACCGCAAGCAAGTCCTGCCATTATAGTGTCCATGCTGCCAGTAACAAACCTTAATTCCCCATCATCTTCTTTTGCTGTTCTATAAAGACAATCCGCCTTGTTGGGTTCCACAATTGTAATAATTGGTTTTTCATCCTTACATAAGGATGAAAATAGCCCAGCTATTGAAGCGGCCATAGAACCCACTCCAGCCTGTAAAAATATATGAGTTGGTCTATCCACTCCACACTCTTTAAGTTGTTCATAGGCTTCATAGCCCATGGTGCTATAGCCTTGTATAATCCAAGTTGGAATATCTTCATACCCTTCCCATGCTGTATCCTGGACCATAATCCAACCCTTTTCATTTGCCCTTCTATTAGCTAGTCTTACAGCTTCATCATAGTTTAGATCAGTTATGGAGGCATCAGCCCCCTCTAAACTTATGTTCTCCAGTCTTTCCAAAGAACTACCCTTTGGCATATAGACTACAGATTTTTGTTTTAGTTTACTGGCAGTCCAGGCAACACCTCTACCGTGATTACCATCAGTTGCTGTTACAAATACCATATCTCCAAGCTGATTTCTAACATCATCAGATATTAGTTTCTCATAGGTCATATTATCTTCCTGAATGTTAAGTCTGCTGGCTAAAAATCTCCCTATGGCATAGCTGCCACCTAATACTTTAAAGGCATTTAGTCCAAATCTATATGATTCATCCTTAACATAAATTCCTCCCAATCCAAATTCATTTGATAATTTTTTCATATCCCTTAAGGGTGTTCTTTCATACATGGGAAAACTTTCATGAAACTTAAGGACTTTTCTTGAAACTTCTTCACTTAGGATATCTAAAGAATCCTTTTCTTCTTTGTCATGGACCAATTGAACAATTTTAAAACTCTCAGTCATTTCAATCCCCCCTAACATGGTTTCTATTAAGTCCTATTTTATCAGTCTGATTGCTAATTAACAACATCTACATACAAATCCCCTGTCTAAAAACAGGGGATTTACATTATCTTAAGTTTATTTTAGCCAATAGCATCTTATTTACCATTTGAGGATTGGCTTTACCCTTGGTCTCCTTCATGATTTGACCCATTAAGAATCCAATGGCTCTGTCTTTTCCATTCTTGAAATCTTCTATAGATTGAGGATTAGCATCTAGAATTTTCTCAACAATTTCTTCCAATGCCCCCTCATCACTTATTTGAATAAGTCCTTGCTCCTTGACTATCTTCTCAGGGGAATCCCCAGAATCAAACATATCCTTAAGAACCTTTTTACCTGTATTGTTGTTGATCTTTCCATCCTTGACCAAAAGGATTAAATCTGCTAAATCCTTAGGTTGAATATGAAGAGCTTCGATTTCCATATCCTCTTCTTTTAGTCTTCTAAGAACATCACCCATAATCCAATTACTCAATAACTTACTATCATTTACATACTTGTAGGTTTCTTCAAAGAAGGCTGCCAGTTCCTTCGACCCAGTTAGTACTTCTGCTTCATATTGACCCAGAGAATATTCACTGATAAATCTTACCTTCTTCTCATGGGGAAGTTCTGGTAGATTATTTCTGATCTCTTCCAACCAGGAATCTTCTATCTTTATTGATGGCAGATCTCCTTCATTGGCAAACCTATAGTCAGAAGCACCAAACTTTCTTCTCATTATCACTGTTTCATTTAAGTTTTCATCCCATCTTCTAGTTTCATTATCTGTGTTTTCACCCTTATCTAGAAGTTCCATATGTCTCTTTTCTTCAGTCTCTATGGCCTTAACAGCTGATCTGAATGAATTCAGGTTCTTGACTTCAGTTATCTTTGATTTTATCTTCTTCTCATCATCTACAACGTTTATATTTACATCACACCTAAGGGATCCTTCCTCCATTCTTACATCAGATATGCCAATGTATTTCAAAGTGGATCTAAGTTTTTCAAGGAATAATCTGGCTTCTTCTGCTGAATTAATATCTGGCTTAGTTACTATTTCAATTAATGGTACTCCACACCTGTTGAAATCAAGAAGACTTGTTCCATCTTCAGTGTGAAGTTGTTTTCCAGTATCTTCTTCTATATGGATTCTCTCTAAGTTAATTCTTTTAACCCCATCTTCAAGTTCAATATCTAAATGGCCACCTTTACATAGGGGTAAATCAGCCTGAGATATTTGATATCCCTTTGTTAAGTCTGGATAGAAGTAGTTCTTCCTATCGGTTCTTACTTCCTTTTCAATTTCACTATTAAAAGCAAGTCCTGCTCTTATGCCAAACTCCAACGCTTCCTTATCCATAACGGGAAGTGCCCCAGGTAAACCAAGACATACTGGACAAACATGAGTATTAACCTCTCCTCCAAACTCGTTCTTACAGTTACAGAAAATCTTATTTTTTGTCATTAATTCCACGTGAATTTCTAATCCTACAAGAGTTTTATATCCCATTATTTCACCACCTTTTCAAAGGCGTATCCAGCCCTAATAATTTTACTTTCTTGGAATCTATTCCCAGTTAATTGCATTCCCACAGGCAAGCCATCAATTTCTCCCATTGGCATGCTCATGGCACATAGACCTGCTAGGTTTACAGGTACTGTGTAAAGATCCGCCTTATACATATCCACTGGAGAATTTATTATTGAATCAAAGGGAAATGGTAATATTGGGGATGTTAGTGAAAGTATCACATCATAATCTTTAAAGGTCTTATCATAATCATTCTTTATAAGAGTTCTAACCTTCAAAGCCTTCTTGTAGTGCTCATCCTGGTAACCTGCACTTAAGGCATAAGTTCCCATCATAATCCTTCTCTTTGCTTCCTCTCCAAAGGCTTCAGTTCTAGACATTGTATACAAGTCATCAAGAGTTTCATAATTCTCTGTTCTATAACCATATCTAATACCATCTAATCTGGATAGATTTGTACTCACTTCAGCAGTTGAAATAATGTAGTATGTTTCCAAGGCATATTTTAAATGAGGTAAAGAAACATAATCAATAATAGCTCCTTCCCTCTCAAATACCTTTAGGGTATTATCAAACATCTCTCTTATTTTTTCATCTCCTGTTACCTTTAAATCTCTATATTCAACAGGTAAAGCAATCCTTAATCCCTTAAGACTTCCTCCTTCTAAATCAAAATTTATTCCTGATTTTTTAGATGAGGTTCCATCTAGTGGATCAAATCCAGATACACCCTTTAGCATAAGGAAAGCATCCTTTACATCTCTTCCAAACTGACCCACTTGATCCAGGGAATTACTCATGGGCATTACACCATACCTAGATACCATTCCATAAGTTGGCTTTATACCAACTATTCCACAGTAACTGGCAGGTTGTCTAACAGAACCACCCGTATCGCTTCCTAAGGATATTGCCAGTTCATTTGCTGCAACACCAGCAGCTGATCCACCTGAAGATCCTCCTGGAACCACATCTAAATTCCTTGGATTTCTAGTGTTCCCAAAATATGATGTCTCTGTTGATCCACCCATGGCAAACTCATCTAGATTTGTTTTCCCTAGTATAATCCCGTCTTCTCTTCTAATATTTCTAACCACTGTGGCATCGAAAGGTGGAATAAAATTCTCCAGCATTTTTGATGCGCAAGTGGTTCTTAAATCCTTAGTCATGATATTATCCTTAAGGCCAATTGGTAAACCTGCAAGAACTCCTAGACTTTCTCCTCTTGCAAGTTTTTCATCTACTCCTTTGGAAGCCTTCAGGGCATTGTCCCTATCTATTGTTATAAAGGCATTAATATCCTTTTCAACTGAATCAATTCTATTCAAATGGGATTCTAGAATCTCAACGGCTGATATTTCCTTTTTTAATAACTTCTCTCTCATTTCCCAGGCTTTTAAGCTTGATATGTCCATCTTCTCACCCCTATTCCACTACCTTAAGTATTTTAAAGTATCCGTATTGAGTATCCACAGTATTTCTTAAAACCTCTTCCCTGGTTAATGTCTGAGATTCACCATTCTCCTTGAGAAAACCATCCTCATCATTAATCTTGTAGGTAGGCTCAACATTATCTGTATCAACTTCCTTAATTTTTTGAACAAAACTCATTACTTGATCAAACTTTTCGGTAAAAAGTAAGATCTCATCTTCCTTGATCTTTAACTTTGCAATGCTAGCAATGTGGTTTACTTCATCTTTAGTGATCATCCTATCAACCCCTTAACATTTATTTATAATCATCAAATATTTTAAATAGCTCATCCTGGTTTATAATTCTGATTCCAAGAGATATTGCTTTATCAAGTTTAGAGCCAGCTTCTTCTCCTACAATTACAAAATCCGTCTTTTTACTAACTGATCCTGTAACAGTTCCGCCCATCTCCTCTATTCTATCCTTAATCTCAGTTCTACCCATCCCCTGGATGGTGCCTGTTATAACTATAGTATTCCCAGTAAATATATTATCCTTAACAGTCTCCTTACTTTCATAGTATGGATCCACACCATGTCCTAGAAGCCTATTTATTCCATCTTTGATTTTCTCATCGTGGAAAAATTCTAATATACTCCTTGCTACAATTTCTCCAACATCTGGAATTTCAATCAGCTCTTCAAAATTAGCATTCATTATTGCTTCAATACTCTTATACCTTTCTGCCAAATCCTTAGCTGTCTTGCTCCCCACATTACTTATTCCCAGTGCATAAATAAAGGATGCCAAACTTACCTTCTTGCTATTTTCAATTGCATCCAATAAATTCTTGGTTTTCTTATCCTTAAAACCTTCTAATCCTATTATTTTATCATATTTTAGTTCATATAGGTCAGAAAGTTCTTTTAAGTCCAGCTCTTCCACAAATAGTTCAGCTGTTTTTTCACTGAATCCTTCTATATTCATTCCATCTCTTGATGCAAAATGTACTATTCTAGATACCAATTGTGGCTTACATGATATTGAATTAGGACAAAATATGTGGACTCCATTTTGAATTAGTTCACTTCCGCATGCAGGACAAGAAGTGGGTCTTTGAATTTCAAAGGTTTCTTCATCACTGGGAAGGGCTCCAAGAATTTCAGGAATAACATCATTACTTCTCCTAATTAAGACCTGCCCATTTAGTCTTACACCTTTTCTAACTATATCATCATAATTGTTTAAAGTTGCTCTTCTTACTGTTACTCCGCCTATTTCAACAGGTTCAAGAAGGGCTGTTGGTGTTACTTTTGCTGTCCTTCCCACATTCCATTGAACGGATAATATCTTGGTAGAAATCTCCTCAGCCTCAAACTTATATGCTACAGCCCACCTGGGAAACTTATTGGTATAGCCAAGCACTTCTCTGGTTCTTATATCATTAATCTTTATAACCATACCATCGGTTAACACATCAAGACTCTTTCTATCATTTTCCTTAATCCCGATTTCATTAATCAAATCATCAATACTACTAAAAAGTCCAATATATGGAAAGACATTAAATCTATTTTCCTTTAAAAATTCTACCATTTCCATGTGATTCTTAAAGCTAATACCCTCTGCATAACCAACATTATATAGATAAGCAGACAGATTTCTGGTTTCTGTTACCTTTGGATCAAGATTCCTAAGAGCCCCTGCAGCACCATTCCTGGCGTTTTTAAGGGGTTCTACTGCTGTCCTATTGTATTCTTCCAGTGCAGATAAGGGCATAAATCCTTCACCCTGGACTTCTATCCTTCCCTTATATGGAATCATAAGGGGGATGGATTTTATTGTCTTAAGCTGGGGAAGAATCCCCTCTCCAATTTGTCCATTGCCTCTAGTAGCTCCTTGTAGCAAGATACCATCCTGGTAGGTTAAATTTATGGTTAATCCATCAAACTTATATTCCAAAGTATACTCTGGTTTAGGTAGTTTTTCTTGGTTTTCTATGTTATATTCATCCACAAGTCTTTCTACTCGATTTGACCACCCTATTAGTTCTTCATAGGACTGACTTTTATCAAGACTCCAAAGTCTACCTAGATGAGTGTGCTTGCTAAACTTTCCAAGTACTTCTCCGCCTATCCTTTGAGTGGGTGAATAGGGATATATTATTCCAGTTTCATTTTCTAAAGCTACCAATTCATCATATAGCCTATCGTATTCCACATCGCTAAGAAGCGGTTCATCTAAAGTGTAATAATGATAATTTAGATTTTGGATCTTCTCAATAAGATCCTCAATCCTCTTCTCCTTATCCATCTGTATCATCCCTCCTAGATTAAGGTAATTGGTGCCATGGAAAGTAATAAGGTCTTTAAGCCTCCCTTATCAAATGCAATAGTAACTTTTTTATCATCATCCTGCTCACTTATGCTGACTATCATACCTTCTCCAAATTTCTGATGTTTAACCCTTGAACCAATTTTTACATCAGTGGGGGTATCTCTTCTTTGAATGGGTTTTTGTATAAACCTATCCTTTTGGTAGTCAGCAGCACTAATGGTAAAGATACTATCCCTATTTATTGCTTCAACTACTTCCTTCTTCTTTGGTGCTACTTCTTCATCCCTATATAGAGTTTGCCCCATCTCTGTAAGAAATCTAGAGGCAATACTGTAATTCATGTTTCCATAGATAGTCCTAACCTTAGCATTGGATACATATAGATGCTCTTCTGCTCTTGTAATAGCTACATAGCAGAGTCTTCTTTCCTCTTCCAGCTCATCCTCTGATTCCATGGCTCTTGATATGGGAAATAACCCTTCTTCCAGTCCAACAAGAAACACTATGGGAAATTCCAATCCTTTTGCTGCATGAACTGTCATCAGGGATATGACATTATCGCTTTCTTCTGTCTTATCCACATCTGATAATAGTGATACAGAGGCTAGAAAGTCTTCCAGGGTAACATCCATATTCTTCTTCTCAAATTCCAAGGCCACTGATAGAAAGTCCTTGATGTTTTCAATTCTAGTTTTAGCTTCTATAGTATTTTCCTTTTCTAAATCCTGAATATATCCGGAAAGATTCATAACTTCCTCAATGAATTCCCTTAAACCCATAAGCTCTTTTTTTGCCATTAGTATATTCATAGTATCCACAAATGGACTTATTGCATTTTTGGCTCTGTTATTAAGGGTTGGAATGCTTTCCATATCCAAGATTGCACTATATATTGATTCTTCCCTGGAATTTCCATATTCTTCAATTTTCTCTATTGTAGCATTCCCAACCCCCCTCTTTGGGGAGTTAATTATCCTCTTCAAGGCAATATTGTCATTGGGATTTTGAATGAACTTTAGGTAGGCAATTATATCCTTAACTTCTTTTCTATCGTAGAACTTAATTCCACCTACAACCTTATAGGGCAACTCCTCTGCCATAAAAACTTCCTCAAAAGGTCTAGATTGAACATTGGTCCTATATAATATGGCTATATCCTTAAGCCTGTATCCCTTATATAATAGTTGGTGAATCTTCTTTGCAATATAGTGGGACTCCTGCTCAGAATAATCAAAATCCAAATGGGTTACAGGGTTTCCCTCTCCCTTGTCTGTCCACAGATTCTTGGGTTTCCTTCCATGGTTGTTCTTTATTACTTCATTTGCCACATTAAGAATTGTATTTGTGGATCTATAATTCTGTTCAAGTAGGATTACTTTTGCCCCTGGAAAGTCCTTCTCAAAATCCAGAATATTGGTGATATCCGCATGTCTCCAAGAGTAAATAGCCTGATCAGAATCTCCAACTACGCAGATATTATTGTTTACTTGGCTAAGTAATTTAACCAACTGATACTGAATCTTATTGGTATCCTGATACTCATCTACAAAAATGTACTTAAATCTATTTTGATAGTATTTTAAAACCCTGGAACTTTCCTTTAAAAGTTGTACTGCCTTGATTAGGAGATCGTCAAAATCAAGTGCATTATAGAATTTTAACTTCTTCTCATAAAGAGCATAACACTCTCCAATATTTCTCTCCCTAAAATCTGAGTAATTTAAATTAATAAACTCATCTGGTGAAATCAGGGTATTTTTAAATTCACTTATTCTAGATAAGAGGTAACTATCCTTATACATATCCTTGGATAAATTAAGTTCTTTCATGCATTCCTTAATTAGAGTAATCTGATCATCTCTGTCGTATATGGAAAAACTTCTATCATATCCAATTAGCCCAATATCTCTTCTTAGAATTCTAACACAAATTGAGTGAAAGGTACCCATCCACATAAGATCTACATCCACGTCTATAAGGTTTTTTACCCTTACCTTCATTTCATTTGCAGCCTTGTTGGTAAATGTTATAGCCAGAATCTCTCCCGGGTTTACTCCTATTTCATCAATTAAATATGCAATTTTGTGGGTTACAACTCTGGTTTTACCAGAGCCTGCACCAGCCATAATAAGTAAGGGTCCTTCCTTATGAAGAACCGCTTCTTTCTGTCTTTCATTTAGTCCTTTTATATAATTCATCTACACCATCCTCACTTACTCATTATTAATTATATAGTATATGATGGATATTTTCCATTGAAAATAGAGACTAATATCTGCAAGTTACAAAGAAAAAAGTCAGACCATCTAAGTCTGACCAAAATAATTAAATTTACTTGTTTTCCTGAAGCCATCGAATAGCACAATAGGAATATGCAGCTGTCCCCTTCCAGAAAACATCCTCCTTGAACAAGGCCTTTGGATGATGTTGAGGATAGATGTATCCATCATTAGAATTTCCTGCTGTTAGTATCAAGAATATACTTGGTACCTTTTGACTTACAAAAGCAAAGTCTTCAGACCCAGATAATCTTCCATCAGGCAAAAATGCCTTGAAGGGAAGTGCCTCTTCTCCAAACATCTCCCTTAGATAATTCTTTGTCTTATTGGATAAGTCTCCATCAACTACTACAGATGGACAGCCTCTTAAGAAATTAATAGTTGCCTTAGCCCTTAATCCTTCTGCCGTATGAGTTGATATACTAACTAATCTATTTTTTATAAAATCTCTGGTTGTTTCACTAAAGGTTCTTATAGTCCCCAGAAGTTTTGCAGTATCAGGAATTACATTAGCTGCATCTCCTCCCTTTAAACTACCTATGGTTAGAACTGCAGTTTCTGATGGGGAGATCTCCCTTGAATTGATGCTCTGTAGCATTTGATGAACATGAACTGCTGCATTAATTGGATCTACAGTTGTATCAGGCATTGCTCCATGACCACCTTTACCTTGAATGGTAATTTCAAAGGTATCAGATGCTGCTGTTGCTGCCCCTTCTTCTGCATAAACAAGCATCCCCTCTGGTACTGGGAATCCAGTCATAGCATGAATCATAAGGGCTGCATCAACCTTTGGATTCTCAAGAAGACCATGTTCAATCATCTCCTTTGCTCCAGATAGGGTCTCTTCAGCTGGTTGGAACATAAGTTTAATTTTCCCTGGTATTTCATCTTCCATGTCTTTTAATACTCTTGCTGCTCCAAGAAGCATTGAAGCATGAATATCATGACCACATGCATGCATATTTTCATTCTTAGATTTAAATGGAAGATCTGCTTCTTCTTTTACTGGAAGAGCATCCGTATCTCCTCTGATCATAAAAACCTTGCCTTCTCCTTTACCTACAGTGACAACTACTCCTGATTTTCCACAATCCATTGGTTCATAACCCATCTCCACTAACCTTTCCTTGATGTACTTTACTGTTATTGGTAGGTCCAAATGTATTTCTGGATTTTCATGGAGGTATCTTCTGTCCTTAATAATGTCTTGTTCATACTTCTTTGATAAGGTTAATACTTTTTCTTTTAGATCCATTATTTTACTCCTCCTTTAAAATTATCTTACCATTCTCCCTTAGTACTAATTATTCTCAGCAACTGTTCTTATATGAATGTCCCTTTGAGGGAATGGAATTTCAATGTTGTTATTTTTAAATGCCCTGAATATCTTGTAGTTTACACTTGTTCTAACTCTGTTCACTTGCCTTGGATCAGAAATCCACAAGAAAAGTTCAAACTCCAAGGATGATTCTCCAAACCCAACAAAATTTATCAAAATCTCTTGGTAAGAATACTCCTTCCTCTGTAGGTAGGAGATGAA
>CAZNTE010000023.1:0-39212 GCA_964575895.1 uncultured Tissierellaceae bacterium | reverse complement strand
GTGTTTTGTAGAGATATTTAGTAATTCATCTCCTACCTACAGAGGAAGGAGTATTATTATATGTTCCGTTTAGAGGGGTACGACTGTTAGCATACAAGATATTGTATAATTAATCATTTCAACTAGCATATATTGTGGTTAGTAACTCACTTTATATGCTTTTTTTATTCTTTTTTGCCTTTGCTTCACAGAAAAATCATCAAAAAAACCTAATTAAACAAATAGTTAGAGCTAGTTGGAACAATATATCCATTTTTGTGATATACTATAATAGAAGAAGCCGCTAGCTACTATAATAGATATTCAAGGAGGTACGGAATGTACTTAAAAAAGAACAGTCTATCCAAGTTGATTGTATTAGTATTATTACCGTTAGTAATAGGGTTTATTATTGAAAAATTATTGACAAGTGGTACCATTGAAGATAATCAGTTATATTTGAGTTTAGGTAGTATTATGTTGTCAATTTGGATATATGGTAGTGGTATAGTTTATTGGTTTTATGTGGGAAGAGTATTTAGCAGGTTAAATATGTCTTCTATAAGAAGCTTTATATTGGGAAATATTGTATGGGGTATTTCAATCAGTCTATACTTTTGGCAATCTAGCTTGTTAGATAATGCCAGTAAGAGTTCCTTTATAGTAGGTCTATCTGAAGCATATCCAATGGCATTTATGAATTTGGGGGTATTTATCTCATCAATATTTGCAAACAATAGTGGCAATTCAATTATTCTAATTTCTTATGTCTTAATGTTTATAATATTTAGTCTAGGTTTTATTTCAACACTATGTCGAAAGTCATTAAACACTAATTAATGTAAGTTAATAAGAGATTAAATTTAAATAAGTCGCATAATTTATGTACTGTGCCTTAAAATTAAAAATCTATAAAAATCGAAGCTTTGTCAAAGGCTTCTTTTTTTTGTCCTTTAAAATGTGTAAATATAGACTCTTCAAAAAAGCATAAATTCTCTGCGAAGGAAATGGCTATTTTGAATGAAACAGGATAAATAATCTCTAAATTAGCCCGATTGAGCATACCCCGATTATTAGAATATATATGAGTATTCTTAACAAGAGATTTTGATAAAAAAGTGGGTATATTTGAGATATAGAATCACAAAGGGGGGATAGTTGTGAAGTGGCAAGGTAGAAAAAAAAGCAGCAATGTTGATGATAGAAGAGCATCCAGTAGCGGAAGAAGAGGAGCATCTATTGGTGGTGCTGGAGCGATAATTATACTATTAATTAGTCTAATATTTGGTGGACCAGAAGCAGTTCTTCAGAATTTAGGGTACTTAAACCAATCTGGTGGTAACAGCACATATGTAGAAACAGAAGAAGATAAAGAGATGGCAGAATTTATTAGTGTAATACTTGCTGATACTGAGTATGTTTGGGGGGAAATATTTGACGATCTAGATAGAGAATATCAAGAACCTAAATTAGTTTTGTATCATGATTATGTAAGCTCTGCATGTGGCAGTACATCATCTGCCGTAGGACCATTTTATTGTCCTGGAGATCAAACAGTATATATAGACTTGGATTTCTTTGAAGAACTAAGAACCAAGTACAAGGCAGCTGGTGATTTTGCCATAGCATATGTTGTAAGTCATGAAGTTGGTCATCATGTACAAACACTTCTTGGAATAACTGAACAAATGCAAGATATTAGAAGTAGGGTGTCTCAAGAAGAATATAATCAGTTTTCTGTTAGATTTGAGCTACAAGCAGACTACCTATCTGGAGTTTGGGCTAATTGGGTTGAAGATATGGGATATTTAGAAGCTGGAGATATTCAAGAGGCAATTAGAGCAGCTGAAGCTGTGGGAGATGATGCTATCCAAAAAGCAGCTAGAGGATATGTGGTACCAGATAGTTTTACCCATGGAACTTCTGAGCAGAGGAGTTACTGGTTTTATCTAGGTTTTGAAACGGGGGATTTAAGCAATTGGGATACATTCAATAACGAGATCTAACCTATTAAATAATTAAAAGTAGAGAATAAGGACATATCTTAAGTGATATGTCCTCAAATTTTACTATTGAGTGGGTATTTCCCATAAAAAATAATGTTTTGTGAATAATCTTGTACTTATGGTTTTAGTATCATCACCTTTAGTGAATATATAAGCTGAACCCATCTGTTCCTTGTATGACCACTTATCCTCACTAAGCTTCTCAACAATAATTTTTTCTATATCATCCTTAGTTTTAGATACAAAAGTATGATTTGTATCTTGACCCTCAACTAATACAGCATCTGTACTAGTTAGATGAAGTTTGCTTATAGAAAATAGTATTTGCATAGTATTTTCTTCTTGAAGTAGTGCACTGCCAAAATAAGTCAAGGAAAAAACAACTATGATGATAAGAATAAGTGAGCTTGAAAGTATTATTTTTCTCATATTATTACTTTAATTTTGAATCATTGTAGGGTCTGGGTAAATTATACCATCAAGTAATATATGCTCAATAATTATATCCCCTTGGCCTTCAACAAGGATTTTTATTCCTTTAACAGTATCAAACTGTGTCATAGTGGCAGCTAGAGAGTTAAGTGTCATACTTTCTCCTGCAGCTCCACCCCAATGATTCTCAAGAAATTCCTTGGAAAAGTCTATGGTCAATATACCATCCTCAAGAATTAGATTTAGAACTTTTGTTTCTTCTGGGATAGTTTTATATAGATTACTCGTAAAAGGACCTTTAATAAGTTCTAAAAGGGTGTAGTAGGCATATTCTTTGTTATAAACATCGATAGTCCTTGTCTCTTTTACAACCTTTTCTGCATTACTATCAGAAAAGTATAGGCTAATTGTGGCCTCATCTACATCTTCAGGATTATATAGCTGGTAACCTATGGGGAAAGAGTCACCATTTAATGTAATTAATTTTTCGAAGGATATAACTCCAACACCCTCTCTTATTATCCTTTTTTCATAGTAAGGACTACTAGGATCTTCATAAATTACAGTATATTCCTTGATGTTATTTTCTTTAATTGATACTGAACTTATCATAGAGTTTAGGATAATTGTTTCACCATTTTGCGTTTCAACTGTTTGATTCCAATAGGTTCCTGCAATCAAAGGAGATTTGATTAAAATTATCTCAGGGACATCTGAGTCTAACATAATTTGTGAGTCAACTTTTTGAATCAAATTATTCCCCTCAATCACATACTCAAGATCTATGGAGTAATCTAGGTTACTTTCACCATCTGACATATCCATAACTTCACCTGATATGGTGTATGTTCTCATTTCACTTGTATCAACAATACTGTTTAATATCATAGTATGGCCATATTCTGCAAATCCAAAATAGTTCCAAGTGTAGTCTTTAGTACTTGGCAATAAATCTGATAAATTATCCAAGTCATAATAAGGGTCAGTAATAGTAACATCTTTAGAGTATTGATTCCAACCTACTTCTTTATCAAGTATTTCAGAAATAGCTCTTAAGGGTACATAGGTAGTGCCATTGTGTAAAAAGTTATCAACCTCAACTTCCTCACCATTAACTAAAATTGTTACATAGTTTCTTATGACTTTTATAGTTTCTGCTAATTCTTGACCCAATACAGCGCTAAAGCTGCCAAGAATAAAGACAAAAATTAATAGAAATATTAGCATTTTGTTTTTTATCATTTAACTCACCTCTTAATAAATAGTTACCCAATAAGTGAAATACAAAGATTACAATTTGGTTTAATTTATTTTTTGACAAGTGGAATTAAATGATTTTTAGGGTAAAAACACTCCAAAGGAGTGAATCATATGTCATTGAACCCTTATATTAATTTTAATGGAAATTGCAGAGAGGCAGTTAATTTTTATTCTGATATTTTCAAAACGGAGAAACCAATTATAATGACCTATGGAGAAAGTCACAATGGTGAATTAGGGGAAGAAGTCAAAGATCTTGTCATGCATACCTATCTTAATATTCAGGGACTTACAATAATGTTTTCCGATTTTTCACCTGACATGGAGTTTATTCTGGGTAATAATACAAGTCTAACTATTGTCAGTAAAGACATGGATGAGATCAGATACCTATATGATAGGCTCAAAGAAGGAGGGAAAATTGATATGGAGTTACAAGAAACATTTTGGAGCAAATTATATGGATCCCTGGTGGATAAATTTGGTTTAATATGGCAATTCAGCCACGAGGAGTAGAGACTATGAGATACGATGTAAATTCAGTTGATGAGTATATTAAAAAGTTACCTGACGATAGAGCTAAAGTTATAACCAAACTTATAGAAATTGCTGATGCTTCCTTGGATGAAGATTTTCAAAAAACTATATCCTATGATATGATTGGATATGTTGTTCCGAAGGAAATATATCCTGATGGATACTTGCCAAAGCCAGGAGAACCATTACCTTTTCTAAGTTTTGCATCTCAGAAAAATCATGTAGCAATTTATCATATGGGTATGTATATGGATACTAATTTGTTAAATTGGTTTATTGAGGAGTACCCTAAGCATGTTTCTACAAAACTCGACATGGGGAAGAGTTGTATAAGATTTAAGAATATGACAAAAATTCCATATTCACTTTTGGAAGAGCTTTTTTCTAAAATGAGCCTAAAAGACTATGTAATCTTATATGAAAAGCAAATCAATAAATAATCTTGTTCTTGCAAAACCTCTTTATAGGTGTATAATTGATAATAATAACTTATTAAAGAGGTAAACAATGGAGAATAGAGAGTATAAATTAGGTTTATTATTTGGAGTAGCATCCTTTGGCATGTGGGGGATGCTACCATTATATTGGAAATTAGTTGGAGCCATTAGTCCATATCAAATATTTGCTCATAGGGTCTTGTGGTCGTTTGTGTTCATAGTTTTTATAATGATCTATAAGGATTACTGGAAGAATTTCTCGAAAATGGTAAAGGATGGTCGAACAATTAAATTCTTCATAGCTCCAGCTATAGCAATATCTATAAATTGGATGCTTTACATTTGGTCAGTAAATAATGGTTATGTTGTAGAGGCAAGCCTTGGGTATTACATCAATCCACTTATGTTGACGGCATTTGGTAGCCTTGTATACAAGGAGAAGATGACAAAATTGCAAAAATTAGGCTTAGCATTAGCCATAATCGGAGTAGTAGTAAAAACAGTATTGTATGGAAGAGTACCAGTTATTGCACTAATTCTAGCCACAAGTTTTTCGGTTTATGGATTGTTAAAGAAGAGATCCAAGTGGGATTCATTGACTGCTTTAGCCTTTGAAACACTAATAGTGGGAATACCATCATTAATTTTCTTGATTTTTGTTGAAGTCACTGGGACGGGGATAAGAGGAAACCTACCCTTTTATTTGGTACCACTGATACTACTTAGTGGGATTGCAACAGCAACCCCATTAATACTATATGCTGAAAGCGCAAAGAGATTACCATTATCAGTACTTGGATTTATACAATTTTTATCACCTACAATTTCATTGTTAATAGGTGTTTTCGTATTTAAGGAAGCTTTTGATATATCTTCAATGATTGGCTTTTCATTTATCTGGGTTGCTTTAGGATTATTTATCTATTCTCAAGTTAAGATATTAAAAGTGAATAGTTCTTCAAATAATTAATTTGACATAGTATTAATATGGTATTATAATTTATCTGGGTACAGTAGTAGATAGGAGGGATGTATTATGAGAACATTATTAGAGGTGAATCTGAATTAAATAATGCATTAAGAATGTTTAACCTATCTAAAATAGAACTTGATTTTTTGCGTAGTATGGATAAGTGGTTATACTGCGCTTTTTTGTGTTCTTTTTTGGAAGAATCTATTATTGTAATTGGAGGATATGATGAAGTTTGGAGTTGAAAGGTATAATTTGTTTGAGAAGTTTGAAGAAGTAGAATTAAATGAGAATAATGCTCTTGGAAGAGTAACTGAAGTTCATAAAGGCATGTATAAGGTAATAAGCCAGCATGGAGAAAGAAGGGCTGTACTAAAATCAGGAATATTTTATAATTACAATGTATCTTTTCCAGCAGTGGGAGATTTTGTAGTTATTAATTACAATCCAAATGGTGAAGACACAATTATTAAGGTGCTTAACAGATTCAGCTTGTTTTCAAGATTGGATTCATTTAACAAAACTCAGCAGGTGGTTGCAAGTAATTTTGATTATGTATTAATACTAACTTCCCTAAACAAGGAGTTCAATCTTAAAAGATTAGATAGATATATAGTATCTGCTTGGGAAAGTGGAGGAGTGCCAGTAATTGTACTAACAAAAACAGATATTTGTGAAGATATTACGTATTATATCAATGCAATTAAGGAAGTAGCTTTTGGAGTAGAAATATTTCCAGTAAGCTCTCACACTATGGAGGGAGTTGAAGATTTAAGAAGTTATTTAAAAGAAGACGCAACTATTGTACTACTGGGATCATCAGGAGTAGGAAAGTCTTCCCTGGTAAACGCCTTGGCAGGCAAGCAGGTTATGAGGGTTAATGAAATTCGTGAAGATGATGCAAAGGGTAAACACACCACAACCCATAGACAGATGATATTTCTTGAATCAGGCTTAATGGTTATTGATACACCTGGAATGAGAGAGTTGGAGTTGTGGAAGGCAGATAGTGGATTAGAAAGAGCTTTTGAAGATATTGATAATTTGTCAAAGCATTGTAGATTTAAGGACTGCTCCCATGATAAAGAACCAGGCTGTGCTGTTAAAGAGGCCTTAGAAAGCGGAGAATTAAGTTATGAAAGATGGAATAGCTTTCAAAAACTTAGAAAAGAAACTAGATATGCAGAATCTAAGGCAGACAATAAGCTAAGATTAGAAGAAAAAGCTAAATGGAAGGCTATAAATAAGGAGCAAAAGTTATTGAATAAAAACAAGTAGAACTAGAAAAAGCCACAGATAATGTGGCTTTTTACTATATGTGAATAGGTTTATCCACTACTCCAAGAGCAGCTTCTAGCATTGTTTCTGAAAATGTTGGATGAGGATGAATGGCCTTGACTAAATCATAAACAGTTGATTCCATTTGCATTAGAGCTGCAGCCTTTGAAATCATTTCCGATGCCACAGCATTGGCAATTTGAACACCAATAATTTCTCCATACTTATTATCTGAAATTATTTTTATAAAACCATTTGTTTCACCCTCTGCTATGGCCATGCCATTGGCAGCCATAGGGAATTTACCGATGCTATAATCTAAACCCATCTCCTTTGCAGAGTCCTCTGTTACACCAACACTGGCTATCTCTGGGAAAGAGTATACAATTGTAGGGGATAAGTTATAGTTAATCCTACTATCTAGTCCGTATATGTTTTCAACTGCTACAATTCCTTCAGCGGATGCCACATGAGCCAAGGGAAGAATTCCATTGATATCTCCAACTGCATAAACATTTTTGATATTTGTTCTAAGATGTTTATCTACCTTGATAAAACCTCTATCATCTAGACTTAAATCTAAACCTGTCAAAGAATCTGTATTTGGTTTTAAACCAGATAAATAGATAAATTTATCTCCACTAATTGAACTTTCTTTCTCTTTTCTTTCGTATATAAGTTGATCCCCTTCTAATCTGAGAGGATTAGCACCAGTGACAAGCTTTACTCCATCTTTTTTAAGCTGCCTTTCTAATAGGGTAGACAACTCAGAGTCGAATGATCCTAAAAGAGAGTTCTTTTCAGTCAATATGGTTACCTTTGAACCTAAGGCATTAAAAAGAGTTGCAAATTCCACAGCATAAACTTCACTGCCCAGTATTACAATCTCCTTAGGAAGTTCCTTGAGGTTATAGATCCCCTTATGATCAATTAAGATATTATTACTAATTCCTTTATCTACACCTTGAATGTCTGGAATTTTTGAACCTGCTCCAGTTGCAATTATAAGATTATCAAAGTGAATTGATCTATCATTTACTTTAAGTTCTTTATTCGAAACTACAAAACCTTCACCATTTATAAACTCAATATTGTTCTTTTTAAAGAGCATTCTGATTCCAGATACCAATTTATTAACTACCTTGTCTTTTCTAGTTAAGAGTTGGTCCCAATCAACTTTGACATTGCTGGCATCAACTCCTATTATTCCAAAATCTTCACTTCTTAAAACATCCCTATAGTGTCTTGCCGTTATTAACATGGTTTTAGTAGGAATACATCCCCAGTTTAAACATAGGCCACCTGGTGATTCCTTTTCAATCACTACAACTTTTGCACCTTTTTGTGATGCCTTTATTGCAGAAACGTATCCACCTGGACCACCACCAATTACTGCTATATCATATTTTCCCATTAATAACACCTCATCTCTATGCCTTCAAAAGCAGCATTTCTGGATCGGAAAGTAATTCTTTCAGAACGTTTAAGAATCTTGCTCCACTTGCCCCATCAATAATTCTATGGTCATATGATAGTGATAAAGGTAGAACATAGGCTATAACTATTTCATCATCTTTAACAACTGGCTTTTTAGTCACTCTACCAAGGCCTAGAATACCAGACTCAGGATAATTGATAATTGGTATCCCAAAATATCCTCCAATAGAACCGTAATTTGTTATTGAGAAGGAGCCTCCTTTTAATTGAGACAGTTCTATCTTGTTTTCTTTAGCCTTAGTACTAATTTCTTCTATGGCTTTTGCCAAGTCAGTAATACTTAATTTGTCAGCATTCTTAACCACAGGGACCATTAATCCTCTTTCGGTATCAGTCGCAATCCCTATATTGTAGTATTTCTTAAGAACTAACTCATCATTTTCTTCGTCGAGGCTTGCATTAAATTCAGGAAATTGCTTTAAGGCAACTATTGTAGCTTTAACGATAAAAGGTAAATACGTCAAGTTTATGTCATCTTTTAAAATCTTTTTGTATTTTTTCCTGAATTCGTATAGTTTTGTTATATCAACTTCATCCATGGCAGTTGTGTGAGGTATTGTAAACCTTGATTCTGACATTTTCTGAGAAATTGTTTTTCTAATCTTAGTAAGTTTAATTCTTTCTACATTTTCATTATCTGGTATTTGTAGAGGAACTTTCTTTACTTCTTCTGGTTTTTTAATATCTTCTAAGGATGATTCACTAGCTTTGTATATATCATCCTTCATTACTCTGCCATTAGGTCCTGTACCCTTTATTGTGTTTATATCTATTTCTAAGTCTTTGGCAAGCTTTCTAGCAACTGGAGTAGCTAATACCTTTTCAGTGGAAGACTTAACTTCTACCACCTTTTTAATTTCATCACTTGGTGGAATTACCATTGATGATGAAACAACTTCACCTACAACCCCTGCCGTTTCTTCTTCTACTATTTCAGACTCAACTTCCTCAACCTTATCATTTTTGCTATCTAGATCTTTATCTGTGGTAGCACTACCTGTTTGTATTGTTACAAACACGCTGCCAACATTTATTGTATCCCCCTTATTTGCCTTAAGATCAAGGATTGTTCCAGACCTTGGAGATGGTATCTCAGTGGTAACTTTGTCAGTTTCTACTTCAACTATAGATTGACCCTCAGAAACCTCATCCCCTTCTTTCACTAACCATTTTGTTATGACACCTTCATGTATGCCTTCACCAACATCTGGGAATTCAAATTCAAATTTCATTGTATCTCTCCTCTCTAGTACCTAACTACATCTAGAATCGTCTTGGCAATTCTTTCAGGGCTAGGAATATAGTGTTTTTCTCCTCTTGGTAAGGGGAAAGTAGTATCAAATCCAGTTAACCTTGTTGGAGGAGCTTCAAGACTTAAGAAGGCCTTTTCATTAATAATGGATATTAATTCAGCCCCAACACCTAAGGTCTTAGGAGCTTCATGAACAACCAAGAATCTACCTGTCTTTTTAACGGATTCAACAATAGTTTCTCTATCAATTGGAGCTATAGTTCTTAAGTCTATTAATTCAATAGAAATATTATCTTTCTCTAACATTGTTATGGCTTTCTGAACATCAGGAACCATTGCACCCCAGGTTACTACCGTAATATCCTTACCTTCTTTTATAACTTTGGCTTTACCTATGGGTATTTCGTAAGCCTCTTCAGGTATTTCCTGTTTAAAAGCCCTATAAATTCTCTTGGGCTCCCAGAATAGTACTGGATCAGGATCCCTTAAGGCGGCAATCAATAATCCTTTAGCATCATAAGGAGTTGAAGGAATAACAACTTTTAGTCCAGGAATCTGGCTATATAGAGCTTCTGTACTCTCTGAATGATGCTCCAGGGCTCTAATACCTCCGCCGTAGGGAGCTCTAATTACTATGGGAAGATGGTGCTGTCCTCTTGATCTATTTCTCATTCTAGCAACATGAGTAATTATTTGATTGAATGCAGGGTAGGAGAATCCAGAGAATTGCATCTCAACCACTGGTTTCAATCCATTAATTGCCATACCCACTGCTGTTCCCACTATGGCAGATTCTGCTAAAGGAGTATCAAAAACTCTTTCTTTGCCAAATTCCTTTTGAAGGTCCACAGTTGCCCTAAAAACCCCACCTTCAATTCCAACATCTTCACCATAAACAACAATTGTGCTATCATTTTTCATTTCTACCATTAATCCTTGATTAATGGCTTGAATAATATTTAAAGTATTTGCCATTTTATTTACCTCCTTCTAAAAAGGATATATAGTCGTCATACTGCTCCTTAAGTTGAGGAGTTATTTCTTCATAGTGATACTTAAACATATCTAGGATTTCAGTATCAGAATTATTTTCAATAGACTCAAAAGTGGTCATAACCTCTTTTTCTAATTCGGCTTTGGTTTTTTCTTCCCAGTCCTCATCAATCATTTCATTTTCCACTAGATAGTTTTTAAATCTTATAAAAGGATCTTTTTTCTTCCATTCTTCTACTTCGGTATTATCCCTATATTTTGTGGGATCATCAGAAGTTGTATGGGCACCTAATCTGTAGGTGTAAGCTTCGATTAGGGTGGGACCTTGGCCACTTCTAGCTCTATTTATTGCTTCTTTAGTTGCATTGTACATGGCAAATATATCATTTCCATCAACTAAAATTCCTGGCATTCCATAAGCTACTGCCTTCTGAGCTAAATTATCACTAACTGTCTGAATTTTCCTTGATGTTGATATGGCATATTGGTTATTTTGTATTATAAATACAACTGGAGAATTAAATACTGCTGCAAAATTCAAAGCCTCATGAAAATCACCATGGGAAGTTCCTCCATCACCTACATAGGTTACTACAACGCTTTCCTCTCCTTTGATATTATTGGCCATTCCTATGCCAGTAGCGTGCTGTAATTGGGAAGCTATGGGAACTGATACTGGGAGAACCTTCACACCTTCAGGCATGTGTGAACCCCATTCGTTACCATACCAATAAAGGTAGACATTCTTCAGTGGAACACCTCTAGTTAACCAAGCACCCAGTTCTCTAAAAGCGGGTACCAACCAATCTTCCTTGTCCATGGCATATGCACTTCCAATTTGAGCAGCTTCTTGACCAGTGTTTGGAGCATAGGTTAACATTCTTCCCTGTCTTTGATAGGATAGCGCCTTATCATCAATTATTCTTGTATATAACATCATTCTATATAGATAAAGCAGTTGATCTTTTTCGAAATTTGGAACATCCTCCTTATTAACTACTTCACCATTTTCATTAAGAACTTGATAAATTTTGTTCTCAAGGGGATTATACTTTTTAAAATCCATAATTAAACCTCCTTTAAATTAAATGATAATGATTATCATCTACACTATATATATACCAATTATTCGTTGTTAAACACTATTTATTGTGAAAAAAATAAATAAATATGGATTTCTAATATAATTGGGTATATGAGAATGGAAGACTATAAATATATTTACATACATATAATAACTAGAGGAGAGTGATGAGTTTGCAAATAATATATGAAAAACTAAAGGAAGTATTATTTGCAGTACTGCCTATAACTTTAATTGTAATAATTCTTAATTTTACAGTTGCACCATTAAATCAAGGGCAAATTTTTGAGTTTATAAGAGGTAGTATTTTTATTATAGTTGGATTGACTACTTTTTTGTTTGGAGTTGACATAGGAATCAGTCCAATTGGAAGGTATATGGGTGCAGCTATTGTAAAATCAAACAAACTTTATATTCTAATAGGATCTGGATTAATTTTAGGGTTTTTAATATCAATTGCAGAACCAGACTTACATATATTAGCTGATCAGGTTAGTCAGGTTACTGGGGGACAAGTATCTAAACTTAGCATAGTGGTAGTTGTTTCCATAGGAATTGCCTTTTTATTGACCTTAGGGTTTGTTAGAATGGTTTATAATTTCTCGATTAAGATTATATTTACAATATTATATGCAGTAGTTTTTTTAATATCCCTATTTGTTCCAAATGAGTTTCTATCCATTTCTTTTGACTCTTCAGGAGCTACTACAGGGGCCATGACAGTACCTTTTGTTCTAGCCCTTGCCATAGGCATATCAGCTTTGAGAAAAAACAGAAACAAATCTGACCAGGACAGTTTTGGTTTAGTAGGAATAGCATCAGTGGGAGCAATATTAGGTGTAATGTTAATGAGTATTTTTAAGAATATTACTATAGCTACACAAGGAATAACACTTGAAGCCAGTCATGGTGAAGGATTAATCCAACAATTGGCAGTAGTTTCAGGAGAAGTTTTATTTGCCTTATTACCCATAGGTTTATTATTCTTCCTATTGCAAAAGACCACATTCAATTTAACTAAAACTAAGATGAGAAGTATAACAATGGGTTTGGTATACACTTTTTTTGGATTGGTAATATTTTTAATTGGAGTTAATACAGGATTTATGGATGTGGGGAAAACAGTTGGGGAGTTAATAGCAGCTAAGGGAAGCACTTTTCTACTGGTAGGAGTAGGTTTTATACTGGGTGTAGTGACAATTCTTGCAGAGCCAGCTGTGTATGTCCTAACCCATCAGATAGAAGATGTAACAAGTGGTTATGTAACTAAGAGATCAGTTTTGATAACTCTTTCCATAGGGGTAGGACTGGCAATAGCAATCTCAATGCTTAGAATAATAATTCAACCACTCTTATTATGGCATATACTTCTACCAGGATATTTAATGGCAATAACTTTAATGTATTTTGTACCTGAGTTATTTGTGGGGATGGCATTTGATTCTGGAGGGGTAGCTTCAGGACCCATGACTGCAACATTTATTCTTGCATTTGCCCAAGGAGCAGCTAATGCAATAGAAGGAGCAGATGTATTATTAGATGGATTTGGAATGATAGCTGTGGTTGCCATGACACCAATTATTGCAATACTAGTTTTAGGACTTATATTTAAATATAAGTCAAAAAAGGAGGGTGTAGTAGATGAATCTTGAGTTAATAACTATAATATCAAACTTTGGAAAGGCTAGTAAAATAATTAGCTCTGCCAAGAGACATGGAGTAACGGGAGGAACTGTTTTATTAGGATATGGAACTATACATCATGGACTTTTGAATATGTTGGGACTTAGGGATATACGTAGGGAGATTCTTCGTATTGTAGTTGATGAATCTACCGTTGATGATTTGATGAATGATTTAAATACTGAGTTTGAGTTTTATAAGCCAAATCATGGGATTGTATACACCAGTTCTATATGTGAAGTTACAGGTGCAAGTTCATTAAGTTGTGATGTAAATAATTTAATTCAGGAGGAGCCTATGTATCAATCAATAAATGTAATAGTGGATAAGGGTAAAGGTGAAGATGTAATAGATGCTGCAACCAGTGCAGGTTCAAAAGGTGGAACAATCATAAATGCTAGAGGTTCTGGAATCCATGAAACACAAAAGGTTTTTGGAATTGAAATTGAACCTGAAAAAGAAATAGTAGTAATTATTGCTAAATCAACTGAAGTTGATAATATAATTAGTACAATTGCAGAGCGCTTAGAATTAGAAAAGCCTGGGAATGGTATACTATATGTACAGAACTTAAATAGAACCTATGGAATATATGAGGACTAAAGAATAGAAGCTGGATGCCTAGGCATCCAGCTTTGTTAATTCTACTGCTACTTCAGCAGCTAATCTTGCATTATTGTACACTAATTGAATATTTGAGTCTAAGGAGTCACCTTTGGTGATTTCTTTTATTTTTGACAACAGGAATGGAGTTGTTTCTTTTCCCTTCACGCCTAATTTACTAGCCTCTATAACAGCATCACTAATGACCTTTTCAATTAGAGCTTCATCCATGGAAAATTCTTTTGGAATTGGATTTGTAATTAAAACGCCACCATCCAGTGATAGGGACCACTTTGTGTGAATCAAATCAGCTATGGACTTAGGTGAATCCATATTAAAATCAACTTTAAATCCACTTTTTATTGTATAAAATGCAGGCAATTCATCTGTCTTATAGCCCAGTACAGGCACACCCTTAGTCTCTAAGTATTCTAAGGTTAAACCAATATCCAGTATGGATTTGGCTCCAGCACAAACCACTGCAACATTTGTCATAGCTAGTTCTTCAAGATCAGCAGATATGTCCATAGTAGTTTCTGCACCTCTGTGAACTCCGCCAATTCCTCCTGTTGCAAATACTTTTATTCCCGCCATGGCTGCAATAATCATGGTTGATGCAACTGTTGTGGCACCATCTTTTTTATTGGATACTATAAAGGGAATATCCCTTCTCGAAACTTTAGCAATCCCTTTAGTTTTACCCATATAATCAATTTCTTCATTGGTTAGTCCAGCCTTGAGCCTTCCGCCTATTATACCTATTGTAGCAGGGATCGCACCCTTTGAGCGGATAATCTCTTCCACCTTAAGAGCAGTTTCCACATTTTGAGGATAGGGCATACCATGGGAAATGATTGTAGATTCTAAAGCTACAACTGGCTTATTATTGTCTAAAGCTTCCTTAACTTCCTTACTTAAATCCAGATACTTAATCATTTGTAATTACCTCCAAATCTTTTATAAATTCCTTTATTGATTCAATATTAATGTTCTTGTTAATAGTTTCTTCACTACTCATGGCCATTATGGCAGCTCCGGTGGAAAACTTAACTGAGTCGATAATTGAAAATTCATTAATGTATGAGTAAACTAGACCTGCTTGAAAGGCGTCTCCTGCACCGGTTGCATTCTTAGGCAACATAAACTTAGCCTTTACAATTCCCTGATTTACTCCATCGCTATAGTATACACCATCTGGGCCCATGGAAATACAAACATTTACAACTCCTCTTTCATGGTAAAAATCAGATGATTTTTTCAAACTGTTTAAATCAGTTATTTTTATTCCAGTTAGGGTTTCAGATTCTAGTTTGTTTGGTTTAATAGTATGAAAACATCCTATGAATTCTTTGATTCTAGAAGCCTTAATAGTGGATACAGTGTCAAGGAATAAAACTTTATTTCTAAAGGTCTCAACTATATACTTAAAAGTTTCATAATGTAGATTTGCATCTATTACTATGACATCACTATCCATAATAGAAGTATAATGTGAATTTACGTAGTCGATGTCTATAAATTTAAGTATTTCCATTGAATTTATGGCTATATCCATATCCATATTTTCATCAAGGACTGCAAGATAAGTACCAGTTGGAAAATCAACTTTTCTAACATAAGTCATATTTACCCCTGAGTTTTCTGTGGACCTAATTACTGCATCCCCATTTACATCATTGCCTACAGCTGAAAACATGTCTACTTTTAATCCAAGGAGGGCAATGTTTTCTGCTATGTTTCTACCTACACCTCCGGGAGATAGGTGAACTGAACCAAGATTTGAATCCTTTCTTACTAAAACATCCTTGGGGAAACCCACTATGTCCATGTTACATCCACCGATAACACATATATTTTTGGTAGTATTCATAAGCATCCCTTCTTTTCATTATTATTAGATAATTAATACCCAAGAAATATTTTTAATCACAGTTATAACTGACCAAGGATTGCCTGGACTAAAAAAGAGACTATTACAACCAAACTTGAAATGATAAAACCATGAACCATGGGTAATATTCCTGAGCCCTTTAATTTTGAAAAATTTGTTTTAAGACCGATTGCACCTAAGGACATCACCATTAAAAATTTACTCAAGGAGGATAGGTTTGTACTCATAGCTTGAGAAATAAGTCCTGTACTTTTTATACCTACCATAATCAAGAAAAATAATATGAAGTAGGGGAAAATAGTACTTAAGTTTAATTTTTCTCTTTTTCGATTATTTAAGTTTTTGACTTTTGAGTTTATAATTGAAAAAATAATTACAATTGGAACGATGGATAGGGTTCTAGTAAGTTTAACAATAACTGCATAATTGCCAGCTATATCAGAGAAGGCATAACCAGCAGCTACAACGGAAGATGTATCATTCACTGCTGTTCCTGTCCATAGGCCAAAGCCAAGATCGTTCATACCAAAATATCTTCCCATAAGGGGAAATAGAATTACCATGATTACATCAAATATGAATGTTGCTGAAATAGCGTAAGCGATTTGTGAATCATCCGAATCAATTACAGGAGCAATGGCTGCCACTGCTGATCCACCACATATTCCTGTACCAGCAGAGATAAGAGATGACAAACGCCAATCCATTTTAAAAACTCTACCTAATATGTAACCAAAACCAAAAGCTGTAACAAGAGTAAAAGTCATAACTATAAGAGAAAATTTACCAACTTGAACCACTTGTGTAAAACTTAAACTAGCCCCCATTAATATTATGGCAAATTTAAGTATCTTTTTTGAAGTAAATGTTAAACCATTAACAAAAATAGGGTATCTAGATACTAGCGGATTTAATATCATTCCTAAAAGTAAAGAAAGCACACTAGCACCAATTATATGATTGGGTATTAATTCCGAGATGTTGATTGAAATTATTGAAACCATAATAGATAATAATATTCCAGGCATAACCTTCTGAGATGTGAACAAATAATCAACTCCTTTATAATATTGATTTTAACATTGAAACAATATAATATATAATTATAAATAGTTATGTATCGATAAATATAAATTATGGAGGAGACCATGTTAGATAGTAGATTCAATACATTCTTGGAAGTTTGTAAATACATGAGCTATACTAAGGCTGCCAAAAACCTATATGTCACTCAACCTGCAGTATCCCAGCACATTAGATATATAGAAGATATGTATGGTATTAAGTTATTTGACTATCAGGGTAGAAATCTTAGTCTAACTAAAGAAGGGCTACTTTTACTTAAGTACATTAAAGAAATAAATGCAACTGAAGTTCACTTTGAAGAAGCTATAAAAGGTTTGAAGAATAAAGTAAGACATATGAATTTTGGGGCAACACTTACCATTGGTGAATTTTCCATTGAACCATTACTTGATAGACTCTATGATAGATTCTATAACCATGATATATCAATTTATATAGACAACACTGTAACTCTTTTAAGCATGTTAAAAAAAGGGGAAATAGAGTTTGCACTAATTGAAGGTTTTGTGGATAAGAATGATTTCAAGGTAAGTAAATTAAAGTTAGAGGATTTCATAATGATAGTAAGTCCGAGAAATCCATTAGCTAATAAAAAAAGTGTAGATATAGAGTCTATTCTATCAAATACCATATTGGCTAGGGAAAAAGGGTCAGGTTCTAGAGATATCCTTGAAAAAGGACTTGCTGAAAGAAATATTACTTTCAATGATTTTAGTAGGGTTATTGAAGTTGGAAATATTAATTTGATAAAAAGTATGACAATGAAGGATTTAGGAATTACCTTCCTTTACAAGGATGCAGTTGTAAAAGAGATACTAAAGGGTGATCTAGTTCGGGTGGAGATAGAACAATTCAGCTTAGTTAGAGAATTTAATTTTGTTACTTTGAATAATCCCTTGTTAATTGAGCAGACAAGTGAGTTCTACAATTATTTCTATAGTAGTTTAAACGAGAGTAACCTTTAATGATGAAAGGAGAAAAAGATGATTATAAATCAGAAATCCTTTGAAATAGGTGATAGCTTTGGTGGAAAGCAGAACTGGTTGTCTGAGAAAGGGGTACTAACGAAATTCTGGTCAGATAGAAGTTGTGGGGTGGTGGCCGCTGCAAATATCGTTAAGTTTATGTCTGAAAATCATCCAGACAAAGGGAATCTACATCATGGATCTGAAAAGGATGATTATATAAATCTAATGATAGACTTATATAAGTATCTTACTCCCAAGATATGGGGAATTCCTACAATATCCAAAATGGGTAAGGCAATAGAAAGTTATTCTAGGGATAGAGGGGTAAATATAAAAATTCATTATTGTTCATGGTTAATTGATTCCGATGAAGGGAGTAAATTCATTCGCCAAGGATTAGCTTTAAATTCACCTGTTTTGCTACTTACATGGAACCATTCAGATAAGAATTTCAGAAACCACTGGGTAACAGTGACAGGCTGGGATGTTATATATGGAGAGGATTATATGACAGTATCTAACTGGGGAGAGAAGAAGACTTACTCATATAGGGACTGGATAATGGGAAAATCCCTTTATAAAGGAGCTATTTATTTTGAATAATTAATTTAAAGGAGGTATTTGATGAGCAGTTCAAGTAATTTGTCTTTGACAACTGTAGTATTTGTATTGATATTGGTGGTGATTCAAATTGGGTTCTCCAATAGAAAGAATTTTATTCCTGGAATTATTCTACCCTTGGTTTTCTTGATTTTATTTTTATACAATCTTATAAAACCTATTATAGTAACCGATCCTTATCCAACCATGAAAGAGGGGTTTCTAATGACTTTTGGATTGATTGGGTTCTTAATAGCTACTTTGACTTTATATATTGTGAAGGTGGTTCGTAGGAGCATAAAGCGAGATTGACAAGGGACGGAACTTGATATATAATAAAGATACCCGTATGGGGTATTTCTAATATATGGAGGTTATCATGTTCAATACGTTATCACATATACAAAAAAGACTAACATTTTACTTACCATTGACTATGGTATTAGCAGTAATATATGGTTATAATTTTAATCCCCAACCATTAAAAAGCTTAATGGCACCTATTATTTTCTTTATGGTCTATCCAATGATGGTTACACTAAAATACAAGGAATTATTTGCAAGGGGTAACAAGAAGTTGCATATTGTAACTCAAATAGTTAATTTCTTAATATTTCCCTTCCTAGGTTTCTTCATTTGGAGATTTGCATTTCCCGATAATCAATATATAGGAATAGGACTTCTCTTAATGGCCCTTTTACCAACATCAGGCATGACTATATCATGGACAGGGTTTGCCAAAGGAAATGTGTCAGCAGCAATTAAGATGATGGTAGTTGGATTAATATTAGGGTCATTATTGACTCCAGTATATTTAAGATTATTTATGGGCACAGCTACTGACATTCCTTTTAGAGGTATTGTAAATGAAATTATTAAAGTGGTATTTATTCCTATGGCTATTGGATTTATAAGTCAGAAGGTATTAGTCAAAAGATATGGTCAAGAAAAGTTTATGAAGGAGTTTAAACCTAAGATCCCCTTAATTGCAACAGTAGCTTTGATAGGAATAGTTTTCATATCCACAGCGATGAGGGCTAAGACAATAGTAGCCAATCCAGAAATGTTAGTTAAAATTTTAATAGTATTATCCTTAGCTTACCTATTTAGCTTTATATTGGTAACAGTTATTGCCAAGGCACTATTTAATAGGGAAGATGGAATTGCTTTAGTATATGGAACAGTTATGAGGAATCTATCTATTGCACTAGCAATTGCCTTATCAATATTCTCTACATCAGGCTCAGACGTAGCCTTAATAGTTGCTGTGGCTTTTGTAGTTCAAATTCAAGGAGCAGCACTTTATCTTAAAGTTGTAAATAAAATATTAGGGCATAAGACAAGTCCTGAAATTGTAGCTTGAAAATTTTTCTATAGGCTATTTTGGATTTGTTTTTTGGGAAATATACAGGTTAGGATTGAATAAAATTATTAAATGATTATGAATATGTACAAAAATGTAAATAAAGCTCCCTAAATGGGAGCTTAAGCTTTGTATAATGTTCTTCCTGCAACTACTGTTTCAAGTACTTTAATATCCTTTATTTCCACTGTATCCACGGAAAAAATATCCCTATCTAAGATTATAAAGTCTGCCACATATCCTGGCTTTAATCTTCCTTTGAAATCTTCTTTAAACTCATTATAAGCACTACCTAATGTATAAGCATCTATGGCATCTTCTAATGACATTTTTTCTTCTGGGAAGAAACCTTCATCAGGGCTTCCATCTAAGCCTTTTCTATTTACTGCACTATATATGTTTGCGAAGGGGTTACAATCTTCCACAGGTGCATCCGTACTTAGGCTTACAGGTGCTCCCAGCTTAAGAAGGGTATTAAAAGCATAGGATGTCCTTGCTAATTCTTCACCAACCCTATCTATAACTATTTTACTATCGTAATCCAAGAAAATTGGTTGATACATAACTGGGATATTTAATTTAGCTATCCTCCTAAGTTGGTCCATATTTGTAATTTGGTTATGGACTATACCATGTCTAAGTTTATTATCTCCATTTTTCATTGTATTTTCATATGCCAAAATAACACTTTCAATTGCAGCATCACCTATAGCGTGGGTAACAACTTGGATATTATTAAGTGATGCTAAATTACAAAGTTCTTGCAATTGATAATCACTTAGGGCTTGAACGCCAAATTCGCCTTTGGCATCCTTGTATTCATTTTTCATATGAGCAGTTCTGGCTCCAAGGGAACCATCCTTAAATAGCTTAAGGGCACCTTTTGAATAGAATTTCTCATCATATATGGTGTTCTTATATTCAGTTTCAAGATATTTTTCAAATTCATTAATATCTTGGAAGTTAAATTGATGAGTATATCTAAATTTCAACTTTTCTTCTTGATAAATTTCATTTATGGTCTCAAATACTTCCTTGTATTCTTTTCCGGAAACATCACAAGCTTGAACTGAGGTTAAACCTTGACTCAAGGCATATTCCATTGCCATGAGAAATTCTTTCTTTCTTTCTTCTTTTGACTTTTCAGGAAGAACTGAACTAAGTAAGCCTATTGCGTTTTCATTAAATACTCCATTGGGTTCACCATTAAGATCTAGCTCAATTTCTCCGCCGTCCACAAATGAGTTTGAGTCTATTGACAACAGTTCAAGGGATTTTGAGTTACCTACAGCTACATGACCACAAACTCTACTTATTATTATTGGTATATCAGTAGAAATTTCATCGAGGTCATATCGAGCTGGCATCCTTTTCTCTCCTAGGTTGAAATAGTCCTGATTCCATCCTCTGCCCTGGAGGGATGTTAATTTTGGGTTATTTTTCAAGTGCTCTTTTCCCATTTTTATTATTTCGTCTATGGATCTTGCAGATTTTAAGTCTAGGGAATTCATGGCATAACCCATACTTGAAACATGTAAATGACTATCATTAAATCCTGGGAGAATTGTTTTTCCTCCAAGATCAATTAATTTTTGGTAATTTGAGTTGGTTAGTTCTTCTCTACTGCCAATACTGTCAACAATTCCATCTACAACTAATATTGAATCAACAAATTTATTTTTATCAATATAGATTTTACCGTTTGTATAGAGTCTTCTCATTTTTCATCCTCCCTTAGCTATTAGCTTAATTATAACATTTATAAGGTAAAATATTCATAAAATTATCTTGCTTATGTTATAATAATATAAATAAAATAGATTGGAGTAATTATTATGGATAGTTCACAATTTATAGCTATATATATGCCAATATTTATACTGCTATTTGTAATACTGCCAAGTCAAAATCAATCCAAGCAAGCATTTATTATATCTAGAAGAAAAAGGAGAGTAAAAGGGATGAATAACGAATTACTATTAAAATTTAAAGGTAGAGAGTGTAAAATTTCCACAGGATCCTTTGGAGTAAATGTAGTTGGAACTATTGTTGATATAAAGGACAACTGGGTAGAAGTTGAGACCAAAAAGGGAATTGAGTTGTTGAATGTTGAATTTATACAAAGTATAAAATCAAAATAGTATGTATGTAAAAATACCTCCTAGTAGATAATCTAATTATTAATTAATTAGAGTGTCTACTTGGAGGTATCATATTAAAGATCTAACTGTTTTTTATTATAAGATTGAATAAAGGTGTGTATATTCTAAGTCAAGGGATTTTGCAAGACTTTCATAGGTGCACTTACCATCAAGTACATTAACACCTTTAGCCAGAGCTTCATCTGAGATTATTGCTTCCCTATAACCTTTATCAGCTAATTGTAGTACATAAGGTAGGGTTACATTAGTCAATGCAAAGGTTGAGGTTCTAGCATATGCACCTGGCATATTAGCAACTGAATAATGAATTACCCCATGCTTTTCATAAGTTGGATTATCATGTGTGGTTGCGTGGGTCACTGTTTCAACACAACCACCTTGGTCAATGGCAACGTCCACAATTACTGAACCATCTCTCATACTTTCAACCATATATTCTTTGATTAGTTTGGGGGCTTTTCCACCAGGAATTAAAACTCCCCCTATTACAAGATCTGCCTCTTTTACTGATTCTGCTAGGTTATACTCATTTAAAATTAAGGTCTTTATCTTTGAATTATAAATGTCTTCAAGATACTTTAATTTCTTTGGACTTTTATTTAAGATTGTCACATCAGCTCCAAGCCCCACAGCCATTTTCGCAGCATTAATTCCAACAACCCCAGCACCAAGAATGGTTACTTTTGCAGCCTTTACTCCAGGAACTCCAGATAGAAGAATACCACTGCCATCCTTGGCTTTGGATAGAAGGTTAGCACCCACTAAAACAGACATTCTTCCTGCAACTTCACTCATTGGTGTTAATAGTGGTAAGGAACCATCATCAAGCTGAACTGTTTCATAAGCTATTCCAACAACTTTTTTCTCCAATAGCTTCCTAGTCAATTCAGGTTCAGCAGCTAGATGAAGATAAGTGAAAAGGATTTGACCTTCTTTAAGCATTTCTGCTTCATAATCCTGAGGTTCTTTTACCTTTACAATCATATCAGCCTGGCTGAATATTTCTGCAGGTGTTTCTAATATTTGCGCACCAACCTTTAAATAATCTTCATCTGAAAAGCCACTACCCACACCTGCATACTTTTGGATTAATACCTTGTGACCCTTTTGAATTAGTGAATGAGCACCAGCAGGCGTCATGGAAACTCTATTTTCGGTATTCTTAACTTCTTTTGGTATACCTATAATCATTTATATCCCTCCATTTTAATTAGTATCTATAAAGTTATGTTATCTTAACTATACCCATAAGTAAAATTCATATATCGCATACATGCAATTCATTTAAGGAATAAAAGCAAAAGACAGAAAATATCAGACAAATCAGATAATACATATGTTGAAAAATAAACATTTAAAGATAAGTACTTAAAATTTTACAATTGTTAAATTCCCACAAATTGCAAAATTCTGATTATATTGCCTTGTAAAAGTTATTTAAAAAGTCTGAAATTTGTGATAGAATCATCTTAAGACTTAGTTGTAAAGAGTATATATTTTGCGCTTATATTCCATAGCTGCAAGGGGTATGCTCTGTTTTTGGTTATTATATTTATTTTTTATAGAAAGGAGAGATATATTGAAATCATTTTACATTAAGCGTATCGTTTCAATGTTAGTTACTATAATTCTAATTACTACACTAACATTTACAATGATGCACTCCATCCCAGGAGGACCTTTTACAAGAGAAAGACCAGTACCAGATGAGATAATGAGAGCTTTAAATGCTAAGTATAATTTGGATGATCCTCTAATAATTCAATATCTAAATTATATGAAAGGACTTGTAACTTTTGATTTAGGACCATCTTATTCAAAAATTGGAACTACAGTAAATGATTTAATAGAATCTGGTTTTCCAGCATCTGCAAAAATTGGATTGATGGCAACAGCCATTATTGTAATCATTGGGATTCCCTTAGGAGTAATTTCAGCTCTTAAACAGAACAAACCTATTGATTACTTAGTAATGTTTTTAGCTACCTTAGGAATAACTGTACCAAGCTTTGTAGTTGCAACAGTTATCATTTACGTATTTGCAGGAAAGTTAGGGTGGATTCCAAGTTTTGGTATAGAAAATAAACTAGGCTACATAGGACCAGTAATTGCCCTTGCAGGATACTCCTTATCCTTTGTTACCAGGCTTACTCGTTCCAGCATGTTGGAGGTATTGAGACAGGATTATATTAGAACCGCTAGGGCAAATGGAATTAAAGAGTTTTCTGTTATAATGAAGCATGCCATAAGAAATGCTCTGATACCTGTAGTTACCTATATAGGGCCAATGATTGCTGCAATTCTAACAGGTTCCTTCGTAATTGAAAAGATATTTGTCATACCAGGAATCGGTAGACACTTTGTTGAAAGTGTTACCAATAGAGATTATACAACAATAATGGGAATAACAGTGTTTTACGCAGTATTCTACTTGATAATGGTATTTTTCGTAGATGTTGCTTACACTTTAATCGACCCTAGAATAAAATTTGGGGAGGATAAGTAGAGCTATGGACAAAAATAAATTTGTATTTGTTGAACAAACAGGAGAAGACAGCGAGACGGTTCGCCCCTCATTAACCTATTGGCAGGATGCATGGAGAAGGTTAAAGAAGAACAAACTATCAATGATTGGAATATTTACGGTAATTCTAATTATATTATTTGGAGTTCTAGGACCATATTTTACTAATTATTCATATTCTGATCAAGTTAATAAGTATAAGAATTTAGCACCAAGACTAGAGCTTTATGAAATTAATGGGGAATTTTTCCATGTATCCAATGACTATAATGTATTTTTAGTTTCTGAAGATGGAACTTTAATTGATAGACTGGAACTCAATCCATTAAATAGGGATATGCTTAAGAAGGTATATAAGTATACGTATGGAGATGAGTTTGTGATCTTAGACTTCTCATACAATTTACTACCAACAAAGATGGGCTATGATTATGACAAAACCTTGGAGTATAAAGGCGAAGTTGTAACTCAGCCAGTTGCAACTAAATGGAATAAGACCTTCCCATTTGGCACCGATGGACTGGGAAGAGACTTGCTTACAAGGGTAATGTATGGAGCTAGAATTTCGTTATTGGTTGCCTTTATTGCAACCTTAGTTAACTTATTTATTGGAGTAATATACGGTAGTATTTCAGGATTTGAAGGCGGTAGGCTAGATAATATTATGATGAGAATTGTTGATATTATAAACTCAGTTCCCCTTACCTTGTATGTAATACTTCTAATGGTTTGGTTTAGAGGTGGAGGACTAATGAACATTATCATTGCCCTAAGTAGTGTTTACTGGGTGTCAATGGCAAGACTTGTGAGGGGCCAGATGCTTTCTTTAAAAGAGCAAGAATTTGTCCTTGCTGCAAGAGTAATGGGAGTTTCTAAAAGGAAGATAATTTTCAAACACCTAATACCAAATGCCATGGGACCAATAATTGTTTCAATGGCTATGATGATTCCTTCAGCAGTTTTCACAGAGTCATTTTTAAGCTTTATTGGACTTGGAGTTTCGGCACCACAAGCATCATGGGGTACATTGGCAAATAATGCTTTACCTGGATTGACAACATATCCTTACCAGTTGTTCTTCCCAGCATTATCAATAGCATTTACAATGTTGGCGTTTAACTTTATTGGCGACGGTTTAAGGGATGCTTTAGACCCAAGATTGAGAAAAGGATAGTGTGATATGAGAGAGAATAAAGAATATATATTAGAGGTCAGCAATTTAAAAACATCATTCTATACTCATGTTGGAGAAGTTCAAGCCGTTAGAGGAATAAGCTTTAAAATGAGAAAAGGTGATGTTCTGGGAATAGTAGGAGAGTCTGGTAGTGGGAAAAGTGTTACCGCCTTATCTATTATGAAGTTGATAGACCATCCAGGAAGACTTAAGGAAGGTCAAATTATTTTTGATGGTCATGACATAACAAATTACTCTGAGCATAAAATGGCAAACATCAGAGGAAATGAAATTGCTATGATCTTTCAGGATCCAATGACTTCATTAAATCCTGTATTCAGAATTAGGACTCAGATGGTTGAAGTTATTCAAAGACATCAGAATATATCAAAAAAAGATGCAATACAAAAGGCAGTGGAGATGCTTCATTTAGTTGGTATTCCAGAACCAGAGAAAAGAATTCATTCCTTTCCACATGAATTTTCAGGAGGAATGAGACAAAGGGTTATGATTGCAACAGCTCTTTCTTGCAATCCAAAATTACTTATAGCAGATGAGCCAACAACTGCCCTAGATGTAACCATACAAGCACAGATACTTGATATCATGAGAGATATATCAACTAAACTAGATACAGGTATTATTCTTATAACACATGATCTAGGAGTAATTGCAGAAACCTGTAAGGACTTAATAGTTATGTATGGTGGTATGCCTATGGAAACTGGTTCTGTGGAACAAATATTTGAGAACCCACAACATCCTTATACTAGAGGACTTTTAAAGTCAGTACCTAGAATGGATACTGAAGAAAAGGGAAGGTTAAATCCTATAGCAGGATCACCTCCTGATCTATTAAAACCACCCAGTGGCTGCCCATTTTCCACTCGTTGTCCTAATGTAATGGAAATATGTAAAGATGAAGTTGCACCAATGTTTAAAGTTGGAGAAAATCATCAATCTTCATGTTGGTTATTACATGAAAATGCACCAATAGTTGAAGGTTTCAGAAAGGGGGAAATATAAATGGAGAATAACAGACCACTTCTGGAACTGGTTAATCTTAAGAAGTACTTTGATGTAAGTAGAGGTAGCTTATTTAAGAAAGAAAAAAAATATCTAACAGCCGTTGATGATGTTTCCTTTGAAATTTATAAAGGAGAAACTTTTGGCCTTGTTGGGGAATCAGGATGTGGAAAATCTACTTTAGGAAGATGTATAGTAAGACTATATGAGCCAACAGGTGGAAGTATAATTTATGATGGGGAAGATATTTCTAATATATCTCAAAAGGAAATGCTTCATTACAGAAAAAGACTTCAGATGATATTCCAAGATCCCTATGCATCACTTAATACAAGACTTACTGTACAAGAGATTATAGGTGAGGGGATTGAAACTCATAATATTTACACTGGCAAGGAAAAACAAGAAAAGATTTATGATTTATTAACAACAGTTGGGCTAAAGAAGGAACATGCAAGTAGATATCCTCATGAGTTCTCAGGTGGGCAAAGACAAAGGATAGGAATTGCTAGATCTCTTGCTGTTGAGCCTGAGCTTGTAGTTTGTGATGAGCCTATTTCTGCTCTTGATGTTTCTATTCAAGCTCAGGTTGTTAATATGCTTGAGGATCTCCAGGACAACATGGGATTAACATACTTATTTATAGCCCATGACCTTTCAATGGTAAAGCATATATCTGATAGGATTGGTGTAATGTATCTAGGTAAGATGATGGAGATAACAACAAGTAAAGAACTTTACAAGAATCCATTACATCCATATACTCAAGCCTTACTGTCATCAATTCCTATTCCGGATCCAAAAGTAAGGACTTCAGGAAAAAGAATAATTCTTCAGGGGGATGTAAAAAGTCCAATAAATCCACCAGAGGGGTGCAGGTTTAATTCAAGGTGCAGGTATGTTCAGGATATATGTAGAGAGAAGACTCCTGAGTTAAGGGAGATAGAACCTGGCCATTTTGTTGCTTGCCATCTTGTTTAATATGACAAAAGTGATATAATAATGTAAATAGAACAAACTAAAGCGTTATAGTGGTATTTGATCTGGGCAAAACCAGTTTAAATAAAAAAAGCGGCAAACTAAATAAGGAGGGGAAAAAATGAATAAAAGATTATTAGCATTAATGCTGGCATTAATTATGGTTGTTTCAACACTAGCAGGATGTAGTCAGCCAGCTGAGGAACCAGCAACTCCAGCTGAACCATCAACTCCAGCTGAACCAGCAGAACCAGCTGAACCAGCAGGACCAACAGAAGTTGTATTTAACTGGAACATTGGAGCAGATCCAAAGACTATCGACCCTGTACTTAACGGTGCAAGCGACGGTGGAGATGTTATCAACCAAACATTTGAAGGTTTAACAAGAGAGAAAAGTGGAGAGATTTTCCCTGGTATTGCAGAAAGATGGGAAGTTTCAGACGATGGTTTGACAGTTACTTTCTATTTGAGAGAGTCTAAGTGGTCAGACGGTTCACCACTTACTGCACATGATTTTGTTTATTCATGGAAAAGAGGAATGGATCCAGCTACAGCATCTGAGTATGCATGGATTTGGGAATATACAAACATAGTTGGAGCTTATGCAGCGGTTGAAGGTGGGTCATTGGATGAGGTTGGAGTAACCGCTCTAGATGATTACACACTTGAAGTTAAGCTAATGGTACCAACAGATTACATTGTAAGCTTACTATCCTTCTATCATTTCTTGCCTACTAAGCAATCATCAGTAGAGGCTGGAGCAGATGGAGCATGGGCTAAGAACCATAATATAGCTGTTTCTAATGGACCTTTCAAACTAACAAGCTATAGAATAGGCGATGGATTAACTTTAGTTAGGAACGAAAATTATTGGAACGCAGAAGCAGTTAAAATTGATAGAATCGAAGGTAAATTCATTGATGAGGCATCTACAGCATATCAAGCATATCAAAGTGGAGAGCTACACTTCCTACCAGATGTTCCAACAGCTGAGATTCCAAAACTTATAGCAGAAGATCCTAACTTCTATATATTCCCATTGTTAGGAACATACTACTATAACTTCAATATGGATTTAGAATTATTTGAAGATGTTAGAATAAGAAAAGCTTTAAATATGGGAATAGATAGACAACAAATCGTGGAAACTCTTGGTGGTGGGCAACTTCCAGCAGCTGGATTTGTACCTCCAGGATTTATTGACCACGAAGGAAATGATTTCTCCTTAACTGCAGGAACTTTTGGACTACCATCAGATGGTAGTAAGATTGCTGAAGCACAAGCATTACTTGCTGAAGCAGGATTCCCAGGTGGAGCAGGTTTCCCAGAATTCACAATAATGTATAACACAAGTGAAGCTCACCAATTGGTAGCTGAACTTATTCAGGAAATGTTAAAGACTAATCTTGGAATTAATACTAAGCTTGAGAATCAAGAGTGGGCTGTATTCCAGGACACTAGAAAAGCTGGAGATTATGAGCTAGCTAGAGGTGGATGGTTAACAGACTATATGGATCCTTCAGGAATGTTAAGCATATTCACATCAGCAAACGCATATAACGATCCAAACTTCTATAATGATGAATATGATGCATTGTTATCAAAAGCTGCTTCAACTAATGGAGCTGAGCATTTTGAAGCATTATATGCAGCACAAGAGATATTAATGACTGAACTTCCAGTTCTAACAGTTTACTATTACACTGATTTAATGCTTGTATCTCCTAAGTTACAAGGATGGGATAGATCTGTACTAGGAACTATTGACTTCTCTGGAGCAAGTATTGTAGAGTAATTTTAATTCAAATCACAGCCTCTTTTTTATAAGAGGCTGTAATTTTTTTATTCACAATTACAAAATACTAGAATTTTATGATAGAATATTAATATTAATCATTGAAGGAAGGTTTTTTTTTTGAAAGATCAGTTTAAGAAAGTCATGATATTCTCTGCATTAGTTTTCTTTAGTGTAAATTTCCATCATCCTGTAAATCCAAGTTTCTTTACTCAGTTGAATCTTCCAAATCATGTATTTGGAACATCTTTTGCCACAATGGTTTTTGTTGCATTTTTAACATCACCAATCTGGGGTAGCTTAGGAGATAGATATAGCAGAAAGAAGACTTTAGTCTATTCTACCCTTTTTTATGGGATAACTCAGATATTATACGGCCTATCAACTAATATGTGGCATATTCTTATAATGCGTGCAGTGGCAGGAGTATTCTCAGGAGGATTCATGGTAGGTTTAATGGCTATGGTTGTGGATGTATCCGATGATAAAAATAGACCTGAGAGAATTGCAAGCTATTCAGCTTTAATGGGAATATCAATGAGTGTTGGATTTCTAACAGGTGGAGTGCTGGGGTATTTACCAATTAGGTATGTTTTCTTCTTACAAGGAATCTCAATGATACTACTAAGCACAGGGATCAGATTTTTCCTAGGAGAAACAAATAGCCCAAATATTAGTGAAGCTAAGAAACCGGAATTTATCTGGAATATTCTAGCTAGTCCTTCAAGAAGATCAGAAATTTTTACACCCTGGATATTAACTTTTCTAGGAATAACTTTATTTACATTTATTGGTTTTTCTGCAAACAATAATGCATTTAACTATTATTTAAGGGAACAGCTTAATTTTGAACCGGTGATAAATGGTATCTGGAAAGCAGCAACAGGTACTATAGGACTGATTGCAAATCTAACCGTTAATGTATGGCTTGTCAGAAAAACTGATTTAAAGAAATCATTAAGGATAGTTCTAGCGCTGGCAGTTTTTGGTGCAAGTATGATCTTCTTAAATGATTCAGTTGCTCCATTTATGGTGTGGAGTCTGTTTTATTTTACTATGCATACAATTGCATTTCCACTACTCCAAAATTTTGCAGTACAAAAGTCAACCCATGGTGCTGGTTTTATGTCTGGGATCTTTAACGCTATTAAAGCATTGGGAGAGATGGCTGGAGCTCTAATAGCTGGTTTTGCATATGATTTTGGGAGTAAGGTTCCTTTTTTAATTGCAGCAGCAGCGATTTTTATTGCACTTATATTTAGTGTTATTCAGATGTTAAGTAAAAATGATGGTATAGAAGTAGAGATAGATTAATAAGGAGGATTAGAATATGAGAAGTAAGCAGACAAGAGCAGTATCCATTGTGTTGGCATTAATTTTAGCCGTTGCCATGGTTGTACCAATGATATTAAATGCTTTTTATTAAATCTTATTGCATTAAAGGAGGATATAAACTCTTTTAATGCATTTTTTATTGGAGGAGCTAAGATTCTTTGGGTATATAGAGAGTATAGTAGTAACCAATTGGGGGGATTTATATGAAAGATAAGTATAAACTAAAAAAAGAACAGCTTAGCAGTTATTGTGATATAAAAGATATTGATTTTGAAACCACTAGAGAATTAAAACCACTAAAGGGAATAATAGGGCAGGATAGAGGAGTATCTGCTCTTAGCTTCGGACTTAGAATGAAGAGAAAGGGTTACAATATATATGTGTCCGGATTAAGTGGTACAGGAAGAAGTACTTTTACCTACTCAATTGCAAAGGAGTTTGCTAAACGACAATTTGTCCCAGATGATTGGGTATATGTATACAATTTTAATAAGAAGGAGTCGCCAAAAGCTTTGTCTTTTAAGGCTGGAGTTGGGAGTGAATTTAAAAAGGAACTGGAAAATTTAATTGAAAGTTATAGAAGAATAATTCCTGAGACTTTTTCAGGAACTCAATATGAGAATAGAAAGAATGATGTATTTAAGATAATAAATCAAAAGAAGAATGATGTACTAAAAAGATTAAATGCAAAAAGTCAGAAATTTAACTTTGTATATACACCTAGTGAACAAGGATTAATTTCCATACCACTTAAGTCGGACGGAAAACCTATGAATGAGGAAGAATACAATTCCCTATCCATTAAAGATAGAGAAGCTATGATGGATAAATTCGAAGATCTAAAAGCTGAAACAGTGGAAGAATTTAATGAACTCCGCCTACTTGATGATGAATTGACTGAAAGTTTGAATAACCTTGATAAGAATATCGTATCTGAAACGGTTCAGTATGACATTAGAAAGTTGATTAGCAAATATGGAGATAATCCAACAACTGCAATTTATCTGAATGAGTTGGAAAATGACATTTTAAACAATGTATCAAAATTTAAGAGTAAGGGTGAACAAAAGAATTTTTCTTTATTTGAGATGCCATCTCCTGATGATGAAAATTTCTTTGATCGATATAAAGTTAACCTATTTGTTGATAATTCTAAACTGGAGCATGCACCAATTATAAATGAATCTAACCCTATATATAATAATATCATGGGTCATATTGAGTATAAGAGTCAGATGGGTGTTTTAACTACTGATTTCACTCAAATAAAGGCAGGGTCCCTACATCAAGCAAATGGAGGATATATAATTTTTCAGATGAAGGAAATACTAAACAATCCAATATCATGGGAAATGCTAAAGAGATCTCTGAAGACAAATGAGATAAATATTGAAAACTACAATAGATTAATGGGATATACAGTAACTACTACCCTTAAACCAGAACCCATTCCCTTGAATGTCAAAGTAATAATTATTGGTGATGACTATACCTATAATTATCTGTTTAATTATGATGATGACTTTAGAAAACTATTCAAGGTTATGGCAGATTTCGATGTAGAAATGGCAAAAACCAAAGAAAATATTAGATTGATGGGAGAATTCATTGCAACTCATGTTGAAGATACAGGAATCAAACATTTCGACAATAGGAGTGTATCTAGAGTGGTTGAGTATTCCACAAGAATTGCTGGGCATAAAAATAAACTTAGTACACAATTCAATCAGATAATAGAAATTCTATATGAGGCAGATTTGTGGGCTGAAGATGAGGGCAGTGAAATTGTCAGTGAAAGGCATGTTAAAAAAGCCATAGATGAAAAAGTATACAGATCAAATAAATATGAAGAGAAACTTAATGAAATGTTTAAAGAAGGAACCTTATTAATTGATTTAGAGGGAGAAGAAGTAGGACAAATTAACGGACTAGCAGTGATAGGTAGTGGAGAGTATTCATTTGGAAAACCAAGCAGAATAACTGCTACTGTTTATAGAGGTGAAGATGGGATTATTAACATCGAAAGAGAAGCAAGACAAAGTGGAAGATTACATGATAAAGGAGTATTAATATTAAGTGGATTTTTAGGCCAAAGATATGCTACAAAAAAACCACTAGGTCTTACCATTGGAATTGGGTTTGAGCAAAGTTATTCCATAGTGGATGGTGATAGTGCATCCAGCACTGAACTCTATGCCATACTATCATCTATTGCAAATATACCAATAAAGCAGTATTTGGCTGTAACTGGTTCTGTTAATCAAAAGGGTGAGATTCAACCTATTGGAGGAGTAAATGAAAAAATAGAAGGATTTTATCAAGTTTGTAAAATGTTTGGATTAACTGGAAAACAGGGAGTTGTTATTCCAAAGACAAATCTTAGCAATCTTATTTTAAGGGATGAAGTGGTAAATGCTGTTGAGAAGGGAGAGTTTAATATCTATGCCATAGAGACTATAGAAGAGGGTATAGAGATTCTAATGGACAAAACAGCTGAGGAGATAGATGATTTAATAATGAAAAAACTTGAAGAAATGGATAAATAGGGGGAGATTAAAGTGACTGATTTAAAATGGGTTCCATTTGAGGTGTTGGAAGACTTTATGGTAAAGGTTCTGCTAAAACAAGGTGTACCTGAATCTGATGCTAAAATTGTGTCGCAAGTACTAATAGCTGCTGATAAACAAGGAATTGATTCCCATGGGATTGGTAGATTTAAACCGATTTACGTAGACAGAATAAAGCAGGGGATATTAAATCCAGTAACAAAACTCGATATTATTAAAGATAATATGGCAACTGCTGTGATTGATGCAAATAATGGTTTTGGTCATGTTGCTGGAGTTTATGCAATGAATATGGCTATTGAAAAAGCTAAACAATATGGGATTTCTATAATAAGTGTTAAGAACTCATCCCATTATGGAATAGCGGGTTATTATGTTCAAATGGCAGCAGATAAGGGTTTAATAGGTATAACGGGCACAAATGCTAGACCATCAATTGCTCCTACCTTTGGTGTTGAGAATATGATGGGAACTAATCCCCTAACAATTGGTATTCCATCGGATGAAGAATTTGATTTTATTCTTGATTGTGCTACCTCAACAACTCAAAGAGGTAAAATTGAAAAATATGCAAGGGATGGGAAGGAGTTACCTAAAGGTTGGGTAATTGATAATGATGGAAAATCAGAAACAGATCCCAAGTTAGTATTGGATCAACTAATTAAAGGTCATGCAGCCTTAACTCCACTTGGTGGAGTAGGAGAAGAAACAGGAGGATATAAGGGCTATGGATACGCAGCTGTAGTGGAAATATTATCATCTGCCCTACATTTGGGACCCTTCATGCAAGCTTTAACTGGACTAGATAATAATAATGAACCGACACCATATAGATTAGGTCACTTTTTTATAGCAATAGATGTGGAGCATTTTATTGAGCTAGATCATTTTAAGAAGCATACTGGAGATATTTTAAGAGCCCTAAGAGCCTCTAAAAAATCACCAGAGCACCAAAGAATCTACACAGCGGGAGAGAAAGAATATTTAGAAAAAATAGAGAGAGAGAATAAAGGTGCACCAATTGGTTCAGTAATAGAGAAACAGATAAATGAATTATTAATGGAATTCAATGTAACTCTAAAGGGGGAGCAGGATGAAATATAATTTTGATGAAATTATAGATAGATCAAACACCTACTCAAGCAAGTGGGATTCAGATGTACAGAAGGAATTATTTGGGAAAGCAGACTTATTACCATACTGGGTTGCTGACATGGAATTTAAAACTGCACCTGAAGTAATTGATACTCTCAAGAAGAGAGTTGAACACGGCATTTTTGGATATAGTAATAGAAATGATGATTATTACAATTCAATTATTAATTGGACTAATAAAAGATTTGATTATCAGCTGGAAAAGGAATGGATATTGTACTCACCAGGTGTAGTACCAGCTGTAAATTATGTTATTCAAGCTTTTTCAAATGAGGGAGAGGGAGTAATTATTAATGAACCTGTATATTATCCCTTTAAAAGAAGTATAGAGGCAAATGATAGAGTTGTTGTAAATTCTAACTTAATCCTTAAGGATAATATGTACTATATGGATTTTGAAGATTTGGAAGAGAAGATAAGAGATCCAAAGAATAAGATACTGATTCTTTGTAGCCCTCATAATCCAGTATCTAGAGTATGGACTAAGGAAGAACTATCAAGAGTTGGAGATTTATGTTATGAAAATGATGTACTTGTACTTGCTGATGAAATTCATAATGATTTAATTTTAAAAGGAAATACACACACTATGTTCGCATCCTTAGGTAAGAAGTACCAAGATATATCAATTACTGCAACTGCACCTAGTAAGACCTTTAATCTAGCAGGGTTGTATTCTTCAAATATTATTGTACCAAATAAAGATTTAAGGGTAAGATTAGAAACAGTGTTCCTAAGAAATAGCATAGGGGGGCAAAGCCCTTTAAGTATAGAGGGCGTAATAGCTGCATATAATAAGGGTGAAGATTGGCTAGATTCACTCTTGGAATATCTAAATAAGAATGTTAAATTTATTGAAGACTTTCTACTTAAGAATCTACCTAAGGCAAAGTTAATAGAGGTGCAGTCAACTTATCTAGCATGGATTGATTTTAGAGAATATGAAAAAGACGGAAACAAACTAGAAAAACTAATAATTGAAAAAGCAGGCTGTGCTTTGGATGGAGGTACTTGGTTTGGACAGGGTGGAAGTGGTTTTATGAGATTTAACTTTGCTGCACCAAAAGAATTTATAAGTCTTGGGCTGGAGAGAATAGCAAGTGCAATTAATGAAGAATATGAAAAATAAAGAAGAAGGCAATTTTGCCTTCTTCTAATTTGTTACTTCAAGTTGTAAAACATCAGCTAATGTTAGTGGACTTCCTTTTTTATTTATATTCAAAGCATTAAAAGTCATTGTAGCCATGTCTCTTCTAATAAGTTTATCTGAACTTTTAGCATCTACGCCTTCCATCAATCCAAATTTCTTTGCAATATCTGGGACGCTTTGATAAAGTAGGGATTCCTCTCCATACCCTAAAGCTCTTAATAAAACTACTTGATAGTCATGAACTTTAACATCTAAACCATAGCCAAAATTTCCATTTGTCATTCCCTGAATAAGTCCTTTATCTACAGACCACTGGATGTATCCATGATAGAATTTATTTGTGTCTGCTAAATCAGGAAAGGTTGGCTGAAAATAATAATTCTTTGCCTTATTTTCCTCTTTATATAATCTGCTAATTAAAACTACCATATCCTGCCTTTTTAGATAATCATCTAGCATCAAATCACCAGCAGGATTTCCTTTAAGCATCCCCAATTCTTTTAACACTTCAAAAGGTTCAGGGTTTTGTCCATAGGAGAAATTATTAGGGAGAATGGATAACATTAGAACAAAAATTAATAAAAATATAATTTTTTTCATAGAACCTATCCTCATTTCACTTAGTTATATTATAATTATACTATGTTATAACTAAATGTAATATTAAGTTAATATGACAAATCAATTGATGCTAGTATATAACTATGATATGATATTTTTTTATTATAGGAAAAGGGAGGGGTATTACAAGTGGAAACCAAATTTATCTTTGTTACAGGAGGAGTCGTATCCTCATTGGGAAAGGGAATAACCGCAGCAAGCTTAGGCAGATTGTTAAAGGATAGAGGTTTAAGAGTTACTATCCAAAAATTTGATCCTTACATTAATATTGATCCAGGAACAATGAGTCCATATCAACACGGAGAAGTATTTGTAACTGAAGATGGAGCAGAGACTGATCTTGATTTAGGGCACTATGAGAGATTTATAGATGAAAACCTAACCAGGAACAGCTGTGTAACTACAGGAAAGATCTATTGGAATGTTATAAGCAAGGAGAGAAGAGGAGATTATGGAGGTAAAACAGTTCAAGTAATACCTCACATAACTAATGAAATAAAAAGAAGAATAATTAAGGCATCCAAAGATAGAGAAGTTGATGTTGTAATAACAGAGGTAGGAGGAACCGTTGGAGATATAGAGTCATTACCATTTCTGGAAGCAATTAGACAGATTAAGTATGATGTAGGAAGAGATAATGTATTATATCTCCATGTGACCTTGATTCCTTACTTATCAAAAGCAGGTGAACTAAAGACAAAACCAACTCAACATAGTGTAAAAGAAATAAGGAGTCTTGGCATTCAACCAGATGCTTTAATATGTAGATGTGAAAAACCACTATCAAATGACCTTAAGGAGAAAATAGCTCTATTTTGTGACCTGGAGAAAGAACAAGTAATTGAGAACAGGGATGTATCTACAATATATGAACTACCACAAATGCTTGAAGATGAGGGATTAAGTTCATTGGTTATAAAGAAACTTGGTATAGAATGTAAAGAATTAGACTTGAGCAATTGGAATCAGCTAATATATAAGGTTAAAAACCTTAAGGGTAGTGTTAACATCTCACTTGTGGGGAAATATATAGAACTAAAGGATGCTTATCTTTCTGTTATAGAAGCATTAAAACATGGTGGTTTAGCTAACAATGTGGATATTAATATTAATTGGATTCAGGCTGAGAAGATTACATTTGATAATGTTCATGAGATTTTGGGTTCATCTCATGGGATCTTAGTTCCAGGTGGTTTTGGAGATAGGGGAATTGAGGGAAAGATAATAGCAATTAAGTATTCCAGAGAGAAAAAGATACCTTATCTTGGTTTATGCTTAGGGATGCAACTAGCATGTATTGAGTTTGCTAGAAATGTCATAGGACTTGAGGGTTCAAACTCAACAGAATTAGACCCTAATTCAATGAATCCTGTTATCCACATAATGCCAGATAAAAAAGATCTAGAAGATATTGGTGGTACTTTAAGACTTGGGAGCTACCCATGTGAGTTGTTGGATGGTTCATTGGCTAGAGACCTATATGGCAAAGAAATTATTAGTGAAAGGCATAGGCATAGATATGAGTTTAACAATGAATATAGAGAGATTTTTAAGGAAAATGGATTTGTTTTTTCAGGAGTATCCCCTGATAAAAAACTAGTTGAAGTAATAGAAATAAAGGAACATCCATTTTTTATTGGTGTGCAATTCCATCCTGAATTTAAGTCTAGACCAACAGTTAGTCACCCACTATTCAAAGGTTTTATTAAAGCTGCAAAGGATTATATTAGCCAGTAGTTGGAGGTGAAACAGTGAGTATAAGAGTTGATAATTCTGCAAAAGTATATGGTAAACTAGAGCATGGTGATAATGTGTATATTGCCCAGGGTACAGTAATAAGATCAGAAGATAATAGCATTACTATTGGAAATAGAAGCTTTGTACTTGAAAATTCAGTAGTAATCGGATCAAGAAACCATAAGGTTAGAATTGGCAGCAAAACAGTTTTTGGACATAAGTGTGTAGTCATTGGGAGTGAAGTTGGAGATCTATGCGAAATAGGAAATGGATGCATTTTCCTAGAAGGATCCAAGATTGGTAATAATTGTATTTTTGGAGAAGGCACTATCATACCGAAAGGTTCAGTTATACCTGATAATAGTGTTGTCATCGGAAGACCTTATAAAATCATAAGGAATCTTACTGAGGAAGATAAGGAGATGGTCAAGAGAATGAGAGGTGGGGACATTTCACTTTCTGTGGTAAGCTATAAAACATATAATGGATTAGATTGGAGGGATAAAACCATGGGGAAATTAAATACCTTAGGAGGCAAATATCCAGAAGTTGGAGAAAACAGTCTTATAGTTGAAGGTGCAGAAGTAAATGGAGATGTTAAAATTGGATATAATTCAATGATTTTCTCAGGGGTTAAGATTATCGGAAATTCTCATGGACCAGTTGTGATTGGTGATAATGTAAGAATTCTTGAAAATTCAGTTCTTCACCTATTACCAGACAATCAACTGATAATTGAAGATAATGTGATTATTGGACCAGGATGCATCATCCACGGTTGTACAATAGGAGAAGGCTCTATAATTGAGTCGGGTTCTATAATTTGTGATTATTCAAGGATTGGGTCAAATACCTTGATAAAATCTGGAACACTTGTAAAGCAAAGAAGTGAGTTTGAAGACAATATGGTTCTTGAAGGGTTCCCTGCCAAGATAGTTGGTGAAAATACATATAAACTTGATAGACCAAAATGGGCATAAGAAAAGGGTGTACTAACTTTAAAAGTACACCCTTTTTTTTATGTGTGCCAGGCATGGCACTAATCTAGCTAGTGAAAGTCTAGCCACGG
>CAZNTE010000022.1:0-39844 GCA_964575895.1 uncultured Tissierellaceae bacterium | reverse complement strand
AATTACACATATGGAGAAGTAACTTTATTTTTTCCGAAAGTAAATTGACACTATCCTCAAAGAATCTGTTATTTAATTATTACAAGAAAGTGATATACTATTATTGTAACTTTAACATAAGGAGTGTCTTGATTGCAAAAGTTTAAGAACTTATTTTTTAGTAATATCATATTCTTTATCTATCTTTTTACAATCCTATTCTTGGAGCTTTCCTTAAAAATCTTCCTAGGAATAGATGTATTTAATATTGGTATTTTTTATACTATCCTATTTACATTATCAATTGCTTCCATCCTAACCTTGATTTGCAACCTATTACCACAAAAATTTGAGTTAATAATGTTTTACACTTCTCTTGGGCTTATATCTTTTCTATTCGCTTCTCAATTGGTTTACTTTAATATCTTCAAGACTTTTTATATAGCTTATTCTGCAGGGAACGCTGGAAAGGTTTTAGAGTTTGCCACCGAAGCTTTATTTGGCATTAAAAAAAGCATTCATTTTCTAGTCCCTATATTCACTCCCCTAATTCTCCTGTTAGTTTATAGGAAGAAGCTTAGACCTTATACCTTAAGTAAGAAATCAAAATTATACATGTTAATAGCCTTAGGACTATCTGCTCATCTTCTAGCACTAGTCTTCATCAACCTGGGTGGAAAGGAAACCAACTCCCCTTACAACCTATATTATAATATACATCAACCTGAATTCTCAGTTGAAAACTTAGGTATGATTACCTATTTTCGATTGGATTCAAAAAGACAGATTTTTAAATGGAAACCAAAAATTGACCAGGAAGAGATGGTTGTTGCCATAATTGAAAAACAAGAAGAAAAGGAAGAAGAAATAGAAGTAGTTGAGGAAAAAATACCTGAGTACAATACTCTAGAAATTGATTTCGAAAAACTAATCCAAAATGAGACGGATAAGGAAATACTTGCTATGCACCAATATTTTAATGCTATAAATCCAAGTAAAAAAAATGAATATACGGAATTTTTCAAGGATCACAATCTAATATTCATTACTGCAGAAGGCTTTTCTCATTTGGCAGTTAAAGAGGACCTTACACCGACTCTATATAAGATGGTTAATAAGGGCTTCTATTTTGAAAACTTCTATACATCCATTTGGGGAGTAAGCACTTCAGATGGAGAATATGTAGCAACTACTAGTCTTCTACCTAAACCTGGTGTCTGGAGTTATAGCCTATCTAAGGATAACTATATGCCCTTTGCCATGGGGAATCAATTAAAAAAACTTGGGTACCTAACTAAAGCATACCATAATCACAGTTATGATTATTACGATAGAGATAGTACTCACCCCAATATGGGTTATGACTTCAAAGGAATAGGCAATGGTTTAGTAATGAGTAACTCTTGGCCAAGATCTGACTTGGAGATGATGGAAGTTACAATTCCAGATTATATTGATGAAGACAGATTTCATGTCTACTATATGACAGTAAGCGGACACCTTAGATATACTTTTGAAGGTAATGCAATGGCCTTTAAGAACAGGGATAAAGTTGATCACCTTAATTATAGTTCAAATGTAAAAGCATATCTTGCAACCCAAATTGAGCTTGATCTTGCCTTGGAGTACCTTGAAAAAATGCTCCTTGAAAACAATAAAGCTCATAATACATTTATTGTCCTAAGTACTGATCATTACCCCTATGGTTTGGATAAGAAATATATAGATGAGCTTAATGGGTCAGAGGTTGAAGATAATTTTCAATTATATAAGAACAATCTAATCATATATAAACCTGGAATGGATAGAATAATGGTGGAAAAACCTGCATCAAGTCTGGATATAATCCCCACAATATCAAATCTTATGGGGCTTCCCTTTGACTCCAGGTTGTTAATGGGAAGGGATATACTGTCTGATGAAGATCCCTTGGTTATTCTTTCAAATAGGAGCTTCATATCAAAATATGGCAAGTATGACTCAAGAAAAAATGAATTTATTCCTGACTCTCCTATGGATATAGATAAGGAAACTCTTCAAAATCATATTGATAGTGTCACAAAAATAATTGATGGAAAGTTTTATTTTTCTCAAAAAATAATGGAAAAAGACTATTATAAAGAGGTTCTGGGCCCCTAGCCCAGAACCTCTAATTATTGAATAAACTTATGAATTCACCATAGCCACTCTTTTCTAAATCCTCAACATGAATAAATTTAAGGGATCCACTATTAATGCAAAATCTAAGTCCTCCCTCTTCCTTTGGCCCATCTTCAAACACATGACCAAGATGGGAATCTCCTATTCTACTCCTTGCTTCAACCCTTCTCATTCCATGAGAATCATCTACCCTATACTTAATAACATTCCATTGTATGGGCTTGGTAAAGCTTGGCCATCCTGAACCGGAGTCATACTTATCAGTGGATGAAAATAATGGTTCTCCAGTTACTATATCCACATAGATTCCCTCTTCATCATTATTCCAATATGGATTCTGGAAGGCAATCTCTGTAGCATTTTCCTGAGTTATTGAATACTGGAGTGAACTTAACATATCCTTTATCTCATCCAGAGATGGCTTTTTATAGTCAGAAATATAAACGTATGGCTTTTCCTGAGGAATTTCTGATAGATCTATATGACAATACCCTCCTGGATTCCAGGCTAGATAGTCCTGATGGAAATCTTCTGCGATAATATAGTTTAGAAGTGGCTCAATTTCAGTAACTAAAGGCTTTGAGTATTTTTTTGATTCCTCTTGAGTAATCTTTTCTATTATGGCTAGGTCACTATCCTCAACATAGTATATTCCTGTTCTATACTGGGTGCCAACATCATTACCCTGTCTGTTTAATATTGTTGGATCAATAATTGAATAAAAGTACCCTAATAGAGTTTCAAGACTAATTACATCCTTATCATATACAAGATAAATAGCCTCCACGTGATTGGTTTCTTTTAGCTCATAGTAGTTGGTAGTTTCAGTATTACCATTTGCATAACCTACATTTGTATAGACTATACCTTCAATCCTATCAAAGTAGGCTTGCACACCCCAAAAGCATCCACCTGCAAGATATATCTGTCCATATTCTGTCCCTGAATAATTGGGGATTGGGCCAAGTAGCTCAGGTGCTTTAATAGCTTCTGTTGGTTCAATATTACTATCTTTTTCTTGTAGGCTAAATCGAGATAAATAAACTACTCCTAACAGAAAGACCACTACTATTAGGAGGATGGGAATAATTCTATTTCTCTTATACATAACTAACCCTCCATTTTAATTGTTACTATTACAAATTTATACCCATTATAATGAAATAAGACCCATCTCTGAGTCTTATTTTTCTATTTATTTAATTTTTCCTTCAACAGATTATCAATGAAGTCTTCCCTTGGTATATATGGAAGGGTTATATGGTCAGTCTTGCTATTTTCCTTGTTAAATTCTATGACTGTCTCAATGGAATTTTCGTTTCTTGCCCAGGCCCTTCTTGCTACTCCACTCATTACATCCCATGGCATTGCAGTCCTTAGAATATTATCAACTCTATCAGATCCATCAAGGACCATTCCAAAGCCACCATTTATAGATTTCCCGATTCCAACCCCTCCACCATTATGAAGGGCAACTAGGCTCATGCCCCTGGCAGCATTTCCTGCAAAACAGTGGGTTGCCATATCAGCCATAACATTACTTCCATCCTTTATATTGGATGTTTCTCTAAATGGAGAATCTGTTCCTGATACATCATGATGATCCCTACCTAGCATAATTGGTCCAACTTCCTTCTTCCTTACCATCTCATTGAACTTCAGTGCAATCTCAGTTCTCCCCTTTGCATCTTGATACAGTATTCTAGCTTGGGTTCCAACTACAAGTTTATTCTTTTCAGCATCCCTTATCCAATTATAATTATCTCTATCCTGGCCTCTTCTATCAGGATTGATGCAATCCATTGCAGCCTTATCAGTTTTTATTAGATCTTCATGGTCTCCACTTAAACAAACCCACCTAAATGGACCATATCCATAGTCAAATAACATTGGTCCCATTATATCTTCAACATAACTTGGGAAGATAAAACCTTCAGTATCATCAAGACCATTTTTTGATACTTCCCTAACTCCTGAATCATAAACTGCCTTAAGGAAGCTATTGCCATAATCGAAGAAATATGTTCCCTTATTTACTAACTTATTAATAATGTCAAAATGTTTTCTAAGGCTCTTATCTACTTCTTTTCTAAAACCTTCCTTATCTTCATTTAGCATCCTGGTTCTCTCTTGGAAGTTAAGTCCCTGTGGGCAATATCCTCCATCATATGGTGCATGACAAGAGGTCTGATCTGATAATAACTCTATATGGATATGATTATCTAGGGCGTATTCCAATAGGTCAATTATATTCCCATGGTATGCTATGGCATAGGATCTTTTATCATCCATTGCCTCTTTTGCAGTTCTAAATAATTCCCCAATATCAGTGAAAACTTCATCAATCCAGCCTTGCTCTAGCCTTGTATTAATCCTTGATATATCTACTTCTGCAATAATTCCAACTCCACCAGCAATTTTGGCAGCCTTTCCCTGGGCTCCACTCATGCCACCAAGTCCTGAACTAACAAACATATGGCCACTTAAATCATCCTTATCAGATATTCCCAGCTTAATCCTGCCTGCATTGAGTATGGTATTATATGTTCCATGTACAATTCCCTGGGGTCCGATATACATCCATCCACCTGCTGTCATTTGACCATAATTTGCCACTCCCATAGCTTGTGCCCTAATCCATTGCTCCTGATTATCATAAGCTCCTATCATAAGTGCATTGGTAATTATTACCCTTGGGCTTTCCTTGCTGGATTTGAATAGCCCCAAGGGGTGCCCTGATTGAAGTACCAGAGTTTGTTCATCGGTTAATTCTTCCAAGTACTTCATAGTTAGATTATATTGCATCCAATTCTGAAAGACCTGTCCTGTCTCACCATAGGTAACCAATTCATAGGGATATAGGGCCACATCAAAGGATAGGTTATTATCAATCATCACTTGAAAGGCCTTTCCTTCTATGCATTTTCCCTTGTAATCATCAATTGGTCTTCCATAAATTAAGGTATTTGGTCTAAATCTATATCCATAGATCCTTCCTCTGGTTAATAACTCATCCAAAAACTCCGGTGCTACCCTTTCATGTAGCTCTTGAGGGATGTACCTAAGGGCATTCTTAAGTGCTAGTTTAATCTCCCTATCAGTTAAGGTTAGTTCTCTTTTTGGTGCTCTTCTAATAAACTTCTGAAATTCTGGATACTCAGGAAGATAGGCATCCAGTTTAATATGCATTGATTCTCCAATAATTTCATTGCTCCACATATTAACCCCTCCAATACTTACTTTGTATATACTACTTCTCCATCTTTAATCGTCATGAAGTTATGGTTTATTCCAAAATGATAAATCATATACTCAATATTTGGAATATCAAATATTGCTAAATCTGCCTTCTTGCCCACTTCAATTGAACCAACTTCATTCTGTATCCCCAGGGCTGCTGCAGCATTCATAGTGACCCCAGTTATTATTTCATCTGGTCTCATTTTAAGGTCCAAGGCTGCCAAGGTCATTATGAACTGTAGGTTTTCCGTTGGACAACTTCCAGGATTATAGTCAGTTGATAGGGCAACGGGAACTCCTTTTTCTATCATCAATCTCGCCTTGGCTGGCTGTTTTTTCCCTAGGTTAAAGCTAGTTCCTGGTAGTAATACTGCAACTACCCCTTCTTTTGCCATATCCTCAATTCCCTTGTCACTGGCACCTACTAAATGTTCAGCAGATATAGCACCAACTTCAGCTGCTAATTCAGCTCCTCCAAGGGATACTATTTCATCTGCATGAATCTTAGCCACAAAACCTAATTCCTTTGCCTTAAGTAATATTCTTCTAGATTGATCTATGGTAAATACTCCTTCTTCACAAAATACATCGCAAAACTTGGCTAATTCCATTTCTTTTACCCTTGGTAGCATTTCATCTACTAGTATGTCCACAAATTTATTTGAATCTTCCTTGTACTCTTTAGGAACTGCATGGGCTCCCATGAATGTGGATATAAGGGTTAGAGGATGATCTTTATTTAATTTTTTTGCGACTTCCATTTGTTTAATCTCAGTATCAAAACTTCCTATGCCATATCCAGATTTTCCCTCTACTGTTGTTATTCCAAAGCTCTTCATAATATCTAGACTCTTATATGCCTTATTATAAAGTTCTTCAAATGATGCCTCTTTAGTTGCCCTTGCAGTTGAATGAATTCCACCACCACTGGCAAGAATTTCAAGATATCCTTTGCCTTCCAACTTCATTGCCAATTCATTCTCTCTGCTTCCACCGTGAACCAGATGTGTATGACAGTCAATTAGTCCAGGTGTAACAAGCATACCTTTAGCATCTATCACCCTAGCCTTTGAAGAATCAATGTTATCTGGGAGTTCACCACTTCCAACATATATAATTCTGTCATTTTCCACTGCTACAATTCCATCCTTAATTTCACCTATTTCACTTTGGAGTTTTCCCTTCCTTGGTCCATTATCTCCCTTAAGTGTTATTAAGCTACCAATGTTTTTAATTACAAGTGTTGCCTGCACTAAACACCACTCCCTTATTACTATTTTATCCTATTTCTCAAAACTCCTATTCCATCAATATGGCATTCGACTTCATCACCAGAATTTAAGTATCCTGGAGGATTCATGCCCATGCCCACACCTGCTGGTGTCCCTGTAATAATAATATCCCCTGGTTCCAAGGTTATACCCCTTGAAAAATCAGCTATTATTTCTTCAATGGAATGAATTAACATATTAGTATTGGATTGCTGTCTCATTTCACCATTTACCATGGTCATTATATCCACATGATAGGGACTTGATATCTGTGAAGAATGTAAGATACATGGACCCATGACTGAAAAATCATCAAGACTTTTCCCCTTATACCACTGGGTATGTTGTTTTTGTAATTTTCTAGCTGAGAAATCATTGAAAATTGAATATCCAAATATATAGTCCCTAACCTTGTCCTTGGGAATGTCCTTGCCCTTCTTGCCTATAATAACTGCAAGTTCCACTTCATAATCAAGATAATTGTCCATATCCAGATGACCATCTATTTCAGTTTCTGGTCCTAGGATTCCACTGGTTCTCTTGGAAAAGTATACTGGAGCACTTACTTCATCTAAGGATTTGGTTTTCATAGCTTTTTTTGATTCTTCCAAGTGATCTTGATAATTTACTCCTAGGCAAATTATATCGTGAGGAGGATTTTTTATTGGTGATAGAATTTTTACATCCTTGATTTCTATCCCCTTACTTCCTCTCTCAATATAATCTACTATAGTATGAACCCACTCCTCCTTAAAAGATGAAATAAAGGAAATCATATTAGAAAAACTTTCTTCCTTAAAAACATCTTCCATGGAGTAAATACTTTTTTCATCCCTGGATAATACCCCTATTGCTTCATCCTCATTATACTCATAGGTTACAAATTTCATCCTACCTTCCCCCTTTTTCTTTTATATCTTGACTCTATTTTAGCAAAATTAGTAAACTTATTCCATCTTTATACGAAAAATGGAAGGGCTAACCCTTCCACAATTCTATTTGAAATATTCAATCCCCGCTTGGAATATCCTCTGATCTTTTTCACCAGGAATATTCTTATAAACTCCATATCCAATTCTTTCAGAATGGCCCATCTTTCCAAATACTCTTCCATCTGGACTGGTAAGACCTTCCACAGCGTACATGGATCCATTTGGATTATAGGTCCCATCATATGTTGCATTTCCACTTAAATCAACATATTGTGTTGCTATTTGACCATTATCAATTAATCTATTCAAGGTTTTCTCATCTGCCACAAATCTTCCCTCTCCATGGGAGAATGGCATGTAATATATTTCCCCGATTTCTGTGTGTTTTAGCCAAGGAGAAAGTTTTGATGCAATTCTCGTTGGTGAAACTTGTGATATGTGTCTTCCTATCTTATTAAATGTAAGTGTTGGATCATCCTTACCTATGTCTCTTATGTCTCCGTAGGGCAATAAGCCAAGCTTAATTAGGGCTTGGAATCCATTGCATACTCCAAGAACCAATCCATCCCTATTCTTAAGAAGATCCATAACTGCATCACTTAATCTTGGATTTCTGAATACTGTTGCTATGAACTTACCTGAACCATCAGGCTCATCTCCTGCTGAGAATCCTCCTGGAATCATAAGAATCTGGCTATTCTTAATTTCTTCCTCCCATTCCTTCAGGGACTCTTCAATATCCTGTGTTGACTGATTTCTAAATACCCTGCTACTTACTTCTCCCCCTGCCTTTTCAAAGGCTCTAACAGAGTCATATTCGCTGTTTGTTCCAGGAAATACTGGTATGAAAACCCTTGGTTTTGATATTTTAATACCACCATATGCCTTGTGTGACTCTTTTCCTTTCAGGTTATTAACTTGTCCTAGCTCATCTTCTTTAATAACAAATACCTTGCTAAGGGGTTCTTGCCAAGCTTTTATCAGCTGGTCTAAGCTTACTTCTTCATTTCCAAATAAAATCTTAGCTTCTATAATGGTAGTACCTATTAGTTTAAATTCCTCAGGCAAATCTTCTCCACTTGCAAGTTCTATTATTATGCTCCCCGGCATAACTGAGAATACTTCACCAAGCTTCATATCCTTAAACTCAAATCCAATCTTATTTCCAAAGGACATCTTTGCTATTGCAGCTGCTACTCCACCTTTTGAGATTGTCTTTGCAGAAAGGATTTTTCCTTCATCAACTAGTCTTTTTATGGTATCATATCCAAATCTAAGTTTTTTGTAATTTGGCATTTGATTCTCATCTCTTTCTACCTGGAAGAGATAAATGGATGAATCTTCCTTCTTAAATTCAGAGGATATTACATTATCCACCTTATCATGTGTCACTGCAAATGATATTATTGTTGGAGGTACTGATATATCCTTGAAGGTTCCAGACATGGAATCTTTTCCACCAATTGCTGCTATTCCTAACTCCTTCTGTGCTGAATATGCACCCAGTAATGCACTAAATGGTTTCCCCCACTTTACAGGATCACTTTCTAGTTTTTCAAAATATTCTTGCATGCTTAATCTAACTTTTCTTCTATCTCCACCAAGGGCAACCACCTTGGCAACTGATTCAATTACAGAATATACTCCACCATGGAAGGGACTCCATTCACAAAGGTAGGGGTCAAATCCATATGTCATAATACTACAAGTATTAGTATTTCCCTTGAGGACTGGTATCTTTGCAACCATTCCCTCACTTGGGGTAAGTCTGTACTTTCCACCTAGGGGCATAAGTACTGTTGAGGCTCCAACTGTATTGTCAAACATTGCGTTCATACCTTGCTGAGAACACACATTAAGATCTGATAATGTTTCTAGAATTCCCTCTCTAAAACTAATATTTTCCTTGTATTCTCTTTCTTTTTCGGGACTGGTTAACTCTACTCTTGCAAATTGTTTTGCTCCATTTGTATTTAGAAAACTTCTCTTAATATCTAGGATACTTTCCCCTCTCCACTTCATAACTAATCTATTGGTATCAGTTACATCTGCAACCTTAGTTACTTGTAGATTCTCCTCGTGGGTTAATTCAAGGAACTTTTCATAATCCTTTGGATTAATAACCACTGCCATTCTTTCCTGGGATTCAGATATTGCCAGTTCCGTACCATCTAGACCATCATATTTTTTAGGCACCACATCCAAGTTTATTTCAAGACTATCTGCCAATTCTCCAATAGCTACAGATACTCCACCTGCTCCAAAGTCATTACATCTTTTTATCAATCTTGAAAGAGCTGGGTTTCTGAATAATCTTTGAATCTTTCTCTCCTCTGGTGCGTTTCCCTTTTGAACCTCTGCTCCAGATTTTATAAGTGACTCCTCAGTGTGGGATTTAGATGATCCCGTTGCTCCACCAATTCCATCTCTACCTGTTTTCCCACCTACAAGGAGTATTATATCTCCTGGCTCTGGTTGGCTTCTTATAACATTATACTTAGGTGCTGCAGCAATTACAGCTCCAACTTCCATCCTCTTAGCTACATATCCCTTATGATAAACTTCAGTAACTTGCCCTGTGGCAAGTCCGATTTGATTTCCATAGGAGCTGTATCCTTTTGCTGCTTCCCTGGTTATTTTTCTTTGTGGTAATTTCCCCGGTAGTGTTTCATTTAAGGGCTGTCTTGGATCTCCACTACCTGTTACTCTCATGGCTTGATAAACATAACTTCTTCCAGAAAGTGGATCCCTGATGGCTCCTCCCAGACATGTTGCCGCTCCACCAAAGGGCTCAATCTCTGTTGGGTGGTTGTGAGTCTCATTTTTAAACATCAACAACCATTTCTCATCAACACCATCAATGTCCACATCTATTTCAATACTACAGGCGTTTATCTCTTCAGAGATATCTAAATCATCAAGTAATCCTAATTTCTTTGATTCTTTTGCGTTTATTGTGGCTAGATCCATTAGGGTTACTGGCTTTGTTAAGCTTAGATCTTTTCTTGATTGAAGATAATCTTCCAATGCTACTTCAAGCACTTTCTTGTATTTACCTTCCTGTAACTTGATATCTTGGATTTCAGTAAAGAAGGTTGTATGTCTACAATGGTCTGACCAATAGGTATCTATTACTTTAAGTTCTGTTACAGTTGGGTTTCTCTTTTCATCATCTCTAAAATAATCTCTGATCATAAGAATATCATCGAAGCTCATTGCAAAATTACTGCTTCTTCTATATTCCTCCAAAGATTTATCATCCATTTGGATAAACCCATCAACTACTTGGATATCACTAACTTCATACTTCTCATCATCTAAGGTCATGGGCAGGTCCATTGAAGCTTCTCTTGAATCTATGGGGTTGATCATATATTCCTTAATCATTATGTATTCTTCATTTGTTAAACTACCAGAGAATAGGTATATTTTTGCTGCCTTAACCTTTGAGGAATTATCCTCAAGTAAAATCCCGATACACTGTTCAGCTGAATCTGCCCTTTGATCGTATTGCCCTGGCAAATATTCAACTGCCAGAACCTTATCTTCTCCCCCTGGGAGCTCGTCTTCATAAACCACATCCACATTGGGTTCAGAAAATACCACCTTGACTATTTTTTCAAAGTCTACTGCATCCTTACACGTGAAATCGTATCTGTTAAGTATACGCACATCTTTTAGGGAATCTAACTTAAGGGTTTCCTTCAGTTCACTAGTTAAATGTTTGGCTTCAACATTAAAACCTTCCTTTTTTTCTACAAAGATCCTTCTAATCTGATGACTCATCTTCTACCTCCATCTAAGTAATTATAATATTAAATTAGCTAAATTTATTTTGTCGTTTTAATTAATACTATCTTATCATAGAAATCATTTTAGTTTAACGAAAAAAAATCAGGAAAGCATTTGCCTTCCTAATTAATTTTTAAATATTTCCCCATGAAAAGAATCGTATCCGATTCTTCCTCTCCAATAAAGAAAAAGAAGGGTCTATCTGCTATGAAAGTTACTGGTTCCCTTATGGAGGTGGTTCCTACTTCAACTACAGTTACTCCTGCTGCTTCACTTCCTTGTTCATTTACCTCAATTACTGCCTTATGAAGGACACTACTTACATATATATCTTCTCTTATACTACTTAAGTCTGCCCTTTCATCAAATATTGTATCCATCCCCAGTGCCCTTAATTCCTTTGTTATATCCTTGATTCCATATTCCATTTTAAATTTGGGAATCATTAGGTTAAGATCTTCTGTTTCCTTAAGATTGTTCTTTATTTCATTATATTGCTTAAGATTAAAAGTTTCTATGTGATTGTTAATGTCTTCTCCTTCATCAGGTAATACAATGTACATACTAACCTTTCCATCCCCATAGGGTAGTTTTACACTCTTATAGTTATCTCCCTTATAGTAATGGATTGTATCATTCATCCGCATCATTGGAACTGAAACTTCCGTCTTATCATACTGAATAAAGGTTGAATCCCTAGTATCTTCTTCCTTAAACTGAGTAGTCCACTCACCCTTAAAATATACTGCATTTATAAGATACATTATCACATCTCTTGGTATTGGTGGTTGAAGCATTCCAGGAATCATACCCTTTGTGGAATCATCTATCCAATCATTTATTGTATCAACTGCTTCTGGTTTATCAAAGTCTAAGTCTTTAATATAGGCCTTGTAATAATCCTCAATGGTATTAAGGTATTCTTCCTTAATTTCTTCTCCTTGTCTATACCATATGGAATTACTCACCAGAGTCTTAACTTCCTTATCATCTCTTACCAGATAATCAAGCAAGCTCTTATATGAAACATTTACAATATTTCTAGGTATCCCTGAAAAGTTCAAAACCTCTTCCATTTCCTCAAGGGTCTCCCCTTCTGCTCCATTATATGTCATTGCTAGAGCTGTGGAGATGCTAAATGGTGAAATAAATACATTTTCATTCAAATCTCCCTTGTTTAATTCACCAAATACATCAAAGGCAAATTCCAAATTACTATCTGTTATTTTTCCATCCACATCTTCACTGGCAAATGCTGAATTTTTAGGTGCACTCTCACTGCTGCATCCAACCAGTAATAAGGATAGAGCAATTATTAAGGATAATATCTTCATCTATCTTCCCTCCCTATAACTTTAGTATATCAGTGTAATATTATAAATTGGTTACAAAGACTTAACAAAAGCATTTCAATTTAAATCTTTAGGGTATATAAACTTTAAGAAAAGAAGGAGGTTTATATTTATGAAACTAACATACTTAGGTCATTCAGTATTTATGCTTGAAGAGGGGGGCTTCAAGGCAATAATTGATCCCTTCCTCAAGGGAAATCCTTCCAGCCCCTTAAAACCAGAGGATGTTAAAAATCTTACCCACATCTTTGTAACCCATGGTCATGGTGACCATATTGGCGATACTGTTGAACTGGCAAAAGATAATGACGCTCTCGTAATTACAAATGCTGAAATTTCAGGCTACTTATCTGAAAAAGGAGTTAAGACTCACCCCATGCATATTGGAGGTAGATTTAAATTTGATTTTGGAACGGTAAAACTTACCCCTGCCCTGCATGGATCTGCCATACCCACAGAAAATGGTCCCCGTGATGGAGGCAATCCCTGTGGTTTTGTTATTGAAGTGAATGGTAAGAAGATATACCATGCAGGAGATACTGGTCTAACAATGGATATGGTGCTTCTAGAAGTTGAGGATATTGATGTAGCCCTGATTCCCATTGGAGGAAACTATACCATGGATATCACCGACGCTATTCGAGCTGTAGAATTCGTTAAACCAAAGCTAACTATTCCAATGCACTATGGAACCTTCCCAGTGATTACAGCTGATCCAGAGGAATTTAAGAGAAAGAATAAGACCACTGATACAGTGATTCTAAACCCTGGACAAATATTTGAATTCTAAAGAATCTGGAGTCAATTAACTGACTCCAGATTCTATTTTTGCATCCTTGTATGATTTTATCCATGAATATGAAAGAAGTATAGCCAAGGCGATACTTAATGTAAAGGGTAGTTTGTAATCATGGGAAACTTCAAATAATAGTGAAAATAGTATGGGGCCAGATGCCATTCCCACCTGTTGAATGCTCTTTATCACAGATAGAACCTTACCATAGTTTTCCCTGCCGAATATTCCATATGTAACCAGGTTTATATTAACAGACCCCACTGAATTTCCTATGCCGTATATAACTGCTGCCATGGTCATCAAAGCTAAGTTCTTGGGGAAAAATGCCATTAAGATGTATGCTAGCGTAAACATTCCTCCACCAAATAACATACTGACTGCATTCCCAAATCTGTCGTACAAATATCCCAGTAGCAGTTTTCCAAATATGGCAGAGAAGGAATAAAGAGATATTATTAAGCTGGCAATTACCTGGTCGTGATTGTCTGTAACAAAGGGTCCCATATGCTGCATTCCACCATTGCATATAATGCCTGAAACTATAACCCCCACTAGAAACAACTTATAATATGTACTCTTTTTTATTTTCTCCATGGGAACCTTAGTTTTATTTTCAATCTTCTTTTGCACTTCATCATTTGATTCATCCCAACCATATGGTTTTAAACCAATATCTTCAGGGGCAGGTTTAAGGATAAATGCTACTATTGGAAGTGAGATTAATAAATATGAAATTCCTATATAAACCCTTGTCATCTTCCAGCCGTAATTAATGATTAAGGTGGATGTAATTGGGCTTAAGACAGCTCCCCCAATACTTATTCCAGCTAGAACCAAACTCATGGCAAATCCTTGTTTTTTATCAAACCAGTTTGTTATTATAATCGAAATAGGGATCATCCCCAATGACATATATATCAAGCCTATGATGACTGATGCTAAATAAAACTGCCACAACTTATTGGCTATAGAAAATGAGATATAGGATAGGGTCATTATAAATAGTAATACTACCTGAATTCTTTTCATATTATTCTTATTCATATACCTTCCAATAATTGGAGCTCCGAATATAGCAGCTATAGCAGTCAAGGTGCTGGTCATTATATATTCACTTCTTGTAAAGGAAAATTCTGAAGTTATGGGTATAACATAAAGACTGTTTAATGTGTTCACCATGGTAGTTGAAAATCCAGTTAATATTCCTCCAAAAAGGACAATCCACCAACCATAATGAATTTTGATTTTCTTCACAATTAAATCCTCCAATTAACAAACAAGTTAAAAAGAGTATAGCACTTTAATCTTTCAAGCTCAATAATCATCTAGCTATTAATCTTTCTTTTGAGATATTGGTAAGTCTTACCAGTATTTCATTTCTTCTGAGGAAGGGTAATTGAAATGGCGGATCATAATATGCCCTATAGAATTCTGAGCTTATGTTGTAATTCTTTTCCTTCAAGAAGTTAATTAATTTATCTAAATTCTTTTTGTAGCTTCCTTCTGTGGCTAAGCCAGAATACCTGATAAAAGCAAAATAACCTGCATCTATTTTATCCACCCTTACTAAATCACTTTTTGGTGCAGGTATATCTTCTAAATTATATTTAGATGGAACTACAAAGGACAGTGTTCTTAGACCTCCCCTATCTTCCTCTAAAACTGGTACAGTCATCTTTATTTTTTCTTCCCTCTTATTTCCCTTAGAAATATACGAAAACAAAGTATTAAATCCTGAGTCAGCATTCCTATCCCTTGGATTTTCATACAAGACTATATTAAAGCTCTCATAAGACCTTATTTCAATATTTTTTTCCTTAATTACCACTGAATATTTTGGACTTTCATAGATTCCCATATAAATTCCCCTTTCTGTTTTTTATATATACCCAAATTTTGTAACCAAAATTATACACGCTTGTAACACTTAAGTAATAGAATAAAGGGTATAATTGAGTTGAGAGTAGATATGATTTATTCTGGATGATCGGTAACCCTGTGGATGCCGCAATTGATACCTACAGAATTACCGACCCACAAGGTCGGATTTTTTTGTTTTATTTGTATTTAAAGTAAAGGGAGGTTTTAAGAAATGTTCAAAAAAGCTTTATCAGGACTACTGTCATTGGCAATGATCCTTACAATGATAGTGTCTACGCCAATGGTTGTAATGGCAGAGGAACCAAATATATTTGTTGATTTTGAGAATTACAACCTAGATCAGTATCCAAGTATTTTTAGTAGTTTCAGCAGTGGTTTAGGAACTTCTGCTCAAAAGGTTATGGAAGTAGATTATGGTAGCACAAAGACTAAGGCATTTAGAATTATTTCTGGAGTTGGAAATCCATCTACCCACTTTATGAATCTAGATGACGAAGATGTTAATAATCTTGTAATTAGTCTTAATGTTAAACCTTTAGTTCAGGATAATCCTATAGGAGAAATTAGTTTAAAAAGGGATTTAAATAGTTCTGGCTTGTTACCAAAGTTAATCTTTGATGACGGAAAGATATATGCCCTTGATAAGGATGAATCTAATGACCTTAAACTTATTGGAGATTTCCAAGAGGATAAATGGTACAGCATTATCCTATCTATTAACCTAAATACTGATATTTACAGTGTCTATGTTGATGGGGTCTTAAAAGGTGACGGATTGACATTTGATAATATTATTCCAGACAAACTTTTCTTAATGACATATGCTGGAGCAAATAATGAGATGTATTTTGATAATATTGGCTTATACAATAGTGTCAACGATATCCCTCAACTTAAGGAAGTTAAAATATCTGGCAGCTTTACTGCTAAAGACAAAGTATTTGACGGAAGTAAAAATGCAGAATTTGCAACAAATAATTTAGTTTTAACTGGGGTAGATCCCCTTCACGATGATGTTTCACTAGATGTTGTAAAAATTGAATTTGCAACTTCAAATGTGGGTATAAACATCCCAGTAAATATTGTATCCGCAACACTTAAAGGTAGCGATGCTCTTAAATATAAAATTAGCTTAGAGGGTGCTCCAACTGATTTAGCTACTATAACTCCTGCTAATCACCTGGTAACTTATAATGTTAATGGTGGTAATGGTACTTTAACGGCTAAGTTAAATAACAATACTATACCTTCAGGCACTCTAGTACAGACTCATAATACAGTTGTATTTACTGCAACCCCTAATACAGGATATAAGGTAAAGGAATGGGTTATAAACAATGAAGTATTTAATTCAACCGTTCTAATCCATACACTAGAAAACATAAGGGAAAATACAAATGTAGTAGTTGTATTTGAACCAATCCTTTCTCCAGTAAATAAGTACAGAGTAGCATTTGATGTAACAGGTGGAAAAGGAACAATAACAGCTTATGTTGGTGGCTTATTGATTCAGAGCCCTTATATGGTAGAAAAGGGACAAAATTTAGTATTTATGGCTAATCCAGAAACAGGATATAAGGTTAAGGAATGGTTAGTTAATGGAGTTAAACAAACTACTGATAATCCTAATGTTCTAATCATCCAAAACTTGGATAAGAATATAAACGTTAGACTTGTATTAACTGGTGGAATTACTCCAGTTCCTGATGAGGATGAAGATAGTTATCCTGCAGCTCCTTCTATTGCCAATAGAATTCTTAAACAATACAACATTAGCAATAGATATATTATGGGAAGACTTCCTAATAACAAGGCTAAATATGGGAACTTCATTTCAGATATAGCAAGAGAGACAAAAGGTAGTAGTTTTAGAGGAATTAGTAAATTCAACAAGGTTGAATACTATAACGCAGTTTACCAATTCTTAAAAGCTAAAGGTGCAGATTTACCATAAAAATATATTGCTGGTAAAATAAGGAGAAGGGCTCTAAAACTGAGTCCTTCTTTTTTTATCTATCAACTTAAACAATAGAATGTATAAAATTATTCCTACAAGGGCTCCAGATGAATCGATTATTACATCCAGTATTCTACCTGCTCTTCCCGGGACAAATAACTGATGAATCTCATCAGTTATAGCATATATAACGGATATTAATAATCCTATACTAAAGGCCTTCTTATTATATATTCCATTTAAGTATAAGGCATTAATAGATAGAATTCCAAGTATAAAGTATGCTATAAAATGAGCATTTTTTCTTATAATGTGATTAAAGAAGTCAATTTCAAGACTTGGAACAAAAACACTTATTACATCGTATATTCTCCTTGTTAATCCCATGCTTAGATTATTGGAATCACTTGCTATTTGACCACTTAGATAAAAGATTACCATCATCCATAATATGACTGGTAACCATGGAATTTTTCTTTTAAACATAATTACTCCTGTACTGTTTTTGTTATTCTCTTATTCTGATACATTTTTAAATCCGTCTCGTGAATAAAACTCCCTATATCATTATGTTCATCATAACAATAAATATTTGATCCTATGGCAATGTCCAACTTATAATCATATTCTATCTTTGTATTTTCCAGTTCCATCTTCATTTTGCTAACTTGATTATTAAAATCTTCATCTTCCAAGTCAAATATGATACAAGCAAATTCATCTCCACCAATTCTAAAACATTCTCCAAAAGGTTGTAGATATTTTTCTATAACATTGCTACAAATCTTAATAGCAGTATCTCCCTCCTGGTGTCCATAATTATCATTAATAAACTTAAGATTATTAATATCCATCATGGTCAACCTAAAAGGCTTCTTATTATTAGTTTTTCTTAAACCATCGATATGTTTCTCGAATGCAGCCCTGTTTCCCATATTAGTCAATATGTCCTTATATGCCAATTTCTTTAGTATCTCAGTTTCCTTTTCGTAGATCATCATATTATTAACTGACTTAAAGGTAGTATAGGTTATCTGAGTGAAAAATATTAGTAACCCAATTCCAGAAAATATGCTTGTTATTTCAAATCTTTTCGTAAGAAAAACAATAACCTCAATTATTAAAAATACTGATAAGATCCTTGAATAAATAAGCATTTGTCGTGCTTGTCGATTCCCATATTTTCTCCATTCCAATACCATAAAAAATAGTACTCCTACTAATGTAGACATTATTAGTACAAGTGTTAGTTGCATGCTTGATATAAAAGAGGCTATCCCCGATAGCTGTAAATATATATTTATAAGTAAATTTGCCATAAACATAAAGGCAAATACAATCATTATATCCTTGTATTTTTTTAGCACCGATTCCTTTAAAAACAATCCAAATGCCATGGGAATCATGGGAATTAGCATATAGCTTAAGCCCCCTAGTATAAATCTATTGCCTATGAATATCTGCATTATCTTTGATTCTGAAAATATCCAAAGAGCTACTAATATTGAAAATACTCCCAAGTACAAGAGCCTATTATCCTCTAAATTCTTGAGAATAAATGATAAGCCTAAGGTTATAATCCCAAATATTATAAACAAGACACTTAGTGATAAGTTGAAAATTTTATCTCTTACTATATCATATATTAAATCTTTCCCTTCCCCAGCATACACTTCATTTAGCATCCCAGAAAACTCAATTGTTGGCGATTTCATCTCCAGTTTCAATTCCTTTCCACCTATATCATTTGGCAACTCAAATAGATGCCAAAGGCTGGCATCTGGAACGACTAGTTTCCCATCCATCTCCTTAATATCTCTGAAGACTTCTTCACCATCCACATATACTATAAGATCCTGCATGGAGGACCTTATTCTTAACCTTACATGATTCTTAAAATCCTCTGGTAGGATAAGTCTTGCAGTATAGGGAGTGTTTTCTTCCAGATTCAAGTCATAAGGAAAACTAACATTCTTAATAATATTTCCTTCATATTCCACTTCCCAACCATGATTTAAATCTATCTTTTCCTTCCTTGTTAGACTATAGTCTTTGGAGGGCATTGTAAGAGTCAGGTATGAAATTATAGATAAAACTATGAATGCTATACAATAGACTAGTATTCTATTTCTTTTTGTGTTATTAAACATAATTAGCCTCTTAGTATTTGACTTATTTCCATAACATTACTATTATACACCAATATCCAAATATGATAAAGTGGTAAATTAGACGATCTCTTGTCCTTGGTATCTTTCACCATCAGCATCTGGTAGTATTTTATACCTCTCTGTCCAGAGGGTCTTATACTTCAATGCTTGGGCATGAATTTTATCTAAATCCTTTGGTAGCTCTCTAATTATCTTTGCTGGAACACCTGCAACCAATGAAAATGGAGGTATTATCATCCCTTCCTTTATTACAGCTCCTGCAGCAATAATACTTCCTCTTCCTACAACAACTCCATTTAAAAGAACGGATCCCATTCCAATTAAGCAGTGATCTTCTACCCTACAGCCATGTAGCATAACTCCATGGCCAACAGTTACAAATTCTCCAACGTAACACTCTAAATCATCCGCCACATGAAGCACGCTATTGTCTTGAATATTTGAGTACCTCCCTACAAATATTCTATTGATATCTCCCCTGGCAACAACATTATGCCAAAGACTTGCATACTCTTCTAATTCAACATTTCCTACTACCTTAGCCCCTTCAGCCAGGTAGGTTTTTTCATGCAATTTTGGCTTGACTCCTTCAAATTCCTTTATCATAATGTCTCCTTACTCTTTATAATTTTCTTCCGTAATATATATGGGAATACCAATTTTCTCCAAATTGAGCACTTTCTGGAATTTCACCCCATAAGCAAAATCCAAACTTCTCAAGTATGGATATACTCCTTATATTGCTACTTAATAGAATTGCAACCATTGTCAAATATCCCAATTCCTTAGAAATATTTATCGTATGTTCAATGAGTGTTGAACCAATTCCTCTCCCAATATAATTTAAGTCAAGATAGTAGCTAATCTCAACAACACTACTTAAAGCCCTTCTTCCAGGTCGATAGGGTGAGAGATAGGAGTAGCCAAGAACAAAACCATCCTCTTCAATTACAAATAAGGGATACTTATGGTTGAAACTAGATAACCACTCTTTTCTTTCATCTATAGTAAAGGTTTCTGTGTATGCTGTGATTCCACCTTCCTCTATGGACATATTATATATTTCAGTTAATCTTTTTAGATCCTTTTCTTGACCCACTCTGATCCTATATGACATATAACCATCCCCTATTTATTGACTATTCCTTTACAATACCTCTTAAATACTCCATAAACTCATCCTTAAGTTCTTCCCTTCTTAGGGCAAATTCCACCGTAGCTTCTAAGAATCCTAGTTTATTACCTACATCATATCTCTTTCCTTCAAATACATAAGCATACATGGCTTCCCAATTTGAAAGAATCTCCAGGGCATCTGTTAATTGAATCTCCCCATTTTTCCCTGGTTTAGTTTCTTCTAATGCTTTGAATATTGCAGGGTTAATGATATATCTTCCAAGGATTGCAATATTTGAGGGTGCATTTTCCACTGTTGGTTTTTCAATTAAGTTCTTTACCTTATATATTCTGTCCTCAATGTGTTTTCCCTCAACTATTCCATATTTGGAAACATCAGCTAGGGGTACCTCCTGTACACCTAAAATTGTTGTCTTATATTCATTATATGCTTCTATCATTTGCTTTAGGCAAGGTTTTTCATTGTATACAATATCATCCCCTAAGAGGACTGCAAAGGGTTCATCCCCTATGAAGCTTTTAGCACAGTATATGGCATGACCCAGACCCTTTGGTTCTTTTTGCCTAATATAGTGAATGTTGACCATATCTGAAATTTTTCTTACTTCTTCTAATAATTCATCTTTGCCTGATTTTTCAAGTTCTATTTCCAGTTCAACAGACTTGTCAAAGTGGTTTTCTATTGAAGACTTATTTCTACCTGTGATTATCAATATTTCATCAATTCCTGAATCCACAGCCTCTTCAATAATATACTGAAGTGTAGGTTTATCCACTATAGGTAACATTTCTTTTGGCTGTGCCTTTGTGGCTGGTAAAAATCTTGTCCCTAGTCCAGCTGCTGGTATTACTGCCTTCCTAACCTTCATTTAAGTCCCTCCCGATCTTCATCTTTTCTTATTTTCCGTAGTTAATGACATTATATCAAATATAGTATTTTAAAACACCCATAAAAAGTAAAAAGGCGTTTTGTTGCTTACGCCTTTATTCTGATTCTCTCCTTTTGTCAAGGTACATCATCTTATCTGAATGTCTAACCAAATCATCTATTGTTTCCCCATCCTCAGGATATATAGCAACCCCTATACTAGAACCTACTCTTACTTCACCTTGATCTAATAATATTGGTTTATTAATCTTGTCTTTTAGTCTATTTACTAGGTTAGTAACACCTTTTTCATCTTCTATTTCCATGAGTAAAACCATAAACTCATCACCTGCTATCCTTGAAGCTGTATCAGATTTTCTTATGGTCTCTTCTATTCTCTTGGCAACTTCTACCAATACCTTATCTCCGCTGTCATGACCATAGGTATCATTTACATTTTTGAATCCATCAAGGTCTATAAAGAGAACTGAAAATCTTGAATTATTTCTCTTTCCAAGTTGAATTGCTAATTTGATTCTATCCTTGATTACCTGTATAGTTGGTAATCCTGTTAAATAATCATGGGTTGCTAAATATGTTATCCTCTCTTCCTGAATCTTTCTGTCAGTTATGTCTGTTGTTATTCCACATATACTAGTAATTTCATCATGCTCATCGAAAATGGGGAATTTAATGGATATAAAGTGTCTGATTCCATCTTCACTTTGAAGATACTCCTCAAACTCAATTACTCTCTTTAACTCCAATACCTTCTTATCATTCTCCAAATATCTATTTGCCACATCTAGGGGAAATACTTCAAAGTCATTATAACCTAATGTTTTCTCTCGACTTAAGCCTGTAACTTCCTCCCACTTCTTATTTACAAATGTATATCTACCATCAATATCCTTGGTATAAATTAATGTTCCACTATATTCTAGTATGTCACTTAAAAATCTCCTATTACTAATAAGCTGATGCTGGGTGTCTTTTAATATTGATATATCAGTATCTATGCCTTTAAAGCCTATTATTTCTCCTCTTTTATCATATTTAGGTATTCCAGCGCTTAATAACCATTTGATATTTCCACTCTTAGTAATAATGGGGTTTTCCATTCCAGTTATACTTACTCCAGAGAGGATAGTCCTTAATCCTATCTCTTTATAATGTTCTCTCTCTTTTTCAGGATGTAAATCATAAAAGTATAATTTATCAACTAGATCTTCCTCTTTGTAGCCCCATTCTTCCTCAACATTATCACTTACATACTTATATAAACCATTTACATCAACTTCCCAGGTAACAGATCTACTTTGTCTGGCCAATTGAAGAAATCTCTCGTTATACTCCCTTAATCTTCTTTCATTTTCTGCTTTCTGTTTCTGAGTTTCTAATAAGTCAGTTATATCCTCCAGGGTTTCCATCACAGCTATCACTTGGTTGTTCTCATCCTTTATTGGTCTTGCCACTATTTTAAAAGTCCTATCTCCAATGGATGTTTTCTTGACTCGAATACTCTGACTAGGATATCCGCTATCAAAAGCATCCAAAACTCTACAATCTTCACAAGGTTTAGATCTCTTGTTTAAATCCAAGGAATGAAAACACAAGGAATTCTCCCCAAGTCCTGTCGGAAACCAATAGTCAATAAGGTGATTCTTATCTATAACCTTATAGTCTTTTGTCAAATAAACAACCCCTAGAGACAATCCATCTACTAGGGTATGATACTTTAGATCAACAGGTATTCTTATATCATTGTTTTCATCTTTATCTTGTTCGAACATATATCTATTAGACATATTAAACTCCTTTAAATGCCTATTTCTATTATATTTATAACAATTTACATTGTTGAAGTCAATTATTAATTTCTGGACTAAAGATCTCTAAATGCTTTTTTTCTCTGCAAAGTTCCATGAATCCCTAACCATATCTTCCAATGACTTTTTTGCTTCCCATTTTAATACTCTCTTTGCCTTAGAAACATCTGCATAAGCTGTTCCTATATCCCCTGGTCTCCTATCTACTATCCTATAGGGAATATCAACTTTATTTACCTCTATAAATGTATTTATTATCTCCAATACTGATCTTCCTCTTCCTGTGCCCAGATTATATACTTGATGACCTCTTGATATGTTTTCTAAAGCACTTATATGACCCATAGAAAGATCTGATACATGAATGTAATCTCTTATGCAAGTTCCATCGGGTGTCTCATAATCATTACCATACACTCCTAAAAAAGGTAATTCTCCTTTAGCCACCTTAGTAATATAGGGCATGAGATTATTTGGTATGCCCTTGGGGTCTTCCCCAATCAATCCACTTTCGTGGGCACCTATGGGATTAAAATACCTTAAAACAGATAGGCAAAATTCTGGATTTGCACAGGCATAGTCACTTAAAATCCTCTCAATCATTACCTTTGTTTCACCATAAGGATTAGTAGGTCTTCTTAATTCCATGTCTTCTCTTAAAGGGGACTGCTGATCTCCATATACCGTTGCTGATGAGCTATATATGAACTTTGATACCTTGAATCCATCACAGCATTTTAGAAGTTGCAGTGTCCCTAGGATGTTATTGTAATAATACTTAAGTGGATCCCCTACAGACTCCCCCACTGCCTTAAAACCAGCAAGGTGAATAATGCCATCTATCCTGTGATCTCTAAATACCACTTCTAAGTCATCTAAATTACATATATCTTGTTCATAAAAGACAGGTCTTCTACTTGATATGTCTTCAATCCTATCCAATACTTGGACTTTTGAATTGGACAGATTATCTATTATTACCACATCATAGCCCTTGTTTAATAGGTCTACACTTATATGACTTCCAATAAATCCCAACCCACCAGTAACTAATACTTTCATATGCTACTCCTTAATATTTTGACCTAATTCTAAATTTAAATATATTATTCAATTATACCAATTATTTACTATGTTGTCACAAAATTTAGATAATTGCTTAATCATGAGTGTACGGTATTCCTATATCTTCTACTATTATCTCTCCAGTATGGAGGGGGGCTTTTGTTAATCCCGTCTTTATATGGTGAAATGTTATGGTCTTGTCTGCTTGTATTGCTACTCCCATTACTTCACCTGTATCTCCATTTATTCCAGAAGGAATGTCTACTGAAATAATATATTTTCCACTGTAATTTATATGATTAATAACTTCTTCAAATAATCCATGAATCTCCCTTTTCAGTCCTATTCCAAATATTGAATCTACAACTACTTCATATGATTTTAAGTCTTTAGTTAGGCAAGAAGTATCATTTCCATCCACTATAACCATATCCACTCCTAGATTTATTATGATGTTTAAGTTTATTTGAAATTCATCAGTCCCCCTATTTGTATCTCCTAGGATGTAGACCTTTACTTTCTTCTTCCTTAAGAATAAGTGTCTTGCAATTGCTAAACCATCTCCCCCATTGTTCCCAACTCCGCATATTAAGAGAAAGAAATTGAATTTGTCAAAATCTATATTCTCTATAACTCTTATAGCAGCATTTTCCATTAAAACTATCCCAGGAATGCCAATATCCTCTATGGCTCTTCTATCAGCTTCTCTCATTTCTTTACAACTAATCATAGTATTTCCTCCACTCTATGTGTTAATTTTACCCAAGTAATAGGGATATACCTAAAAACATTGGTATATCCCCTTAATAGACATCCTTATAACTACTGGTCGATAATTGAAATCTGGATGGTATTTTCTTCTTCCCCACCTAGATTATTCTTAGTTACAAGTATTGATATCATATAATCATCCCAAAAGGCTTCAATGATTGTCATACCAGCCACTGACATTTGGCTATATCCTTCTAGATCTTTCAATGCTTCTTTGTAGAATAATGAAATATCTCCTTCACTTGTATCTGAATTGACTGTTATCATATAAACTTCTCTACTGCTGGTATCAGAAGGAATAACATCTACCATAATAATTTTGCCATCTTCTACTATTGGAACAATATCTTTTGGATAACCAAGGGGAAGAGTTAATCCCTCCTCAATGTTAACCTCTGACTTACTTCCTTCTAAAGCATAGAATGCTATTGGCCACTCCCTATAAAGTTCGTCCAAGCCCATTAATGGTTGTGTGAGAAGAGATTTTTCTATCTTTGCACCTAATATTTCAAATAACTCCAGCATTCTATTATTCTCATCAGTTAGCTTTCTAAGACTTAGGGCGATTTCTTCAAGTTTATCAGTGACATTAGCTTCACTTATTTCATTATATGCTCTTTCAAACTCACTGTAATAGTCTCCTATTCTGCTATAGATCACCTCTACTGTTTCATAGAATATTGGGTAGGACTGGATTAGGGATTCTTCTTCTGTTTCCAAAACAAAACCTTCAAGCTTTCTAGTTGCTGACTGATCCCCTTGCTCTTTTAACACATCCTTAATCTTGTCCTTTAAAATTAATACTTCTTCTTGGCCTCTTGAAGCTTCTACTAGATCCCTTCTATCCCCATCTGACGATGTTTTAATATCATCCAACGTATTAAATATACTACTTAAGCCTGCACTGGCTATATTAATTCCACTTAGTCCATCTCCTATACTTGCAGTTTCTTGCCAGACTTCAGGTAATAACTCAGCCCTCTTTGAGAAGGACTCGTTGTTAAGTTGAGTATCCCTTATGGCAAGGACTCCTTCCATCATCTCTTCTAGACTTATCTTTCTATAGTTATAATCAAAAGTACCCTTCAGATTCCAAAATCTAGTTGTTGCCTCATATACAAATACATCCTTATTTCCGTAGGATTTTTCATCCTTTAACTCATCTATGGTGGGTAGTAGTCCTGCAGAGGCATTGGTGGATACATTCGGTGGCATTACCCTATCCCTTCCATATCTAACAGTATCAGCAGTGGAGTGGTATTCAACCCACTTATCATCCAGAGTCTCAATCCTTGTATATACTTCTAAATTATTTCCATCCATCCTCACAGGAAGTCCCTCAAAACTAACCTTATCCTTGTATTTAATTCCCATAAAATAATATTCTTTGGTCTCTCCTGTGGCAAATATATTTGCTGTTTTTAAGTAATTTCCGTTTAGGTCATTTACTGTAACCTCATGCTGACTGTTATATGTTAGGTTTCTAGCTATAATGTATAACTTCTTACTTTCACTATCATACACTAGATAATCCTCAGAAGTTAATACTCCATTTCCTTCTCCATGACTCTCATCCTGATATTTTGACTTCCAGTACTGATCCTCATAAACTGTTGCTATCCCATGATAATATGTATAGTCGTCAAGTATATCCTTTAATTCTTCACTGGATGCTTCTTCAATAATTTCTTCTTCAGTCCCTATTCCCTGGTTTGTTGGGGCAGGATTACCACTACCAATATCCTCTTTCCCACAAGCCGTTAGGAATAAGCTTAAAATAATGATAATTGAAATAAACTTAAATATCACATGCCTTTTCACCTATCTCCCCTCCTTGGGCGATTAAGAGCTAAATCTTAAATTATTTATACCCTGTTTATATTTTAACTATTCTACCCTACTGTGTTAAAAAGCATATGTTCATAAAAAAATAGCCCTCATAAGAAGGCTATCTGCTAAAATTTAAATTTTGCCTGTATCAACCAGGGATTTAAGAAAGTATGGCATCTGTACTCGCCACCAAGGCCAGTCATGATCCACATCATGACCCCAATAATCAATCCATGCTGGAACATCTTTCTCCCTTAATATATCACCTATAAGTCTGGTATCCCTTATGGTATCCTCTTCCCATAATCCTTGTCCTGTTGAAATAATAATATTACCCTTTCTGTATAAATCAAGATAATACTCATCTTTTAAGTTCCTAAGGTAATCCACTGGACTATTTAAGTACACATCAATATCAGAAACATTATCTCCCAGGAAGAATCTTGCATCATAAATTCCACTTAGGGCGATGAGAGTATCGAATACATCCGGGTGTCTAAAATAGAAATTCAAACTATGATATCCCCCCATGCTACAACCAGTCACTCCCATTGTCCCATACCAATTATTGTTCTCTTTTATAAAGGGGACGACCTCATCTATTACATATCTGTCAAATGCATTATGAGTCCTTGCCATGTCACCTGGCCATGCTCCCTTATTTAACCAACTTTCATTATCTATGCTATCTACTGTATAGAATCTCACTGTGCCATTATTTATAAACTCACTACAGGCTTCTATCATCTTAAAATCCTCATACTCATAGAATCTTCCCCCTGATGAAGGGAAGACAATTATTGGTTTGCCCCTATGACCATAGCTTTTAAATGACATACTCCTATTTAAATTATGACTATAAAACTCATGGTATTCAATATTCATGGTGAACCCCCTTGTTATAAACTAGCTTCTAGTTAAAATGAATTTGCTAGCTTCTTTTATTTTTTCAAGATCCTCTGATCTTAGAATATAGGAATAGTTCCCTAGTGCAGCTGAAAAAATGGAAGCAATAGGACCACTATTAATGATCAGGTCTCTAAATTTTTCTCGGACTTCTTCCTTGGAGTTAACTAAGGCATAACTATTGTTATCCTTAATCCCAACATACCCACAATGATACTTAATATCTACTAAAGTATCAATTTCTTTCCCTGACACCAGCCTTGCATAAGTATTATATACATCTATATCACTGGCATAATTAAACATATCAAGAGATAAGCCTCCTGGTGGCCTTACATTAACTTCCAATGCAATTAAGCTTCCTTCTTTTGTTCTAAAAAACTCAATATGGAAAAATCTCTCCTTAAGACCAAACTCTTTTACAGCACTTAAGCCATATACCTCCAGGTCTTTTGGAATAGTCCTTTGATTGTGATAAAACTGATCCAACCCATCATTTACAGTTTCCATTACTCCTTTACCAAATACAAATGAATTCTTAAAGACTACTTCTCCCTCTTTATTCACTAGACCATCAAATGTATGAATTTCTCCTGTTATGAATTCCTCCATAAAATAATCCATGTCTGGTTTAGTTCTAAAGAAGTATAGAAGCTCTCCAGGATTTGATATTTTGTATGTGTTTGAAGCTCCAACACCATTGTCTGGTTTTGCACAAACTGGATACCCAACTTCCTTGATGAAGGTTTCAGCCACATCAATTGAAGTTACAATGATACCTTTGGCTACAGGTACCCCAGCTCTTATAAAGACTTCCTTCATCTTGGACTTCATTTTAATACTTGGCATATCCCCTATTTTAAAACCTTCTACATTGAAATCTGTCCTTAGTTTTGCATCTGTTTCTAACCAATATTCATTATGGGATTCTATTCTGTCAATCTTCCCATACTTGAATGTAAAGTAGCCGCAGGCTTTTACAAGTTGGTCATAGTCTTCCATATTATCTACTCTATAGTATTCTGTCAGAGCTTCCTTTAAGGTGTCTTCCAAATTATCATAAGGTTCTGATCCCAAACCAAGTACCTTAACTCCCTCTTTTTTTAGGGCTATTGCAAAATTCTTGTAGTTTGATGGGAAATGTGGTGATAAAAATACATAGTTCATAGGGCTTCTCCTTTCTCGAGAAATTGGTATTTTTATAATTATAACAGGTTCATTTTTGTAATGCTATTATTTTTTTAAGATTCTGACTTTTTTTATTAATTTAAACTCCCATCCATAAGAATGGGAGTTATCTTCTACTTACTTAAAAAATCCAATGCAAACTGGGCATACATTCCAGCTGCAACTTCCAAGGCATCCTCATCTATATTAAACTTAGGGTGATGATGGGGGAAGCATTCTAGTTTATCAGTATTCTTAGAACCAACAAATGCAAATACTGATGGCGCATATTCTGAGAAGAATCCAAAGTCTTCTCCACCAGTTGTCTTTTCAAATAAGACTAAGCCTTCTTCTCCTAGTAATGACTTAACAGATCCTGCTGCAAGTTTTGACATTTCTGCATCATTTATAGTTGGAGCTACCATCTTTGTATACTCCACTCTAGCTTCTGCCCTATAAGCTTTAGCAGTCATATCTACTATTCTTTTTATCTGATCTTCAAACCCATCATTTACTTCCTTGCTAAAACATCTTGTTGTTCCTTCCATATATGCATCCCCAGCGATTACATTCCATCTGGTTCCACTTTTAAGCATGCCCACTGAAACAACTGCTGGATCCAGTGGTGAGATTTCTCTACTCACTATGGATTGAAGGTTCATTACCATGGCTGCTGAAACCATTACTGCATCAACTGTTTGATTTGGTAGGGATCCATGCCCACCCTTTCCTGTAATGTATACCTTGAACATATTAGCTGAAGCCATCCTTGGACCTGCTTCAACGGAAACCTTTCCAACTTCACAATCATTCCAGATGTGAAGTCCAAAGATCCCATCTACATCTTCCATCACTCCATCTTTGATCATACCTAGTGCTCCTTGGGCAACCTCTTCTCCTGGTTGGAATAGTAATTTTACCCTACCATTAAACTCATCCTTAAGATCATTAAGTATTTTTGCTGCAGTCAATAAGCCTGCTGTATGACCATCATGTCCACAAGCATGCATTACACCTTCTACAGTTGACTTGTATTCCACATCATTTTCTTCAAATACCTCCAGTGCATCCATATCCGCTCTTAAGGCTACAGTCTTTCCCTCACCTTTGCCTTGGATAATCCCAACTACTCCAGTTCCTGCTGAAGGATAATTTTCAATCCCCATCTTGGTCAATTCTTCCATTACTCTTTTTTGGGTCCTGAATTCTTTCATTCCTGCTTCTGGGTATTTATGAAATTCTCTTCTCATTTCTACCCCATAATCAAGATACTTTTTTGCCAATTCTTTTACTGCCACTTATACCATCTCCTAATCATAATATTTATATATAAAATTTTTACCGTTGGGTATTTCAGTAAAGTATACCAGTTAGAAGATTAAGTTTCTAGGGTTAATTTTCAGGATAAGGTTTGCATTTTCAAAATATTTAAAATATAACGATTTCCCATTAATAATTCAAGAATTTGAAATTAAAAATAAAAAAGGATTTTACTACCCTAATGTAGTATAATCTCTTTAAGAATAAAAAAAGGAGGGATATTTTGATTGATTTAACTATGGATTTATCAAGACAAAAACCTAAGGATGTAAGAGAACTTTTTAGAAGTGGGCAACTTATAAAGCCTACATCTGGAATGTGTAGAGGGCATATTCAAGCTAATTTGGCCATAGTACCCAAGGATTTAGCTTTTGACTTCCTACTATTTGCCCAGAGAAATCCAAAACCATGCCCAATACTTGATGTTACAGATGTTGGTGATCCTGAACCAAAGTTAATGGCTCCTGGGGCAGATCTAAGATATGATACTCCACTATATAGGATCTATAAGTATGGAGAGTTGGTTGATGAAGTTGTAAATCTTAAGGACTACTGGAGAGATGATCTTGTAGGCTTCTTACTGGGATGTAGTTTTTCCTTTGAATCTGCCATGATCAATGCATCCATACCAATAAGGCATATTGATGATAATCATAATGTTCCAATGTACATAACAGATATTGACTGTGTTCCAGCAGGATCCTTTCACGGTAAGATGGTTGTCAGTATGAGACCTGTGCCATATCCCTTAATCACTAGAGCTGTTCAGGCAACTTCCAGATTCCCTTCAGTACATGGAGCTCCTATTCATATTGGTGATCCATCAAGAATAGGCATTAAGGATATTACAAAACCCGACTTTGGTGATCCATCAAGAATTGAGGATGGAGAAGTTCCTGTTTTCTGGGCATGCGGTGTTACTCCACAATCAATAGCCATGACCAGTAAACCTGAGTTGATGATTACCCACGCTCCAGGTCATATGTTTATTTGTGACCCAATGGATGAAGACTTAGCTGTATTATAAGATAAAAAGAAGGAGACTAGCATTAAGGTTAGTCTCCCTTTCTTTTTATATCTTCTCCTTTTTTGAATCTTAAGGCGGACCAATCTTCACTAAGAGCTACTTGCCTAACTGGTTCCAATTCTAAGTCCTTTAAACCTTCCCAGAAATCATCCCTACTTAAGTCAGACTTATAGTTCTTAGATGACTTCTTTGGATAGGCTACCCAAATGAGTTCCTTTGGGTCCATTACTTCTCTTAAGACCCCTTTACTATTTGACAGAGTCTCCTTATCCTTAGCAAATAGCAGGACAAAGGGATATATCCCATCCCCAGGTTCGTAATCTATCTCTAAAACTTCCTCCCATAATAAAACTACTTCCTTCATATCATCTGGAAGATTCAATACCAATCCTCGTCTTTGATCCTTAATATTTAGTTTCTTTAAAAAGTCCATATTATCAACCCTTCTTTCCTAACCTATATACTTTATACTCAAATACTCTATCACTGTGAATTCCTTCTTCTATTACCCTACCTGTTTCCAAAAATCCACATTTTTCTAATAGTTTTAATGATGGTATATTGTCTTTTGAAGTATAGGCAAATACTGTATCCAGCTGAAAATAACCTAATGCATACTCAATTACTTCCCTTAAGGCTTCTCTCATGTATCCCTTTCCTTGATAATCTGGGTTTAGTCCATACCCAAATTCTCCGCTATTATCATCCTTAATTAAATTCCATAGGCTAATTACACCAATTATTTTGCCACTTTCCCTATGCTCTATCCCCCATGTAATCCATTTCTTCTGGTCAATACCTGCATTTATCTTTACAATATATTCCATTGTGTCACTTATCTGCCTGTCCAGCTTACCATCTGCAAATTCTACAGGACCCACTCCTTACATAAATCACATTAGTAATAGCACATGATTATTATATGTTAACGCCTTAATGTTGTAAAGTTTTTCATGGGTTAAATTCTGATTAAATTTTGTCCTAAATATTAAAATAACCTATAATACAAAAAGGAAATGACTCTTGATCATTTCCCACTAAGTTATGAATTGTCCTTCTGATTAAGCCTAAATCCAATACTAGTTCCTAAAGTTATTGGGATTTAGGATTTAGTTTCCGGTAAATAGGTAATTATTATTTGAAGTAGTTTTTTCTGTACTTGATAATAATTCTTTTGATTGAGAATTTAACATATCAATGAAAACTTCCACCAACTTTGGATTTAATCCAACTCCTGCATCGTGGCGTAAAATACCAATAATCTCATCATGCTCTAAGCGAGCCCTGTAGGGTCTGTTACTTCTAAGGGCATCATATATATCTGATATGCTTATAATCTGACTTACAAAATGAGGTTTCCAGTCAGGGCTAATTTTAGGATATCCACCACCATTGAATTTTATATGGTGTTCTAGGGCAGCTAAGATGGCTATTCTGGGTATGTTTCTTTGATTGCTTAGATACATTACCCCATGTAGAGTATGTTCTTTTATTATTTCAAACTCACTGGATGTAAGTGGCGTGGTTTTATTTAGTATTTCATTTGGAACAAGCATCTTACCCACATCATGCATCAAGGCCGCATAGATAATATCCAATAACTCTGAACCAACTATCCCTATATGCTTGGCTAGGGACATTGATAATAGGGCTACATTAATTGTATGAATATATGTGTATTCATCTTCACTTTTTACTTCAGCCAGATACTTCAAAGGACTTGTAGAGTACTTAAAGGTCTCAACTAAATCCACAGATAGGTTATTAACCATGTTGAAATTAAAGGCCTTTTGTATATCTAAGTTCTGAAGCATCCTTATAAAATCATTGGATGAGTCTAAGTCTCTAATGGAATCAACCTTTATATCATCATCACTCTCATCCTTGGAGATCTTTCCAAGTAATATATGGGAATACTCAGATAGGCCAAACTTCTCTATGCCCCTTCCAAATTTTTGGTCTAGAAAAAAAGTCAGCTCTTCTATTTCCAGTCCTCTTAAAAATACCATCTGATCAATCTCAGCATCATTTAATAATTTGATCATGGAATCTGAAACCTTTCCCATTCCCACAACTGGTCTTTGATTAAGTAGTATACTCTCATTGAAGACACCTATAATTAGTTTATCTTCAGTCTGGAAAATACTCTTAAACCTTTCCATTGCATTTTCAACAAAGGTTAAGGTTTGAGGATGATCATATGAGTATAATTTCACTGCATTTATGGCCCCTAACAAATCTGGTAAAATATTAAGGTTTATATCAGAATTTGTTTCCATGGCTAACTCCTTTTAAATAGTTTTTAACATTCTTAAGGTTACTTGGAGAAAGGCTGATCTTAGTTTTTATGAGCTTATTTTCAAGTTCCTCATAGGCTTTCACATCTATGAAAGATATTGTGTCTATTGTCTTTACTATGTATTTATACATCTTATGGTCTATATAAAAAACCTTAATCTTTTCTAATACTGATCCTATGACTTCTGTGATTCTAAAATCCTTAACCAAATCAAGTAAACTAAGTGCCAAATCACAATCACTTGCTATAATAAGTCTATCTAATTCTTTTTTAACCCCTTCATCACCTTGGGTTAGTTGGATTCTCATGGCTAGCAGTTTTGAATCTATAGATTCAGATAAAATAAGTCTGGATGCTAGATCCATTGGTATTGATCCAAGGTGGTCTTTAATTAGTGGGTTAAGTAGGCCTATTTTAGTTGTAGGATCTTCAATAAGTCTTCTTGTGGCATAAATAGCTGCTTCCTCTTGGTAGGGCTGTATCAATTTTAGAATACCTCTTCTAATCCTTGAATCATCTTCTTCAAGGTAAGAATCCACTAGCCAGTTTATATTCTTGGGACCACTGATTTTAATAACTTCTAATAAGCCCTCATCATTGTATGACCTATTCTCCCTAATGGTTTCTGACAATAGCTTAACTGTATTATCCCTCTTAAGAAATTTAGAAACCAGCTCTTCATTGGAAACTGATTGTATGAAGTCCCAGTCTCTATTTGAAATAAACTCTTCTAGGTACTTCTTAATAGTATCTGCAAAACTTATTTCCATGGTGGTATCTAACTTATTTTTAGTAAGGTTAAGCAAGGCTGTTACTATTGTCCTGTTTATTAGGGTTTTGTCAAAAATTTCAACTCCTTTAATTTCATCCTGAGCTTTAGCATCATAAGCTAATAAACTTCTTAGATGCTGTCTGTAGTCTTCTGTAACATACAGCTCATATGATTCCCTCTCCACCAACTTATTTACCTGGTCACTGCTTATCTCTTCAACCTCATCCTCCACCCTGTCCTCACCTACAAGTTTTCTGGCTGTATCCATTGCAAAAAGTAAGTCAATCAATGATGGTGATATTAAGTTTGCTTTAACATTAACTCTTTCAATTATCTTAGATACCACTTCAGCTGATAAGTCCTTTAATAATTCTTGTGCTTTAGCTTGAGGCATTTGTGATAGTCTATCCAATGTCATATCTATCATTTCATCAGTATTATTTGGTTGAATTTCAGGATTAAGACTCTTTAGTTCCTCATATAATTGCAGTCTTATTTGCTTTTCTTTCTCTATACTCTCTATGTTTTCTTTATCTTTATCCTTATATAGGTATTTAAGTTTTCCATAATCAACCTCCTGAACCTCAATAAAGTCAATATTATGAATTGCTAACTGAATTTCATCATGGTACAACAACTTACTATTTGTTGGGATGGAGTTCAATAGGTAAAGAAAATCCACTATGGATGAAAATCCAACTCCGGAATCAAATGTTATAGAAAAAATTCCCCGACCGCCAAGTAGGTGCATGAGATACTCAACCTTCATATCATCCATACTAAATTCTACTTCATTAATAACTAAACTATATCCAGTATCAACTATTTTTATGCTAGGAGTGTCCCTATGTATATCTCCAATTGTTCTTAAGAGATCTAAGACGGCTTGATTTACGAAGTCATGACCATGTGAATATAAGAGATACTTTTTTTCTAGTATCACTAATTCATTTAAAAAATCCTCGTATCTAGCCTTCAATACAATCTACCCCATTTTCTACATTTTCCATGTTTCAGTTATGATGTACAAACTTTGGTATTACTAGATTTCTATTATTATATGCAGCACAATATTACTATTGATAACTTTTATCCTTGTTCTTAATGACTCACCTGATTTCAATTATTAGAGTTCCAATATAATAAAGAAACTTCTTCATTCATGAATATGTCTTAAACAGCCTAAAATTACTCATATTATGATTTTATCACGTTAATTATCAAAGGTAAATAAAATCTAATAGATGTTGATTTTAAACCTTATTTCACTTTTTCTTCAGGATGCATCCTAAACTACCTCTATTAGCCTAACTCCTTAACACTTAATAATAAGAAAGAGCTGTTGTTAAAACATACGACTTCGTTTTACAACAGCTCTTTCTCCTAATTTCTATTTAATCTCTTCAATAATTATATCTTGAGCACCTTCCCAAAGTACCTTTCTTCCAAGTTCTTCAATATTTTCAAGGCCTTCAATAATGGTTAGGAATTGACTTCCTGGGAGTTGACCCACTGGCGATGAAAAGCAAGCTCCTCCATAAGGTATGAAAATTTCTTGTTCATTAATATATCCGGGATACAAAAGTATTTCTCCCTTGGCAGGGTGGCTAGTTCCATTTTCGATAGGAAGGTTACCGAAATCATATTCATCTGCTGGAATCCATACAGCAGAGCCACTCCATCTTACATGGATTATCTTGCTTTTAAGTGGAAGAAGTTTTTCGAACACTTCACATGTTTTAGGTGCCTTTTCTCTTTCAAATTTTGCCTTGAATTCAAATCCACCAGCTGTTATCTTAATCATATTCAACCTCCTGTTGACAATTGTCATATCATATATTGATGTTATTGTAGTTTTTACAAACACTCAAATTTTGATTTATTAATTTACACTTAGATCATTTAGAAAGATAAATCCTCTGTTTATATCAGTGTGTCAAATAATACAAAGATAACAACTAAATAAAGTTGTCCTTATATTATTAATTATAGTTTATTTTATATATCTTTTCGGTGACCCATTTCAACAATGACTATTTTTATTTCAAAATCGATTATGTCTGCAATAATCCGGTAGTCTCCAATCCTATATCCCCAATATGAATTCAGTGTTCCTTTTAAAGGAGAGCCTTGAACTCTAGGATTTGAGCTCCCTTCTAAATTTTTTTCTATATAGCTATATAGCATTATTTGTTAAGATTTCTCAATCTTACTTATTTGTTTTATAGCATTCTTCTCAAATATAACTCTCAATACTCTGTCCATATTGTAGACCTATAAATCTAGCATATTTTTGGTTTCTTCAAGGGTATAAAACTCAACATCATTGTTGGTTAGTTTCTTCTCATATTCTAAAACACTTTTTATATCTATTTCATTTTCTATTTTTCCATCAGAGCTTCCTTTATCAATGTTGACAAAGCAACATTATTGAATTTCGCATATTTATAGTATATCTTCTCTTTTTCTTTGTTTAATCTAACAGTTATTATACTCATAATTACTTCCTCCTTATTTAGTTATAAAGCATCACATTGTAACACATATGTCAAGAGTTTAATCTAGATGATTAGATTTTATAACTAGTTCAATTTGCTATTACAATTTAAGGATTTTTATTATTTAAATAAGTAGTAATTATTTGATTGTTTTAAGATACTCTGTAAAGGTAGATGTTGGTAACATTCTTCTTTTACTTATCATTTTTGCCCAAATCTGGTTTCCTGTCTGCTCATCAATATATCCCTCATTTAGTGCAGCTACTAATATACCACCAGTAGTTATATTTTCTAATTCATATTTTTCTATATACTTAGATATATCTTTTAAACTATTCGATGCTATAATTCCATTATATGTTTTAGCTAAAGCTATGGCAGCTGCTTCACCTTTACCAATTATCTTTTCACCCTTAGGTGGCGATATTGCTAGTTCATAGTATAACTTGTATTCTTCTGTATTCACTAGTATTTCTTTTGTAGAAACATATCCATTTAAACATAACGCATTAACTTTACCCTTTATATGTGGAATACTAGGATTATTCAATTCATTAAATACAGGTTTTGGCAGTATTATCTTTCCTGGGTATAATTTAAATAGAATGTTCTCTTCCTTCACCCACAAGAAGGCAGAGATACAATCTGTATCAAAAAAATATTTATCAGTCATAGACTTCTTCCTCATCTGGGTAGGAGCCGTATATAATATCACTTCTAAATCCATTTAATAAAAGTTCTTCATACTTACCTTGTGAAATTGCATCCTTGTTTTTAAGTTCCTCAGCTAATTTAATATACTTCCCAAAAGTTGCATATTTTTTTCCTTCTGGGGTGGGTGTATATAGTTCATCTCCATAGCCAAGCCTTCTAGCTGAGACTATAATGGCCTTCTTCATGGTTTCAGCTGTTTCATAGCTTAAATATCCATCATTAACTAATCTCCATAACATAGCCTGCCTACTTATACCAAAATTCTGCTCTATTTTTACCACATCTTCTATATTAAGTTTATGTTTTTCTTTTCCAAGTTTGTCTTTTATAAAATAAGATAGGGCTTGGTAAGGAGCTAAAAAGTAAGATGCAAACATGTCTGCTTCCTTCTCCTGTGGATCCTTGGTCATTTCAAGGTCTGTAAAGCAGACTATACTTTTAAAATCTTCCTGGAAATACAGATGATAAAGTTCATGAGCAATTGTAAAACGTTGCCTACCATAAGTTGAGTTGGAGTTAATACCCACAATTTTATTTTCTCCATCTCTAATACAAATACCACTCATCCGATTACTCATAGGATAAAATACTATTGTTAAATCGTCATTATTATGAATCAGAGAAAATATATCTATTGGGGAATTAGAGTCTTCACCAAACTTTTTTCTTAAAATTATAGCTTCACTGTTTAGTTCGATCTTCTCTCTCAAGTTTTATTCCCCCTCAAGTAAACCTTCCATAAATCTTAGGTTAAGTGCTATTTTATTCATAGCGGCTATTGTATTTAAATCTTCTATAGTAACGTTTTTCGCCCTAAGAGCTATTGGCATCTGTGAAAATTCACTAGACTCATCAACAAAATAATCCATAGTACATCCAAATAGTTCCGCTGCTTTATCTAATATATCTACACTAAATTGTCTTTCACCTTTTTCGCATTTTGATATATAGCTTTGATCTACATCTAAATATTCAGCAACAATACTTTGTGTAAAACCACTTTTATTTCGTAACTCGCTAAATCTTTTTGCAACCAATTCAAAGTTTAACATAGCTACACCTCCCTTTAATTATATTATATGTTAGTCTTGTCATAAATACAACAAATTATTCTATTTAAATTATGACAAACGAATTTTATTTAATAAAGAGTGTATAGAAAAAACTCTGAAAGAATTAAATCTCTTAGAGCCAACATTGCGTTTCTTTGGAATCGTAGCGATATAGACTTAGCCTATTCTACATTGTTCTGTTGTTTATAATTTTTTATCCTACTACATCTTATACTATATCAGAACTTGACATTGACATGTTGGGGCATTTAGTGACAACTTTTCAATTATTCAATTTCTTTTAATGCTTTTCCATGAACTCTAAATATAGTTCTTCTATCATAGCCCATGATTTTCGCTACTCTCTTAATCTTTCGATTAGGCTTTCGCAATCTAGATCTTTTAGCATCTTGAACCAAGCAGAACGAAATTTATCTCAATGCACCTTCTGGTAGCTGGTGATTTAGCTATAAGGTATCTTCAACTACCTGTAGAATAATTCCATTAGCCAATCTTTCTAATCCATCCATAAACTATACCTCCAGCAACTAGTCATAATATTTGCTATTAATGTACTCTAGAGTCTCTTGGTCCAAAGATAGAATTCCATTTATTTGGAGGTGCATATTTATTTTAGCATCAGCAAATATCTTTGTTTATCCAATCTTCATTTAAATCAAACGTTAATTTAGTAATTTATAATATATTTGTCAAAAAAGTTAGGTTTGTCTCGCCAAATACACAATCTATATCCTTTGTAGCTGATCTTTTATCATAGATTAGAGTTATTATTGAGTTTTGAAAGATTGTTAGGTCGAGATTTAAATGATTTTCCTTTAACCACTCATTTACATTTACATACTCCAAAATTAGAATCAATTTTTCTTTATTCAATAAGCTACGCAGTATAATAATCAACCCTTTGTTAATACTTTAAATAATTTATGTTCTCCAACAAACTTTCTATGTCCTTACCTAAGGTATAGCTACTCAAGTTTAACTCAATCAAGTAGGAGGTAATTAATACCTCCTCTCACACCACCGTACGTGCCGTTCGG
>CAZNTE010000021.1:0-41905 GCA_964575895.1 uncultured Tissierellaceae bacterium | reverse complement strand
CCGAACGGCACGTACGGTGGTGTGAGAGGAGGTATTAATTACCTCCTACTTGATTTAAGGATTGATATTGGTATTATAAAACTAGAGGTGAGAACATTGGGATACTTATTACTAAAAGATGGTAATAAATTATATTATAATACTGTAGGTAATGGGAAAGCATTGGTATGTCTACATGGATTTGGTGCTGACCATAAGGTTTTTAGATTTATGGAGAAATCTTTATCGAAAAAATATAAGGTTATAACATTAGATTTGAGAGGTCACGGAAACTCAACTAGCAATAATACTAATTTAAGTATAAAGGATTTTGCCGATGATCTAAATCAATTACTAGAACATCTTAAAATAGAATCTTTTTGTCTATTAGGATATTCCATGGGAGGAGCAGTTGCTTTGGAATATATAAGTAAATTTGGAGATGAAAAAATAGAGTCCCTAATATTAGTTGAATCAACCTTAAAGCTAATTAATGATGATTCATGGGAATTTGGATTATTTAATGGTAAGTATGATCTAGAAGCACATCAGAAGACTTTAAATATGATTGAAAATAATTGGGAGGAGTTTTGCAAGGATTTTGTCTTAAAATTAAGCAATAAACTAAAGGAGTTAGATTATAAAAATGCAGTTGAGAATTTAAAGAAAAATGACAAAAAGCTAATGTTAGCAATATGGGATATTTTAAGTAAAACTGATTATAGAAATATTCCACTAGATTTTAAGAAAAGAGTTCTTTATATTAGTGGAAGAGAAAGTAGTTTCTACAATTCTATTACTGGGGAAATTATTGTTGAAATGTTTAAGGAAGGCTTGTTTATAGACATTAGAGGAGGGCATTTACTTCTATTGGAAAACCCTGTTGAAGTCAACAGGGTAATTGAAAATTTCATTAATCAAAACTGTAATCCTTAGCAAGCATTCCCTTAAGGATAGTCTTAATATATATCATTGTTTTATCTCTAGCAGATTCACTAGGCAGCTTATTGTTTAGTACTTTTTTTAGCAGCCCTTCATAAATAAGAAGAGTTGCTTCATTTAAACTTTCTCCATCACTTTCTCTTATAAAACCTTCTTCAACACAATCCCTTATAATAGCCATACCCCTTTGAGTAATATCACTTTTTAGTAACATTGTAGAGGTTTTTTCATCTGCGTTCATAAGATCTTCTGGGAAAAGCTTATAATAGTCGCTAACATATTCTTCCATATCATTTTTTAAGTTAGAGAAAAATATAGCATTGTAGATTTCTGGATTTTGAAAAGAATAATGACAAAAACACTCCCATACCTTAATAAATCTATCCATAGAGTTCTTAGAGTCTTTAGTATACTCTCTAAGGGCATTAGCGTAATCTTTTATAAGCCTCATAGCTGAGAAAAAAATTAAGTGGTCCAGATTCTCAAAGTAATTATAAAGAGTGGCACTGTTGTAACCTGCTAGATTTGCTACTTTTCTCAAGGTAATATTGTTAATTCCCTCAGACTTTATCAACTGGTCAGAAGCTTGTATAAAATCCATCATTATCCTGTTTCTAATTATTTCTTTTTTCATATTAATCCCCTGTTATATATAGTTTATATCATTCTATCACAGAAGATGTATTATGAACAATTGTTAATCTAGATTAAATACTGAAGGATGCAAATGACCAACTTGATTATTAGTAGATTTTAACAGAGCTTTTCTAATAGGATATAAAAGAAATAGAGTTGAAATGAAGGTGGTTCCTGCGTTTATAATTGATACTTGAAACCCAAGTAGTAACCTAATCACAAGACCTCTATAATCAAGTCCAGCCATATAAATATAGGGAAGATCTATTATGGTTCCACAAAAGAAAGCTAGTATAAATCCAAAAGCAGCAAATAAATATTCACTTCTTATATGATTTCCTAAACTTGAATATATTAGGGAGTATACTGGAAATACTACTAAGTACATTACAGTCCAAGGTGCTAGTCCCCAGGTTAGAATAACAAGGAGACTAAATACCAAGGTACTAAAATATGAGGTTTTTTTAGAAAATGTCACCCCATACAAGAGAACTGTAAAATTAAGTAATTCGAAATACAAAAATCCTGAACCAATAATATATATTACATACATTATGGAGGCAAGTAAAGCAATTAATGTAATATCCTTAGCCTTCATCTAAAAATCCATGTCACTTGTAAAGACAAAATGTATTTTGTCTCCATCAAACAAGCCAAGATCATCCACACCAGGTGCATTCCCTATTTCCATATTAATGTTTTGTGATTTACTCTCATAGGAATACATCCACCAAGGTCCATCCATCATGCTTTCAGTATTAAATCCTACTAAACCTTCTAAAAATCTTCCATACTGAGAATCACTCATAATTACTTCAAGTTCAGATTTGTTCTCTTCCAAGAAATCTCCAAGGGTTTCTTTAGTTGTTCTAAAAGCCTTTTCTTTCATTATTTCATTGTTATCTTCTTTATTAGTTATGGATATAATAATAATTTTCTCACCATCTTCACCTTTTAGAAAGCCAGTGAATCCTAAAAAACCTCCAACCATCAAAGCTAATATCAATAAAGACAATATAATTTTTGTGTTTTTATTCTCCATTTATAATCCTCCTAGTATGATTTTGATATAAATTCTATTTCATTAATATTTTCTAATCGATTAACTTCAAGGGACATTGCAAATAATATGTTAGCAATTAAATTAGATAAATCTATAAGTACTTGCGGTACTATTATTCCACTTTTTTGTAGTAGGTAAAGATTTCTAGTTACTATTTTTGCCTCACATCTTGCAATGTGATATTGGCAAGATACATTATTACCTAAAGGATATATGAATCCTTTTAATCTATCCTTGTTACGTTCTCTTAAAACATGGTAAATAGTTTGACCATCACTTATATCATCTATTGATACGGCCATTTTTCCCCGTAGAGATCCATTAAGGTGAAGAACTCTATTCATAATCCACCAAGTTTCTTTTTCCAAGGGTGTTCCCAGAGAAACTATGCTTCCTAATATAGCGGACAGTTTATCAGTGAGAATTTCATGATTAACCATTTGACTATCTTCACTTAGAAATGGGTATGCTATAAAATCTAGATTCTTTGTCATTGTATCCCTCCTAGTTTTTTTGGATAATAAAAAAGTTCCTCAACTAGGAGGAACTAATAAAATCAATAAATGGCAATATAAAAGACTTAAAGCCCATTTTGATTCCTCCTTTCCCTCCGAAAGTGGTTTATAATTCATCAGGCAGGTCTCCTGGCTTAGAGCTATTACCATCTTGCCTTCCCATGATATTCACAGTGGCTTATTAAGATGGATGTACTCCATACAGTAGCGGGGGCTGCAGTGTTTAACACATTTCCCTATTAAGTATTACACCTAATGAAATATTTAATTTTACTCTAATACTGTATATTAAATATAAAAAAATTTCAACTATAAATAATAATATAAATTATGAAAACATTTTCACATTTTTTATTGACAATAATCGCGATTATGATAGTATAATAAATAACAAATATAATCGCGATTATAAAATGAAAGGAGCTAGAACATGAAATTAGAATTAGGTAATTTTTACGTTAAAGATGTTCTGTTTGGTGAGAAGACTTTCTATAAGGATGGTATTCTTACTATAAACAAAGAAGAAGCAATGAATTTTATCAGAGAAGACGAGCACATTATCGATTTAGATTTAGTTATAGCAAAGCCAGGTGAAAACACAAGAATTGTTCCTGTTAAGGAGGCTGTTGAACCAAGAATTAGACCTGATGGAAGAGCAGTTTTTCCTGGAGTAACAGGAGATTTAGAAATGGCTGGTATGGGAAAACTTCATGCACTTAAAGGATGTTCAGTTCTTGGTGTAGGGATGCACTGGGGAAGCTTTGGAGATGGACTTATTGATATGGGAGGAGAAGGTGCTAAATATACACTTTACTCCAAACTTATAAACATCTGTATTGTTGCAAACACTGATGAAGAAGAAGAAAGATACGAACAACAGAAGAAGAATACTGCAATAAGAATGGCAAGTCACAAGTTTGCTGAATATCTAGGTAGTACAGTAAAAAATATGGAGCCTGAAGAAGTTGAGGTATTTCAATTAGATCCAGTTACTAAGAGAGATGATAAAACATCTAACTTGCCAAGTGTAGTTCTTGTTATGCAGCCACAGTCACAAATGGAAGAGCTTGGATATAATGATCTTGTTTATGGATGGGATATGAATAAGTATGTACCTAGTTTTATGAATCCTAATGAAGTCCTAGATGGAGCACTTATTTCAGGAAGCTTTATGCCTTCATCATCAAAGTGGTCAACTTATGATTTCCAAAACTTCCCAACTATAAGGGAATTATATAAGGAACATGGCAAGACAATAAACTTCTTAGGAGTTATAATGTCTAACCTTAACGTATCCTTGGAGCAAAAGAAGAGATCTGCATTATTTGTAGCTCAGATAGCAAAATCATTGGGAGCAGATGGAGCCATAGTAACTGAAGAGGGTTATGGAAATCCAGATGCGGATTATATACTTTGTCTAGCAGCACTTGAAGATGTTGGAGTTAAAACAGTAGGTATAAGTAATGAATGCACAGGTAGGGATGGAGCTTCACAGCCATTGGTAACATTAGATGTTAAGGCTAATGCACTTGTATCAACAGGAAATGTATCACAACTTATTGAATTGCCACCAGCTGATAAAGTAATTGGTGAACTACAAGCGCTGGCAAGAGATGGACTTTCTGGTGGATGGTCTTATGATGAAGTATTGGGCTCATCTGTAAGAGAAGATGGATCTGTAATCATGGAAAATAATGCCATGTTCTGTGGTGATATGATAGCTGGTTGGTCAACAAAGACTATGAAAGAGTTTTAGGAGGTGTGAAAATGAAAAAAGCAATTCATTATATAAATCAATTTTTTGCAGGAATCGGTGGAGAGGAATTAGCTGATCATAAACCAGAAATCAGAGAGGGATTGGTTGGCCCATCTCTAGCACTTAATAGCGTCTTGGAAGCTGAAGTTACTCATACAATTATTTGTGGAGATAATTTCATGGGGTCAAACACTGATGAAGCTGTTAGTACAATATTAGGATTTTTAGAAGATAAGGAATTTGATATATTTATTGCTGGTCCAGCTTTTCAAGCTGGTAGATATGGAGTAGCATGTGGAACTATTGCAAAGGCAGTAAAGGAAAGATTTAATGTACCTGTATTGACATCCATGAATGTTGAAAATCCAGGTGTTGAGATGTTCAAAAAAGACATGTATATATTTATAGGTGGAAAATCAGCAGCTAAACTGAGAGACGATGTTAAGGTTATGGCTAATTTTGCAAATAAATTATTAAAAGATCAAGAAACTGGTTCAGCAGAAGACGAAGGATTCTTCCCAAGAGGTATAAGGGCTCAAGTTTGGTTGGAAAATGGCCCTATTGCATCAAGAAGAGGAGTAGATATGCTTATTAAGAAGCTAAATGATGAAGAATATATAAGTGAGCTTCCTATTCCTAAATTAGATAGAGTGGAGATTGCAAGACCTATTGAGGATTTATCAAAGGCGAATATTGCACTTGTTACTACTGGTGGTATAGTCCCAGTTAACAATCCTGATAGAATCCAGTCAGCATCAGCAACAAGATGGGGAAGATATGATATTTCAAATGATGATAGACTAGAAGCAGGAGTATATAAGACAATCCATGCAGGATTTGACCCTGCTGCCGCTGATGCTGATCCAAATGTAATAATGCCAGTGGATGCAATGAAGGCATATTTAAAAGAAGGTAAGTTTGGGAAGCTTCATAAGTACTTTTATTCAACTGTTGGAACTGGAACTACTCAAGCAGAAGCTGTGAGAATGGGAAAAGAGATAGTTGAAAAATTGAGGGAAGATAATGTTGACGGAGTTATTATGACTGCAACCTGAGGTACTTGTACTCGTTGTGGAACAACGATTGTAAAAGAAATTGAGAGAGCAGGAATTCCAGTAGTTATTATGTGTAATTTGATACCAGTTGCAACAACTGTTGGAGCAAACAAGATCGTTCCAACCATATCAATACCTTATCCATTGGGAGATCCTCAAACACCAAAAGAGGTACAGTGGAAACTTAGATATCATAGAGTTGGTGTTGCATTAGACTCATTAACAGCAGATATAAAAGAGCAGACTGTATTCAGAACAAAAATATAGATAATTAAGGGGTGTATAAACACCCCTTATGTGATTTACTCTTTGAGGGAGGTAAAACATGGATAATAAACTTAAAAAAGATAATAGTGTTTTTTATATATCTCTAATATTGGCTATTTCTATAGTTTTGTGGGGAATAATAGCACAAAATAGTTTTTCATCATTTGCAAACTCATTAATGAACTTCTTAAAAACATACTTTGGATGGTCTTATCTTATAGCAATGTTTATATTTGTGCTATTTGCATTGATATTGGCCTTTAGTAAGTATGGAAAGATCAAATTAGGTAAAGATGATGATAAACCAGAGTATAGCACAACTTCATGGTTTGCGATGCTATTTGGAGCTGGTATGGGTATTGGGTTAGTATTTTGGGGAGTGGCAGAACCAATTTCTCATTTGGTTTCTCCTGCACCTGGAATTGATCCTGGTTCTATTGAAGCGGCAAATTTTGCAATGAAAGCATCATTTATGCACTGGGGTTTTCACCCTTGGGCAAATTACAGTATTATTGGTCTCGCATTGGCCTACTTTCAGTTTAGAAAGGACAAACCAGGTCTTATATCAAGTATTTTCATTCCCTTACTTGGTGAAGAAAGAGTTAAAGGACCAATTGGCAAGTTTATAGATATTCTAGCAGTATTTGCCACAGTAGCAGGTGTGGCAACGTCATTGGGTTTAGGTACTATGCAAATCAACAGTGGATTAAATTTCCTTTTTAATATTCCAGAAACAAAATTGGTTCAAATTATTATTATTGCAATAATAACCGTTTTATTCATATGGACAGCTATTTCTGGTATTGGAAAAGGGATTAAGATTTTAGGGGATATAAATTTAGTGCTTGCAATATTATTACTAGGTCTGGTAATTATTATTGGACCAACTACTACATTTATAAATTCATTTACTAATGGTTTAGGCCAGTATATCAATGGTTTTGTTACAGATAGTCTTCATATTGAACCATATGGAGATAATAGTTGGATATTTGGTTGGACTGTATTCTATTGGGCATGGTGGATTGCTTGGGCACCATTTGTAGGAACATTTATTGCGAGAATTTCAAAGGGAAGAACCATTAGGGAATTTATAGGTGGGGTAATATTTGCTCCAGCAATCGTCTCAATTGTTTGGTTTTCAGCATTTGGTTCAATGGGAGTTAGTTTAAATGAGGTAATTGGAATAGAAAAAATGGCTGAAGCAGCTGCAGTGCCTTCAACAGCATTATTTCAGGTTTTTAGTCACTATCCTTTAAGCATGGTACTATCAATGATAACAGTTGTACTGTTGAGTACATTCTTTATAACATCAGCGAATTCAGCAACATTTGTACTTGGAATGTTATCATCACAAGGAGATTTAAATCCATCAAAGAGCAAACAATTTATTTGGGGATTGGTACAATCTTTACTGGCCACATCACTGCTGTTAGCAGGTGGCCTGGAAGCATTGCAAACAGCTTCTATAGCAGCAGCATTTCCCTTTATTTTTGTAATGCTATTTGCCATTATTTCTTTAATGAAAGCTTTGAAAGAAGAGAATGTTTAAAACATGCCCTTTCTTATTATAGAAAGGGCATATAAGTATCAATTTTATCAAGTTTAGAATGGGATAGAATTTCTCTTAGAATATTCATCCCTTTTTTAATTTCTTCTTGTGTTACTGCACTAAAACTAAGCCTAATGTAATTATCAAATGAATCATTGTCTATGAAAAATACTTTTCCTGGTACAATGGCTAGTTTCCTTTTACTACACTCTTCATAAAGCTTCATACTATCCCAAGATTTGGGAAGCTTAACCCAGATACTAAGACCACCTTTAGGGTCCTTGTAACTAAGACCATAATGGGTAAGTTGATCCAATTCTTCCTTCATTAACATGTATTTATCATAATAATCATTGATTATGGTATCCATGTGACTCTTCCAAAGGTCTTTTCTAAGATATAGGTCAAAAGCTCTTTGTAAGTATCCAGATGATGAAATATCTGTGGAATGTTTTGCTTTGATCAAATCCTTAAATAGTTTTCCGGGTATTGTCATAAACCCAATCCTTACACCAGGCATGAATATCTTTGAAAAACTTTTTATAAATATTACATTATCATTTCTATCTAGAGTTTTCATTGGTAGCCTTTTATTTCCTTGGAAGGATAAATCTGTCAAGAAATCATCTTCAATTATATAAAAGTTATATTCTTTGGCTAATCTTAGGATCTCCTTCTTTTTATCATTAGTATAGGATATAGTTGTTGGGCTCTGATAATTGGGCATCAAGTAAATGAATTTTGGATTATATCTCTTAACATATCCCTTTAAGAGATCAAGATTTATACCATCATCCTCAAGTGGCAACCCTACTATCTTAGCTCCACGAGATTTAAAGGCGGAGTATGCCCCAGGATAAGTTGGATTTTCAACTAAAATAGTATCTCCTTGATTAACAAGGGTTTTAGAGATTATGTCTAGGCCTTGTTGACCACCAGATGTTATAAGAATTTGTTCTTTATTGACAGTAATAGAGTAATTATCATTAATAAATTTGCTTATTGATTCCCTTAAAGGACCATATCCAGTTATTTCTGGATACAAGAAGGCCATGCCCTTATCTCTATCTAGAACTTCAATTAGAGATTGCTTGAATTCCTTAATTGGAAATAACTCGGGAGTAGGTGAAACAGTAGCAAAATCAATACTATCTTTTAAGAGAGGGAAAATCCCTGAAATCATAAGCTCCATATCCCCTTCCTCAACAGTTGAGGAATCAATATTTAGCACTGGCTTTCTAACAAAAGTACCACTACCTGGAACCTTATAGATGTATCCTTCTGATTCTAATTGCTTGTATGCATTAACAACTGTAACATTATTTATCTGTAGAGATTTTGATAGAGCCCTAATAGAAGGTAGTTTTTCTCCATCAAGATTCTCATTATCTTCAATGATATTTCTTATATTCTCATAAAGTTGTTGATATAGTGCAATATCTGAGTCCTTATTGATTCTAATATTACTTATCATAATGAATCCCCCTTGTGTATGGATACACTTATTATATCATATTATAATTTAATTTGTTGGGTAAATAGTTATATGAGTTGAAACACATTAAACCTATCTATTGTCTATAGAACTTTTATGAAAATACGTATATAATTAGGTTATATTGTTTTAAGGAGCATGAAATGAACAGAAAATTTATTGGAGTTTTTGCAATTCTTTTTATAATAGTTATATTTCTTTTGGTATTCTTCTCTTTTGAGGGAAATCAAAAGAAGTTTGTTGAGCTTTTAGACAAGCTTGATAATACAGAGAAGGAAGTTATAGAGGTAAAAAATATTTCTGGTAGTAACTTTCAATATATAAATGGTAGACTTTTTACATTTAATGGTGAAAAGTTAACATCCATGGATATGGAGGAGAACCTACTTTGGCAAAAAACTTTCTTAGTACCCAATCTTATCTTTACCAACAACACATCAAAGGTATGTGTTTATAACAAAGAAGTTGGTGAGGTTTATGTATATAACACAAATGGGGAAACTTTATTTGAGTTAAAATTAGATAAAGAGATTTTTTTAGTAAGATTATTTGAAAAGGGTCTATCCATCCACTCAAAAGATGAATCCAACGATCAAATAACCTTTTATGACTATGATGGGGAAATCATTAAAGATCTTAATTACAATGACACTTTCTTAGTTAATTATTATATGGAGAGGGATTATATATACACATCAGAAATAATCTATAAGACAAATGGTTTTCAGTCTAACTTTATTAAGCTTGAAAATGATAATAAATCAGTGGAATTAGATTTAGAAAACCAAATTCCAATACGTAGGGAAAAAATAGGATCAAATTTTATATATTTGACAGATGAAGGGGTAATATTTACAAAAGGAGATAAAATTATTTGGAAGAAAAATTATCCAATCATCAAAGATCTTCTGGTAGATGGAGAAGAAGTTTATGTTTTATATGGTGATAATTTTGAAGTTCTGAATAAATCAGGGGAGCAATTACAGAAATTCACACTGGCCTTAAACTATAATAAGATATATCAACATGGGAAATATATTATTCTTGTGGGAGATAAGGATATAATTCTATATAGACACAGAGAAGAAGTAGCTAAGTTCTATTTTTTAAGGAAGATAAAAGACATCAATAGCCAGTTCAATGATCTTGTAATAACCCTAGAGGATGGAGTGTCAGTGCTGAGAATTGAAGATGTTGTTTCAAAAAAGGAGGAATAGGAAATGGATAAAAATATAAATGCAAAGGGTTTGGCTTGTCCTAAGCCAGTAATACTAACCAAAAAGGAGCTTGATGGAATAGATTCAGGATCTGTCACTACAGAAGTTGATAATATAGTTGCAAAAGAAAATCTATCAAAGCTTGCAAATAGTATGAATTTGGAGTACACTATTAAAGATTTTGGCAATGAGCATTTTGCCGTTACAATAATTAAGGCATTCGAGGATAAGGTAATAGAAGAAAAAACCTTGAAAAAAGTTGATTCTGACAATATGATTATTGTAATTCAATCAAATGAGATGGGAAAAGGTAGTGAAGCCTTAGGGAAGTTACTAATGAAGAGCTTTATATATACTGTAAAAGAGACTAAGCCATATCCAAGGGCAATCTTGTTTTATAACAGCGGAGTAAAACTTACATGTAAGGATAGTGATGTATTAGAGGATTTAATTCATCTTGAAAAAGAGGGTGTAGAAATAATATCCTGTGGAACATGTTTAGATTTTTATAGTATTAAAGATTTTCTTATGGTGGGCAGCATTTCAAACATGTATACTATTTATGAGACCATGAAAAGTGCTGCAAATACAATTGTGATAGGATAGAGTATTATGATAGAGAAATTTGGTATACTAACATTTGATTCAACCCATCATGCTATAAAGGCAGAGAATGATTTAATAAGAGAAGGGATCCAAACTAAAACCATTCCTACGCCAAGGGATATAACCTTAAGTTGTGGCATTGCAATTAGAATTTCGCCTGATGACATAGAGAGAATAAAGGAACTATTAGAAGAAGGTAAATTAACTTATAAAGAATTACATTTGTTGACTATAGAAGATGGAAAAAGAATACTAGACAAATTAGTTTAGGGGGAGAATATGAGTTTTTTAGATAATATAAAGGAGTTTTCAAACTTTTTCCTTATAAGTGAGGATGGAGGATTAAACTCACTGGGGAAGCTCATTTCAGCTGTGATTATATTTATAGCTGTAATGATATTGGTAAAGATTTCAAATAAGATTATTGAGACAACTTTCGATAACAGAAAGATTAATAAATTACAGGTGAGTGATAGAAGATTAACTACACTTACTGACATTTTAAAAAAAGTAATCAAGTATATTTTAATATTCATTGGTATAGTTACTAGTTTGGAGTTGTTTGGCATAAATACTACCTCAATCATAGCTACTGCTGGAATAGGGGGTCTGGCAATTGGTTTTGGTGCGCAATCATTGGTGAAGGACATCATAACAGGATTCTTTATACTACTAGAAGATCAATATGCTATTGGAGATCACATTAGAATTGATTCAAAAGAAGGAATCGTTGAAGAACTAGGTGTAAGAGTTACAAAGGTAAGAGCATTTTCTGGGGATCTTCATATAATACCAAATGGAAGTATAACAATAGTTGACAATATGACTAGAGGTGCAATGAGAGCATTAATTAAAGTAGCTGTTGCATACGAGGAAGATGTTGATAGAGCAATGGAAGTAATGGATAGAGTAGGAAAAAGTGTTGCAAGTGAAAACACAAATATAGTTGATGGACCAACTGTCCTTGGAATATCTGATTTTGGATCATCCGATGTAGTTATTACAATGGTTGCTAAGACCAAACCTATGGAACAGTGGGCAGTGGAGAGAGAATTAAGAAAGAAGATAAAAGAGGCATTTAAGCGTGAAAATATTGAAATTCCTTACTCAAAGGTTGTTGTATACAAGGGGGAAGAATAATGTTACTTAATTACATGGTGGGAGATTTAATTACACTTAAAAAAGGGCATCCATGTGGAGAAAACAAATGGGAAATCCTAAGAACGGGTGTGGATATAAAATTAAGGTGCACTGGCTGTGATAGACAAGTTTGGCTTTCCAGGATTGACTTTGAAAAGAGGGTTAGAAAAATCCTAGAAGGAGATAAATGGGTTAGTATTATCCATCATAAAATTAATAGTGAAGAAACTTCCTGATTTTGAGAAGTTTCTTATTTTTTTGGACACTTTTATGATTTCATTCGTTATATAAGTAAGAGGCGCAGATCTATTAATTTTATTATCAATAATAGGCCTATAAATTATGTATTATGCTATAATGAAATCATAAAATGAAGTAATTTCTTTGGGCAAGGGATGTGATAGATTGAACCTCTATGAGATTTATGATAACCATCATAAGGACTTCTTGAATTTTGCAAGATCAATAACAAACAATCATGATCGAGCATTTGATCTAGTTCAAGATACTTACGTAAAAGCTATAGAAAATGAGAATATTTTTGATTCTATGCATCCTTATCAAATAAAAGCATGGTTTTTTACTACTATTAAAAATAAAAATATTGACCACATCAGAAAAAACCAAAGATTAATAGGTTTTGAGGACTATCATGATATCGAAGATGATTCTAACTTTGAAGAGAAAATAGCAGTTAGAAGCATGCTTGAGAAGCTACCAGAGAAATATCGGACTATGATAATAATGAAGTATCAACATAATATGAATGCAACTGAAATCGGAGAAAGACTGGGTTTATCACCATCAACAGTTAGAACCCATTTAAGTACAGCAATGGGAATCTTAAGAAAAAACTTATAAGGAGGGGCAAAAATGTCAAAGATTATGAATATCGGAAGTTTAGATGTAAGGGAAATAAATGAAGAATTGGCTAAGAATATAACATCCATGGTTAATATTGGGGTTTTAATAGAAAGTGATGAGTCGCAATTATTATTGAAGAATGTGAACAAGGTTAATATTGGAGCAACTATAAGAATACCAAGTGATAAGAAGATTAACATTATATCTCATAATGGTGAATTGGAAGTAGACCAAGAATTTATGGAAGGATTATTTGACGAAACTATAATTTTAGTAAATGGTTCTTTAAACCTTTCTTCAGATGTTGATCCTTCTTTATTCAACAAAGTAATTTATTCACTATTGGTTAATGGGGAAGTGATTTGTGCTAAGAAGCTTTTGCCACTGGTAAAGCAGAAAGGGACTGTAAATGGTAAACTAATAAGCTACAAGGGAGATAGTAGATTTTTTAAAGGGAATACTACTATAGATGAAAGATTTTTAAAAGGTTTAAAGAGAGCTAGTAAATTAGCAGTGGAGACCTTAATTTTGACAGATGAAATATCCATTGATCAATTGGAAGAAAAGATAGAATCTATTCAAGTACTTGAGAAGGTAATAACCATAGAAAAGTATGATGATCTATTAGCACCTTTAGTAGATGACTATTTAAGTGTAAAAGTCATCATCTTACCAGATAGTAAAAATGGAGTAGTATTCTATGAAAGTAGCATAAAGATAGATGATAATACAATTGATAGATATAAGGACAATGTTCTGTTTGTGGATGGCAATGTTGAGTTTATGGTTAAGAAGGATATTAGTATTTCAGATAAGATTAATCATATATATTGCAATAAAATCACCACAAATGATCTTAACCATAGTAAGTTAAGAAAGATAGTGGGAGAAGAAGTACAGATTGAGATTCTGAGGGGAAGAGTGTTCAGAAATAATGGCAAAATGATTTTCTCAGATAATCTAAATGAAGAGATATCAATCATTAATATGGGGAAAATGGTATTTGATAAAAATCTAGATTATGAAAAATTCAAACTAAGAGTGCTTGAGATAACAAACTATGGAGTATTGGAAGGACCAAGAGACAAAATGGATATAATTAGATCTAAAGTTGTGACAAACTATGGTAAACTAAAAGAGTATGAAAATACAGATACAACTAATAATGAAGAAAAAAAAGATGAGGATATTATTTACCAAAATATTGCAGAGCTTAAACTATAGCATAATATATTAACTGGAGGAAATGTATGAAAGAACTTCTTATCAATATAGTAGAAAAAAATAGAAAGTTGACTCTTGAGGGCAAACTTGCTGACTATATACCAGCCTTGTTAAAAGCAAACAAGAACCATTTAGGGGTAACATTAAAAACTGAAGATGGAAAGTTTATAACTTATGGAGAATACTCTCAAGGATTTACCCTTCAGAGTATATCTAAGGTAATTTCTTTTATACTGGCAGTGTCAGAAAATGGTATGGATGAAGTATTTAAAAGGGTAGGATTGGATTCAACTGACGAACCCTTTAATGCATTTACCAAACTAGATCTACCCAATGTAAACAAGCCTGCCAATCCAATGATAAATTCTGGAGCTATTTTAACAACCTCTCTAATAAAGGGAGATGGGGATGAAAAATTTACAAAGATTTTAGGGCTTACAAGACTTATGGCTAATAATGAGAGTATAACCTTTAATGAAGAAGTATACCTATCAGAAAAACTTACAGGTAGTAGAAATAGATCAATGGCATATTTAATGGAAAGCAAGAAAATCTTATCTGGAAATGTTGAAGACACCTTGGACACATATTTTAAGCAATGTGCTATAGAGGTTAATACAAGGGATCTTGCCAACATTGCTGGATTTATATCCAACGGACTACCAGGATTGGAGTTAAAGGGAATTTCAAATAAGGAGATGATGTTGCTAGTTAAGGGTTTGTTGTTAACATGTGGGATGTATAATTATAGTGCAAAATATACTATTGAAGTTGGAATACCATCAAAGTCAGGAGTTAGTGGAGGGATAATGGCTGTCTTACCCAGAGGGGGAGGTATAGGAATATATTCTCCAGGTCTTGATGAAAATGGCAATTCTTTGGCTGGCTTAAGCCTTATTAAAGATCTATCTAAGGAGTTAAAATTAAACCTATTATATAATGATTGTATTTAGAATTAGGGGATTTTCCCCTTTTTTTGTTTTTGTGCAACCTTTTTTTAAAATTTACGTCTAAATAAGTAAGGAGGGTGTAAGGTGACAGAACAAGTACTTGTGAAAAAACTTAAAAGAAAAGATGAAGCGGCATATGAAGAAATCGTAAACACCTATGCAAACAAACTATTTAAAGTCTGCTACCTTATGCTTAAGGATGAAAAGGAAGCAGAGGATGTGGTTCAGGAAACCTTTATAAAGGTATTTAAGAACATTGCATCCTTTAGAGGAGAAAGTTCTATATATACATGGATTTACAGGATTGCTCTAAATATTTCAAGGGATGTGATTAGAAAAAGGCAGGAAGTTTTATCCTTTGAATATGAATGGATTGGAGAAGAGGATGTTGAAGAAAAAGTTGAAGAATCTATAGATAGAGAGGTACTTAGGAGGAGTCTAAAATCTTTGAATCCTATTTATAGGGAGTGCTTGATCCTATTCTACTTTGAAGACTTAAGTATAAGAGAAATTTCTCAAATACTAGATGAAAGTGAAGGAACAATAAAAAGCAAACTATCAAGAGGTAGAAAGCTCCTTAAGAATTCATTGGAGAAGGGAGGTCAGTTTAATGAATAGAGATGATAAACTATCTGAAGAAATAAAGAGTATTTATGAGGAAGAAACAAGAGGACTGACTTTATCAGATGAATTTCTTAATAACTTAAAGAAAAATTACAAGAAAAGCCATAGAGAAAGAATAAATGAATTTCTGAATAAAGAAATTGAAATACCCCTGGCCCCTGCCTTTGTAGGGATGGCGGCATTAATAGCACTTAGTATTATTCCAAAGGATATACTAAAGAACGAACAACTAAGAACTATATATATTGGAAGCTCTGAAGTAATAATTAGGGAACAAAAAGAGGTGACAAGGAAATGAAAATAAAAGTTAAGGTAAAGACTCTATTGGTTATTTTTACAGTATTTGCCCTATTAGTTGTGTGGGGAGTACCAACTATAACCATGGGAATAGCAAGGTATCTTGATTCAAAGGGATCTGACAAAGCCAGCCTATTTTATGAAAAGTATGCCAATAATAAATTTGCCAATAATATTGAAGGAAAATACCTTTATGCTAGTAGTCTTGTGAAAAGCTTTAACAAGTACTTTATATACAATACAGGCTGGGGTGGAGGAGAAAATAATTCTCTGGAAGATATTAATTCTGTAAAAGAAATCCTAATGGATAATTTAAACCATAATCCTAAGACTAGAACAGATGAAGATTACTTTGTTAAATCATATAATTTGTTAATTGAAACATTAATTGCCACAGGTGAAGTGGATGAATTAAGAGCTTGGATTCAGTTTGGTAAAGGAAGTAGTCTTGAAGAATTAAACTACTATGGGGATATTTATGAGAGCTTTCTCTTTTATGCAAATAGAAACTATAATAAAGCCCAAGAAATTATGGATAAGTATAAGTTAACCAAAGGAGATGATTATTTATTTAATATCCTTCAGGGAGAAATTCTCTTCATGCAGGAAAAATATGATGAAGCACTTGTATATCTTGATAGGGTTCATGACACACACTTTAGTATGCGTAGAGATAGCGCCTTTGGATCCACAGGGTATATAAATAGAGGTTGGTGGATTAAAGATGAATTTCAGGAAATGGGATATGGAGACAATAAGGTTAAGGGAAGGGTAACATATGATGGTAAGCCTCTGGCCTTTGTAGAAATATTTATCAACCCAGCTCATGGAGGCTTTAGATCAGGTGGAGAAAGCTATTTCGCAATTACTGATGAAAATGGAGAATTTGAAACTGTAGGATTGAAGAATGGAAGCTATGATGTAGGGATTGGAATAGAAGGAGCCCTTATAACTGACAAGGTTATGGAAAGATCTGAATATAACTATTTGGATTTAAGTGGTAATGGAGGAGAGCTTAATTTTAAGTTCAATAATACAATGAAAATTACTAATCCCAAACCTGGAGAGGTTATAAGTGGAGATACTTTTATGGTTAGTTGGGAAGAGGTAGAAGGAGCAGACTATTATAGAGTTGAACCGGTAATTTTCTCACAACCATTTGAAAAAAGTGGAAGTTCCTTTAGAAGTGCCATAGCTGATATTAATGGAGATTTAAACATAGAAGGTACACAGGCACACTTTGACATAAACAAATTAAGCAACCTAATATCGGGGATAAGCTATGATGGAGATGATTATATAATCAGTGCGAATGCTATTCTTGGAATCTTCCTCCCTGAAATAGACTACCCTATTGTAGTTAATGCTTATACAGAAGAGGGAATCTTAATTACCAGTAGCCTAGCCTTAAGAACCTATTATGATCAGATTGCAAGTGTAAAATTTGGAGGAGAGTTAAGTGAAGGTGAAAAACTAATATTGGATCAGAAGTACCCTCAGGCAATTGAGTACTTTGAAAATGTATTAAATGAGGATCCTAGTAACCTTAAAGCCCTTAATTACATGGCAAAGATATATGGCTTAGGTTGGAAAAAAGGTGAAAAGGACTTAGAAAAAGCTCTAAATCTTGCAAACAGATATTCAGAGCTTAGAAATGACAGTCAGTTAATATTTGAGATAGCTAGGTTGTTCTCTCTAGAGGAAATTAAAGAATACAGAGAAGTATTCAAGGAAATACTGGATGACAATCAAGATAACAATGAGATCAACTACTACTATGCAAGGTATTACCTAGCAATTGAAGATTGGGAAAGTGCTAGGGATGCTTTTAGTAAATACGAAAGCTATACACCAGAACAATTATTCCTACTAAACATGTACTTTACAGATTATGATAAGGCTATAGAAAATCTCCTAAGTGATGGATATTATTTATCTAGATTGAAATCATCCAGGGTGATAGAAGCTTTAAATAATTTGTCAGACAAGAAGCCAATAACCCCAGACCTTCAAGTATTTAATGATTTTCTTTTAAGACTAGTAACAGGGAGTATAGATTATAAAGAAGGCTATGAAACATATCAAGCTACAAACAGACAAATAAGTGACCAGAACTTAAAAACTATCCTTTATGAAATATATTTAGACAGACATTGGGATACTAGATATTAATATAATCCTCTTCTTTGGGTATAAAATAAATACTTAAAGGAGAGGATTTTTATTATGAAAAATTTTAGTTTTTATAGTCCAACAATGATTAAGTTTGGACAAGGAAGTATAAGCAAATTAAATACTATTGTAATGGGAAAATACAGTAGGGTTCTGCTACATTATGGGGGAGGAAGTATTAAGAAGAATGGTGTCTATGATGAGACCATGGAAGAACTTGAAAAGGCTGGAGTTAAGGTCTTTGAACTAGGTGGAGTAAAGCCAAATCCTAGACTATCCCTTGTGAGAGAAGGAATTAAATTAGTCAAAAATAATAATATTGACCTTATTCTGGCAGTTGGAGGAGGAAGTGTAATTGATTCAGCAAAAGCAATTGCCCTTGGTGCTGCAACAGAGGAGGATATTTGGGACTACTTTTTAGGTAAAGAAAAGGTTAGAGCTGCTTTACCAGTAGGTGTCGTCTTAACAATACCAGCTACAGGAAGTGAGGCAAGCATGGGAACAGTTATAACCAATGAAGAAAACTCCCTTAAGCTATCAGTAAATCATGATATATTAAGACCTATATTTGCAATAATGGATCCAACATATACCTTAAGCCTTCCAGAGGATCAAACTTTTGCAGGTGTCATGGATATTCTATCTCATATTTTTGAAAGATATTTTTCAAATACACTCAACGTTGACTTTACTGATTACCTTTGTGAAGGAGCCATAAAGAGTGTAATAAAGAATGCCTATAGTCTTAAGAAGGACCCTAATGATTATAATGCCAGGGCAGAGATAATGATAGCTGGAACATTTGCTCATAATGGTCTTATGGGACTTGGAAGGCAGGATGATTGGGCCAGTCACCTTATCGCTCACCAGCTTAGCGCTTTATATGATACAACTCACGGAGTGAGTTTGGCAATAATATTTCCTGCTTGGATGAAGTATGTTTATAGGGAAAATTTGGATATTTTTAATAAATTTGCATTAAATATATTTAATATTGCTGATTCAGGAAAATCAAAAGAAAGAGTAGCATTAGAGGGTATTGAAAAATTTCAAAGCTTTCTTGAAAAGATTGGATTGCCTACAACACTAAAAGAAGCTAACATACCAAGGGATGAATTCTACAGGATGGCAGACTTAGCCACAATGCAAGGAAGTATTGGAGCTTTGAAAGTTTTAAATAGAGAAGATGTAATAAATATATATAAATTAGCGGAATAAGGGATTTCCCTTATTCTTCTAATGTTTTTTTGGTATAATTAAATCAGTAAGCAAAAGGAGGGATTTCATGAAGTATGCATATGGGTATTATAAAAAGGCAGCTGATTATATACTTGATATTATAAAAGATGAAGTAGAAATTGGGTTAGTCCTTGGATCAGCCCTTGGAGGGATTGCAGAAATAATTCAGGATAAAGTAGTGATCAACTATAAGGATATACCTAATTTCTTAATGTCCACAGTTGATAGTCATGAAGGGAAATTGATATTTGGCACAATAGGAAATAAGAAGGTATTGTGCATGAGTGGACGATTCCACTACTACGAAGGCTATGATTTTGAAAGGCTAGCTATACCAATAAGAGTCTTTAAACTTCTTGGAGTAAAGAAGGTAATTTTAACCAATGCAGCAGGAGGAATAAACACTGACTTTAAACCAGGAGATATAATGTTGATTAATGATCACATTAAGCTTACGGGACCTAGTCCAGTTAGAGGAGTGAATATTCCAGAGTTTGGAAAAAGATTCTTTGATGTTTCAGATATGTATACAAAGTCATTAAGGGAAATTGCAAAAAAAATTGGGAAAAGAGAAAACATAGAATTAAAAGAGGGAGTATATTACTTTGCAGTGGGGCCACAGTTTGAAACTCCTGCAGAAATAAGGGCCATGAGAATTCTTGGAGGAGATGCAGTGGGAATGTCCACAGTGACTGAAGCTATAACAGCGGCTCATTGCGGCATTCAAGTCTTGGGACTTTCCCTAGTAACTAATATGGCTGCAGGTGTTTTAGATCAACCAGTTACAACAGAAGAGGTTGATTTGGAGGGAAGAAAAGCCAAAGAGAAAATGGAAAAATTAATTACTAATATTATTCATGAGATATAGGGGGGAAAAGATGATTAGAGAAGACAAAGATCTAGCCTTTATGTTGCAGTATGAAAATGTGGCATGGTATGAAGGCGGGAAGGTCAAAATACTTGATAGAAGAGTATATCCTAGGGTAGTGAGATTTGAAGTCTGTAAAAACCACATAGAGGTTGCAAAAGCAATAAAGGATATGGTTACTCAAAGTGCTGGTCCCTACACTGCTGCAGGAATGGGCATGGCTCTAGCTGCATTTGAAGCAAGAAAAATGGGTATGGAAGAACAATGGGAGTATCTGAAAAAAGCAGCTTATACACTATCTACTGCTAGACCAACTACCACAAAGAGAATGGAAATTATTGTAAAGGATTGTTTAAAAGTAGCAAAAAAAGCTATAAAGGAAGGAAAAAAGGTTGATGAAGCAATTTTTCTTCACACCTTAAATCATACAAATACAAGATATGAAAGAATTGGTAAAGTAGCAGTTAACCTTGTTGATATGTTTCCTGATAAGGGAACAATTATGACCCAGTGTTTCGGTGAAACTATTGTTGGGCTTATGCTTAGAGAGGCTAAGGATAGAAATAAGGATATAAAGGTAATTGTTCCTGAGACAAGACCATATTTTCAAGGAGCTAGATTAACAGCTTCTGTAGCATATGACCAAGGGTTTGATGTAACTGTCATAACTGATAATATGCCTGCATATGTTATGGAGAAAAAGAAAGTTGACTTATTCACATCAGCTGCGGATGCAATTTGTCTTGATGGTTATGTGGTTAATAAGATTGGGACATACCAAATAGCTATTGTATCAAAATACCTAGGTATCCCCTATTTTGTAACTGGTATACCAGATAAGGGACATGAGACAATTGATACAGTAAAAATTGAAGAAAGGGATCCAGATTTTGTTCTTCAAGCAATGGGTGTAAAAACAGCTATGGATGGAGTCAAGGGATACTATCCATCATTTGATGCAACACCACCTCACCTGGTAAGTGGGGTTGTAACAGATAAGGGAATATTTTCACCGTATGATCTACACAGGTACTTTGGTAAAGATGGCAAGGCAGAATTGGTTCTCTAATTGATACTAGACAATTTGTTAGGATTTGTGTAAACTATAAGTAAGAATAGGAAAAGGTTTTCCGATATAATGGAGGGATGTAATATGGCATTAAAGTATGCTAAGCGTATGGATAATATTAGGGCATCAGAAATTAGAGAGCTTTTAAAGTTAACTCAAAAGCCAGGGATAATTTCTTTTGGTGGTGGTTTCCCAGCACCTGAATTATTTCCTGTGAACGAAATGATTGAAATTAGTAAGTATGTAATTGAGAACCATGGTTCAAAAGCATTACAATACGGTCCAACAGAAGGATATGAGCCACTTAGAGCTGCAATTGCAAAGAGAATGGAAAAAATGCAAGCTTATGTTGAGGGAAAAGACATACTAGTAACCAGTGGATCACAACAAGGTCTAGATTTCACAGCTAAGTTATTTATCAATCCTGGTGACACCATTATCCTGGAGAAACCAAGCTATTTAGGTGCTATTAACGCATTTAAAGCATATGAGCCAAACTTCGTAGATATCGAGCTTGAAGACGATGGAATGAATATGGAAGAACTAGAAGATGCCTTAAAAACCACAGAAAATGTAAAGTTCATATACATAATTCCTGATTTCCAAAATCCATCAGGAAAGACATGGTCACTGGAGAAGAGAAAGAAACTAGTTGAGTTAGGAAACAAATATGATGTTGCTATAATTGAGGATAATCCATACGGAGAGTTGAGATTTGAAGGTGAAATACTACCATCAATAAAACACTTTGATACTGAGGGTAGAGTAGTATATCTTGGAACATTCTCAAAGATTCTTTGTCCTGGATTTAGACTTGGATGGATTGCTGCTTCACCTGAAGTCTTAAATAAGTATATACTTATGAAGCAAGGTGCTGACTTGCAATCAAGTACCATATCTCAAATTGAGGTAGCAACTTATTTGGAACAATATAACATTGAAGAGCATATAGAAAAAATAAAGGAAACATACAAGAGAAGAAGAGATCTTATGATCAATGTTATGAAGGAAGAATTCCCTAAAGAAATTAAGTACACTGTACCACAAGGGGGATTATTCACTTGGGTAACTCTTCCAGAATATATGAATTCTAGGGATTTGGCTGTTAAAGCCTTGGAAAAGAATGTGGCTTACGTTCCTGGAGGATCATTCTATGCAAATGGCGGTCATGAAAATGATATGAGATTAAACTACTCAGCTATGGAAGATGATAAAATTGTTGAGGGTATGAAGAGGCTTGCAGAAGTTATAAAAGCAGAGATGAAATAATTATTAAAACAAAAGGTAACAGCTAAACACCAGGCTGTTACCTTTTATATATTATGAGGGAAGTACAATGCTAATTTTTGTTCCTATATTATCTTTACTCCATAATTCTATAGTTCCACCATGGTACTCAACAATATGTTTAACAATGGCAAGACCAAGACCAGAACCTCCAACCTTTTTTGATCTGGACTTGTCAACTCTATAAAATCTTTCAAAAACTCTCTTCTGGTCATCCTCAGGAATTCCAATTCCAGTATCTTCAACAGTTATTTTTACAGTATCATCATTAGGTAGAATTGATAAAGAAACACTACCGTTTTCTTTATTATACTTGATGGCATTATCCATAAGATTAAATAACATATCCTCAATCATTCTCCTATTACCTCTAATTGTAGAAGGCTCAACATTAAACAAAAGAGATATTCCTATATCTTTTGCTCTTATTTCCAGCTGCTCGATAATCTTTTTAGATAAGGGTAGTAATTCTATAGTCTCATTTATCTTTTCAGTTTTACTATCTTCAAGCTGAGAGAGAGCTATTATTGAATCAATTAACTCTAGTAGTCTAGAACCTTCCTTGTGGATAATTGATGCAAATTTCTTTGTTTCCTCTTCCTTAGTTACTCCAGAAGCTATCATTTCTGCGAAACCATTTATGGAAGTTAAGGGAGTTTTCAACTCATGGGATACATTTGCTGTAAATTCCCGTCTTATTTTTTCAGCTTCTCTTAGCTCACTTAATGATATATCTATTTGTCGTTTTTGCCGGTCTATTGTTTGAATGAAAGGTCTAATCTCAGGGTAATCAGTACTGTATGGAACATTATCACCTGACAAAATACTTTCAATTGAGTCTGCAGCTTTCTTAATTGGTGCAAGGATAAGAGAGGTAAGTTTACTTGAGAGTATAAAAAGAACAACTAAGAATAAAACCATTATTCCTACCATTGCAGGTAAAACAGTTAGATACAATTGAAATACAGATCTATCAGTTTGAAAGTAGTCTAGAAACAAAAATACTACAACAAAGGATGTAATTAATACTGTTATTCCAGTAATTATACTTAAATATGTGTAGATCCTTTTTTCCATAATTAACCTCCAAATTTGTAACCTAATCCTCTTACAGTTTGGATTCTATCACCTGATTGGCCAAGCTTCATTCTCAATGTTCTAATATGAACATCAACTGTTCTTGACTCTCCTTCAAAATCAAATCCCCAAACTTCATTCATAATTCTATCTCTACTTAATACAATTTCTGGGTTTATCATGAGATAGTATAATAAATCGAACTCCTTAGGAGTTAGTACAACATTTTCGCCATTTGCTTCAACTGTATGTTTATTATGGTCTAAGTTTATATCGTGGGAATAAATGGAGTCTGATTTTTCTTTTGGAGCTGTTCTTCTTAAAACTGCCTTAATTCTTGAAATTAACTCCATAACTCCAAAAGGTTTGTCAATATAGTCATCAGCACCCATATCAAGGGCTTTAACCTTGTCAAATTCGCTGGTTTTTGAAGTTAGCATTATAACAGGTACTTCTGATAATTCAGGATTTCTCCTTATTTTCTCCAATAGGGCATATCCATCATCACCAGGTAACATTATATCTAAGAGAAATAAGTCTGGTGCTTTTTCTTTGAATAAATCAATTCCTGACTCAAAACCCTTAACTTCAAAATTCCCATTCCTTAAAGCATATAGAATTAATTCTCTTATACTCTCATCATCTTCTACACAATAAATTAGACTCATATTATCACTCCTGAATGTAATGATCTCCTTTTATGGCATAGTAAACCCATTCAGCAATATTTTGAGCATGATCTCCTATTCTCTCAAAATACTTAGCTATCATTATAAAGTCTATTGCCTGCTCACTGGAGTCTGTACTGTTTCTAATATACCCAATCAATTCTGTTTTAATGACATCAAATAAATTATCTACAATATCATCATACTTAATAACCTCTTCAGCTAAGGAAACATCTCTTCTTACAAAGGCATCAATACTATCTCTTACCATTTTTATTGTTGCATCCGCCATTTGTGGGATATGAATTAATTCCTTGAGGTACTTTTCAGAAGATAATCTTATGGTTATCTCAGATATATCTGAGGCTTGATCCCCAATTCTCTCCATATCAGTTATCATCTTTAAGGCCGCGGAGATCATTCGAAGATCCCTTGCCACTGGTTGTTGTTGAAGAATTAATTTAAGGCAAAGATCCTCAATTTCTCTTTCCATAGCATTAACTTCCTTATCACCTTCCACAACTCTCATAGCCAACTGAATATTCTTAGTTTTAAGAGCAGTTACTGCTGCTTCTATGGAACTCTCTATCAAGTTTCCCATTTCAATTAACTCACTATTAAGTTTTTCCAAATCATTATCAAATCGACTTCTCATAATTACCATCCTTTATTGATATTTTCTTAAGTTTATTATAGTATAATAATGTAAAAAGATAACATAAACTATGTAAAATTTGTGTAAAAACCGTATTTAAAATCCTTGCAGCCCATGTTTAAGTATGGTATACTACTTTAGTGTTCCTTGCTCTATCAAAAGGTAGAGCCGATAGTCCATAAGGAGGTGAATTAAATGAGAAAATATGAAGCAATGGTAATCTTTTACCCAAATTTAGAAGAAGAGAAAAGAAACTCTCTACTAGAAAGATTTAAAGGCATCATCGAAGCTGATGGAAGTATTACAACAGTAGATGAATGGGGAATGAGAAAGCTTGCATATCTAATCGATGATTTAGCTGAAGGTTATTATGTTTTAACTAACTTTGAAGCAAATCCAGAAGTTGTTAAAGAATTCGATAGAGTTGCAAAGATTTCTGACGGCATTATGAGACACATGATCACTAGAGAAGAAGAATAATCTAAGGGATGGTGAATAATTTGAATAATGTTGTTTTAATTGGTAGACTTACCAGAGATCCTGAATTAAGATATATTCCAAATTCAGGGACACCAGTATCCACATTTACACTAGCTGTAGACAAAGGTCTTTCAAGAGAGAAAAAGCAGGAAATGGAATCAAAGAATCAACCAACAGCAGATTTTATAAATATTGTTGTATGGGGTAAGGTGGCAGAAAATGTTGCTAACTTTGTAAACAAAGGAAAGTTAGTTGGAGTTCAAGGTAGAATTCAATCAAGAAGCTACGACGCTAAAGACGGAAATAGAAGATATATTACAGAAGTAGTAGCTAATACAGTAGAGTTCCTAGAGTGGGGAGATAACACTCCAAACAAACAAGGATCTTACAATGACAATAACCTTGACTATCCAGAAATGGACGGCTTCCATCCTACTGATAATGATGACATTCCATTCTAAATAAGGAGGGAAAAAGGATGCAAAGAAGGTTTAAACCTAGAAAAAAAGTATGTAGCTTTTGTGCAGATAAATCTACACACATTGACTATAAAGAAGTGAGCAAATTGAAGAAATATATTACTGAAAGAGGCAAGATTCTACCAAGAAGAATTTCAGGAAACTGCTCAAAGCATCAAAGACAACTTACAATTGCTGTTAAAAGAGCAAGACAAGTTGCATTATTGCCATATAGCGCAGAGTAAGAGAGGGAAACCTCTCTTTTTTATTTAGTAAATTAAAAGAATAGTCATCACTGACATTTTTTGTTGACTATAGTATAATATAATACAATACAAGTAAGATATAGAGCATGGGGTGAATTTTTTGGATAAAGAAAACAAATGGATATCTCCACTAGTTGAGGGGATAGGAGTAATGGCATCAGTAGTAATAGTATCTTTAGTAGGAATTTATATTTTTCCATTTATTTTAATCCTGTATCCTTTGGCCTTTATAGTGTATGGAACTAAACATGGCCTATTACCGTCGGGGATCCTACTTCTAATAACTGGAGGTTTAATAGCTGTTGGCGTAGATATTATAAGTGGTATTATCTTTATATTAGCATTTGCTCCGGTATCATTGGGAATGATATACAGTATTAAAAAAAGAAGAAGGCCACTGGAAATATTATTAACGGGGAGTTTATTGTTCTTTATAAGTGTAATCTTTATATTTGGAGCAATTGGAAACTTCTCAGGGATTAGTATGATCAAACAGTTGGAAGAAACTTTCAAGGAAACTCTATTCTTGCAATTGGAAATGCTTGAATCAACAGGATTGAGCAACCTTGAAATTGCAAGGTGGAAGGAGATGCTAGAAGATGCATATAAGTACATGCTTCTTATACTTCCATCTATTATCATGATTATTGCCTTTGGAGTTAGCTATTTAAATTATTTGATCACTGGGGTAATCTTAAGACTAATGGGTATTGGTATATTACCTATGCCTAGACTTCATAAATTCAGTGTTCCAAATAATTTTGCCTTGGGTATGATGGTAATGTTTGTTGGTATCTACATAGGGAAGCAATTTGATGGTAGGTATTTTGATACAATTTTATTAAATTTGATAGTATTAATTGGACTTGCCTTTATTCTACAAGGAATAGCAGTAATTGATTACTTTTTGTTAAAAATAAAATTCAATAAGATAATTAGAGGAGTACTAATTGTAGTTACCATTATTATGGCTCCAGTTCTAACATTCGTATCACTTCTTGGTGGTATTGATATGATACTTGATTTTAGAAAAATAAGAAGAAGAAAATCTCAATAGGGGGTGCAAGATGAAGGATAGAATTTTTAAGTGGTCTGATACAAAGCTATATTTAATAGTAATAGCAGTTATGGTATTGATTTTGGCATTCTATCAACCAATAATTGCATTCCTAATGGGATTAGTACTTGCCTATTTGATATATTATGACTATTCAAACATTAAAAATAGGGAAAATGATCTAAAGCGGTACATTGAAGGATTAGCTCAGGATTTTGATTCAGCTGCAAAGCATGCAATATTTAATATGCCATTTCCAATGGTTTTCATTGATGATATGGGTAAAGTGACATGGTATAATACTCCTTTTTTGAATCTCATTAAGGAAGAAGAAATCATAAATAGATCAATAAGCGAGTTAGTTCCAAGCTTTAATCTGACGGAACTAGGAAAGAAAAAGGAAAACGATCCATTGGAGATTGACTATTTGGATGATAATTACAAGGTATATCCCAACTACTTAGAAGGAAGAAGGAATAATAATAAGGGAGATTTAACAATTCTTTATTGGGTTAATGATACTGACTATATAAAATTAAAGCAAAAGCATTATAATGAGAAAACCATAGTTGCTATGGTTGATGTTGATAATTATGATGATGTAAAGAACACTACACCAGATATTCACAGACCTATTGTATTAGCAGAGATTGATAAGCAGATCAATTCTTACTTTATGGATATTAATGGGATAGTTAGAAAATATGAAAATGATAAGTACTTAATTCTTATGGACCAGGATGGTCTGGAAAAAATTAAAGGTAGAAGATTTGATCTTCTCGACCAAATAAAAGAGTTAAGGATGGGAAATACCATCCCAATTACATTGAGTATTGGAATATGTCAAGCTGGGGAAACCCTTCAAGAATCATATAAAAATGCCCTAGCTGCAATAGACATAGCATTGGGAAGAGGAGGAGATCAAGCTGTTGTAAATATTGGAAACTCCTTTGATTTCTATGGAGGAAAATCAAAAGCCCTTGAAAAGAGAAATAAAGTAAAGGCGAGAGTTATTGGAGATGCCTTAAGGCAATTGATTGATCAAAGCGACAAGATATTTGTTATGGGGCATAAGAATCCTGATATGGACTCAATAGGGTCGGGTGTTGGGATTATGAGAGCCATATTTAATAGGGAAAAAGAAGGATATTTAATTATTAATGATGAGAACCCATCAATAAAAAACCTTATGGACAAACTTAGAAAAGAAAGTCCTGAAATAAATGATAGAATATTAAGTACAAATCAAGCCTTGGAAATTGCTGATGAAAAATCATTATTAATAGTAGTTGATAACCATAAACCAGGTCTTACAGAAGCGCCTGAACTTTTGGATATCATATCAAAAGTGGTAATAATTGATCATCATAGAAGAGGAGCAGAATTTATAAAGGATCCAGTATTGATATACTTAGAGCCATATGCTTCTTCAACATCTGAATTAGTTACTGAGGTTTTAACCTACATGTCAGAAGAGATTAATTTAACTAAATTTGAAGCGGAAGCACTGCTATCGGGTATAACAGTGGATACTAAAAACTTTAGTTTCCAAACAGGCGTAAGAACTTTTGAGGCAGCATCCATTCTGAAAAGAGCTGGAGCTGACACAACTGTAGTCAAGCAGTTGTTTAGGGATGATTTTACAACATTTATTAGCAAGGCAAATGTGGTAAGAAATGCAAAAATAATACTAAATAGAATTGCCATAGGAAGACTTGAAAGCAATATGGAGGATTCAATCTTAATAGCTGCTCAAGCTGCCAATGAATTATTAAACATCAATGATGTGGATGCATCCTTTGTTTTGAGCCAGTTGGAAGATAAGATTCATATATCAGGAAGATCCTTAGGAAATATAAGTGTTCAACTAATCCTGGAGAAACTTGGGGGTGGAGGGCACTTGACAAGTGCAGGAGCACAGGTTGAGAAATTATCCATGGAAGAAGCCGAGAAGTTATTGATTAATATCATAGAGAAATATATTAAGGAAGGTGAAAAGATATGAAGGTAATTTTACTTAAAGAAGTAAAAGGAATGGGAAAAGAAGGAGATCTTGTAAATTCTAAAGACGGTTATGCTAGAAATTATTTAATCCCAAGAAATATTGCAATAGAAGCTACTCCTGAAAATTTAAAGAAATGGGAGGCAGCAAAGAAGGAAGAGGCAGCTAAAAAAAAGCAGGAACTAGATGAGGCAAACAAATTAAAAGAAAAAATTGAAAAACTAACAGTTACTATAAAGGCAAAAGGCGGTAGCGGTGGTAGATTGTTTGGATCCATAACTAGTCAAGATATTGCCAATGGCCTAAAGGATCAACATAGTATTGATGTAGATAAGAGGAAAATAGAATTAAAGGATAATATTAAAAACACTGGAATAACTCAAGTTGAAGTTAAGGTATACCCAGAAGTCAGTGCTAGTCTTAAGGTTGATGTAATTACAGAATAAAGAGGTGATATTTTGGATACAGGTATTGGAAGAATTCCTCCCCATAGTGTGGAAGCTGAACAATCAGTTTTAGGCGCAATGCTTCTTGATAAAGAGGCAATTAACACAGCAATTGAGATTATAAGACCAGATGATTTTTACAAGGATGCAAATAAAGAGGTTTATGAGGCCATGCTTGTTCTAAACAACAGAAATGAGCCTATTGATTTAATAACATTGTCGGAAGAATTAAAAAGAAGGGGTACACTGGAAAGTATTGGTGGCCTTACTTATCTTGCAAATTTATCAAGTAGTATTGCAACTACTGCAAATACTAAGTATTACTGTGAGATAGTCCAAGAGAAGTCGATTTTAAGAAGGTTAATTAGTACAAGTAACGAAGTGATGGGTTTAGCATATGATAATAGCGAAGATGTTAATTTTATTATAGATAAAGCAGAGAAGAACATTTTTGACATTACTCAAGGCGCTCATAAAAAGGGATTTTTTCCAATAAGTGAAGTATTACTATCAAGTTTTGCACAAATTGAAGAACGGGCAGCTAACAAGGGACAACTTACTGGTCTTACAACCGGTTTTTCAGATTTAGATTATAAACTATCTGGCTTACAAAAATCTGATTTGGTTTTATTAGCTGCGAGACCATCTATGGGAAAGACAGCTCTTGGTGTAAATATAGCTACAAATGCCTCTCTTAGAGGTGGAGGTAAAATTGGGTTATTCTCTTTGGAGATGAGTAAAGAACAATTGGTTCAAAGGATAATAAGTGCAACTGCTCATGTAGACTTACAAAAAATAATTAGTGGTAATATGGTGGATGATGAGTGGCTTAGAGTAGTAAATGCAATGGGACCCTTATCCAAGATGGATATCTACATAGATGATACTGCAGGGATATCATTGATGGAGATGAAAGCAAAATGTAGGAGATTAAAGGTTGAAAAAGGACTTGACTTAATTGTGGTGGACTATTTACAACTTATGCAGGCAGATGGAAAAGTTGAAAGTAGGCAACAGGAAATTTCTGCTATTTCCAGGGGACTAAAGGCAATTGCAAAGGAAATGGAATGCCCAGTCCTAGCTCTGTCTCAGTTATCAAGAGCTCCAGAATTAAGATCAGATCATAGACCTATTCTATCCGACCTTAGGGAATCAGGTGCTATTGAACAGGATGCTGATGTAGTCTTATTCCTTTATAGAGATGAATACTACGACAAGGAATCAGAGAAAAAGAACATAGGTGAGGTCATAATTGCCAAGCATAGAAATGGACCAACAGGTTCAATAGAACTAGTATTTAAACACGAGTTTACTAAGTTCTTAAATAAGGAAAAGTACTTAGATACTGAAGAAAATTAAGGATAATTCCTTAATTTTTTTTAATTGTACTGATAAGTATCTTTTAATTAATTTGCACCTTTGAAAAGCCTTATAAATAGTGTAAAATTACCTTTGTAGACAATTATTAAAGGATGAGAGTTATGATTATAGAAAGCAAAAGACTTATTATATCACCCTTAAAAATTGAAGATGCCTATGAAATGAGAGCTTGGGGATTACATAGCAATGCTCTTTTTGAGGACTATAATTTTCCTTTCGAAAACGATGAGGAAGTAAAGAAATGGTTTAGGTTTAAGACTTACACTATTAAGAATAAGTATTACTCTGTTAAAGATAAAAGTGGTAAATTAGTTGGTTACTTAGGGATTAAAAAAAGAAGTTTTATGAGGAAATCATCATTTTTAGGGATTGTTTTTGATCCTAATCTCATGGATAAGGGTTATGGTACAGAAAGTTTATTAGCTTTTTTAGAGTATTATTTTAATAGACTAAGAATGAAGGTTTTGTATCTAGAAGTTGCAGAATTTAATGAAAGAGCAATTAAGGTATACGAAAGAATTGGCTTTAAAAAAATTGGATACTATCTAGACTATTTCCCTATACAGAATATTGATAAGAACCACAAAGATTTCGTCGATGCTAAATCTTATTTTGTAATTGATGGAGAAAAGATATATAATTATATCTACAAAATGAAATTAGATAAGGAAGGGTTTTTAAGACTTTGGAGAGGAGATGGGGAGTAGATGAGTTTTGATTTTGAAACAACTGATATGGATCTTGGGAATACTCCCATCGAGAATATTTTCTTAAATGATTATATGCCCATGGCTAATGGAACCTATGTAAAGGTCTATTTATTGGGCTATAAATATGCCCACGACAAGGACTTGAAAATTGATGTAACCAATAAGACCATAGCTAACAATCTTGATGTACCACTGGAAGATGTTTTGAGAGCTTGGGATTTTTGGGAAAGAAAGGGAATAATAAAGAAGAATGGCGACGACTTAGTTGATTATAAGGTTACATTTTTAAATTTAAAACAACTTTACATCAGAAATAATATTATGGTTCCTTTGGAGAAAAATGAAAAAAAGAAATCTAGACCAAATTTAATAGAAGCAAATAAAGTAAAAGAGATAAATGAAATGTTTAATGCAGTGGATTATATAATGAGAAGACAAACAACAAATGTAGAAAAAGAAACTATTATAACTTGGATAGAAGATTACAATATGAATCCTGATGTAATAGAAAGAGCTTTTAATTATTCAGTTGAAGTAAAAGGGAAAAGAAGCGTAAAATATGTTGAGGGAATTATTAAGAACTGGTATGATCAGGGCTTGACAAATCTTGAAGCTGTTATGGAGACATTTAAACATTCAGATGAGAAGTATTATAGGTATCAGAGAGTAATGAAGAGCATTGGACTTACTCATAAAGGTGTTACAGACGGTGATATGGCCTTAATCAACAAATGGTTTGATCAATACGATTATAGTATGGAGTTGGTGCTAAAAGCTTGTGAAGCAGCCAGTAATGTCCAATATCCAACGATAAAATATATTGATGGAGTTATAAATAATTGGTATAAAAAGGGAATAAAAGAAGTCGATGACATTGAAAAACTTGATAAAATTGAAGATAAAAAGCCAGAGAAAAATGCTTACTATGGTAAGAAAAAGAATGTTGGCTACAAAACTAGATTCCATAATTTTGAGCAGAGAACGTCTAAATACACACCAGATCAATTAGAAGATATTGCTAGGAAGAAACGAGAAGCTCACAAGAGGAAGGTAAATGGTGATACTGATGAATAAGGATATAATTTCTGATATTCAAAGAGTTTACGAGACCAAAAGAGATAAAAACCTTAGAGATCTTTTAAGACGTCAGAAGGAAGTGTACAAGAAGCTTCCAAAAGTTGAAGAGATTGATGATGAAATTAAGAAAGTTGGAATTAAAATGGCTAAAGAAGTTCTTTTTAGTCCTGATAAGGGGAAGGAAATTACTCTAAAGGCTAAAGAGACAATAGAGGCTTTAAAAATGGAAAAAGCATTTGTACTTACAGAAGGCAATATCTCTGCTGATTATTTAGATATAACCTATGATTGTTTATCTTGCAAGGATACTGGATATCTTGATGATGGTCAAAGATGCTCATGCATGAAACAGATGCTTATTAACAGAGCCTATAAAATGTCTAATTTGGACAGTGTACTGGATAAGGAAAACTTTAAAACATTTAACATAGAAGTATTTAGCGATGATAAGTTTGAAGGAGAAAAACTAACTCCAAGGGAAAATATGCTAGATATTGTTGGATATGCTGAAGGTTTCATTGCTAATTTTGATGAGAAAAATGGTGAAAACCTATTGTTTTATGGAACTACAGGTTTAGGTAAGACATTTTTATGTAATTGTTTGGCCAAAGCTCTCTTAGATAAAAACAAAATTGTAATTTATCAAACAGCTTTTACTATTCTCGATATATTGGAAAAAAGAAGATTTAGAAAAGATATAAGTGATATTACTGAATATGATTATAGTCTATTATTTGACTGTGATCTTTTGGTAATTGATGATTTAGGAACGGAAGTTTCCAATACCTTTACCAACGCTGAAATATTTAATATTGTAAACACAAGATTATTATCAGGCAAAAAGACAATTATTTCTACTAATTTAACTCCCAATGAGATATCTGAAATATATACAGATAGAGTATTCTCAAGAATTCTTGACAAATTTATCCCACTTAAATTCTATGGAAAAGACTTAAGATGGGAATAATAATTTTGAAAGGGGTCAGCAAATGTCAAAAAGAGCAACAGGTATTCAAGATTATGTTGTAAAAGTATTAAACGGTATGGCACTAGGTCTATTTTCATCCCTACTGATAGGTTTGATAATTCGTCAAATTGGAACCTATGCCGACATACCTACATTAGTAACATTTGGTAATGTTGCACAAAGAATGATGGGACCTGCCATAGGCGTTGGAGTTGCGTATAGTGTTGGAGCATCGCCATTGGGTATTTTTGCTGCTGCGGTTTCTGGTGCAATAGGGGCTGGAAGTGTTGTATTCAGAGATGGTGTTTCAATTATTCAAGTAGGTGAACCGGTAGGAGCTTTTGTTGCAGCATTAGCAGGTGCAGAAGTATCAAAACTTGTAAGTGGAAAAACTAAGTTTGATATCATTTTAGTTCCATTTATTACCATATTGGTTGGTGGATTTGTGGGTAACTATATAAGTCCATATATAGCTGCTTTTATGACTGCTGTTGGAAGTCTTATTAATACAGCTACAGAATTACATCCTATACCCATGGGAATAATTGTTTCTGTAGTGATGGGCATAGTTTTGACCCTTCCTATTAGTTCAGCTGCATTAGCAATTTCTCTTAATCTGACTGGCCTTGCTGCAGGAGCTGCAACCGTGGGTTGTGCAGCTAATATGATAGGATTTGCTGTAGCGTCATATCCGGAAAATAAAATGGGTGGTTTAATAGCTCAAGGATTAGGTACTTCTATGTTACAAATCAAGAATATTGTAAGAAACCCCCTGATTTGGATTCCTGCAATAGTTGCCTCTGCAATACTTGGGCCTATATCTACCTTTGTCTTACAAATGGAAAGTAATGCCCTAGGTGCTGGAATGGGAACAAGTGGTTTAGTTGGTCAGTTTGCAATGATAGATACAATGGGTACCAGTGTTTATGTAATCTTATTAATAATCATGATGCATTTTGTATTTCCAGGAGTTATTTCATTATCAGTTTCGCAGTGGATGAGAAGAAAGGGTTATATCAAAAGAGGAGACATGACATTATAGGGGGAATAGTATGGGAAGACCAATAGGGGTTTTAGATTCAGGCATAGGCGGGTTAACTGTGGTTAAGTTTATGGAAAAAGTTTTGCCTAATGAAGAGATTATATATTTTGGAGATAACAAGAATGTACCTTATGGCAATAGGTCTGAGGATGAAATATATGAACTCACTATGGCAATGCTAAGCTTCTTTGAAAGCAAGGATGTAAAATTAGTTGCCATAGCTTGTAATACAATTTCAACTATGGTAAATAGATTTAAGGGCAAGTTTAAATTTCCAATAATAGACATAATAACACCAACCGTTGATCATATTGAGAAGATGGGGATAAATAGGGTATTAATTATGGGAACTGAGTTTACCATTAAGACTAAAGCTTATGAAAAACTATTACTAGATAGAAATAGTAAATATGAAATTTACGCAGAGAGTAGTCCAAATTTAGCAGCGCTAGTAGATAATGGGCAATTCTATTCTCCTGAAATCTACAAAACAATAAGGGGGCACATTGATAGCATTAATAGTAAAGGCAATATCTATAATGTGGTGCTTGCATGTACTCATTACCCTATAGTTGAAGATGTATTTATGGAAATAGATCCAACCTTAAATTATATTAATCCAGGTTTTCAACAGGCAAAAGCCATAAGGATGGAGTTACATAACATTAATGAATTGAGTAATGACAATAAAGGCTCACTTAAGGTTTATACATCTGGAGATACTAATATTTACAATCTAATATCAGATAAACTTATGTTACAAAACTTAATAGATATAGAAAGTATAAGTATTGAGTCATACACGGTTAAATAGTATTGACAATAACATGTGGTATGTTATAATAAATTTTAATTAAATATAGTGTTGAAGGGTATTAGTAAATAGAATTTTGTTTTTTAGAGAGTCAGTGTTAGGTGGAAACTGATATACAAAACTATTGAATCCAACCTGGAGCTAAATTGTTCGAGTGAGCTGTTAATACAGCTAACTAGGGTGGCAACGCGGGTTAACTCTCGTCCCTAATATTTGGGATTGAGAGTTTTTTATTTTTATAAGGAGGGAAATTTATGCTAGATATTAAAAGAATTAGAATGAATCCAGATGAGGTTTTAAAGGCATTGGAGAAAAGACATGGTAATTTTCCTATTGATCAAGTTTTAGAACTTGATGAAGAGAGGAGAAAAACATTAGTTCAAGTTGAAGATATGAAGGCTGAGCAGAATAGGGTTTCTAAAGAAATTCCAATGCTTAAGAAAGAAGGGAAAGATGTCTCTGGTATTTTTGAGGAAATGAAGTCTCTTTCTGAAAAGGTAAAAGAGTTAGATTCAAAGGTAAAAGAAATTGATGAACAATTGAAGAACTTCTTACTTCAAATACCAAATACACCACACGAGAGTGTAGTTGAAGGTAAAAGTGATGAAGACAACATCGAAATTAAAAAGAATGGCGAACCAAAAGAGTTTAATTTTGAACCCAAGGCTCACTGGGATCTTGGAACTGAGTTGGGAGTATTAGATTTTGAAAGAGCTACGAAAATAGCGGGTGCTAGATTTAGTGTATTCAGAGGAAAAGGAGCAAGATTAGAAAGAGCTATTATTAATTTTATGCTTGATGTGCACACTGAAAAACATGGATACATGGAAATGGCAACTCCTTATATGGTAAATAGAGATAGTATGTTTGGAACTGGACAATTGCCAAAATTTGAGGAAGATATGTTTTATCTACCCAGCAAGGATTTCTTCCTAGTTCCAACAGCAGAGGTTCCACTTACTAATTTATTAAGAGATGAAATTCTTAAGGAAGAAGAACTACCTATTTATTTTACTGCATACACACCTTGCTTTAGACAAGAAGCAGGATCTGCGGGAAGAGACACAAGAGGATTAATTAGAAATCATCAATTTGATAAAGTTGAAATGGTTAAATTTGCTCATCCAGATAAATCATATGAAGAACTTGAAACCTTAACCGATAATGCTGAAGAAATTCTTAGACAACTAAAGATTCCTTACAGAGTAGTAATGTTGAGCACAGGAGATTTGGGATTCTCTTCTGCTAAAACTTATGATGTTGAGGTTTGGATGCCAAGCTATGGTAGATATGTTGAAATATCAAGTTGTTCTAATTTTGAGGATTATCAGGCAAGAAGAGCAAATCTAAGATTCAGAAATGAAAATGGGAAAGTAGAATACCTTCATACATTAAATGGATCAGGATTGGCGGTAGGACGTACTTTTGCCGCTATACTGGAAAACTATCAAGAAGAAGATGGTTCTGTTGTTATTCCAGAAGTTTTAAGAAAGTATATGGGTGGAATGGAAAAAATAGAGAAGTTATAAAGTTCACAAAAAACTCGAAGAATTCAGCTTCGAGTTTTTTGACTATTGCCTCTTAAAATGTTATTATTTTCAAATTTTCGAATTATCCGTTTATTTTTTAGTGGAATATCGCAGTAATATGAGTTATAATATAAATACAAGTTGTCTTAATTTTCTCAATCAGACAACATGTTTAGGCAAAAAATAAAAGGGGGATGAGTATGAATAAGAAAATTTTCGCAATGTTATTAGTACTAGTATTAACAATTACTATGTTGGCTGGTTGTACGCCAAAAACTGAAGAACCAGGAGAAACACCTGCTGAGAGCGTATTTTTATCAATAGCAACAGGTGGTACTGGTGGTACTTATTATCCACTAGGTGGAGCTATGGCGAAGATATTTAATGAGAATATCCCAGGAGTAAATGCTAATGCTCAATCTACTGGTGCGTCAGCGGAAAACGTGAACCTAGTAGCTCAAGGCGAAGCTGAATTAGCTTTTGTACAAAACGACGTAACATATTATGCATGGACTGGAACTGAAACATTTGACGGTCAGGCAGAAGTTAAAAACATTAGAGGTATGGCTATGCTATATCCAGAAGTAATTCAAGTTATTGCTACAGCTGAATCAGGAATAACTACTATTGAAGACCTAAAAGGTAAGAAAGTAGCAGTTGGGGCTCCTGGATCAGGTACTGAAGTAAATGCTAGACAAATTTTAGAAGAGTATGGAATGAGCTACTCAGATCTTGGAAAAGCTGATTACCTATCATTTAATGAAGCAGCAGATCAATTAAAGAATAAGCAAGTTGATGCAGCATTTGTAACAGGTGCACTTCCAACATCAGCAGTTACTGAAGTAACTCAAACAGCTGATATCGTTGTAGTAGCAATGGATGCAGGTAAGATAGCTTCATTATCAGCAAAATATCCATTCTATACAGAAGTTTCAATCCCTGGGGATACTTACAAGGGAATGTCTGCAGATGTAACATCAGCAGCAGTTATGGCCATGTTAATAGTACCAGAAGACCTAAGTGAAGATCTAGTTTATAATATGACTAAGAGTATATTTGAACAAAGACAAGTTATAATTGATACTCACGCAAGAGGAAACGACATTAAGCTTGAAACTGCACTAGCTGGTATGCCAATTGATTTACATGCAGGCGCTCAAAAGTACTATGATGAAAAAGGCATTAAGTAATAGAAAGAGTGTTGAAACTGCTAAAGGTACTGATGGTATCAGTACCTTTAGCTTATTATTTAAGTTTCTAATTTTATTAATTGCAATTATACTAGTTATTTCAGTTATTCCTATTAAAGTACTATTAGCTTCTGATATGATAACTGGAGAATATTTAAAAGCATGGAGAATTGGAAGTGATAATAGATTTTCAATAAAATACATACATTCTGTTGAAAGAACTCCAGTGTGGGAGACTTATTCCATGGAGTCTGGGGAAATTATTTTGGAAGAAACTATTTTTCAGTCATTTGGAGCTGGTCTACCAGCCACATCGCCTTATGATTTTGAAGTTGTGGATGATGGATTTAGATTATTTAATATTGACCTTAAAATGACAAATTTGATTTATCGTACTGGAGCAGTACGAGCAAATCATGAATTAATTATAAATAAAAAGATTTATCCTTTTCTTGAATTCAGTAAACCAACAGAAGGGGTAAAATTTCAAGCAGAAAATATAAGTATAATATCTTATTTAGTAAGGGAGGGTTTAAAATGACAGATGAAAAATCTTTATTGGAAAAAGAAGCTTTGGATATTGATTCTCTAATGGAAGAGTTTGACAAGGAAACTTCTAGGTTGAGAAAAATTAAAGGTAAAATGGCAATGGTTGTAACAGTTCTTGCCATAGCTATGTCCTCCTTCCACCTTTTTACAGCAGGTTTTGGAACTCTTTTATCATATAAACAAAGATCACTACATCTAATATTTGCATTTATTATAGGTTTATTCTTGTATCCAGCTAATAAAAAATCAAGTAGAGAAAAGAATTCAATACTAGACTATATACTGATGTTGGCAGCTTTAACGGTATTTGGCTACATATTCCTGTTTCCAGAGCAGATGGCATTAAAGGGAGGAAACGCAACAACGCTGGATTTAATATTCGGTGTAACAGCTATACTATTAACCCTTGAAGTAACTAGAAGAGTAGTTGGACCAGAATTACCAATTGTTGCCATGATATTTCTAGGCTATGCATATTTTGGACCATATATGCCTGGAATTTTAGCACATAGAGGATTCTCATTAACTAGGATAGTATCTCATATGTACATGGGATTGGAAGGTATTATGGGTATACCTACTGGTGTATCTGCAACCTTTGTTTTCCTATTCATACTATTTGGTGCTTTTCTTGATAAAACTGGAGTTGGTAAATTTTTTATTGACTTAGCATTTGGATTAACTGGACACTTAAAGAGTGGTCCTGCAATGACAGCAGTTGTTGCCAGTGGATTCATGGGTTCAATATCTGGTAGTTCAGTTGCAAATACTGTAACCACAGGAGCTTTTACAATTCCATTAATGAAAAAGACAGGCTATAAACCATATTTTGCAGGAGCGGTTGAAGCAGCAGCTTCAACTGGTGGACAGATTATGCCTCCAGTAATGGGTGCGGCGGCCTTTATTATGGCTGAATTCACAGGGATTTCTTATCTACAGATAGTTATAGCAGCTGCAATACCTGCTATATTATACTACTTTGCAGTTGGAACAATGGTTCATCTTGAAGCCTCAAAACTAGGACTTAAAGGACTACCAAGAGAACAATTGCCTAAAGTAAGTAAACTTATGATATCTAGAGGATTCTTACTAATACCTCTTGTAAGTATTGTATACTTTCTAGTTGGAGGAGATACACCAACTTTAGCAGCATTTAAAGCTATAGTTATAAGTTTAGTCGTTGCAATAGTAGCTACATTAATAAGAAGAGATAAATCATTTACCTTTAAAGATTTCCTAGGAGCAATGGAATCTGGTGCTAAAGGATCCGTTGGAGTAGCTTGTGCATGTGCTTGTGCAGGTATGATAGTAGGAGTTGTAACTCTTACTGGGTTAGGATTAAGAATTGCAGAGATAATAGTAACAGTTGCTCAAGGTAACCTTTTACTAACATTATTCTTTACAATGATAGCATCAATCATTCTTGGTATGGGATTACCTACCACTGCTAAATATATAGTTTTAGCAACTATGGCAGTTCCAGCATTGATCAGATTAGATGTTAATCTAATGGCAGCTCATTTATTTATACTTTACTTTGGAGTTGTAGCGGACATAACACCTCCAGTGGCATTGGCAGCTTACGCAGGAGCAGGTATAGCAGGAGCAAATTCTATGAAGACAGGATTTCAGGCAGTAAAAATAGCCTTGGCCGCCTTTATAGTTCCATATATATTTGTACTTAATCCTGAATTAATAATGGTTGAGGAGATAGTTGGAACAACTGTTGTATTTATGCCATTTATAAAGGCACTACCTGTAATGGTTTCGGCCATGATAGGGATAATATGTCTAGCCAGTTCAGTGGAGAATTACTTAATAACAAAAACTACTATAATTGAGAGAGTTGCATTGGGTGTAGCAGCAGGACTGTTATTATATCCAGGTTTGGCAACAGATGCATTTGGTCTAGTTGTACTAGGTGGAACTTACTTCTTACAGAAGTTGAGAATTAAAAAGAAAGCAATAGCTTAGTTTTAACCGAGCTGTTTTATAACAGCTCGGTTAAATATTTAACTCCTTAAAAATTGACAAGGGACGAAAATAATTGTAAAATAGTTTTGTGACTTGCACCCGTAGCTCAGTCGGATAGAGCGGTGCCCTCCTAAGGCATGTGCAGGGGTTCAATTCCTCTCGGGTGCACCAATAGGTGATTAAGATGGATAAAATATATATGAAAGAAGCTATACGAATAGCAAAAACAAGCACTTACGAAGTTCCAGTAGGTGCTGTTGTGGTTTATAAAGGGGAAATTATAGGAAGAGGATATAATCAAAGAGAGACCCTTAAAGATCCCACAGCACATGCAGAAATAATGGCTATAAAAGAGGCTAGTAGGAAACTTGGTGGATGGAGACTAATTGATTGCACACTATATGTTACACTGGAACCCTGTGCCATGTGTGCTGGTGCAATAGTTAATTCAAGAATACCAAGATTAGTAATCGGGGCTATGGATAAAAGGTTTGGTTGTTGTGGATCAATAGACAACATTGTGGACAGTCCAAAGTTTAATCACAGAGTTGAAGTAACTTATGGTGTATTAGAGAAGGAGTGTGCATCCTTGTTAAAAGAATTCTTTAAAGATTTGAGAGAAGGTAAAATCTAAACTTTGCTTTCTCTCTTTTATTTTACTTAAATAAAGCGTATAATTAAGGTAACAATTTTGAACACTCTCGCCACTTATAGAAGTGGGAGATTCCTGATTCATAGTCTTGT